>CAVVWO010000006.1:0-237540 GCA_963752075.1 uncultured Acidimicrobiia bacterium
TCCGTTCTTCGCCGGCGCAGTGACCGCTCAGGAGCAGCGCAGGACGCAAAGCCTCTTCGACCTCACCGACCCACTGGCATTCTGGGCACTGTGGCTGGTGCTGCTCACCACCATTCCCGCCTTTGTTCTCCTCACCGTCAAGGGGTTCGGATTCATCCGCAAGCGCCGAGCCGCGTCAAACGTGCCTACCTAGATGGAACGCCGCCCGATCGACCGACAGGAGTACCTGCCATGGGAGTAATCAACACACGGAATCGGACAGGGTTGAAGTGGATGGCCGTCGTGGCCATCACAGCGGCCGTCGTCGCACCGAGTGCCGTTTTGGCCGCAGACCGGTTCTCAGACGTGCCATCGACCAACGTGTTCGTCGAGGACATCGAGTGGTTGGCGGATGCAGGAGTCACCACCGGTTGCGGGGGAGACAAGTTCTGTCCCGGTGGCGTGGTGACCCGCGAGCAGATGGCCGCCTTCCTGCGCCGACTCGCCGAAAACCGGGTCGTCGACGCGGCGACGGCGGTCGACAGCGCGGAACTGGGCGGAGCCACCAGCGAAGAACTGGTCCCGGTCATGGCGGCCGAGGAGGACGGCGTGGTCGGTGCCATCCTCGAGACCGGGCAAGGGCTGGTCGAGATCAACTCTGTCACCATCGTCGCTCCCGAAGCCGGTGTGCTCATCATCAGCGGTACGTCGTTCGTCGACTCCTCGACGGACACGGATACCTTCATCCTCCAGACCACGATCGACGGGACGACGGTTGGCACTGGCGGGATGGTCAGCCCTTGTTCAAGCCCGACGCCAGCGACCAGGATTTCGACCTTTCCTACACAGTGGCGGAGACGGTGAAGTCTGGTTCGCACACGGTCACACAATTCGTCGGGCCACGCTCCGGCACCTCCAACTTCTATCACAACCACGAAACGCTCACCGTGCTGTTCGTCCCGAGTGGTCAGGCAGCGATCTCGTCGTCCACGGCGCCTGCCGGAGCGACAGTGGTCGAGTCGGAGACCGGCGCCGACTGACTCAGCGAGCGGGGAGGGTGACGAAGCGGGCGGTGATCACACCGTCGACTTCGCGGAGCCGCGCCACCGCGTCGTCGGAAAGGGGTTGATCGAGGCTGAGGCCCATCATGGCGGCTTGGCCGGTGCCGGGCATCCGACCGACCACCATGTCCGAGATGTTGATGTCCAGGTCGCCGAGGAACGTTCCCACGCGGCCGATCAAGCCAGGGGCGTCATCGTTGCGCACGATGAGCAGATTCTGATGAAGCGGCAACTCCACCTCGTTGCCCTGCAACTCGACCAGCATCGGTCCCTTCCGCGTCACGGTGCCCGATACCGAAATCGGTTGGTCGCCCATCTGGCCGCTCAACGAGACCAGCGACACGAAATCGACGGCCTCTTCGGACCGTTCTTCGATGAGGCGAATCCCTCGTGCGACAGCCATGGCGGGTGCGTTCACATAGGAGACCGGATTGGCGGACACCTGGGAGAGCGCCCCTTTCAGCGCGGCCAGGCGCAGCGGCAGGATGGGGTGTTGGGCGATTCGGCCCTCCGTGCGGACCGTGATCCGATCGGGGAGACCCTTGGCGAGGACCACAAACACCCGTCCTAGATCCTCGACGAGCGGCAAGAAGGCGCGCACCTCCTCTGCCACCTCCGACCCGAGATCGACGTTGACGGCAGAGAGGACGAGGTCTCCGCGCAGGGCGGTTGCCACCGCGTCGGCGACATCGGTGCCGGCCTTGTCCTGCGCCTCGACGGTGGATGCTCCCAAATGAGGTGTCAGGACGACCTGCGGCAGGTCGAACAGCGGGCTGTTCTCGAGCGGCTCGCTCTGGAAGACGTCGAGGCCGGCGCCGGCCACCTTCCCAGACCGAACCGCCGCCGCCAGGCTCTCCTCATCGATGATCCCACCCCGTGAGGTGTTGATCACACGGACGCCATCTTTCATCTTGGCAAAGGCTTCCGCTCCGAGAAGGTTGACGGTCTGCGCCGTCTTGGGAAGGTGCACCGTGATGAAATCGGCTTCGGCGAACAAGACATCGAGATCTCGAGCAACCCGGACATTTCGTCGCTTGGCCATGTCGTCGGAGATGTACGGGTCGAATGCGATGACATCCATCCCGAAGGCGCGGGCGCGCTCGGATACCAGCGACCCGATCCGGCCCAAGCCGATCACCCCCAAGGTCTTACCGTGCAGTTCGATGCCTTGAAAACTCTTCCGATCCCAAGTACCGCTCCGCAGGACTGCGTCAGCCCTGGGCACGTTCCGAGCTTGACTGAGAAGTAGCGCCATGGTGTGCTCGGCTGCCGAGATGATGTTCGCCTGAGGTGCGTTCACGACGAGGATCCCCGCAGCGGTCGCCGCGTCGATGTCGATATTGTCGACGCCGATGCCGGCGCGACCGATCACCTTCAAGCGAGGTGCGGCAGCAATCAACTCGGCATCGACGGCGGTGGCGGATCGAACCACGAGTCCCTCAGCTCCGGCCACGAGTTCGAGGAGGCTCGACCGAGGCACACCGACTGCGACAACGACCTCACAATGCTCGGCCAAAGCTTTGATGCCGGCCTCAGCAATCTGTTCGGCAACCACGACTTTGGGCCTCATGGCCGGATCCCTTCGGGCAGTGTGATCCATCATTGTGCCGCGCACCTCGTGGTCTCACAAAACCTCGCCGAAGGACCAAACAGGCGCCCAGGCCGCCGCTCGGATCGAAGCGGAACGCCTAGTCTCTGACACAAGTCGAGGAGGTCGTGATGTCGTGGGAACCGAAGGTCATCGTGGTGGCAGTGGACGGGTCCGAACGCAGCATGGAAGCTGCGCGAGTCGGCACGGCGCTCGCCAAGGCACGCAATGGACAACTGCACATCTTCACCGCGGTCCGCCCTCCTGAGGGCTGGTGGGGAATCGAAGGCGCACCCCCTCCCCCCCGAGCGGTGTCGGATGCGCTGGTGGCCGCCCAAAAAGAGATCCTCGACGCCACCGTGGCCTCACTGGATCTCGAAGGTCTCGAATACACCACCGGCATCGAGGTGGGAGACCCCGCTTCCGCCATCAGTGCATTCTGTGACGAGATCAGCGCCGATGTGCTGGTGATCGGCCGACGTGGAGCGGGCATGATCGAACGCTTCGTGATGGGTTCTGTGGCCGATCGACTGGTGCACTATGCGCCGTGCCCGGTTCTGGTCGTCCCCTAACACCCCGCCGGCGCCTCACGGCTGATAGACGATTCTGCCGAAGAGTTGGCCGTTGACCTGGTCGATAGCACCGGCTCCCTCGGGACTCGTGAGCCATGCACCGAGATCCACCGCTGAGGGTGACGCGTCTTTGACGATGATCACCGAATAGGGGTTGGCCAGAACACCCGCGATATCGACCTCCTCCAGTCCGAGCGTCGCCGAGGCGGCCAGATACGCTCCCTCTTCCGTCAGCACGAACGCGTCTCGCTGGTCGGCCACCTGGAGGGTGATGCCCATCCCCTGCCCGGTCTCGATGTACCAGGGTGCCTCGCCGGGGTCATATCCTGCCGCTTCCCACAACGACCGCTCGACGACATCGGTGCCCGAACCGTCCGCCCTCGAAACGAATGGGCCCTCCGCTTCGGCAAGGGCTGCAAACGCCTGCACGAAGTCGAGCCCGTCCAGCGCTCTCGCCCGGTGCGGGGGTCCGACCAGGAGAAATCGACTCTCGAAGACGGTCTGGCGCGAAGTTGCCTCGCCGTCGGCGAGAAACTGCTCCTCGAGGACCGGGGCGTGCACGAGCAGGACTTCGGCTCCGCCCGAGCGGCCCAGCTCCAGAACCTGAGCCGTCGACTCGCCGATCACCGATACCTGAACTCCTGGATGATCTTCCTCGTACCTCTTGGCGAGTTGGTCGACGAAGCCACTGTCGACCAGCGTGGTTCCGGCAGCCACGATGACGCGCTCTGTTCCACTTCCGCCGCAGGCGGCCAACCCGACGACCAGCCCGAGGACGGCGAGCGCCCTCACGTGGGGATCACGCCGACTGCCGTCGCCTTGGCGGTCACCGTTACCTGGCTACCCGGACCAATGTCCAACGCATCGATGGCACCCGGAGTCAGCAATGCCACGATACGAATTCCCGCATCAACCACCACCTCGACCAGTCGCCCGGTTTCACGAGTCTCGGACACGGTGCCGAGCCAGCGGTTCCTCGCCGAACCCGCAGGGGCGTCGAGCCCCGGAAACACCGTGACGGTCTCCGCACCGAAGACCACCCGTGCGGAGTCGCCGACCGCACGCTCGCCCAGTCCCCAGATGGCAACGCCACCGACATCGACGGAACACAGGGCTCCGTCGACGATATTGACCCGTCCCTCGAAGAGATTGGCGATCCCCACGACTTCGGCGACAGCCGTCCCATCGGGAAAGGAGAACACTTCGCTCACGCTCCCGAACTGTACGACGCGCCCCTTGATCACGACGGCCATCATCTCCCCCAGCACAGCCGCTTCCTGTTGATGGTGGGTCACGATGAGCGCGGTCCGATCTCCAATGGCCTCGACGATCAGTTCGGCGACAGCCAATCGGTCCTTGGCATCCAAAGCCGAAAGGGGTTCGTCGAGGATCACGAAAGGCGCCGGTCGGGCGAGCGTTCTCGCCAGAGCCAGCCGCTGGCGCTCTCCGCCGCTCAGAGTGACCGAGGGATGCTCGAGGAGGTATGACACGCCCAATCGATCGGCCAGTTGCCGAGCCCGGGAGGCAGCTTCGGCGTCGAGCCCGAGCCCGAGATTCCAGGCGGCACTTCCGCGAAAGAGGTAAGGCGTCTGGGGCAGATAGGTCACGTCCAGGGAAGGTCCGCCTGGCACCGTCCCAGCCATCATGCGGGCGATCGTCGATTTACCGGCACCATTGGGCCCGAACACCACGAGCCTCGTCCCCTCCGGCAGTTTCAACGTGGTGTCGACGATGGCCCCGTTCTCCGGATGCCGCAAAGCTACTTCCACAACGAGGTCTCCCTGAGCTGGAAATAGGTGAGCAAGAGGTTGACGGACAGCGCAATACCCATGAGCACGATG
Organism: uncultured Acidimicrobiia bacterium; assembly: GCA_963752075.1. Classification (GTDB taxonomy): domain Bacteria; phylum Actinomycetota; class Acidimicrobiia; order Spongiisociales; family JAENVV01; genus CBDUEV01. Next base: position 5,042 of record CAVVWO010000006.1, read on the forward strand.
CCAAAAGCCAGCGCAGCCGCAAAGTCGGCCTGATGAGCTTCCGAGACGATGGCCGTCGTGAGGACCCGTGTCTCCCCCTCGATGTTTCCTCCGACGACCAGCACCGCTCCGACTTCCGACACGACCCGGCCGAACGCCGCCACCACCGCCGCCGCCACACCGGGCCACACGTCTCGCAGTGCCACGGCACCGGTACGCGGCATGGACAGCCCAAGTGCGGCGAGCTGTTCCCGGGCCGCAGGAGCCATCGCCCGAACCGCTCCGGCCGTCACGCCCGCTGCAATCGGAATCGCCAACAGCGCCTGGGCGATGATCATGGCCGGGACCGTGAAAGCCAGTTCCAGCCTCCCGAGCGGACCGTCGTCCCACACGACGACGAGAATCACGAGACCCGCCAGCACTGGCGGCATCCCCATGCCGGTGTTGACGAGCACCAAGCCCCAGCGGCCAACGGTGGAGCGGACCAAAGCGAGCCACGCCCCGAGAGGAACGCCGATCAGGACTCCCAGGACGGTGGCGATGATCGCCACAACGAGAGTGAGCCAGACGACCTCACCCAGTTCAGAACCGAACTGGCCGATCAGGCCGAAGGCGTCGCGAACCAGTCTGCCCAGGAACGCCAAGGATCACCCGAGTTGGGTGTACCAGAACCAGGCGACCACCGCCGCGATGCCTGCGTAGATGGCGAGCTTGAATACCTTCTTCGTCATCCAGTAGACGACGAGGATGGTGGCCACGATCCCAACGATGAGTGTTACGGGTTCCATTCCCAGCAGGTTAGCTGGCCACCGTTCCCCTGGCGCGGTCCCAGCCGATCATGAAAGGAGCAGGCTGATGGGGGTGAGCCTTGGCACGACGGCATCGGCAGCCTTCAGCTCGTCGGGAGTGTGCTCACCGCGTTCAACCGCTACCACCGTCATCCCCGCCGCTTTGGCGGCCGCCACGCCAGTTGGCGTGTCTTCGACGGCGATGCACTCGGACGGGTCGACCGCCAGCAGTTTGGCGGCCTGGAGGTAGATATCGGGAGCCGGTTTCGGCGCATCCACTTCATCGCCGGAAACCGAGGCCTGGAAGAAGTCGGCCAGACCCGTGGCTGCGAGGCTCTTGTCCAGGCGATCGCGTGGCGAGTTCGAGGCAACCGCCATGGCTACCTGGCGCCCTTTGAGCGCCTCCAGGGTGTCGACGGCATCCTCGAATGCTTGAAGTTTTGCGTCGAACAGCTCGAACATCACGCCGGTCAGTTCTTCCCACAGCTCGTCTGCGGCCGGTAGGGACACCTTGGCTGCGAAGTGGGCGTAGTCGTGTTGGTAGGTGGCCCCGGCCAAGACCGCCCGGTCTGCATCGGTGACGGTGACCGGGCCGTAGCGACGCAGGACGATTTCGAGTGCGGTCCACCCGAGTCCCTCAGAGTCGACCAGCACGCCGTCACAGTCGAAGACGATGGGTCGAGGCATCAGCGGCCGGCGCGTCGACGCAGGATTTCGTTGACGAGCTTCGGGTCGGCCTTGCCGGAGGTGGCCCGCATGACCTGACCGACGAAGAATCCCATCACCTTGTCCTCGCCGTCGGCGAACCGCTGGAACTGGTCTTGGTTGGAGGCGATGACGTGGTCGACCGCTGCTTCGAGGGCGCCCACGTCGGAGATCTGGATGAGGTCGCGAGCTTCAGCCACTTCGCGAGGCCCCCCGTCACCGGACATCACCCCGGCGAGCACTTCCTTGGCGGCGGTGGCCGACACGGTCCCATCGGAGACCATGATCGACAGTTCCGCCAGGTGGGCGCCCGTGAGCGGCAGGTCGGCGGCTTCGCTTCCGTCACGACGGAGAAAGGCCGTTACCTCGCCGGTCAGCCAATTCGCCACGGTCTTGGGATCGGCCTCCTCGGCAACGGCTGCGTCGAAGAGGGCGCTGAGCGCGTCCGGTCCGCTCGCCAAGGTGGCGGCATTGTCGGCGTCGACTCCAAGGTCCTCGTAGCGCGCCTTGCGAGCGGCGGGCAGCTCCGGAAGGGTTGCCCGGATCTGCTCGCGCCATTCCTCGTCGACCACGATCGGAAGAAGATCAGGCTCCGGGAAGTAGCGGTAGTCCGAGCTTCCCTCCTTCGCCCTCATCGATTGGGTGATTCCTGCAGCCTCGTCCCAGTGGCGCGTTTCCTGAATCACCGTGCCACCGGCATCGAGAAGCTCGCTCTGGCGCTGAATCTCGTAATCGACCGCCCGCTCCAGTGACCTGAACGAGTTCATGTTCTTGATCTCGACCTTGGTCCCGAACGGTTCCTCGGGGCCGGGGCGGACCGAGATGTTGGCATCGAATCTGATACTCCCCTCCTCGAGGCGGGCATCCGACACTCCAAGCGAGGCGACCAGCGTCCGGAGCGTCTGGGCATAGGCGCGAGCCTGCGGTGCCGAGCGAATGTCAGCCTCGCTGACGATCTCGACCAGGGGAACCCCGGAGCGATTGAAGTCCATCCGAGTGGATTCGGCCGAGTCGATGCGTCCGCCACCGCCAACGTGGATGCTCTTGCCGGTGTCTTCCTCCATGTGGGCTCGATGGACCCGGATCCTGGCGTTCTCACCATCGACCTCGACGTCGAGATGGCCGTCGTGGCAGACGGGCACGTCGAATTGCGAGATCTGATAGTTCTTCGGCTGGTCGGCATAGAAGTAGTTCTTGCGATGGAATTGCGATCGTTCAGAAATCTCGCAGTTGAGAGCCAATCCGACCTTGGTGATCCACTCGATGGCTCGCCGATTGGGAACCGGCAGCGCGCCAGGCAGACCGAGACAGACCGGGCAGATGTTCGTGTTGGGTTCGGATTCGAAATCGACCCGGCAACCGCAGAACATCTTGGAGTCTGTCATCAACTCGACGTGTACTTCGATTCCGATGACAGCTTCCCAGGCACCCATCAAACCAGCTCCTCCAACGAAGGCCGACCCACCGGATCGGCTAACTCTTCCACCGCTCGAGCCACCTGAAAGAGCATGCTCTCTTCGAGCGACGGCGCCATCACCTGAAAGCCGATCGGCAAGCCACCGGAGTCCAGGCCCACGGGGACGGAGATCGCCGGTTCTCCTGTCAGGTTCGATGGAATGGTGCAGACATCGCTCATATACATCGAGAGGGGATCCTGGGTCTTGGAGCCGAACTCGAACGCCGAGGTCGGGGCGGTGGGCGAAACGAGCACATCCGCCTTTTCGTAGGCAACGCCGAACTCCCTGATGGTGATGGTCCGGACGCGCTGAGCCTGCCCGTAGAAGGCGTCGTAGTAGCCGGCCGACAGGGCATAGGTCCCTAGCAGGATGCGGCGCGTCACCTCAGGCCCGAATCCCTCGGCCCGGGTCTTGGACATCATGTCCTCGACCGTGTCCCCCTCTAGCCTGAGTCCGTACCGAACGCCGTCGAATCGAGCGAGGTTGGCGGAGCATTCGGCAGGCGCGATCAGGTAGTAGGCGCTGAGCGAGACCGCCGTCGATGGGATCGAAACCTCAACGATCTCGGCGCCGGCGTCCGCCAGTCGGTCCAAGGTGCGCAAGAAGGCCGCCTTCACCTCGGGATCGATGCCGGTGGATGACAACTCGCTCACCACGCCGATCCTGAGTCCGGCCACGCCGTCGTTCAGGCGGGACGAAAAGTCCGGGAGAGCCCCGGGATTGGATGTGGCGTCGTGGGGATCATGCCCGGCGATGGCTCCAAGCAGAGTGGCTGAGTCCTCCACGGTCCTGGTGAACGGACCGATTTGATCGAGAGAGGAGGCAAACGCGATGAGACCGTAACGTGAGACGCGTCCGTAGGTCGGTTTCATGCCGACAAGACCACAGAAGGCGGCCGGCTGGCGGATCGAGCCGCCTGTGTCGGAACCGAGCGACCCCAGGGCCGAGCCGATGGCAACGGCAGCAGCGGAGCCACCGGACGATCCGCCTGGGACCCGGGCGGGATCCCAAGGGTTGCGAGTCGGTCCGTACGCAGAGTTCTCCGTAGAGCTACCCATGGCGAACTCGTCGAGGTTGGTTTTGCCAACGGTCACAGCGCCGGACTCCCGCAACTTGGAGACCACGGTGGCGTCATACGGTGGCAGATAGCCGTCGAGAATCTTCGAGGACGCTGTTGTCGGGATTCCTTTGGTCGACATGTTGTCCTTCAACACGATGGGGATGCCGAGCATCCGGCCCGACTCGCCCGCCGCCAGCCGGGCGTCGGCAGATATAGCGGCCGCCCGGGCCCCTTCATGATCGATCGTGAGATAGGCGTGGAGGTTGGCCTCCGTCAGCGAGGCTCGCTCGAGGACAGCCTCGAGAAGCTCGCGAGCACTCAACGTCTTGGCAGCAAGCGCGTTGGCGGCCTCGGAGATGGTGAAGTCGGCGGGGTTCGTCACTCTGGCTCCAGCGCGGGCGGGATGACGAAATACCCGTCTGCGGACTCCGGAGCCTGCGAGAGCACGACCTCTCTGTCGAGTGAGTCGGTCACCTCATCCTCGCGGAAGGCGTTGACGAGTGGCAACGGGTGGGCTGTCGGGATTTCACCTTCGGTGTCGATCGCCTGGATCTGCGCGGCATGGTCGAGGATCACTCCGAGCTGCTCACGGTAATGAGCGAGCTCGTCGGGCGACAGGGCCAGACGGGCGAGATGTGCCACGTGGGCGATATCGATGTTGATGGGCATGACGGCAAGTGTAGAACGGCTCCGGCGCGCTGACGTCTCCAACGATCAGAGCCCGAGACGACGTCTCATTTAGCCCAAACAACGGTTCCGGCATCTGCGATCCGAACGAGAAGGTCCGAGCCCGCCCCCGTGGGCAGTGCGGGCCGGGTTACGCGGACGGTCCCAACCCCATCTCGTCGAGCAGCTCACGGACCCGCCCCTCGATCTCGTCTCGCACGGTCCTCACCATCTCGAGACTTCCACCGTGGGGGTCGGCGAGGTCCCAGTCTATGTAACGCTTGCCGGGGAAGAAGGGGCACGCGTCACCGCATCCCATGGTGACCACCACGTCGGACGCCTCGACGATTTCGTCGGTGAAGGGCTTCGGGAACTCGCCAGAAATGTCGATCCCGACCTCCGCCATCGCTTCGACGGCGACGGGGTTGATGGCGGCTCCGGGACCTGAGCCTCCGGAGAAAACCAGTGCTTGCTCTCCCGCCAGATGCCGTGCCCATCCGGCCGACATCTGCGATCGACCCGCGTTGTGAACACAGACGAAGATCATGGAAGGAAGAGCACCCGAATCTCGGTCGAGTTTCTCCATGGCCAAAAGGCGATCGGCGAGGAAAGCCTCCAATTGGGCTGCCGAGTAGTCGGCCGCCAGCGGGGCCAAGAGGGCGGCCGTGTCCTCTCGAAGCTCGGCGATCGCCGCTTCGGACGTAGTGTGGGGATGCATTGCGCCAGCGTACCGCATCATGGATGTGACGATCCCTCAGCCGCTAGCGTGGGCAGCGTCCGCTCATCCCGGAAAGACAGCCAAGCATCACTATGAAGATCGCTCTTGCGCTCCACCATCACCAACCGATCGGCAATTTCGACTCAGTGATCGAAGCAGCCTGCGACGAGGCGTACCTCCCATTCCTCGAGGTGCTCGGCAGGTTTCCCGAACTGCGGATCAATATCCACTACTCGGGCGCTCTTCTCGAATGGTTGAGTTCTCACCGGCTTGACGTGATCGAAGCCCTGGAGGCGGCCGGCACCAACCTCGAATGGATGGGCGGTGGTTTCTACGATCCGATTCTGGCGGCCATCCCCGAGAACGATCGTCTCGATCAGCTTGGCCGCCTCCAGGATCATCTGGCCGAGCACTTCGACGCCCATCCCAAGGGGGCGTGGATCGCCGAGCGAGTCTGGGAGCCGTCACTCGCCGGCACCCTCAATCGGGCCGGCTTCGACTACACCCTCGTCGACGACTCGGCCTTCAGCTCGAGCGGGTTCGACCTCGCCCACCTGAGCGGCCCTTTCGCCGTTGATTTCACGGGTCGACCGCTCGCCGTCTTCCCGATCTCGGAATCGCTGCGATTCGCCATTCCGGACAATTCGGTCGACGAGGTCATGAGCATGCTCCGACGCATGCACGATGACGCTCCCGATCGACTGGTGGTGTTCGGAGACGACGGTGAGAAGTTCGGGCACTGGACAGGAACGGGCCGCCGCCTCTACGAGGAGGGATGGTTGGCCTCATTCTTCGATGCACTCACAGACGCCGATTGGCTCGAAGTAACGACATTCGAGGCGGTTCTGGAAGCGACGGACGATCCCCTCCCGCACGTGAGCTTGCCTCCTGCTTCGTATGCGGAGATGTCGCTGTGGTCGGGCGGATACTTCCCCAACTTCATCGACAGGTATCCCTCCGTGGAGGTGCTCCAGCGCAAGATGCTGAGTCTGTCACGCCACCTTCGACGCGCCTCCAGCGGGTCGCGGACCGGCCTGCTCCGCGCCCAGTGCAATTGTGCCTGGTGGCACGGCGGATTCGGAGGTGTGTACCTACCTCACCTCCGAAGCGCTCTCCACGAACAGATGATCGCGGCGCGGGTCACCCACGACCAGGATCAACATCGGGGTCGAGGTTGGGCCGAAATCGAGACCCTCGACTGGGACGCCGACTGGGTTGACGAGATCCACGTCGAACTCCCGGACCAATCCTGGGTTCTCGATCCTGCCGAAGGAGGGAGCTTGCACTACTTCGACGACAAGCCGGGCGTATGGGCGGTCTCAGACGTCATGAGCCGAGTCTCAGAGCCGTACCACGCCGAATCCACTCTCACCGACCAGTTCCCACATCGGTGGCTGGCGGACCGACATCTCGGAGTCGATGCATCGGCACAAGAACTGGCCGAAACAGGCAACGAGCCTCCCCCGTGGAGGTTCGAGGTGATCGAAACCTCTGCGACACGGGGATCAGCCCAGATCAAGTTCCGCGATGAATCGAGTCACGTCACCAAGACCATCACGGCAACCGACCGGCGCCTCGAACTCGACTACGTTCTGGATGGTGCCACATCAGGCCGGTTTGGGCCTCGGCTTCCCGTCTCGGTCTGGGAAGGAGCCGCCGAACTCCGCGTCGACGGCGGTAACTGGACGAACCTGAACGCCGTGGACTCTTTCTTCGGGCACCGATTTCGCTTTCGCCACGCCGGTCGGGGGCTGGAAGTGGTTGTTTCGTTGCCGGTACCGGGTGAGCTGTTCACCACGCCGGTCCGCACCCGATCCCGGAACGAGGATGGCGAAGAGGTGGAGATACTCCAGGGCGTTGAGCTATGGCCGCACTTCAACTCGGCTGGAACCGGCCACTACAAAATGACCGTCGAAATCGGAGACGCTCGATGAAGCTGCTCATCGCCGCAGCCGAGTTCTCGCCGCTGGCGCGAACCGGGGGACTCGGCGAGGCCGTGGCCGGCATCGCCAACACGATGGCGCGGCTTGGACATGAGGTGACCGTGGCCATGCCCGCCTACCGGCACCTCCGCGAGTCTGGAGTCCCGGAGACCGCGGTCGGACCTGAAACCAGGCTGCTCCGCCATCGGGTCGGTGATGTGACCGTTCTACTGGTGGACGACCCACCCGCCTTCGACCGCCCCGGCATCTACGGTGATCGGCCGGGCGAGGGCTACGACGACCAGTGGTGGCGATTCGGTCGCTTCAGTGCGACGGTGCGGACGCTGGCCGGTCAGTTCGAGATGCTGCACCTCCATGACGCTCACGTCGGGCCGGCCGCGCTCGGCTCGAACATCCCAACCGTGATGACCGTCCACAACGCGGCGTACTCCATTCTGGGGCCACTCTCCGAGGCCGGATCTGTCAGCGCCGTGCCACCCGATGCACTCTCCCCGGTGGGGGCGATGGAGTGGTACGGCAGGGCGAACTACATGAAGGCGGGGATCGTGGGAGCGGACCGCGTCACCACCGTCAGCCCCTCGTTCGCCAGGCAACTCACCACCGACGCTTCGGTGTCGGGCGGCCTGACGGGGGTGTTCGGCTCCCTCGAGCACGAGGTGGTCGGTATCGTCAACGGCATCGATGGGAGCGCCTGGAATCCCGCCACAGACTCTGCTCTGGCAGGCCGATACTCGGTGTCCAAGCTGAAGCCTCGTCAGAAGAACCGGGCGGTCCTGCTCGCCCAAGCCGCTTTGGCGGACGGCATCCTCTTTGGAAATGTCGGTCGGATGTCCGAACAAAAAGGGTTGGCGCTGCTCGATCCGTATCTCGACGAACTCGTCGGGGCGGGATTCCGTCTCGTTCTGGTGGGGAACGGCGAACTCGATGACATGGTGGATGACTGGGTGAAACGCTTCCCTCGTGCGGTGTGGCACGGCGCATACAGCGAGGAACTCAATCGTTCGGTCACGGCGGGGGTGGACGCCTACCTGATGCCGTCGAAGTTCGAGCCGTGCGGGATCGGGCAGCTCTATGCCATGCGGTACGGAGCGGTCCCCGTGGTGCGTTTCACCGGCGGTCTGGCCGACACCGTCATCGACCTCGACGAAGTGAACGAAGGCGCCACCGGATTCGGATTTCGGCTCTTCGAGGCAGTCGAACTGGCAAAGACGATCCGACGCGCCATGCGCACGTTCGAAACCGATCCGAAGAGCTGGACGGAACTGCAGCAGAACGGCATGAAATCCGACTTCTCATGGGACAGCGCCGCCGGCCGCTATCTCGAGGTGTACGAGGCGGCAGATCTCGACCAGAGCCCGTAGTGAACCACCCCGGGTAGCCTGGCACCCATGGGACAAGCACGGACCTGGGGCGCCGCAGCCGCGATCACTATGCTCGTCGGGCTGGCGTCATGCACAACCGAAGGTACCGCGAGCGTTCCGACCTCCACGGTCGACACCACCATCCCCGCCACGACGACCCCGACGACAACGAGTACCTCGACGAGCACAACCCTCGCGGTGACCGAGGATCCCCAAGTCGACGTCCCCAGTGGCGCCGGTCTCTTGATCACCTACGACGACTCCATGTCGATTCGCCTCCCGAATGGCGACAGCATTTCCCTGCCGGGAGATTTCGAGGTTCCACTGGCAAAGGCGTTCGACGACCTCAACGGCGGAATCGTCTTCCAATACTCCCTGAGTTCGACCCGCCTGGATGACTCCATCCTTCATCTCCGGAACGACGCCGGTGAGCCGGTACCGTTGGCGACCGCTGCGGAAGGTCACCAACTCCGGCTGCTCGACGTCGACATCTACAACCAGCGCCTCGGGGCCATGTACCTCGACCGAGCTCCGGACGGGTCGCAATCGATTGCGGTAGTCGGTCTGGACGGCGGGTCTCCGACGGTCCTGGCCGAAGGTCGAGCCATCCTGTCCGGATCCCTCGGAGGCGATCGCTTCTCCTACACGCAACAAGGCGACGGCTGCCGAGTGGGTTACGTGGTTGATACGGATGGACAGCAAATGGCGAGCTGGCCTTGTCCGGACGGAGGCGTGGGACTGACCCTCGGGGCCGACCGGGCCGCTTGGCTCGGCCCAAACGGCATCGAGGTGGCCGGCGCCGACGCAGAGCCCGAAGAGGCGATATGGGAACCGGCGGACCGCCTGGCAACGGAGTTGTTCGATTTCGACGGTGCGGTGGCGGTGACCCGTTCGACGGGTACCGCTTTCCGGTTCCTGGCTACGGACGGCACATCCAACCTCTTCGAGACGAGTCGTCGGATCAAATCCGTCACCTTGCTGCGTGCCCCCGTGACCCTCAGCCCCACTGCCTCGTTGGGGGGCTTGGCCGCTCCCGACGGTCAGTGTTCCGGGTCCGGCGCTCCGGCCCGGCCGAGGGCTGTGGACGGGCTCACGCTGGCTGCTACCGAGACGCGACAGGCGATCGTGGCGGCCGCGCATGGCTGCGACTTCGCCGCCCTGGAGGCCTTGGCCGACGCCGAATTGACCGTCCCGACCGACGGTGACCTGGGCCGCTTCTGGATCGGACGGGAGCACCAGCGCTTCGACGACCTCTCCGTGATGATCCGGATTCTCGACCTCGGCTACGTCCAGACCACCGATTCCTCAGGAAACCGGATCTTTGTGTGGCCCGCCGCCGCGGCCGTTGACTCACCGAGCGAAGCCCAATGGTCGGAGCTCGGGGCGGTCTACAACGAAGAAGACGTCGAAACGATGCGTCAAGCCGACCGCTATGGCGGCGTCGTGATGACGATCAGCGCAGAGGGTGCCTGGTTGTCGGCCGGAATCCCGGACCGATAGGGCTACTCGAGTAGGAACCGCCGGAGGAAGTCGAACGCCACCGGCAGGTTGCCCACCGCCACCGACTCCTCTGCCTGGTGCGCCATCGCCACCTCACCCGGCCCGTAGTTCACGGCTGGAACGCCGTACTCGAAGAGTCGCGCCACGTCCGTCCACCCCTGTTTCGAATTCTGCTCCGCCTCGGTTATCGCAATCAAGCGATCGAGATGAGGATTTCCTTCCGGGACGGGTGCCGCAGGAGCGCGATCGACGAACTCGAGTTCATCGGCTTCGGCGGCGAATTCTCGAAATCGCTCCTCCGCCTCGGCGAGATTCATGGTCGGCGGGAACCGGTAGCTGACGTTGAACTCGAAGGCAGCAGGCACGACGTTGCGGGCCAGTCCGCCCTTGGCGAGCGTCACGGTCATGACCTCCAGGAATTCGAGCCCCCCGTGGTTGTGAGGGTGGGGTTCACGAGCCAGGAACTTGAACAAGAGGGGGGCCGCCTTGGTGATGGCATTCTCCCCGAGCCAGGGCCGGGCGCTGTGAGCAGACTTGCCCGTGAATCTCACACTGATGTTCATGGCTCCGTTGCAGCCCATCTCGAGTCGAAGGTCGGTGGGTTCCAGCACCACCGCAAACTCGGCGTCCGTCAGCCAAGGAACGGCGTCCAAGATGGTGCGAAGTTGGTTGTCCTCGACCGGTCCTTCTTCTTTGTCATAAAAGACACCGACAACATCGTACGGTCCCGCCAACACCTCCTCGTCTTCCAGGAGGTGAATCATGACCGCCACCCCGGACTTCATGTCCGACGTGCCAATCCCGTGCAGTCGACCGGAGTCGTCGAGACGGGCAGGTGGCTGTCCCTGGTAGGGAACGGTGTCGATGTGTCCGACCAACAACACCAGCGGCTTGCCGGTCCGCCGGCCGACAACGAGCCCGTTACCGACGCGAATCATCTCGTGAGCGTCGTACGTACCTGACATCCGACCGTGGATCTCATCGCAGATTCGCTCTTCGTCACCGATCACCGAAGGAACGTCGACGAGCCAGATGAGGGAATCGATCAGCTCCTGGTTCATACGCTGACCCCGAAGGTTCGAAGCGCGTCGTTGAGGGTGGTCTTTCGGTCCGTCGACTCGGTCCGCTTTCCGATGATCAAGGCGCACTGGAGGTCGTACGTCCCAGCCGGAAAGTCCTTCGGGCGGGTGCCCGGAACGACGACGGAGCGGGCCGGAACCCTGCCCCGCATCTCGAGCGGCTCGTGACCGGTCACGTCGATGATCGGCGTTGACGAGGTGATGGTGGTGTTCGCCCCGAGGACCGCCTCCTCTTCGATGATGACGCCCTCGACGACGATGCTCCGACTCCCGATGAACGCCCCATCCTCGATGATCACGGGCGCTGCTCCGGGTGGCTCCAACACACCACCGATGCCCACGCCTCCCGACAGGTGCACGTTCTGTCCGATCTGGGCGCAGGATCCGACGGTGGCCCAGGTGTCGACCATCGTTCCCTTGCCGACGTACGCCCCGATATTCACGTATCCAGGCATGATCACCACGCCGGGCTCACAAAAGGCGCCATAGCGAACGGTGCCAGGCGGCACGACCCGCACACCCTGGGCGGCCAGATCGGTCTTCGTCGGGATCTTGTCGTAGTACATGAACGGACCCGCCTCCATGGGGTGCAGTTCCGTGATCCGGAAGTAGAGCATGATCGCCTCCTTCACCCAGGCGTTCACCACCCAGCTGCCGTCCTGCTTCTCGGCAACTCGCAGTTCGCCTCGATCGAGCGACGCAATGGTTCGTTCGATCGCCTGGCGGGCACCGGCCAGCTGGTCCAGGTCGGCGTATGCCGCTTCGATTACTTCTCTGTCAGACACGCTTTCACCACTTTCACGGCTGCTTTGCATTCTTCGAGCGTCGGCACCAAAGCCAGGCGCAGAAACCCTTCTCCCCCGGGACCAAACGCCCGCCCCGGCGACACGACAACATGGCTGGCCAAAAGCTTCTCGGCGAACGCCTCATCGTCGCCGACCCGCACCCAGAGGTACAGGCCCGCCTGCGAGGCCGAGGTTTCGTAGCCGAGATCGGCGAAGGCGTCGCGCAGCAAGGCACGTTTGGCCGCGAACACCTCACGACGTGGTGCGACATGAACATCGTCGCTCCAGGCAGCGCGGAGCCGCGGCCTGAACGAATTCGGGCGAGGCCGTGCCGGTTGAGGATCGCAACGATTTCAGCGCGGCGATGGCAGAGGCGTCGCCGACGATGGCAGCTGCTCGGTAGCCGGTCATCCCAGAGCGTTTCGACAGGCTCAGGTACGACAGCACGCCACGCAGCGATGGATCGGCGACCTGGAGGATGGAACCGGGCGGGTCACCTTCGTAGAGATCCACGTAACATTCGTCGGCACACAGCAGGGTGTCGGACCGTCCGGCCGCTTCGTAGAAGCCCTCGAGGTCTGACCGAAGCATCACGGCGCCCGTTGGGTTGTGGGGCGTATTGATCCAGGCGATCGCCGCCCGGTCCCATACGTCGCCTGGAACCATCTCCGCACGAAACACGAAATCGCCTTCGAGCACGGCACCATAGATGTCGGCCCCGGCCAGGCGGGCACCCCTCTCGTAGATCGGGTAACCGGGCGTGGCATGGATCACGGTGTCATGAGCGGTGGGATCGACGAATGCGAATGGCGTCGAGAAGATCGCCTCCTTCGAGCCGGCTGTCGGAATGACCTGGGTGTCCGGATCCACTGCCACCCCGAAACGCCGTTCGACGTAATCGGCGATCGCCCGGCGTGTCTCGGGCAGCCCGGCCGTGGTGGGGTATTGCGACACCTCCGGCACCGATGATCGAAGCGCCTCGGCGATCATCGGCGGGGTGGGCTCGCGGGGGTCGCCGATCGAGAAGTCGATGAGTGGTACCCCGGCCGCCGCGAGGGCCCTGGCCTTGTCCTGGAGTTGGGCCATCGGGTATGAGCCCATCGACTGAAGCACCGGGTTGATCCTCATGAACGAGATAGTAGGGGTCGCTCAGCGTGAGGAGCCAACCCGTCGCTGCCGCTCCCGAATGCCGTGGCAGATGTCGAAACGGCGGCGAATGGGGGTACCGAGCGGGCCGACGTACAATCGCCCCCATGCCATCCCGCTCATATCGTGCGATCTACTTCGGCCTGACCATGGCACTCATCGCCGTGGTTGCTTTCGGTATCGCCTTCGGCTCACCCGACGGTGGAACATCCGGTCTGCCGGAACCTCTCGAAGCGGTCGACCCACCGTCGGGTTCCCAGACCCATCAGTTGGCCCGGATCGAGGTCGACGTGCCGGTCGGCTACGAAGCCGACCTGTGGATCGATTTCCGGGGAAACGCCGACAACTCCGCCAATTGGTTTCGGGTGCCGGCCGATGAGGTGACCGTGGTGGAGCCGACCGGCGTCTACTCGTGGCAGCCGGGACCGGGAAAGATTCTCGAAAACTGGGAGCCGGGAACTCAACGGGTGCGGGTGACGTGGGACACCACCACCGGACTCCCCGACCCGGGCGGGTACGACTGGAGCTTTCGCATCAGCGGCTGAGCACCCGGCCGCCTCAAACGTTGGTTGAATTCACAGGCCGAGTGACCGCACCGCATCCGACAGGGTTTCGGCCGAAGCCCTCAGTGCCTCAGCTTCGGAGGCATCGAGATTCGGGGAAATCGTTTCGAGCACTCCATCCGATCCGATGACTCGAGGTAACGACAGGGCGACGTCGGTGACCCCCACCACGTCGGCGGTGACGATCGAAGTAGCGAGGACAGCCCGCTGATCCGACCGGATCGACCGCACCAAACGAGCGACGCCGGCCCCGATCCCGAAATAGCTGGCACCTTTGCCGTCGATGATGCGGTACGCGGCGTTGCGGACTGCATCATCGATGCCGGCCACCACCTCGCCTGTCAACGGGCGACCCACCTGGGAGGCGTACTGGGCCACCGGCGCCCCGGCTGCGGATGCGCCCGACCAATGCAGAACCTCGCTGTCGCCGTGTTCGCCGAGCACGAAAGCATGGACCGACTGTGGAGAGATGCCGAGGTGCTCGCCGAGAAGCGATCGGAAGCGGGCGGTGTCGAGAATCGTCCCGGTACCGATGACCCGGCCGGCGGGAAGCCCGGCGAGGTCGGTGGCCACTTGCGTCATCACGTCGACTGGATTGGTGGCGATGATGAGCAGCGCCTCAGCGGCTTCACTGCGGACGGCTGGGATGATCTGGCCGAAAACCTCTGCGTTACGTTCGAGCAGCTGAAGGCGGGTCTCCCCTGGCTGTTGGCCCACTCCCGCCGCCACCACCACGATGTCCGCTCCGGCCAGGTCGTGGTAGCCACCGTCTCGCACCATCACCGGATGACTGAACGGGGCGGCATGCATGATGTCATCCGCCTGAGCAGCAGCCAGGGAATCGTCGCGGTCTACGATGACGATCTCCGACGCAGCGCCCTGCATGAGGATCGTGTACGCCGACGTGGCGCCGACAAACCCTGCTCCAATGATTCCGATCTTCACAGCCCACCTCTGCTCAACTACGCCTCCCCAACCCTAGGACTGTTCCGGCGTCTACTGCCCGGCGGCAGGTGCCCTCGAGGATGGTCGATCCAGATACAGGCGCCGAGCTCGGACGGCGAGGCGAGCTGCAATGACGAACAGCGCAATCGCGAACAGGCGCCTCAAACGATCCGGGTCCATGGCCAGCGCCAGTTGGGAGCCTCCGATGCCACCCAACAGTCCGGAGATGGCGGCGGGGATCCCAATCCTCCAATCGATGCGCTTGGCTTTGCTGTGTCCGATGGCACCAACGATGGCTGTCGGGAGAATCACGGCCAGGGAGGTCCCCTGGGCGAGGTGTTGGTCGAACTGGAGCACGAGTACGAGCGAGGGAACGAAGACGATCCCCCCACCGATACCCAGGGATGAGGCGAGCGCTCCCGACAGGAGACCGATGGCGACGAGGAGCAGCAGGTCGGTCACAGCCACATGCGCACCGCAGCGAAAGTGACGAACGCAGCGAAGACCCCGGTCAGCATGTACTGAGGAACTCGCTCGATGTAGCGCGCCCCAAACCAGGCCCCAACCCCCGCCCCGGCGAACAGGAATAGCGCCGCTCTCCAGTCGACCGCATCGTCGATGGCGAACGAGGTAAGGGCTGCGCTCGAAGAAGCCACGATGGTGGCTACCGAGGTTCCGGCCGCCCGGTACTGGTCGAAACCGAGCAGAAGCACGAGAGCCGGGACGACGATGAGCCCACCACCCACACCGAACATCCCGCCGAAGACTCCGGCCGCCAGCCCGATCCCGAGCGCCTTGAGGACGATCATGACACCGGGTCCCGACGGTCGCCGGTGGGTCGGATGACACCCTGTGGTCCAGCCAGATCGTTTGACATGGATCTCACCGCCTACCTCCCACTCGCCTGGCAGCGGCTCCAACGATAGGGGGCTTTGTGCGAAGAAGAGCGCGGCGAAGTCACCATATCTGGCAGGGACCGATCTGGCAGGGATCGATCTGGGGGCGAGGCGACGCCGCACTGGCTTTCCTTAGCGAAGGGAGAGGGCGTGGGAGGGAAATGATTGTTGCATCAGGGTGGGCTTCGGTTGTCTCTTGGTGGTCGGAATCGGATGCGGCCGGGTGGGCTGTCGGGTTCGATGGTGTACCCGCTGCCGTGGATGACCACGTGATGGTGGTACCAGCAGAGAGCGACCAGGTTGCCCGGGTCGGTGGGTCCGCCGTGCGACCAGGGGATCCGATGATGCGGTTGGAGGCGATATCGCGAGGTGCATCCGTCGGCGGTGCAACCTCCATCTCGAGCCAGCACAAATCGACGCAGCTTGGGTGAGATGGCCCTGCTGGCATGGCCGACGGCGAGGGGTCGGCCGTCTTTCGTGCGGGCGATCACTTCTACGGTGCCTTCGCAGAGGATGCGCCTCAGCGTGGCGGGTCCGACCCGCGGGCCATCCGCAATCCATGCCCCGGTTTCGCCATCTGTCGGAGATGCAGAGTCGGCGTCGACGAACACGGTGACCACGGGTGTTCCATTGTCGGTGCCGCCGGTTCCGGTCAGGGAGTCTTGGGCGATGGACACCAGGGCGTCGGCAGATCGTTGCGTCCGGCTGTCCCGGTCGGGAGCGGCCGGAAGTTGGTCGGCCCGTTCCTGGAGGGCCTTCTCAACCAGGCGCCCGTCGTAGCCGGGGAGGGTGCCCCACAGATTCCATGCCGATTCGTCCAGGTTGGCTTGCAGCATCAACGACCGACCCGCGAAGGCGGCATGCTCGTCCACGGAGGTGAGCCGCCGCTGTAGCGCGGCACGTCGTCGGAGGCCGGCGATGTCGAAACGGGCGGCGCCTTCCAGGTCGGCTTCTTCGGTGCCGGGTGTGGTGGTGCGCGCCAGTTGAACGGCCCGGTCGAACGTCACCTCGCCGTTGCGGAGCGCCGTGCGGGTGGCGGGCAGGTCCGAGAGGGCCCGGGTGGTGTGGGCCAGGTCTCGGGCCGATTCGGGTGCCAGGTCGAGCCGGCCGGCGACCCACTCCGCCAGAGTGCGGCACCCGTCGCCGGTCGGGACCTGGCGACGGTCCAGCTCGGCCAGCACCGCGATCTGGGCGGCCCGGGCCTGGCCGATTCGGGCCTCGGTTTCGACCAGGAACTGCTCACAGCGGTCGGTCGAAACATCAATCAGGTCAACGGATTCCATGGCCTCAACGTATCAACCGGCTACGACAGAAACGGCGCGTCCACAGGCCGGCGGTGGCGACTGCGCCGGATGGCGCCGCTTGGGCAGAGTGGCCCCTCTCTCCTTCCCGATACAAGGCCATTGCGGGGCTCGGCCGGGAGAAGACGCCTGGTTCAGGGCTACCGCAGAGGGCAGGACTGGCATTGTTCAACAGGCCCTAGCGGAGCAGCCTCCCGGCCGCCTCAACGAGCACCTTGCTGACGTCGACCGTTTGCTGGAGGCTCACTCGCTCGTCAGCAGCATGGGCGTTGCTCACATCACCGGGCCCAAACACGACAGTTGCGGCACCCCCTTCACGTGTCCAGAGTGCCATGTCGCAACCGTACGGTGCCCCAACCATCGGCGGTCTGGCACCGACGACATCGCCCGCCGCGTCTTGCACAGCCGCCACCATGGGATGGGCCGGATCGACCCGCGACGACCCAAACGCCGCCCCGGTCCGTTCGATGCGCGGGGGGTGGGCCTCCAGCCAGGGGTCACCCAGGATTGCGGCCCGCAAGCTCCGTTCGAAGCGCTCCTCCGCTTGGGCGATCGTCTCGTCGATGGTCACCCCAACCCGAACCTCAGCGGTGAGACTCTCCATCACGTTCGACGCCCAATCACCACCTCGGACAATCCCGACCGTGGTCGGATACGGCAGCCCCAAATCCCGCATGATCGGATCAGTTTCACCGTCGTTGAGGTCGGCCTCCAAGCGACCCAGCGCTCGATGGATCGTCCAGAAGTGGTCGAGCGCCGACTCGCCCAACCGCCGTGTTGCCGCATGGGCCCCACGGCCGGGGACCTCGATGGAGAACGTCAGGGCACCGCCATGGGCGACGACCACCCGCAGTTCTTCGCCATGTGCCGTGGGTTCGGTGATGATGACCATGTCACCGGTCCAGCCGCGCCGGATGGCAGCCAATGTTCCTGTGCCACCGTCCTCCTCGCCTGGCACCGCAACGAGCCGCACCTCACCGGCAAAGTCCCGGTCAGAGCCTGCCAGGACGGTGAATGCCTCAACGGCGGCCACCAGTCCGGCCTTCATGTCGGCGGCGCCGCGCCCGTAGAGAAACCCGTCCTCGACTTCACCGAGCGGATTCCGTGACCACATGGCGGCGTCCCCGATCGGCACGACATCGACGTGGCCGGTCAACACCAAGGTGGGCCCGGGCCGGTTCCCGGCGATTCGGCCGACGACCACCGGCACTGTGTCGCGTTCCATCTCCCGGCCCGGGTAGGCGGGGTCCGCTTCGAGATCGGCCATCGGGGTCACCCAGAGATCCACGTCATCGGCGACCGGCTCGAGCCATCCGGCGACGAGATCGATTGCGGCTCGCTCATCCCCGGTCACCGATGGCGTGCCCACCAATTCGAGACAACGTGCGGCTATGCGGTTCAACGAATGTCCTCCCAGATTGCGAGTCGGAGTCCAACCCGAACTTCGGTGAGCCCGAATCATACGGTCGAGTACCGTGGCGGGACCTAGTCGGAGGACCCAAGTGGAGTATGGAGACGGAACCCTGTCGGTGTGGGCTGGTGAGGAGCACCCGCTCTGGGAGCGGTCCACGCAGGTGCCCATCGCCCAAACGGTCAGCTTCGGCTACCAGGACATCGACGAGTGGATGGCGGTCGCCCGCGGCGAGGAGACCGGCCACATCTACAGCAGGAACACAAATCCAACCGTCGCCGTTTTCGAACGCCGCATCGCCGCACTGGAGCGGGCCGAGGCGGCAACGGCTTTCGCAACCGGGATGGCTGCGATCTCCGGAACTCTTCGCACCCTGCTCGGGCCCGGGGACCGCGTTGTTTCTGTGACCGACACCTACGGCGGAACCACGGTGATGTTGCTCGAGTTTCTTCCCCGCGATGGGGTTGTCGTCGACCTGGTCTCGACCGATGATCACGAAGCGATCGAAGCCGCTGTCGCGCAGGGCTGCAAGGTTCTCTATCTCGAGACGCCGACCAATCCGACGCTGAAGATTCTCGACCTGGAGCGGCTGGCTGCGGCGGGGCATGCGGTTGGCGCAACCGTCGTGGTTGACAATACGTTCGCCACACCGATCAACCAGCACCCCCTCGCACTGGGAGCCGATTTGGTTGTGCACTCGGCGACGAAATTCCTGGGCGGCCACGCCGATGCTCTCGGCGGCATCGTCTGCGGGAGCGCCGACCTCATCGAGCGGATCTATCACTACCGCGAGATCAACGGCGCCACCCTGGGACCGTTCGCGGCCTACTTGCTGCAGAGATCGGTGAAGACGCTCCATCTGCGCGTCGACCGCCAGAACTCGAACGCGCTGGCCGTCGCCAGACATCTCGAGGCCCACCCCGCAATCGAATCCGTGTTCTACCCGGGCCTGGAGTCTCATCCACACCATGAAATCGCAGCTCGCCAGATGACCGGGTTCGGTGGCGTGCTCGCCTTCACGATCCGAGGTGGGTTCGACTCTGTCAGGACGGTGTTGCCCCGGCTCGAGTTGGCGCACCTCGCCGCCAACCTCGGGGCGGTGGAAACGGTAGCCGGCCCGCCGGCCACGACCAGCCACGTCGAGATGAACGCCACTGACCGGGCAGCCATGGGAATCCCCGAAAGCTTGGTCCGGTACTCGGTCGGGATCGAGGACGTCGCAGATCTCATCGCAGATCTCGACCAAGCCCTCGAAGGGTGTGGCTGAATCGGACAGGGCTGTCAGGGTGAAGAAGCTTCTGCTGTCGGCATGCGTGGAGTGGCGGGTGCGTATGGGTGGGTGATCGGAGAGTTCCGGTGCGGGTCATCTGTCGCTATTCCTCACGCTGCGCCGGTCGGGCCCGCAGCCGCGGTGGGGCCTACGGCGGGCGGGGTCGTCCCTGCCCAGTCGCCACACGCGAGCAGGAAAGCGGGATTGCCGGATCCCAAACGGTGGTGGGTGCGTGAGAGCGCTCCGGGCGGCCAGTGATCTGTGCGGTCGAGTGACGGCCACCAACAGCGGTGGCGAGAGGGCTTGTTTCCGCCCTGCGCTCGCACGGTCGTAGGGCCCCGCGCACCTCGCACTTCGCATGGAGTCATATGGCCCTACGCACATCTTCCGGCTGGGTAGATATTGCGCGCAAGGCCTCCGTCAAAGGTCGACAGGAGTTGGTAGCCGGATATCGCGTTGCGTGGTCGGTTGTCG
Source organism: uncultured Acidimicrobiia bacterium (assembly GCA_963752075.1). Classification (GTDB taxonomy): domain Bacteria; phylum Actinomycetota; class Acidimicrobiia; order Spongiisociales; family JAENVV01; genus CBDUEV01. Next base: position 25,089 of record CAVVWO010000006.1, read on the forward strand.
GTTCTGAGTTGACACTTCGCTGAGACGACGTTTGTTCAGGAGGTCGGATTCCCATGCACGAGCCCTACGTCGGACGAGCCACACATCGAGTGAAGGGCGAAGCCGTGCTCGAATTCGAGGGGGCGAGCAAGCGGTTCGGTGCCGTGAACGCGCTCGACGCGTGCACGTTCTCCGCCCACCCCGGGAGGCTCACAGGTTTTGTCGGCCCTAACGGTGCCGGAAAGACGACGGCGATGCGTGCAGTGTTCGGGCTGGTCGAGTTGGACGCCGGCACGGTGCGATGGCGCGGCGCCGAGATCGGGGAAGTAGACAGGGCGCGGTTCGGTTACATGCCCGAAGAGCGTGGCCTCTACCCCCGCATGGGCGTGAGAGACCAGCTCGAGTACCTGGGCCGGCTCTGTGGACGGTCGGCCAAGGATGTGGGTCGCAGTGTCGACACCTGGCTTGAGCGGCTCGGACTCGCCGAAAGGGCGCAAGACCGCCTCGATGTCCTCTCGCACGGCAACCAGCAGCGTGTCCAGCTGATCGCTGCCCTGGTCAATGAGCCCGACCTGCTTGTTCTCGACGAGCCGTTCGCCGGGCTCGATCCGATCGCCATCGACGACATGGCCGATCTTTTCTCAGAGATCGAGGCCACGGGCGCGACGGTGCTGTTCTCCAGTCATCAGCTCGACCTCGTCGAGGACCTCTGCGAGGACGTCGTTCTCATCGATCACGGCCGAATCGTCCTCGCTGGCGACCTGGCCGACTTGCGCGCCTCAGTGCCGGAACGGTTCGTGGACATCCGGTACCGCGGCGCACCGCCCGACTGGTCGGGTCTGTCCTCGGTGGAGCTCCTCGAGTCGAAGGACGGCCATGCCCGCCTACTGGTCGATCGAGACACCGACCTGGCCGCGGTGGTGGCCGTCGCTCGGCACACGACCGACGTTGTTGCGTTTTCCTACGAGCCCCCGACGCTGTCGGAGCTCTTCCGCCAGGTGGTGGCGGCATGAATGGCGTGCGTCAGGGATGGCTGGTCGCAGTCCGAGAGATGCGGGAACGGAGCCGCTCCGGTGCCTTTCGCGCATCCATGGTGGTGATGATCCTCGTAGTTCTCGGTCTGATCGTGGCGCCCTCCCTCCTAGAGAGCGACGTGGGCACCAACGACGTCGGCCTGACCGGCTTGGTCCCGACCGCGCTGCCTGGCGCCATCGAGGGCCAGGGCGACGCCGCCGGTACCGCGGTGCAGGTACACCGCTTCGACAGCGTTGCCGCCGGCGAGGAGGCGGTCCGCAACGGCGACATCGACGTGCTCGTGGTGGACGGGCAGCGCCTCGAGTGGCGACGCCAGACCGACGAGAAGCTGAGGGCTGTCGTGGCCGGGGCGATTCAACTCGTCGCGGTGCAGGAGCGGGCCGCGCGGGCGGGGATCAACCCCGGCGATCTGATCGCGCTGGTCGCACCCGTCCCGATCGAGGATGTCGAGCTCGGCTCGGTGACGGGGCGCAGCCCCGAGGACGAGACGGCGGTGCTGATCATGAGCGTCGTGCTATTCATCGCCATATCCACCTACGGAAGCCTGGTTCTGACCGGCGTCGTGGAGGAGAAGGCCAACCGAGTTGTCGAGGTGCTCCTGGCCCGTATGCCGGCCCGCAACTTGCTCGCCGGCAAGGTGGCCGGCATCGGACTGCTCGGCCTGGCCCAGATCGGGGTGACGGCGCTCGCCGCGGTCGCGGCGCTCGCCGCGACCGACTCCGTCAACATCCCGGCTGCTCGCGGCACCGTGCTTGCCTGGGTCGTTGTGTGGTTCGTGCTCGGCTATGCCCTCTACGCCGTGGTGTACGGCGCACTCGGCTCGTTGGCGTCACGAACCGAGGACGCCCAGAGCGTTGCCGGGCCGGTCACCGCGGTACTGATCGCCGGCTACTTCGCCTCCTTCGTCGCCGTTGGGCGGCCCGAGAGCGGCCTGGCCAAGCTGGCCTCGTACTTCCCGCCGACCGCGCCTCTGGCCATGCCCAACCGCATCGCCATGGACGCCACAGTGTGGTGGGAGCCGATGGTCGCCGTCGCCCTCACGCTCGCTGCCATCACCGGCCTCATGTGGTTCGGCGGTCGCGTCTACAGCGGCGCCGTGCTCCACACTGGGTCAACACTCAAGTTACGCGAGGCATGGCGCGGCACCGCTGAGCTGGGGACCGGCACGCATTCAACCGGCTCGTGGCACAAGAGGCTCACCAAAGCGGCCTCGATCGGCATCCACCGACCGGACCGGCGTTAGCGGCGCCATATTGCAGCGACCGGGAGTCACAGAGCGCGACGTCCGGCATGCTTGTCGACGAGACTTCACCGGGGATTCTTCGGTATTGGTGCAATGACATCGGCTTCGACCCAGCCTTCGACAAACTGGTGGTCACTGTCTCCATTGAGCCGACTCCGGCGGATCTTGTACTCGCTCGGCCGGACGCGACCGACATCTCTCGGCGTGTGAAGCGTTTCTCGAGCGCGCCGCTGGCATCGGCGCGGGCCGACTCCGTCTGGGTCCGAGGTGCCTGAGAAACGTGAAGCGGACACTCAAGCGACGCCACGAGCTGGTAGCCGCCACCCTGACGGATCGGGTGTGTTGCCTTCGTTGGCGAAACACCCTGATCCTCTGGCGACGGGATCGATTCAGGTGTCTGACACGGCGGTATGCCAGTGTTGCGGAGAAGCCCGGGGATTCGTCTATGTAGGACCGGTGTACTCGGTTGAGGAACTCAACGATGCTTTCAGTCCCTGGTGCATCGCCGATGGAGGCGCCGCGGAAGCCTTCGGCGCGTCATTCGCTGACGTCGGATGAGGAGTGGCTGTTGAGGTGCCTACTCCCGTGATCGATGAGATTGCACACCGTACGCCGAGCTACTCCTCCTGGCAGCAGGATTATTGGCTCTACCACTGCGACGACGCGTGCGCCTTCCTCGGTCCTGTCGGATGGGCTGAACTACAGACCCTTCCGCCGGAAGCAACTGAGGCGTTCCGGGCTTGGGGCGCGAGACTGTCGGATGGCCGGATGACGAAGTCCGAGAGTTCGTCGAGACGATGGCCCGCGGTAGTCAGCCAACGGGGTACCTCTTCCAGTGTCTTCGCTGCGGTACCTTTCTCGGCCACGCCGACCACACATAGGTCCGCTGCCGATCACCATATCGAGAGCGATAACGCCCATTCCCAAGAGTGCTCCATATCCTCACCTCGGCCTGCGACCCGCTCGTCGATGGATGTGGCCTTCGCCCCTGGGCGTCGATTCGCCAACCGTGCACACTGTCGGTCGTACTACTTCCAAGGGGTGATTCGTGTCCCTCACCACCGAGCAAGTGTGGGAGGCCGTGGACCGTTCGCTCTTTGGCGTCTTGGCCTTCGTGAACCGTGACGGCCATCCAAGGACCGCAGGCGTGTGTTACGCCGTCGAAGGCCGGTCGCTCTATGTCTCCACTGACAGGGCATCCTGGAAAGTGCGCCACATCGCCGCCAACCCCAACGTGTCCATGACGGTGACGCTGCCAAAGCGTGTCCCCTTCCTCCCGTTCATCAAGGTCCCGGCGGCCGCCATCACCTTCAGAGGTGAAGCCCAGATCCTCGAGGTGGACGCCATCGATCCTTCGGTCTTGGAGCGGCTACCACGCGGCAACGAGCGCGACCCTGACGTGCTCGAGAACACCGCGATCATTCGGATCATCCCGCGTGGCGAGTTCGTCACCTTTGGCATCGCGATGCCGATCACGCAGATGCGCAAGCACGAGCAAGCGCATGGCCGGGCGGCGTGCGGGACCGAGCACGAGGTGCTCTCGGTCTCTTGACCACGACCCACCGTCGCCGCCCAGATTCGGGTCTTCAGCCCAAGGCCTCCGCCCCGCGCTCCAGCAGGTCCGCCAACTCGCCGCCACTGACGATCGGTACCCCGAGGTTTTCGGCTTTGTCCCGTTTCGAGCCCCCGCCTTCTCCGGCGATCAACGCGGTGGTCTTGCCCGAAACAGAGCCCGTCACCTTGGCGCCTCGCTCTTCCAGAGCGGCCTTGACCTCGTCGCGGCTCATGCCTTCGAGGGTTCCCGTGATCACGAAGGTCAGGCCGGCGAGGAGATCACTGCCGCCTCCCTCAGGCTCAGGATCGGAGAGTCTGACCCCACGCTCGGCAAACCGCTCGATGAGGGCGAGATTCTCCGGATCGGCGGTCCACTCCGTCCAGGCGGCTGCGATCTTCGGTCCGATCCCCTCGGACGCCGTCAGCTCCTCCTCCGACGCCGCCAGCAGGCGGTCCATCGACCGATAGCTCCGGGCGAACTCCTTGGCGGCAGAAGGACCGACGTGGCGGATGCCCAAAGCAATGATGAGCCGCTCCAGAGGTCGGTCACGCGCCGCGTCGATCCCGTTCATGAGGTTGGTGATCGAGGTCTCTCCCCAACCCTCCCTGCCTTCGAACTGTTCCGGTCGCAGCGAAAAGATGTCGGCTGGGTCAGAGATCAGGGCCTCGTTGATGAGAAAGTCGATGGTCTTGTATCCCATGCCGTCGATGTCCATGGCCGAGCGACCGACGAAGTACGCCAGCCATTCCCGGAGGCGACTCGGACAGGACAACCCGCCGGTGCAGCGGGCGACCTTCTGGCCTTCGGGCTTGGCGATCGGGTTGTCGCAGAAAGGGCAGTTGGCGGGCATGTTCCAGATCTTCTCGGACCCGTCTCGCAGGCTCTCGACCGGTCCGACCACTTCTGGGATCACATCGCCGGCCCGCCGGACGATGACCGTATCGCCGATCCGAACATCCTTGAGGTGCACCTGCTCCTCGTTGTGGAGGGTGGCCATCCCCACGTTGGCGCCGCCCACGAACACCGGCTCCAATACTGCGAACGGGGTAGCCGCTCCGGTGCGACCCACATTGATCATGATGTCGCGCAGGACGGTGGTCTGTTCCTCCGGCGGGAACTTGAAGGCGATCGCCCACCGGGGGGCCCTGGCGGTGAATCCGAGTGTCCGCTGTTCGGCGAGTGAGTCGACCTTGACGACGACGCCGTCGGTTTGGTAGTCGCGGTCGTGCCGATTCTTCTCTGTTTCTCCGATGAACTTCTTCACTTCCTTCATGTCCGACACCACCGCCGAGGCGGGGTTGACCTTGAAACCCAGTCGGCCGAGGTACTCCATGGTCTCGGAGTGACGTTCAAAACTCGGACCACCGTTCATGACACCGAGCTGGTAGACCCAGATCGAGATCTTTCTTTCAGCCGTGATGGCGGGGTCTTTTTGGCGCACCGAACCGGCTGCGGCGTTGCGAGGATTGGTGAAGAGACGGTCGCCGGCTTCCGCCTGACGTTCGTTGAGGGCTCGAAAGGCGTCCTCTGGCATGTACACCTCGCCGCGCACCTCGAGAAGCTCCGGCGCTTCGCCGAACAACCGCAGTGGGATGGCGTCGACCGCCCGCAGGTTGACGGTGATGTCCTCACCGTTGGTCCCGTCACCCCGGGTCGCCCCTCGCACGAAGATGCCATGCTCATACACGAGCGACACCGCCAGACCGTCGATCTTCAGCTCACACACGAAGCCGGTCGGCGGCGCCTCCAGGACTCGTTCCAGGCGGGCCGCCCAAGCATCCAGGTCTTCGGGAGTCTCGGCGTTGTCGAGTGAGAACATCGGCTCGAGATGAGCCACGGACCCAAAGAGGGTCGAGGGCGGTGCCCCCACCCGTTGCGTGGGTGAATCCGGCACGACCAGTTCGGGGTGGGCCCCTTCGACTGCCACCAGTTCCCGGTACAGCGCGTCGTATTCGGCGTCCGAGACCTCCGGGGCGTCCAGCACGTAGTACCGATGCGCATAGTGGCGCACCAGGCGGCGAAGTTCCTCGAGGCGTTCTACGGTGTCGGACATGGCGACTCCGAGGCTACCGGGTTCTGGTCAATCCAGGCGCCCGACATCGGCAGCCTGTCGCGGTACGATGATGGTGGTCGAGACCTGAGGAACCATGCTGACGAAACGATTCTTCAAGACCCGCGACGACGTCGAGGTGACCTTCACGCTAGACGTCGACGACTGTCAAGAAGCCGCCCTGCTCTTGGAGAGCACCGACTGGGCGCCCGAACCCATGAAACGCACCAATCGCGGAAAGGGGCCCTTCCGGATCAAGAGACGGCTCCCCAAGGGCCAGCAGATCCGGTTCCGCTACTTGCTGGACGGGCAGCGTTGGGTGAACGACCACGCCGCGGACGCGTACTGGCGCAACGACCACGGTTCCGACGACAGCGTGGTCTTCACCGGCTGAAGCCGTCGCCACCGCCCGGTCACGGCCTCGGATCGCGCCGACGAATCCAGGCGGCCAGGAGCGGGTCGACCAGTTCGAGCTCTTCGTTGAACGGCCGCCACGCCAGGCTTCTCTTCTCCAGCGCGTGGGCCGCGCCGGTGGCCGTGCCCTTGGGAAGATCGAGCCGGCCTGCCGCGGCGCCGTACAGAGGCTCGTGCCAGGCCAGCAGGCGGGCGGTCTTGCGTTGCCCGGGCTCGAGCCCGCCCTCGACGGCGACGAACTCGTGCTGGCTCCTGGAGAGCGCGTCGGTGAAGGCCGATTCCCAGACATCGATGTCGGCGTCGGCGCCGGGTTCGGTCGCCTCCCATACGTGATGGGCCAGAAACATGGCCCGCTGCGGATGGCCGCGAGCCGTGTCGAGAAGCGGACCGAGGGCCTCCCCGATGGAACGGTCGGTTGCCTCGAACTTCTCTTCGATGAGATCCGCCAGTTCGTCGTTGTACAAGCGCCCCAGCCGAAACTGCTCCGCCTGCCCATACAGCGGAGCCGCCTGGGTCCCGAACATCGATGTGAGAATCGACTGCTCCGAGCCGGCGAAGAGATACGACAATCGGTCCCTCTGGTGTTGGATCACAGACCTGATGATCGCCTCGCCATTCGACACGTCGGTCACGGCCTGGAACTCGTCCAGCACCATCAGCACCCGCACGTCGAGTTCAGCAGCCACGTCGTAGGGCAGCCGGAGGAGCTCCTCGAACAGCTGAGGAGGAGACCGGTCTCCGCGGCCGAGGGAGACCGATGCCCCCGCGAACCCGATTTCCGCAGACAGCTCGGGGTGTCGGCTGGCCCTCTTCCGCAAGGCGTTCGAGAAGGGGGTCTTCGGAAGGTGCCGGAAGGCAACCGCCAACCGATTGGCCAGGTCATCGATCGTTTGGACGCCGAGGAAATCGATGAGAACCACCACGAGATCGTTGGTCTCCGAGGCGTTGTGGGCGACCTTGTGGATCAGGGATGTCTTGCCGTAGCGGCGGGGAGCATAGAGCAGCACGAACCGACCGTTCATCGCCCGATCGGTCAGTGCGGCAACCTCGACGGCGCGGCCGACCACGTCGCCCGGAGGCGCCGGACCGTCGAATACGAACGGAGAGGTTTCGACCTGGATCATGTTCTATTGCATCGTACCAAATTGGTACCACAGAAAAGAACCCGGGAGGGCGCAATCCTCAGGTCCCGCGCACGATCGTCCCGCCCCCGACGACCTCGTCTCCGCGGTACACCACCCCGGCCTGACCGGGAGCGATGGCGAATTGGGGGTCCCGGAAGGTCACCAACCACCCGTCTGCTCCCTCGGCGGCGATCGTGCAGGCAGCGGGCTCCCCATGAGCGCGGAATTGGAATGAGAGCCCATCGGATTCCGGTGGGGTGCCCGCCACGAAGCTCATCTCCGCCACCAGGCAATCCTTCGTCTCGAGGTCTTGTTTGCGGCCGAGCACAACCGTGGAGGTAACCGGTTCGACCCGGACCACATAGCGAGGCTCGCCGAGGGCCACCCCGAGGCCTTTTCGCTGCCCGATCGTGAATCCCGCTACTCCGTCGTGGGTGGCCAGTTCAGTTCCGTCGCTGTCAACCACCTTGCCCGGATGCACCGCCGCCGAGGTCTGAGACTGCACAAACTCGCCGGTAGTCGCCCTGGCCAACGAAACAGATGTCCTGTGAGTCGGCCTTGCCCGCCGTACGGAGGCCAAGTCGTTCGGCGACCTGGCGGGTCTCTGGCTTGGTCAGGTGACCTATCGGCAGTTCTACCTTGGCGAGTTCCTTCTGCCCGAGCATGTAGAGGACGTAGGACTGGTCCTTGGCCGGGTCGACGCCCCTGCAGAAGATGGTGACCGGATTCGTCGTGGTGGACTCGGGCGTAGTGGCCGGTCACCACCCGCTCACATCCGAACTCCTCCGCTTGTGACATGAGCTGATCGAACTTGACCGTCCGATTGCACTCAACGCACGGGTTGGGGGTCCACCCGTGGAGATAGTCGTCGACGAACCGGTCGATGACGCCCGGCGCGAAAGGCCGATGTGTAGTTGAGAACGTAATACGGGAATGTCGAGCTGGGCAGCCACCCGGCGGGCGTCCTCGGCGTCGGACACCGTGCAGCAGCCCGCCGTGGGCGCCTCGCCGTTCGGACCTTCCCACAGTTTGAGGGTCACGCCGATCACTTCGTGGCCGGCCTCGACCATCTGGGCAGCGGCCACCGACGAGTCGACTCCCCCCGACATCGCCACCAGCACCTTCATCGCCACGCCGCCAACACGGTCTGGGCAGCCGCCTTCCCGTCGCCGGGCCGGGTGGTCCACCCGAACGTGAAACGCATCGCTTCAGCGGCCCGAGCGGCTTCCCAACCCATCGCGTCGAGCACATGCGAAACCGTGACCGCACCGGATTGGCAGGCGGAGCCCGCCGAAGCGTCGAGGTCACGGCCGTCGAGGCGAACCAGGAGGGTTTCGTTGGTGATCCCGGGCAGCCGGACGTGAGCGTGTTGGGGAAGCCGGATCTGGTCGGCGCCCGTTACCACCGCCCCGGCGGCCACCAGTTCACCCTCGAAGGCGTCACGCTCGAGAGCCCACCCGTCGGGCGAAATCGACGCGATCGGCCGCCGCCAGGCGCATCGCGGTGACCATCCCCACGGCACCCATGGCGTTCTGGGTTCCGGACCGCCGACCCAATTCCTGACCCCCACCGTGAAGGACCGGCTCGAGGTTGACGCCTTCCCGAACATACAGCAGACCCGACCCCTTTCGGGCCCGCCGAACTTGTGGGCGGCGAGCGTGAGGAGATCCACCCCCAGCGCGGCGACGTCCAGAGCCGTCGACGAGAAAGCCTGCACGGCGTCGGTGTGAATCGACCACCTGCCCGTTGCGATCCTTGACGGCCCGGGCGATCTCTCCGACAGGTTGCACCACCCCGGTCTCGTTGTTGGCGGCCATCACCGAGACCACGGCCGTCGACTCACTCACCGCCGAAACGAACTCCTCGACTCCGACCACACCGGAGGCCGATACGCCCACGACGGTGAGGTCCCCGGCCGAGACGAGCTAGGAACGATGCCGACTCGAGGACTGCTTCGTGCTCGATGGCGGTGGTGACGACGCTTCCTGGGGATCCTCCGGCCAGCGCCGCACCCTTCACGGCGAGGTTGTCCGATTCGGTGCCGCCGCCGGTGAACACGATTTCGAGGGGAGCGGCGCCCAAGAGCCCCGCCGCCTCTTCGCGGCGCAGCTTCGAGAGCGTTCTTGGCACGCCGGGACACGGCGTGGACGCCAGACGGATTCCCGTAGAGGTCCGAGACAAATGGCTCCATCGCCTCCCAGACCTGGGGGCGCATCGGCGACGTGGCGGCGTGATCGAGGTACATCGAGAGGAATTGTCGCACGAATCCGGGCCAAGGAGCCTGGAGGCACCGATCAACCCGTGACGGCGACCCCCAGCAGGGACCCGACGCCGTAGGTGACCCCGGCAGCCACAAGGCCGAGGACGAGAGACCGGAGCCCTGTCTTGAGCAGGGGTGTTCCTGTCACCAGGGCGGTGGTCGCTCCGAGCAGGAAGAGCCCTACGCCGGCCAACCCGAGGCTGAGAAAGACCGCCGACGCTCCAGACAGGAAGAAGAAGGGGATCACCGGGATGACAGCTCCGAATCCGAACAAGAAGAACGACGCAATGGCGGCCTCCCATGCCGAGCCACCCAGATCATCCGGATCGATGCCGAGCTCTTCGCGGACTTTCGTGTCCAGGAAGGAGTCGGGGTCGGCCATTGCTTGCTGGGCGGCTCGTTCGGCCTCGGCCTGCCCCATGCCTTTTGCCTGGTAGATGAGGGCCAGTTCTTCGACCTCGCCCTCCGGCATCGTGAGAATCTCGTCGCGTTCGGCCTCGATCTGTGCCTGATGGAGTTCTCGCGAGCTCTGGACGGACAACCACTCACCCAGCGCCATCGAAATGGCGCCCGCCAGAAGACCGGCCAGACCGGACAGGAGCACGGCGGTTGCCGAGAAGGCTGCCCCCGCCACACCCATGACCAACGATGTGTTGGAGACCAAGCCGTCGTTCGCACCCAGAACTGCCGCTCGCAGCGCATTGCCACCGACGGCGCGGTGGCGCCCCTCGAGGCGGGCCATGACACCACCGCGCGCCCCACCCGGAGCCTCTTTGCGGAGGGCATCGAGGATGATGGCGTGGGAGCGTTCATCGGCTGGAAGGCTGGTGCCGGCGGCCTCGGGTTGGTCGTCGTACATCTTGCGCCCCGACATCTCGGTCGAGGCCATGACCTGGGTCAGCACGGACGGCCCCACCTTTCCGGCCAGCCAGGCAAGGATGCGCGAGCGGGTATCCGGACGCCGGTCGGGCACGGTGGCGCCAACCTCTTTCAGCTTCTCCTCCCACACCGCGGCATGTCGCTCTTCGGTCTCAGCCAGGCGCAGGTACACGCCACTGATGGTCGGGTCTTCCTCCAGATCGGCGGCGACCCGGTACAGGTAGGCACTGTTGGTTTCGTCGACGAGGTTGGCTCGGTAGCGGTCTGCATCTGTCGACATGGTGAAGGCCTCTGGGTAGACGGTAACGCTGAGACGGTTGGTCGCGATGGGCGATCACCGCATTCTACGGTCACCAAATACTCGAAAATCCCACTGACCGGAACCGGATAGCCGCCGAGGCTCTAGCCTGGCGCGCATGGGTGTTCACGTCTCAGTCACGATCGACGCGCCGGCGACCGCCGTTTGGCGTCACGCAGCCGACCTACCGTCGCATACCGAGTGGATGCGAGATGCCGCCTCGATCGAGTTCCTCTCGGACTCGTCGAGCGGTGTCGGAACCACGATGCGGGTGCTCACCAAAGTCGGGCCGCTCCGAACCCACGACGTGATGGAGGTGGTTCGTTGGGAGGAGCCACGGTTGATCGAAGTACGCCACGAGGGCATCGTCACCGGCGTGGGTCGCTTCGAGATCGAACCCCTCGACGCCGACCACACCCGGTTCAGCTGGATCGAGGAGCTGGCCATGCCGTGGTTCTTCGGAGGGAAGATCGGACTCCCCGTCAGCGAACGGGTGCTCGAACAGATCTGGAAGGCAAACCTGCGGGGCTTCAAACAGCTGGTCGAGAACGATCAACGCCCCTGAAAATCTGCCTCTCGCTTGGCGATGAACGCCGCCACCCCTTCTTTGGCGTCGTCGGTCTGGAACACCTCTTGGAATGCGGCATCCTCTGCGGCCAGCGCCTCCTCGATCGGTCTGCCCCAGCCGCTGCCCATCGCCACTTTGACCGCAGCGATACCGCGGGTTGCCTTGGTCGCCCAGACAGCCGCATCGGCTAGGGCCGTCGCCACCACGTCGGCGGTGGGGACCACTTTGTCGGCGATTCCGATCTCGAGCGCTTCTTCGGCGCCGACCTGGCGGCCACTGAAATTGAGTTCCTTGGCTTTCTGAAATCCGACCAACCGGGGCAGCCGCTGCGTTCCGCCGGCTCCCGGGATGATGCCGAGCAGGATCTCCGGCTGGCCGACCTTGGCGTCCTCGGCCAAATACCGAAAGTCTGCTCCCATGGCCAACTCGAGGCCGCCGCCCAACGCGTAGCCCTTGACCGCTGCGATCGTTGGCTTGTCCAACAGCTCGAGCCGTCGGATGGCCCCGGCCAGTGACGAGGCGAGGTTGCCGGTCAAACCGCTGTCGAAGGCGGCTTGGAACCCTTTGATGTCGGCGCCTGCCGCGAAATGGGGGTCGCCGTAGATGACCACGGCTCGAATAGTGGGATCCTCGGCTGCAGCCACCGCCCTGTCGAGGTCCTTGACCCAGCTCCTCTGACAACGCGTTGACGGGAGGACGGTCGAGTTTGATGACCCCGACGGCTCCTTCAATCGAGAACTCAACCAACGACATGTGCTTCTCCTTGCTGCCCGTGCTCCGGCCCGGACACTACTCGCCGATCCCACCGCCGACCTCGACGATGAGCGGGGCATGATCGGACGGTTTCGATTCCGGTACCCGGGTCGGTTTACGGAACTCTCGGTCCACTCGAGCACCCGAGAGCCCACCTGCCAGTTTCGTGCTGAGCAGGGCGAGGTCGATCCGAAGCCCGAATCCCTTGTGGAAATGGCCGGCTCGATAGTCCCACCATGTGAAACCAGGTTCGGTTCCGGTTCCAAAGAACGGAACGCGTCGACGAATCCCCTCTCGAGCACCGCTTGAAGGCGGGAGCGTTCGGCGGGAGTGATGTGAGTCGAGCCGTGCACGTGGGCCGGATTCCAGACATCTCGATCGGTTGGACACACGTTCATGTCCCCTGCGATGAAGGTGGGCCGATCGGCCAGTTCGGCTGCTCGATCGGCCATTGCTTCCAGGAATCGCAGCTTGGCCTCGAAGGTCTCGGTACCGACAGCTCTCGGCCGTTGGGGACGTAGACGCTCACGACTCGGACACCGCCCACGGTGGCTTCGACCCAACGAGCCTCGTCGGGATCCGGTTCGCCTTCCAGTCCAACGGACACGTCGGACACGCCGAGTTCGGCCTTCGCCAGGACGGCGACCCCGCCCATCGACCTCCGGAGAGGTCGGCCGATTCGTACCCGCGGGCGCGCAGCTCGAGGTGCGGGAACGCCTCGGACGTGGCTTTGGTCTCCTGGAGGCAGACGACGTCGGGGTCGTACTCGTCGATCAGAGGCCTGAGGCGTCGGGAGTCTCGCCTTCATCGAGTTGACGTTGTAGGTGACGAACCGCATGACTCCAGTCAGTGATTCCAGTCGGCGATCTCTCTCCTCGGCGTCTCGCGGGAGCCGCATCCCCGGGCTGCACAGATCCGTCGCTCGCTCTAGGTTTTGTTGGGTAGCCACGATGGTGACACCGTCGCCCGGACGAGAGGATCGTGAACGACATGCGCCCAAGGAAGTACCTGATGGCGCTGCGAGACAGCCAGTTCACCATTCCGGCGGCTTGTCATCGCCACCAGCCTGCTGCTCGCCTTCTTGGTCAACCGAGCCGACGGCAGTCTGCCGATCGACGGACTCCCGTTCCTGCTGCCGTCGACGGTCCCGGCAGGGCGCACCATGTTGGCGACCATCGCCGGCGCCATCATCACCGTGGCGGCGTTGGTGTTCTCGTTCACGGCGGTCACGGTCCAGCTGGCGACCAGTCAGTACTCGCCGAGGGTCATCCAGCAGTTCCTGCGCGATCGGTTCCAGCAGGTGGTGATTGGAGTGGTCATGGGCACGTTCACGTTCTCGCTCACGGGCCTCGCCACGCTGGGGGCCGATCCGTCTCCGGGAAGCCGGGCGGACTGGACCGCCACCGTTGGAGTGATCTTCGGCGTCGGCTCAGCGCTGCTCATCGTCGCCTACATCGATCACGTGACTCGTCGCATCGATATCGACGACACGATCAACCGACTGTCGGCAGCGACGGAGAAGGCCTTCGAGGACGTGGCTCAACCCGACTCGCCCGCCCGCGACACGACCTGGGACGTGCCTGCCAAAGGCTCACCACTCGTGATGCGAGCCCGAGAATCCGGGTGGGTGCAGGCATCGATGTCCCGGCTTTGGCCGAGAGCTTCGCGCCCGGTTCGGTCGCCCGACTCGATCGAGTCAACCGGTCAGCATGTGGCGGCGGGTACGCCATTGATGACCGTGTGGAGCGGGGCCGAAGAATCGACGGAACTCGATCCCCACATGCACCAGTCGTTCTCGATCGGGGGCGCCAGAACCATCGACAGCGACGACCCCGGATTCGGAGTACGCCAACTCGTCGACATCGCCCTGCGGGCGCTCTCGCCCGGCATCAACGATCCGGCGACTGCGGCAGACGTGGTGCGCCACCTGGTCGGACCAATCCGAGCTGCCTATCTGATGGCCGACACCCGCAGATCATTCCACCACCCCAACGGCACTCGGATTCTGACGCCAGGACTTCCGCAACCCGGGGACTACGTCCGGGCGGCCTTTTCGGAGATCAGGATGTCAGCGGCCTCACAGCCCACCACCCTCCTGGCACTGGCCGAGTCGCTTTCGGCGCTCGTCGAGTCGCTGCAGGTCGAGGGGATCGAAGGCGAAGCGGTCCGACGCGAGCTGAGCATGGTCGAGGAGACCGTCATTTCGTCTGGTTTCGACGATGCCATGGCGGCGCCCATTCTGCACGCTCTCAAGGTGCCCCCTCCCTCGTGAGGCGCCTTCTCCGGTATCGTCGGACCATGGAATCGTGCAACCTGTTTGGAGTCAGCCCGGTCCTGCCGGTCCCTGACTTGCGGGCCACGGTCGCCTTCTATTCGACGCAGCTCGGATTCGATGCCGAGGAGCTGTGGGGTGATCCGCCGACCCATGGATCGGTCAATCGCGGGCGCGTCGGAATCCAGTTCACGGCCGCTCCGCACGGCTACGATCCGCGGTCGTTTCCCGGCTCCGTCTATGTCTTCGTCGACGACGTCGCCCGACTCGCCGACGAATTCAGGTCGCGGGGTGGAGATATGGAGCCGGCCGAGGAGAAGGAGTACGGCATGATCGAAATGGCCGATCCGCGACCTGAATGGGTACCGAATCGTGTTTGGCCAATACGGTCCCGACCACTGAGGGCGATCTCTGGTGCCTGCCTCAGTCGAGCAGGCGCCGCGCCGCGGTCCAGGGGTCTGTCCTTCGGGATTTGACCTCGGTCGAGCGCCTCGGAGTATCCGTCGTCGTCGGCAGAAAGCTCGGCTCTCCTGACCAACTCGTCGACGATGGCCCGATGCAGTCTCGGCGGCGAGGCGTCGACCACGCAGCCGTTCCAACTCCCCCGATTCGGTGAGGTAGTCGCGATGTTCCTGAATCGCCTGCCACACCTCGGCGACGCCCTCTCGCCGGTGAGTCCGACGGTCCGCAGGATGGGCGGTGTCCACTGCTCGTTCCGCCCCCATCATGAGCATCTGTTGGAGGTCGCTGATCGTCTGATCGGACCCGGGCCGGTCGGCTTTGTTGACGACGAAGATGTCGCCGATCTCGAGGAGGCCGGCCTTGTTGGCTTGCACGCTGTCGCCCCACCCGGGGTTGAGGACCACGATGGTGGAGTCGGCCGATTCGACGATCTCGACCTCGGCCTGACCGACCCCGACGGTCTCGACGATCACAAAAGGTTTCCCGACGGCGTCGAGCACGGAGATCACCCGGGTGGTCGCCTCGGAGACGCCCCCGAGGTGGCCGCGACTGGCCATCGACCGCACGTAGACGCCGGGATCGCCGACGTGGTCCTGCATCCGGATCCGGTCGCCGAGGATCGCTCCTCCCGAGAACGGGCTGGAAGGATCGATGGCGAGGACCGCCACTTCGTGGCCGTCTCGACGGATCAGCGTGATGAGCTGGTCGGTGAGGGTGCTCTTGCCGGCGCCGGGGGCACCGGTGAGTCCGATCACGTAGGCGTGCCCGGTGCGCGGATACAGCTCGCCGAGGAGTTCCTGGGCAGCGGGGCGTCGATCTTCGATGAGGCTGATCAACCGGGCCAAGGCGCGTCGATCTCCATCCAGGGCACCTTCGAGGAGCTGGTGAGGATCAGGCATGGCCGGAAGGGTAGTGCCCGGTCGCCAGATCCTCGGTGGCTTGCGAGAATTCAGGTGGCTTCGACGCCCACCACGCCGGGAACCCGGTCGGTCAGGATCCGTTCGATACCCGCCTTGAGCGTCATCATCGACATGGGGCAACCTCCGCAGGCGCCCACCATCTCCAGGCTGACGATGCCGTTCCTCGACACCGAGCAACACGAGGTCGCCACCGTCGGCCTGAAGGGCAGGGCGGATGTACTCGAGGGTCGCCTCGAGGGTGTCCATGTCGACGGGTTCGTCGGAAGCGACCGGGGTCGTTCCGGAGATCTTGACTGCTACTTCTTCACTCATCGTGCACCTTCCAACCGCAGAGCGGCCGCCTATGTTCCCGCTGATTGTAGGCCGGCCATGAGCGGAACCTGATAGGACGACCTCGACCTCGGTGAGAACCTCGTAGGTCCCGTCCGGGTGGCGCACTTCGCCGACTACCGCAAACTGGCCCGTGACGAGCCGGTTTCCGACCGTGGCATCCCACTCCAACGATGACTTGGCCCGCTCGACGGGCGCCCACGGGAATCGCTCGACCGGTACTCCACCTCGGTACACGACCAGGCGGACCTCTCCCCCGGTCTCGATCACGCCCGAGACGGTCACCGTGGCCAGGACGGCGGAGAGGGTGATCGGGACGGCATCGGCCGCCAGTTCGGGTCGCACACCGAAGGCCGCCGGCGGGGTCGCTTGGATCCGGCCGGCCGACTGAACGAGCTCCCAGGTCCCCTGGATGTCTTCGGCGATGGGTACGCCGTCCACCAGCACTGCGATCGGTCCGGAGCTTCCGACGCTCACCTCCCCGATCCCGGTGGCCAGACCGACCCGCACGGTGTCCGGGAGCAGATCGTCGGCTCGCTCGGGGGTCAAGCCTCCGTAGAAATGCTGCAGGATGGCGTCGTAGTCGTCTGCCGGCATCGGCCATGGCCTTGGCTCCGTACTGACTCATCCCGACGAGGTGACCCCATCCGTTCCCATCGAGGACGTACCGGAACAGGATCGGAAGATCCCCGAAAGGAGTGGCGATCGAATCGACTCGCCGTTGGATCTCGTACGTGGGTGACAGGACGACCTGGGGATACCTTCTGCCGTCGGGTCGTTCGGAAGGAAAGTCGTCCGGGAAGACGTCGGGGGCGTTTCCGTTCATCAGCACACGGAACTCCCAGGTGTCGAAGCGACGGACCGCGTCCGTGCCTGCCACCACCACCTCCCACGGCCCGTCACCATCGGCTGCCTGCTCGACGGTGACCTCGTAGGGGAAACCGACCGGTTTACCAGCAGTATCGAGAATCGACCGAAGTTGTCCGGCCGTGACCACCACTTCCCACTCGACGAACGGGCTGTCTTCCAAGGCGGATTCGACGCCTTCGAGGTAGGGCAGCGGCGGGGATCCCACGAAGACGTCTTCGACCGACCGGGTCCGGCCACCCGAGGTGGATGAATACAGCGCCTGCGCCGGCGACCCCTGATACACGAGGATCTCCTGGTCGGTCGCCTTCACGGCGGCTCGCCAGCGATCCGAGCCGGCGTCGAACGGAACCCCTGCATACACCTGACAAGCAGTCGTGGCGCAGATGTCATAGTCGTATCGGGCGCCGTTGGAGCTCCGGCCTCGCGCCAGCGTCCAGGCGAGGTACGTTCTCGCCGCCACCACTTGTGCCTGGAGGGCAGCTTCGGGCCACTCGAATGGCACCTCTCGAATCCCCTCGAGGTATCCCTCGAGTGAGGTCTCCTCGACGACGGCCATCCCACCGTCGTGGGCGGTGACCGTCAGCGGGCCGGCAAACCATCGTCCGTTCCAGGACAGCAGGCTTCCCGAGGCCGGCACGAATTCGATCCGCTGTGCTCCGAGTGGCTGATCATCGTCCGTCGATTGCGCGGCGCCGGCGACCAACGGAACGCCGCCCAACGAGAGGGCGACCATCAGTGCTGCGAGGGCGCTACGCCTCAACACGCTTGACGTCTGCACCTAGGGCCCGGAGACGACCGGCAAAGTCCTCGTAGCCGCGATCGATGTGATGGATGTCGCTCACCGTCGTGTATCCGTCCGCCACCAAACCCGCCAGCACCAGCGCCGCCCCAGCGCGAATATCGAAGGCGAGGACTGGGCATCCAGACAGGTGGTCGACGCCTCGAATGACGGCGTGTTGCCATTCGTTGGTGATGTCGGCGCCCATCCGAGCCAGCTCGCCGATGTAACGGAAGCGGGCGTCGTACAGGTTCTCCGTCACGACCGAAGTCCCAAGGGCGGTAGAGAGGAGCGCCACCATCTGCGGTTGCATATCGGTGTGGAAACCGGGGAACGGAAGGGTGGCGAAGTCGACAGCTCGGATCCGGTCGGGTCCACGGATGGTGAAGGAGGTGTCCGCCCGCTCGACCTCGCAGCCGGCTTCTTCGAGTTTGCGAAGCTCCATCCTGAGGTGCTCCGGAACGCAGCCATTGACCGTGACCTCGCCGGCCGTGATGGCACCGGCAACCGCGTAGGTGCCTGCCTCGAGGCGATCGGGGACGACACTGTGATTGGCCGGGTGAAGCTTGTCGACGCCGGTGATGCGGATGCTGGCAGTCCCGGCGCCGTCGATCTGGGCGCCCATTCCGCTGAGCATGACGCAGATGTCCTGGATCTCCGGCTCACGGGCGGCGTTGTTGACGATCGTCTCACCTTCGGCACACACGCCGGCCAGCAGGACATTTTCGGTGGCCCCCACCGATGGAAATTCGAGGTCGATGGTGGCGCCCCGGAGGCGACCGTCGACCGTCCCGCGCAGAACACCGTGCTCCAATTCGAAGGTGGCTCCCATCTTTCTGAGCGAATCGAGGTGCATGTCGATGGGCCGGGCCCCAAGGTCGTCGCCTCCGGGAAAAGCAACTCGGGCCCGGCCGGTTCGGGCCAGCAGTGGGCCGAGGACCACGATGGAAGCTCGCATCTTTCGAACCAGTTGAAGCGGGGCTTCGGGAAGCAGTTCATCGGGGACGTCCACCGTGAGCGAGTGACCGTCGAGCGCAACGGTTGCCCCGATGTGCTCGAGGACCTGAGTCATGAGGTCGACGTCGAGAATGCCCGGCACGTTGTCGAGACGGTGGCGGCCCGACGCAAGGAGCATGGCGGGCATTTCCTTCAGCACGGCGTTCTTGGCACCGAGAACGGTCACCTCGCCTGACAGCCGCTGACCCCCGGTGACGACCATCTGTTCGGTGCGGCCAGTCTGTTCCATGAGGGTCAGTGTACGGCCCCGTCGCGCTTTCCCAGGTCGCTTCGTGGCTACCCCGGCTCGATCGGGCGGCTAACGTGACGGCGCCTGGGAAGACCGAGGAGGACCTGTGCGAGTAGGGGTAGGCGCCGATCACGCCGGCTACGAGATGAAGGACATGCTGGCCCGACTCTCTGGCCGAGCAGGGCCACGCCGTCACCGATTTCGGCACACACGACGAGGAGTCCGTCGACTATCCCGATTATGCAGCTGCGGTCGGGAACGCCGTCAGAGATGGCCGGGTCGAGCGCGGCATCGTGGTGTGCGGATCGGGGGCCGGTGCCTGCATCGCCGCCAACAAGATCAAGGGAGTGCGCGCTCTTCAGGGCACCGATGTGTACACAGCGCACCAGGCCGTCGAGCACGACGACGCCAACGTCTTGTGCGTCGGGAGCCGTGTGATCGGGATCGAGGTCGCCAAGGAGATCGTCGCCGCCTTCCTCGGAGCATCATTCATCCGCGAAGACCGCTATATCCGGCGCCTCAACAAGGTCAAGGCGCTCGAAACGGAATAGGGACACTATTCGGACTCGTCGGTACTCGTTCGACCTCGATGGTGGCGTTGGTGACGATGGCGGCAATCGCTCCGATAGCAGCCCACGCCGGCACCAGCAGGGCACCCACCACACCGACGGTGAGCGGGATCTCGATCAGACGCTTGCCTTCTTCGTTCTTGATCACGATGCGACGGACGTTGCCTTCGTGGACGATTTCCTTGATCTTGGCGAGCAGATCGTCGCCCATGACCTCGTAGCTTTCGGGCTCAGGCTTCGGGACGGGTCATCTGATCCGTCATTGTTGATTCCTTTCTCGTGGCTCACGACTGGTTCGGCCCTGGAGCGCCCGTGCCGGGAGCCGGATGATCGCCTCGATGAGGTCGAACACCCCTCGTCACCGAGATCCCGATCAGCCGGAAGGGCAGGCTCAGCAGCCACACCACCGGGTAGAGGATGAGCGCCAGGATGGCGAGTGGCCAGGCCGTGATGAGCAACAAGAGCCACAGCAGGAACTTCACCATCACCGACACCTCATGGGATCGACACAAGGACGCTCCGGCGGGGTGCGCCGAAGGCCGCATGAGATCCATGTTCACCCATCCGGACAGGAACGTCTACGGCCTTTCAGCTCATTCGCCGAGTCGGACGGAGCAACGTCACCCGGTAGAGCTGTCAGGTCTTCGGCGCTCGGTCATGAACCCCACGATCGTCTCGATCACCTCGGGAGCCACGTTGGCGCCGATCTCGGTGCCGTCCATGCAGTTGAGTGCGTGGGTGATGCAATCGAGGTGGACGAGTTGGTGATCGGTGCCGGCCAGCGCCTCCTGCCATGCCTCGAATTCGACGGCGGTCACATTGGTGTCTGCGCCTCCGCCGACGATGAGCAAGGCCGTCTGGGTGGCGGCTGCCAGCTGCTGGGCTGCTCGGCCGATGTCGAGCCAGCTCTTCCAGAATTCGACCGACACCCCGGCGATCGGTCCACCGGTGTAGGTGCCGAGTCGGAGCTCCTTCGACGTCGTCGGCCATCTGTTCGAGGACCGCCACGGCGGCGTCGATCTGCGCCTCGGTCATGCCCAGCTCGCGCGGCAAGGACTCGGCTGTCGGTGGCTTGCTGGCGCGTCACCAGATCGATGGTTCGATAGGGGGCACCGAGCAGGATTACTCCGCCAGGTCGGGACGCTGATCGGCGGCCAGTACGGCGAGCGTGGCCCCCTGACTGTGTCCGATCACGGTGACTTCGGAGATGTCGTCACGTGTCCGCCAACCAGTCGATGGCTGCCAGCGCATCGGTGAGGAAGGCGTCCAGCGAGCAGATCGTCGCCGGGGATCGGGTAGGCGTTCTCGGCACATCCGTTGAAGGTCCCACAGGTGCGTTTGTCGTAGCGAAGCGATGCCACGCCCTGCTCGGCCAATCCTTCGGCGAGATCCCGGTAGACCGACACGGGAGCCGGGAAGCCCCTGTTGAGCTGACCGGGAACGGTGCCGTCACGGTTGACCGGACCGCTCCCATGAATGATGACCACCCCGGGGAACGGTCCGTCACCGGACGGAAGGGTCAAGGTGGCTTCCAGGGCGAGCCCATCCGATGCGATGGTGACGTCCATGGCTCCTCCTTGCTGTGAGGGTCGGGGGCCGGGTCATCGGCAGTGGCGACCCGCTCGGGGGCGTCGACTCGGAAACGGCTGGATCGATGGCCACCGCAACCGTGACAGAAGCGCGATCATGAGGACAATCCTCCGCATGCCTCGATCCTGGCAGATCAGGAACCGGCTCTTTGGGCCCGCCCGCGCTGGTTCCGTGCGTAGGATGACCCCATGGAAACAGTCATCACCATCGTTGTTGTCGGCGCCATCGTTCTCGGGTTTGTGGTTGTCTACAACCGACTCGTCAAGCTCCGGAATCGGGCCGACAATGCCTGGGCACAGGTCGATGTCCAACTGAAGCGCCGTTACGACCTCATCCCCAACCTGGTCGAGACGGTCAAGGGCTACGCCAGCCACGAGCAATCGACGTTCGAACGGGTGGTCCAGGCCCGAACCGCCGCTCAGGGGGCTCAGGGCGTCGCCGAACAGGCGGCGGCTGAGAACATGCTGACCGGAGCGCTTCGTCAGCTGTTCGCCCTGGCGGAGAACTACCCCGAACTGAGAGCGAGCGAGAATTTCTCGAGTCTCCAGAACCAGCTGAACGAGACGGAGAACAAGATCGCCGTTTCCCGGCAGATCTTCAACGACACCATCCTCAGCTACAACAACGCGGTCCAGACCATCCCTACCAACCTCGTGGCCGCGATGACCGGATTCAAGGAGCGAGACTTCTTCGAGATCGAAGATGACGCCCGCACCGTTCCAGAGGTGGGATTCTGAAACGAACCGCGCTCATCGCCGCCTTGGTGGCGGTGGCGATCGCAGCCACCGCAGCACCGGCGGTGGCCAAGTCGTACTGGATGGACTCGGCCACGGTCCACATCGACCTGCAAAACGACGGATCGCTTCTCATCACCGAGGAACTCGAATTCGCGTTCGATGGCGAGTTCCGGGGCGCCTTCCGGGATATCCCTCTGCGGTCCGGGGAGTCGATCACCAACCTCCGGGTCTTCGAAGGCGGCACCGAGTTCACCCCCGGGGCGCCGACTGCGTTGGGCTCCGACGGAGACCCAAACACGTTCGGGCTCGAGCATCGGGGTGACACCGTTCGGATCGTCTGGCACTACCGGGCTGCAGACGAAAATCGGACTTTCACCCTCCAGTACCGACTGGAGGGCGCCACGAGGGTCTACGACGACGTCGTGGACGTGAACTGGAAAGTGTGGGGCGACGAGTGGACCGTCGGTGTGTCGAGGGTGGACGCCACCGTCACCTATCCCGGTACCGCCGCCCCGGTGAAGTGCTCGTCTGCGGGCATCCGGCCGAGGTCAACGGCTCCACCTCACTGGGGGTCGACGGGCTGAGTCCCTCCTTATTCGCATTTTCGGTATCTCAAAACCAGTTCGTGGAGATGCGGGTAGTCCTGCCCGCATCGGTCCTGAGCTCCACCGACGGCACCCAAGTGGTGGCCGGAGCGGGGCTCTCGGAGATCCTCGCCGACGAGGAAGCGGAGGCCAACCGCGGAGAACGGGAAGCTGCCGCTATCCGCACCACCGTCATCGGTCTGCTCCTGGCGCTGGGGGTCGTGGCCGTCGCCCTCTTCGCCGGCTACCTGCGGCATGGAGCGGAACGCCGGATCGCCTACGACCGGGAATATGAGCAGGAACCTCCTTCGGATCACAGCCCGGCGTTGGTCGGGGCTCTCCTCTCGCAGGGACAGGCCGACGAGCAAGGTTTCACGGCGGAGATCTTCGAGTTGATTCGACGGGGAGCTCTGACGGCGGTTCCGACCAAGACCGACCGCAAGACCTGGCTCGGCCTCAAGACCGAAACCATCTCCGATCTCGAAATCGGTCTCGGGGAAGATCTGAGTCTCTCTCCCCACGAAGAGTCCGTGATGACCATCATGCGTCGGGTGCTATCCGACGGGCCGCTCGCCCTCACCTCGTTCCGCGACGAGATCCGAAGCGAGGCCTCGAGCAACCACTCCGCCTACGTCGCCTACCAGACCGCGGCGCGTGCCACGCTCGAGGAGCAGAAACTCCTCGACAGCCGGGGACGCCGCTACCCGCTGTTCGTAGCGCTCGGCCTGGGCGCCTTTCTGCTCTTCTGCTGGTTCGTCGTCGTGCCGCTCTTTGGTCGCAACCTGTCTGCGCTCACCGTGGACGGCATCAGGGCCGGTCTCATCGGCCTGGGCGTGGTGGGCGGCGGCTTGATCGTGGTCGCCTCGCTGCAACGACGTCTCTGGATCCGCCGAACCAAAGCCGGTGCGTTGCTGGCGGCCAGGTGGCGGGCGTTCCAGCGATACCTCGAGGACTTCAGTCGCCTCCACGAAGCTCCGACCATCGCCCTCCCGTTGTGGGAACGGTATCTCGTGTACGCCATCGGTCTCGGAGTCGCCGATGAAGTCCTCGCCGCCGCCCGGCTCTTCGCCCCGGTCGAGTTGGAGGACAGCTCGTCGCTGTACTGGTACGGCAACCAGGGATTCACCGGGGGCCATTCGAGCAACGCCATCAGCGGAATCGAGAGCGCCCTGCACGGCGCGTTCGCCGCCCCCTCATCGAGCGGCGGAGGCGGCGGTTTCAGTGGTGGCGGCGGTGGCGGTGGAGGCGGAGGAGGCGGAGGCGCCTGGTGACTGGGCCAGCCATCCAACCAAGGACTGGAAAGAGGATCACGCCTGAAGAGGCCTCGCCGTCAGTGCATGATCCCCGATAGGCTCCACTTGGCCTAACGAAGGGGTGACGGGTGCCGCGCCGAGGGGGCGCATATTGAATCTCTTATGTCAAGGTGCGTTGCGGGTTGGGTGGACAGGACTGGGATGGGCCACACGATTGTGGGCGGGCTCTTATTAGGTCACACCGTCCGCGAAAGGGTCGGGTGGGGTCGACAGGTCATTATCAGGACAGCGTCGAGAGGACGCGTCATCCGGTTTATCGGGTCAGACCCCACCCTGATCTCACGCCGCCACTGGTAGGTGTTTGTAGACCTGGCGGGCGACGTAGCGTTTCAAACAGCGCATGATCTCGGCGGTGTTCAAACCTTCTGCCCGGCGGCGAGCCACGTAGCAGCGGGTTTGTTCGTGATTCGACATGCGGGTGAGCACGATGCGATACAGCGCGGCGTTGGCGTTACGGTCACCGCCCCGGTTGAGGCGATACCGAGTCACTTTCCCTGATGAAGCAGGGATAGGAGTGACGCCGCACATGTGCGCCCAGGCTCGTTCGGAGTGAAGCCGTTGGGGGTTGTCGCCGGCGGCAACCAACAAGCTGGCAGCAGTGTCCGGTCCGAGCCCGTAGAGCTCGAGCAGCGACGGTGCGGTGTCCCCGATGAGTGCGGTGAGTGTCCGGTCGATGTTGCGCATCTCAGTGTTGAGGGATTTGATGCGTCGGGCCAGGTCACGGATCACGACATTGGTCGTGTAAGCAACCGGGTCAGAACCCGCCCGGGGCCGCATACTGGCGGCTTCGGAGACCAGACCAGCCTTGTATCGATCCTTGAACCGGACCCGGATCGGTTCGGGTGCAGTCAACACCAGGTGACGGAGCTGGTTCAACGTTTGGATGCGCTGCTGACGAGCCGAACGGCGAGCAACCAACAGGACCCGCATCTGTTCGACCGGACCGTTCCGCGCCTTCGGGATCACTGATGCCTCCCCACACAGGGCAGCTCGAGCCGCCGCCAACGCATCAGTCGGATCGGACTTGCCCTTCTTGCGTCGCAGTTGACGGTTCGGTCGATCGACCTCCACCACGTCAATCCCCGTGGCGGTGAGGAACCGGGCCAAACCAACCCCATACGATCCGGTTCCCTCCACCCCCACCTGGGTCACCGGACCAAAACCGGCCAACCAACCAGCCAGACTCTCATAACCCACTTCGCTGGATGGAAATGATTCGATCCCCAACACACCGCCGTTGGGATCAATAGCTGCTGCCACATGAACATCCGCATGCGTATCCACCCAACCTGTTACTCGTACGATTGACATGACCGCCCCTTTCTGTCGCTTCAAGGCGAAGGGGTGGCATGCACCACCGGGACGGCGGACGTGACTCGGTCGAGTTGTTACCGCAACTCAACTGACGTCACACCGCCCGACCGGTGCGTGCCACCAACAGCCACATCATCCCTCCCAGCCGGTTCCCGGACGCTGGCGGGTGGGCCGAGGGTGGGGTGGCCGGGAGTGATTATGCGCTAGCTCCGGGGCGGGATTCCAGATATCTGCAGGCTGACGCCGATTACCGCTCCAAGGGTGCGGCGGAGTGGGTCGGTGACGGTTTGCGCAGCGTGGATATGCGTGGCTCCTCAGGGTCAGCCAGCCGATCTCCCAGATAGCGGCAGAGTTAGCTGCCGATTGCCGGCTATCTCTCGTTTGGGGGTCGTTGGTGGACCTGTGGTTCGGCGTCCGGCCCGGTCATCGGCGGTCCTCGTAGAGCATGAGCACTACAGCGGGGTGCGCGTCTTGTGATCGGTGCCTGCCCTTGGTCTATGGGTAGGTCCAATCCCATCCCGAGCAGTCGGGTGGCCCGAAGGCGATGTCGCCGTCGTCGCGGGGTGCGACCCAGGTCCAGGGCCCACGCTCCCAGCGGACTCCTAGCGCTGTTAGGGCACCGGTTTGGATGTCGACGGCGGTCCAGGGAGCGTCGGATGGGTTGTTGGTCCCGTTCCGGAGACCGTCAAGGAGGGCTTCTTCGTCGGCTGCCGCTAGCACCAACACCCGGTCGGGACCGGCTGGGAGCAGTGGCCAGGGGAACTCCGAATAACCTACCCCGATGCCGGTTCCCTGGTAAACGATGTCGCTCCCCAGGTACTCGCACCCCCACTCAAAGAGCCGCAAGCTGTAGTCGTCCTTAAAGAACTTGTGAGCCACCGGTATCACATACCGAGTCGGCGTCAGCCACGCCACCCCCGAGTAGATGTCGGTGTTTGCCCGCGGCTCGTTGTCCGTCCACAGCAGCAGCGAGGTGTCGTCGGCCGAAGGGAAACGATCCTGGTTCTGTAGCACCTCCAGCCGGGTGGGGACGTCGTTGTGGCGGCTCAGGGTCACGGTGAAGGTGGCCGCTCCCGGATAGGCGTGCAAATCGAACACTTCCTCGTGGTAGCGGACCGGAACGGTAACCGGAGCAGGTCCCTCACCAGTCTCCACCATGACCTGGGTGTCCAACCGGCCCGTTGCGGGCAACATGTCACCTCTGAAGCGAATCCAGTAGAGGCGAGTCGCAGTGTCGGGCTCGGTGGGGGGCCGCACGAACATGAGGGACTCCAGCGTGCCGTAGCGGTCGACCGCATCGACAGTGCGGACTGTCCCGTCCTCCTCCAACACGTAGAGAACCGACGACAGATCCTCCCCTGATACGACCGGGAGACCCACCGAGAACGCCACCCGACTCCCATCCGGACCGACCGCCACCATCAGCGGATCAACCAGGGGATGCTCCCACAGGGCGGTCTTCGCCCCATCCAATGTGATCGACCACAAAGTGGTGCCGTCGTCATGCAGCAACGCTCCGACCGGAACCCTCCCCCCCGGCCACGACAAGCCCGCCAGCGGTCCAACGTCCTCCCCCGAGAACGCCAACGAACTCGGCGTGGTGGACGTCGGGGCGGTCGTGGTGGTCGAGACCGTGGTGAACGGTGCAGCAGTGGTAGAAACGACGCTGGATGAATCCACGGTCGACGGCGACTCGCAAGCCGCCAACACCACCAGACCCAACGCCACCACCCGCCACCGCCACCAGGCTTTCAGCATGTCACAGGTAGAAGACGTAGACGTAGGCCGGGGACCGCTTGTTGTCGGTGCGCAGGTCTGAAGATCCGGGTCGAGAACCCTCGCATCACCGGCCACGCCGAACGGCACGTTTCGAGCGTTTGCCTGTATCGACGACAGTGGCTGCACATGAATCGACTCGGGATCATGGTTGCGATTGTTGGATTGGTTGTGTCGGCATGTGTGAGCACGCCGGGCGGCAGTGGAGCTCACCCACCATGCTTGGAACCTCCTGATCACACCCGAGGTTCCAAGCATCGGTTGACGACCCAGTGTTAGGCAGACTCGAAGGGCACGATCACGGCCCGTCCTTCGATCTCCCCGGCTTTGAGCGCCGTGTAGGCGTCGATTGCCTCATCCAGACTGTACCTGGTCACCTTCGAGCCGATCTCGCCTCGGGCGGCCAGCCCGAGCAACTCGACCAGCTCAGGGCGGGTGCCCCAATACGTCGTCTGGACGCTGACCTCGTAGGGCAGCGAGAAGAAGGAGAACGGCAGCGTGCCTCCGGCGATACCGACGATGGTCAAGTCGCCCAGAGATCGAGCGGCGGCGGCTCCCATGGCCATCGTGGCATCGGCGCCCACGAAGTCGAGCACAACGTCTGCGCCGCGCCCGCCCGTCGCCTCCCGGATCATTGCCACGGTGTCCTCATTGGACTCGAACGCCATGTCCGCCCCCTTGTCGAGAGCGAGCGCCAGCGCCGACTTCTTCTGGTCCACGGCGATGATCGTCGACGGAGTTGTGGCGTTCAGGATTTGCACGCCCATGTGGCCGAGACCGCCCACGCCGATGACCACAGCTGTCGTTCCGGGCGTGAGCTTTGCGAACGAGCGCCTGATGGCGTGATACGGAGTCAGCCCTGCGTCTGTCAACGGCGCCGCATGGGCCGGGTCGAGACCATCAGGAAGCGGCACGAGCAAACGGGCAAACGGAATCAGCATGTACTCGGCTATGCCACCGTCGAGGCCCAAACCGCCGCCGCCTCCTGGAATGGGAGCCTCAAGCGGGTTCTCGCAATACGTCTCCATGCCGACCGAGCACCGCTCGCACCGACCACAACCCCACGGCCCGTAGACCGCCACCGGCTGACCAACCTCGAGATGCGTGACACCTGCCCCGAGAGCGTGCACCCAGCCGGCGTTCTCATGCCCGAGCGTGAACGGAGGATTCCAGGGGAGGGCCCCTTCTTCGAATTCGTCCATGAGGTGAATGTCAGAGTGACAAGCGCCTGAACCACCAATCTTGATAACCACCTGGCCGGGTCCCGGCACCGGTTGGTCCACCTCCACCAGCTTCGGCTCGGACTTCCACGCCATCAGTTGCAGGGCTCGCATAGGAGACTCCTTTGGTAGGGACCCTTGGGAGCCATCATCTGCCGCAGCACGTGGTCGGCCCACGGCCGAAAGACTCCAACGGGTTCACCAGGAGCGGCTTCGCCGCCCGAGTCCGTGTCCAGCGAAATCGCAACCGATGCCGGATCCATCACCCGCTCAGAATTAGCAAAACCCCTCGATTGGACTGATTGTTGTCACAGATCACCAAATCTGGGCGATATCGCACCTCACCCAATGGTGCCCTAGATCGGCACATCGGCGCTCGGCTTCTTACTGCGTTCGGTAGACGTCGCGGCGATGGCCCGACAGCGAGAACGACGAAATCTCGGCGTTCCTCAAATAGGCGGTGTCTTGACGGTCGAAGGTCTACTTCTCTGTGTACCAGACGGCTAGCGCAAGATGCGTCCAGTTGATGTTCGGTTGGGATAGGTCGTGCGTGCTCTCGATGACGACGTCCGGATGATCGGAGAGCCACGCATTCACGTCCGCCTCGAGAGTGTCGAACTTTGCTTTCTTATTACCTGTCTTCACGGAGAACAGCTTCAGCTTCACAATTGCATCCTTGGCTCAGGTGAGATTCACGCCATTTTGCTGCGTCCCGCTCCCGCCCTCTGCGGCACGTATTCGCTCGTTTCCAGCTTACGCCCCGGCAGTAGCGATGATGACCGAACGGTATGACGACACTGCCTTGCGAGATACCGTGCTGGCGACCCTCGGCTCAATGGGCTGATCCCTCCGGGTAGAATTGGTAGAGATGTCCAAGCTCTCTATTGCCCGGCCGCGCGGGCCTATGCCGACCCATCTGGCCGTACCCGAAGGTGACGGCCCGTGGCCGGGGGTGGTGGTGGTCTCCGATGCGCTCGGCATGACCACCGACCTCGAAAACCAGGCGGATTGGCTGGCGGAAGAGGGATACCTGGCTGTCGCTCCCGATCTCTACTACTGGGGCGGACGGCTGCGGTGCATGTTCGCTTCCATGCGTCAGGCGATGGCAGGAGAAGGGCCGGTGTTCGACGATCTCGAAGCGGTTCGCAGCTGGCTGACCAACCACGAGGACTGCACCGGTCGGATCGGGGTGATCGGATTCTGCATGGGTGGTGGGTTCGCCCTGATGCTGGCGGCGAGATCCGGCTACGGGGCATCGAGCGTCAACTACGGCGGGCTTCCCAGGGACGCCGCCGCATCACTCGCCGACGCATGTCCGATCGTCGGAAGCTACGGCGGCCGGGACACCAGCCTCAGGAAGGCGCCGGAACGACTCCGGGCCGTGCTCACGGCCGCCGATGTCGAGCACGACATCAAGGTCTACCCGGAGGCCGGGCACGGCTTCCTCAACAATCATGTTCGGGATGAAGAACCGGCCTGGGCGGTGATCTCGGGGCGATTCGTCAACACCGAGTACCACGGACCGTCTGCCGTCGATGCAAGGAAGCGCATAGTGGCCTTCTTCGATGCGCACCTGCAAGGACCAGCCACATGACCGGCCATCGGGCGGCTGCCCGACATGAGCGGTGGGCCACAGGTATAACTGTCCTCTCACGACGGCCGGGTTGAGAAGCGGCGTCCGGACCCAGGTTGCGTCCACGGGCACCTTGCGGTGCCCGTGGACGATCACATTGGTTCGGTCTCAGCGCGGTCTGCGGAACTCGTAGACCTTGTTGACGCCATCGTCAGCCACATAGATCGAACGATTGGCACCCACGGCAACGCCGGCGGCGATCCCATATGGGAAGAAGCCATCGGGGACTCGGTCCGAATAGTCGAGTCCGACGATCGCCGGATACTGCTCACCCGTCGCGAGATCGATTGCCGTCACCTGCTTGAGGGGCGGTTCTACGACGAGGAGCCGGTCACCGTCGAGGGCCAGCCCTTCTGGCAAGGTCAGGCCCGACGCCACGAGACTCGTGCCGGCATCGCTCACCGCCCACACGTTGCCGAGCGCCCAATCGCTCACGTACAACGTCTGCCCGTCCGAGGCCAGACCGAGCGGGACGGCGAGACCATCGATGAGGACCTCTGCGGTGTCTTCTGCGTTCACCACGTTGCCAAGACCCAACTGGGTCGCCACGAGTGTGTCGCCATGCCGGATGGCATTCGTGACAACCGCCAGGGTCCTTATGTCCAAGGAGATAGCGCCCGTTGCCGGATCCATCACCTGCAGCGAATTGGCGAAGCCGCTCGAGATGATGAGGTTGTCGCCGTCCGCCGCCACGCTGGTAGCCCCGGCGAATGCCGTACCCGGCGGGTCGGTCCGGTCGTAGAACGAAGTCGTCCACATCTTCTTGTTGGACCCGAAGCCCCGCATCACGAAGAGCTCGCTGACCCAGACCGTGCCGTCCGGCGAAACGGCGACGCCACCGGGTAGGCCGAGGCCGGGCTTGGTGATGGCCTTCACACGGCGACTGTCTTTTCGAATGATCTGGTTGTCGGCGCCAGCTGCGGCGTAGAGCCGGTCATCGGCACCGAACGCCATGTTGTCGATCGTCCCCTCGATGTCGATCATCACCTCGTGCTGACCACCAACGATGTCGACTTTCACGACCTGCCCTTCGGCGAGGTCGACGGTATGCATTTCACCCAGCGAGTTGAACTTCACCGACGACAGGATCCTGAAACCGTCGGCAACGACCTCGCCCGCCACCGGCACGGCCGCATCCACGTCGATCTTGAGGATCTCACCGGTGAAGAACGACGGGGCGTAGAGATACCCGTCCGGCCCGAAGTCGAAGCCGTTGAGCACCAGGTCCTCGTTCAGGAGCACCGGATCGCCATCGAAATCGGCGTCGAGTTCGTAGAGACCCTGGCCGAGGAAGATGCGCCCGACGAACAGGCGTCCGTCGTCGGACATGGTGATCGGATTCACTCCGGGACCAACGAACTCGTAATCGAAGGTGCCGTCAGGCCTCAAGATGCCGACGTTACCCGTGAGGATCTCCGTCCAGTAGATCGTGCCGTCGTCGGTGATGAAGAGGTCGTCGGGCCCGTGCACGCCACGCTCCGGACCGATACGATCGAGCAACCTGCCGCTGTTCGGGTCGTGCACCGTGATCTCGTCACCGCCAACGCTCGCCACGTACACGTTGCCGTCATAGGGCGACACGTAGATGCCGTTGAGCCCGTTGGTTTGGGCAGCGCGCCCCACTTCTCTTCCTTGGTCAACATGGAACGGCTTGGACCGTTCGGTCGACTCCTTTGCTTGTACCGGTGTCGCCACAATGAGCATGAGCGCTACTACGAGAGCGAATCGAATTCGCATGAGGTCCTCCCTCTTGGGCCTGAACCGACCATACGCGAAGCGACCACGTCCAATTCGGAGAGATTCGACATTTTTTCGAGGCAGCAATCAGGCGCCTACCGGTCCCGGGGCCGGCCGCGCCAGCGTCTTCGGCTGGGCGAGTTCAACCAGACCCGTCATCTCCGGGATCGGTCGGATCGAGCCTGAAGCGAAGGGCCGGATGGCCGGTGTCCTCGTTCACGTATCGGTCGACGAGTTTGAACCCGTAGGCCAAGTAGAAAGCCGGACCGACCGGATTGGCCTCGAACACCTCCAACTCCAGAGACGAACGAAGCTCCCGCGCCCGGTCCATGAGGGCACGCCCGATCCCACGTCGATGATGCTCCGGATCGACGAACACCGCGCCAACCTCGTTGCCGTTGAGCGCCAGATACCCGAGCACCCGACCCTGGTCCTCGTACACGATGGTTTCGGCCACGGGAAGCCACTCCTCGACGATCAACCGTCGCTCGGCCTCGAAGAACGCTTCGTCCAGGAACGGGTGACCGACCAGTGAAGCTCGGTACCAAACGTCCAGCACCTGACCGAGGTCGGAATCCGCGTACGGACGAATCATCCCAGCACGATACCGGTCATCCCGGCACGATTGGTTGTTGCTGCCCGGGTTTGCCGACCGTCCGCGCTGGTTGTCGGCCTACGACAGGGCTTTGTACATGAACCAGTCGGCGAGTTTGGTGATACCTTCGGCCTCGGCCTCCTCGTCGCTGACAGGAATGCTGGGGGGCACGATGACCTTGTCGCCGATGATCTCGTTGGCCGGCCAGTTGGCGGGTGTGTTGACCTGCTTCGAGTCGAACAACTGGAGCGCTTTGACCACCCGGACGACCTCGTCCATGTTGCGGCCGACTTCCTTCGGATACTCGAGAATGGTTCGCACCACCCCGAGGTCATCGACGATGACGACCGACCTGGCGGTCACGGTATCCATGGCGTCTTCGCGCAGCATGCCGAGCGCAAGGGCGACCTTGCGGTCTTTGTCGTCGATGATGGGGAACTCGATGTCGACCCGCAGGTTGTCATGGATCCACTGCACCCAACGGTGATGGTCTTCGACTGAATCCACGCTCAGACCAATCAGTTTGGTTCCGAGAGCGGTGAATTGGTCCGTTCTCTTCTGAAACGCCACGAATTCGGTGGTGCACACCGGGGTGAAGTCCGCCGGGTGGCTGAACAGGACGAACCAGCTACCCAGGTAGTCATCGGGCAGCGTGACTTCCCCCAAGGTGGTGTCGGCAGTGACACTTGTGAAGTAATCGCCGATGAGCAGTTGCATCGCAGTTCCTCGATTCTCGTTGTGGATTTTGCCTGGCTGTTGTTTCTTCAGCTACAGCAAAGGCTACAACGGACGCCGGCCTAGATTTCCAGGTGCGTGGGCCAAAGGTCCCCAAAAACGACCGCAGAACCGCCTCGTGTCGTGAGGGTTTGAAGCTCTAACGAGGGGCTTCTTCGGGTCCCTGGCGGGGATCGTCATCCGCGTCTTCAACATCGCGATCCAAATCGCCCTGCTCTCGGCCAATCTCTCCGGTTCGGTCGTTGTCCGGGACCGGGTTGAAGTCGCAGGCACCAAGGAGAGCCACGATCGTGAAGGTGGCGGCCAGCAGCCTGAGCACCGCTTGTCTTCGCATGAAGGGCTCCTTGGTCCGGTTCTTCCCGGTCCCCAACCTACCCATGAAATCCTATGGGCTGGATACCGAGTTCATCCGAGCTCCCCCAGCCATGCCACCGATGCCTCGATGACCTCGGCCACGGCTTCTTCGTTGGTCCGGCCGGACGCCTTGCGGACCCGGAAGGAGTGGTCGCCGTCCTCGACCTCGAATGTCGTCACGGTCGGGCAGTGGGCGGACCCAACGGTCGTAGAGGTCCATCTTCGAAAGGGCGTCGCGGGTCCCGACGCAGAACAGCATCGGTTGGGTGATCTCGGGGAGGTGATCCTTGCGGAGCTTCTCAGGGCGGCCGGCCGGATGCAGCGGATAGGCAAACAGGATCAGGCCATCGCACGGCTCGCCCTCGGCGGCCAGGTAGGTGCCCATGCGACCTCCCATCGACCGGCCGGCCAACACCACCCGCTCGGACACCTCGGCGCCGAACCAGGCGAGGACGGCCCGGTGACACTCCAACAGCTTGGCCTGGGTGTCCGGTCGCTTCTTCCCCGCCTCGGTGTAGGGGTAGTTGAAGGTGAGGACCGGGAACCCCGCCCCAGCCAGCCCGTCGCGGAGCGCCACGATCGAGGCATGATCTTGATTGGTGCCTGCTCCGTGGGCCAACAAGACCCCGAGCGCGGCCTCGTCACCAGGGATGAGCCGGCCGGTGACCGTCTCCGCCTTCTCGCCACTCGATCGAAACGTCCGTCGGCACGCTCACAATGCGGAGTCCGACTCCTCGCCGACCGCGAACACGGCGGAGTGCCCGTCCCGCAAGGCAGGTTTGAGCACCTTCCCGGACGGATTGCGTGGCAACGGCTCGGTGCGGATCTCCCACTGCGACGGCACCTTGAACGACGCCATCGTCTCGGCGGCGAAGGCGGTCAGTTCTTCGGCGGTCGACCGCCGCTCCCGGCGCCACCACGACCACTGCTTTGACCTCCTCGCCGAGGTCCTCGTGCGGCACGCCGATCACCGCCACATCCACGACAGCCGGGTGCTCGTCCAGGCGGCTCTCGACCTCCACGCAGTAGACGTTCTCGCCGCCACGGATGACGATGTCCTTCGCTCGATCGGTGATGTAGAGGAAGCCGTCCTCGTCGAGGTGGCCGACATCGCCCGTCCTGAAGAACCCGTCCACGAAGACGTCTGGCGTTCACGTCGGGACGCCGGTAGTAGCCGGAGATGATGTTGCGAGCCCCGGGCCCAGATCTCGCCGGTGTCGCCGACGGGAAGGACCTTCGCCGTCGGCGTCGGCGATCTTCAGTTCGACGGTCGGGACCGCCACCCCCACGGAATCGGGATGGGTCTCGTAGTCGGGGCCCACATTCAGCGTGAGCAACGGCGAGGTCTCGGTCAGCCCGTAGCCCTGGATGACCCGTCCCTTGAGGTTGGGAAAGACGTCGCCGATCTTGGCCAGCAGCGCCGCCGAGGCGGGAGCGCCGCCGTAGCTGATCGAGGTGACCGACGAGAAGTCGCGTCCCTCGTAGGCTCCCGAGTCGATGATCCGGGCCACGATGGTGGGAACGCCGCCAAAGCGGGTCGCCTGCTCTTGCTCGATGACCTCGGCAGCGTGGAAGGGATCGAACCGGCCCGGCGGCATGAAGATCAGCTTGTGCCCGGCGTAGGTGTAGGGAATCATCGTGGACATGAGGGCGGTGGTGTGGAACATGGGGATCACCGTGAGGTCGATGTCCTGGACCTTGTCTCCGCTCGGTCGGTCGGCCGGTGCGTCGCTCGTCGGCCGCTTCGGCGGCCGCTCGGTTGGCTGCCCCCACCGCGCCGAGCACGGCCGCCGCGTTCATGAGGTTGTTGATCACGTTTCGGTGGGTGTTCGGCGAGCCCTTTGGGTCGACCCGTGGTGCCCGAGGTGTAGAAGATGCCCAACATGGCGTCCTCGCCTCGGGTTCGATGTCCCCCATGCTCGAGCGGCTCGTCGGCCAGGACCTCCTCGAGCGGTGGTTCCGTCCGGCCGGTCGCCCTCGCCCCACACCACCACCCGGTCAGGGTCCATCCCGGCTTCGATGATGGTTGGAGCGCGCGCGAGCATCGCAGAACGCGAGGGCGGTTTCGGAATCCTCGAGACCGAAACTCAGCTCCGTCGCCTTCCACCAGGCGTTCAGGGGCACCACCACACCGTCCATGGCGACGACCGCCCAGAAGGCCACCACCCAGTCGGGAGCGTTAGAGCCCAGGATGGCGATCCGGTCGCCCGGACCGAGCCCAAACCGCTCCTGAGACCCCTCGTGCCAGTCGCAGGGCACGGGTCATCGCTTGCGTCGTAGGTGTACCGGATCTCGCCTTGGACCAGGTACTCCCGATCTCCGTGCGAGAGACCGACATCGACGAGCATCCGCAGATGCTCGGCACGGTTCTTGTGGGTGCGCTGCTGCCACCCCGGCGATCGTTTCGGTGACGATCTCGAATCGCCCCCCTGGGCCGGTCAACTCGGCGAGAAACGGCGCAAACACGGACATGGCGGCATCCTATCGATCGCCGAAGCGGCTGGTCCGGTCGTTCCAGATGTTCGTCACGGGCCAGGTACGCTTGCCCCATGCGCGTCCTCGTCCTCCCCGATGCTCCTTCACTGGCGACGTTCGCCGCCGATCATCTCGCCACCCTGCTCGACGCCACCGGCGACAAGCGAACCAACCTCTCGCTGTCGGGAGGAAGCACGCCGCACGCCACGTACACGGCACTTCGCTCGTACCCGGTGAAGTGGAAGACGGGTCGACCTGTGGCTCGGCGACGAGCGGTGGGTCCCTCATCACCACGACGACTCGAATACTCGCATGGTGCAGGAGACCCTGGCCGAGCACGTGCCCGCTCGACTTCATCCCGGTGCCATGGGACGAGAGATCTCGGCCCCGTGGAAGCCGCCCACCGGTACGCGACGATGCTGGACAAGCTTCCTCGACGCGGTGGACGGCCAGCTCGACCCCCGAGATCGTGCTGCTGGGAATCGGAGACGATGGCCACACGGCCTCCCTGTTCCCCGGCACGCCGCCCTCGACGTCACCGACCACGACTTCGTAGCTCACTTCGTCCACGGAGAAGGATCGATGGCGACTCACCGCCACCGTTCGGTTGCTGCACGCCGCCCGGCACCTCGTCTTCCTGGTGGCGGGAGCGGGAAAGGCAGCGGCACTGGCCGACGTCCTCGAAGGGGACGGACCTCCGCTCCCGGCTCGGCGAGTCGCCGACGGCGCCGCCGACGTCATGTGGCTGGTCGACGAGGCAGCGGCCGCCGAGCTTGAGCGCCACCACCTCGAGCGGCCCTGACCGACCCGACTTCGGCCAGACCCAGGGTTCCAGGCATCACCAGCGAGGCTGCTGTCTCGAGTGCACCCAGACCGCGAGCCCAACGCGGCGAATCTGACAGGGCGCGTCGTACACTCCTCGACGTGACCACCTGGATACCCGACGATCCGATCGACTTCGCCGCGTCGATCGAGTCGCCACGAACGCTGGGGCGACGACCCGGTCAACATCGTCCACGGGGGCGCCCTCTACCGTGTCGCGGCGGTGCGGCCTACCGGGCGCACCAGCTCGCCGACGGACCGATCGAGGTCGACGCCGAGAAGGGCTGCCGAGCCCTCGCCGACCTCCAGTGGAAGCTGGGCGAGGCCCTCCCCCGCCGGCCGCTGGTCGACCTGGCCGACCGCGACGAGCGAGTGGCCCGGCTGGTCGAACGGTTCCCGGGGCTGCGTCCGCCCATCATCGGCGACCCGTTCGAGTCGCTGATCACCGCCATCACGGCGCAGCAGGTGAATCTGACTTGGGCGACCACCACTCGCCGTCGACTCGTCCATCTGGCCGGTAGCCGCACCACCTCGACGGAGTCGCCGTGTGGGAGTTCCCCACTCCCGGGGCCGTCGTCCACCTGGATGTGGCGACGCTCCGAGATCTGCAGTTCACCACCCGCAAGTCGGAGTACATCCTCGGAGTCGCCCAGGCTGCGCTCGATGGAACCTTCGACGACCTCGCCTCGCTCTC
The DNA here is from genome assembly GCA_963752075.1 of uncultured Acidimicrobiia bacterium. Taxonomy (GTDB): domain Bacteria; phylum Actinomycetota; class Acidimicrobiia; order Spongiisociales; family JAENVV01; genus CBDUEV01. The sequence continues at coordinate 62,273 of CAVVWO010000006.1, forward strand.
CAACCGGGAGGTCGTCGAACGACTCACCGCCATCCGCGGGATCGGACGGTGGTCGGCCGACTGGCTGCTGGCCCGTTGTCTGGCCCGTCCCGACGTGGTGGCGGCCGGCGACCTCGGCGTCCGAAAAGCCGTCAGCTTCTCGTACTTCGAGAGTGACACCATACTGAGCGAGGAAGTTGTTCGTTCCACGGCAGACGACGTGGGGCGACGCCGCCAACCTGACCGCCCATCTACTCCTGGCCACACTGTGATCCGTACCAAGACCCACCTTGCCGCACTGGCGGCGATCCTCCTGGCACTGGCGAGCCTGCAGCCCGGCCGTCCAGCGAAGAGACGTCCGACCAGGAACTGGCGCCCTCGACCACGACGTCGAGACATCGACAAACGTCGAGACGTCGACCAACCGCCGCTCCCACAACGTCTGCCCCGGCCGGGCCGAGCCCGAGCACCAGTGCTCCCGAGCCGACTGGACCAACTCGACATCACCCGGGGGGTGCCTTCACCGACGCCCTCACCCTCGACGTGTTCTCTCCCGACGCCGAGGGACCAGTGGCCGGTGGTGGTCTTCTTCCACGGCGGCTCCTGGTACGGAGGGGCCAAGGAAAACGTCGAGCCGTTCGCGGCTTGCCCTGGCCGAAGCCGGGTTCGTCGTGTTCAACGCCACGTACCGCACCGGCCAGTTCGGTGGTGGCTATCCGCAGAGCTACGCAGGACATCGGCTGCGCCATCGGTCTCGCCAACACCACTGCCGTCGACCTACGGCGGCGACCCCGAGCGCGTGTTCGTGGCCGGCCATTCGGCCGGCGCCCATCTCGCCTCGACCGTCCTGTTCGGCAGCAGAACGTTCTCCGAAGGCGACTGCGCACGAGGTAGGCGCGATCCACGCCGACGGTTTCATCGGGCTCGCCGGTCCCTACGACGTGACGGATTTCGCCCCTCTCCTCGGCGCCGTGGTTTGGCGGAGCTATCACGGAGATCCCCGAGATCTTCGCGGCGGGGAGCCCATCCGGCGTACCTCGACACCGCCCTCATGCCCGTCTTGCTCCTTCACGGGACGCTCGACGAGTTGGTGCCAATCGTTCAGACAACCGACTTCGCCGAGGCCCTGGGGGCATCGGGTGGGACGTGGAGTTGACGCTGGTCGAGGAGGCCACGCATGGAGGCGTCATCGACCCCTCTCCTCTGCGGACTAGACCATCGAGGCCATCGTCGGACTTCGTGGAACGCTGAGACCGTTTCACGCTCAGAGCGAGGCGATGGAGCGAGGCGCCAAGCGGGGTCCGTATTTCGGCGGTTTGATGCCCGAGGCCTTGATCAGCCGGATGACCCGGCCCACGCTGCCCGGCGAAAGGTTCGAGCAGTTCCAGCATCCGGGCGTCGTCGCCTCGATCTTCGCCGGCCAAGAGCAAAGGCCACCAGGTTGGGGATGTGGAAGTCCCCGACGGGAACGGCATCGGGGTCGCCCATCGCCGCTCCGGTGACCAGCGCCGCCGTCCATGGCCCCACCCCCGGCAGCTTGGTGAGGAACGAGGCGGCGGTTTCGCACGAGCCGTCGAGAAGTGCCTCGAGCCGATCGGCGCGAGCAGCGGCCCGCCGGATCGTCTCTGCCCGCTTTCGTTCCACTCCCAGCGGGTGGTATTCGTAGTAGGGAAGGGCCGCCAACAGGGCAGGCTCCGGCATGACCCGAAGCTCAACCGGTCCGGGAGCGGGCTCACCGTACTTGCGAAGAAGACCGTTCAGGCTCCGCTTGCTGGCAATCGTGGTGACCTTCTGGCCGAGGATGGCGGGAACGATCGCCTCGAAGACGAGGCTGGTTTTGGCGATCCTGCAGATCGGGTGTTCGCCGGACCATGGTTCGCGACCAACGGATGGTCGGTGACAAGGTCTTCCGGCCGGTCGGCGGCACCGAGAAGGTCGGGAGCATGCTCGATCAACCAGCCGGCACCAGGCCCGAAAGCCTCCGCTTCGGCCTCGAGACCCCGTACGGTGATGCGAACCGTGCCCGGCCCGTCAGGCGTGCGGGACGTCCGCCACACGGTGTTGCCGACGAACTCGGTGGTACCCGACCCCGAGCACGGTGGCCGGCCCCACCGTCGCCGTCAGTCGGATCGGTCCGGGAAGACGGAAGGTGCGGATGGTCATGAAATCGGGGAGATCTTGTAGATCAGGTTGCCGGTGGCGACCAGTTCGCCGGTCGTTTCTGCCCGGACCTCGGACTGGCAGTAGACGATGGAACGACCCCGCTTCGAGACCCAGCCCTCGGCCACGGCCGCGTCGTCGATGACGGCGCCGAGGTAGTTGATGTCGAGGTTGAGCGTGACCATGCGGACCCGATGGTCGTAGACGGCCGCTATGGCAGGCACGACGACGGTGTCGATGAGGGTGGCGATCGCACCGCCGTGCATGATGCCTTGCGGCTGGGTCACCTCGGTCCGGAAGGGCAGCCGCATTCTCGAGTAGTCGCGCCGCACCTCGAGGAATTCGAGGCCGAGGTACTTCGCCATGTACTCCTCGTCCCACTTGGCGTAGTTCGACCAAGGAGCGGCCTGTTCGGGACGGAAGCGGCTCGAAGCGATCGGCATGGGGAGCTGCGGCGTCGACCATGGACGGCAGCCTAGCGACATGCACTGGGTCGAGTTCTCAGCCTCCGACGGCAGACACCCACTGAGCAGGGCCTCGCCACCGGCACCGCCGGCGCCCGACGCACCCTAGGCGAGGATCTCGCCGAATTCGATCGACTCGGAGGCAAGCACGAACGCCACGGTCGGGAGCTCCTCGAAGCGCGCAATGAGCACCTGGTAGTAGACGGCAAAGTCTTCGATGTCGTCCGGACGGGCCATTCCGAGCAGCACGAGATCAGCTCCCTGTGACTGTTCGACGATGACCTCGGATGGAGGACGATCGTCGACGAGTACCTCTGTCTCAAAACCCATGCGGGATGCCTCGAACATGGCGACGAGATTCTGCTGCATCTCGGCCTGAGCCTCGACACGTCGGCGCGATCGTCTTCAGGGCGATTTTGACGTCTCTCCACTCGATGCCGGTCTTGAGGAGATAGGCCAGGGTCATCATGAGGGAGCCGTTCCCTTTCTTGCCCTGCCACCAGACGTCGATCCGACGCCGTTGCCCGAAGACCGCCTCGGACTCGGACGCCTTCACGACAACGAGGTTCCGGCGCGCTTCGAAGATCGAGACGAGTAGCCGGCAGTAGTCGTCGACGTCGCCTTCGTCCTTGGAATCGCCGAGGAGGATCGTATTGGGAACGAGGGGGCCGATTCCGTACGACGCCACCAGGTCGGCGGCACCGGTATAGGTGTCGATGCGGACCTGGTGACCCGGACCAGGGCTTCGACGCTTCGTTCGTCGAGATAGTCGCGAATCGTCTTGGTCAGACTCAGTTGACGGTCCGGTGTGGTGCCCTCCGTCGGGCAGGACCGCCGCCACACTGAGCAGTGTTCGATCGTGGGCAAGCGCGTTGGCGAGTTCGATGAGGTACCACCGCCGTGAGGGAGTTCCACTCAGGACGAGGAGATGCGGGCGCCAGTTCCTTGGATCGGTTTGGTCCCGCAGTTGGAGTATCCCCCATCGGACCATGGCGAACCAGAGACCCTGCCGGACGTCGCCCCACGCGGTGCGCAGTTGCCGTTGCTGCATCCAGACGTAGACGCCGCCGACAACGACGGCGGCAGCCGCCAGAGTGGCAGGCGCGTTGATGAGGAACATGAGGGCCACGCATCCCGCCGCTCCCAGTAGCGAGAGCGACCAGTGCACCCGAAAGGTGGGCCGAAAGGACGGACTACGCAGGAACCGTTCGATGGCCGAGACGAGGTTGACCACGGCGTACGTCGTGAGGAAGAACATGGTGAGGATCGGGAGCGATCACGTCCAGCGAGCCGAACATCACGGCACCCAGCGCCAGGACCAGGGTCACGTAGGTGGCCATTCGAGGATCGTCGTTCGGCCCACGACCTCTGCCCAGAGCCCTCATGAATCTGGGCAGGACTCCTTCCCGCGCCAGGGCCTGGAGAATGCGCGGGGCACCCAGGATGCTCCCCAGGGCGCTGGACAGGGTCGCTCCCCAGACGCCGACCAGGATGGCTTCGCCCGACCAGCGAAACCCGACGCATGATGAGAGGATCGGCGATGAGATCGGGCACGGTGGCACGGGCCACGAGGATGGCCGGTATGATCATGTACAGGCCGTAGCTGACGCCGACGGCGGCGAGGGTGCCGCGCGGGATGGATCGACGGGCGTCGTTGAGGTCGCCCGACATGTTGACGCCGGCCATGATGCCGGTCACCGCCGGGAAGAAGACCGCCAGGACGACCCAGAAGCTGACGGATTCCGCTCCCGGCCGTCGACGCAGGCGACCGGGTCGGCCGCCGAGCCCAAGAAGAAACTCACCAGCGACAGCACGATCGCCGCCATGATGACGTACTGCGCCCGGATGGCAGCGCGAGCCGAGATGAGGGCCAGGATCGTCACGAGGACGGTGGTGACGGCACCAACCACTCGAATGTCAGCCCACGAGAAGATCTGGTTGACGGACTCCGCGAATCCGATGGTGTAGAGCGCCACGGACAGCGCCTGGGCGAGGTACAGCGGGATCCCGACCGCACCCCCGATCTCGATGCCCAGCGAACGGCTGATCATGTAGTAGGCGCCGCCGGCCCTGACCCGCTGATCGGAGGCGATCTGGGCGATCGACAGGGCGGTGAGGAGCGTGATTGCCGGTTGAGATCGTCACGATCGACCCAGGTTCCAACCAATCCGGCTTGGCCAACGACCCAGCCGAATCTCAGGTACATGATGACGCCGAGGATCGTCAGAATGGAGGGAGTGAAGACTCCACCGAAGGTGCCGAGCCCCGCTCCCGGTGGGTTCGATCACCTTCTGGGGTGGAGAGACCGATCGCTTGGCGTTCGCGGCGTCAGACAAGGCGGGGCGCAGGTGACGTGTTCATACGGTGGATGATTCCACACGGCGACCCTGCACCATCGTCATTCGCGGAAGTTCGTCAGAGCACCGAGAAGAAAATCAAAAGGCGGAACGGCCCCTCCCCACCCGACTCGGATGCGGCATACTTCGGGTCGAGCGAAAGGAGCGGCACCATGGACCTTGCTGCGTTACTGGGCGAAGAAACCGAAGAACTGTTGACTCATGAGTCGAAGGGGATCCCGAAAGAGGATTTGGTCGTTGCCGGGACCCGACTTCGTCGATCGAGTGGTAGCGCAGACCGATCGATCTCCTCGAGTACTGCGCAATCTGCAATCGTTCTTCGATCAAGGTCGACTTGGGCGGGAGCGGTTATCTTTCGATTCTGCCGGTCGATCAGGGCATCGAACACACTGCTGCGGCGTCTTTCGCCCCCAATCCCGCCTACTTCGACCCGGGCAACATCGTCAAGCTGGCCCTCGAGGCGGGCTGCAATGGCGTGGCCAGCACGCTGGGCGTCCTGGGGTCGGTCTCCCGACGGTACGCGCACAAGATCCCGTTCATCGTGAAACTCAATCACAACGAGTTGCTCACGTATCCCGACCACCTACGACCAGGTGATGTTCGGTACCTCCGATCAGGCGTTCGAACTAGGCGCCGCCGGCGTCGGGGCCACCATCTACTTCGGGTCGGATTCATCGATGCGACAGCTTGCAGGAGGTCAGCGATGCGTTCGCCAGAGCGCACGAACTCGGCATGTTCACCGTGCTCTGGTGCTACTTGCGGAACTCCGAGTTCACGGTCGACGGCGTCAACTACGAGGCGTCGGCCGACGTCACGGCCCAAGCCAACCACCTGGGCGTGACGATCCAGGCGGACATCATCAAGCAGAAGCAGCCTGAGAACAACAACGGTTTCGGCGCCGTCGGATTCGGCAAGACGCACCCCCGGGTGTACGAGGAACTGACGAGCGATCACCCGATCGATCTGACTCGCTGGCAGGTGGCCAACTGCTACATGGGCCGCAGCGGGCTCATCAACTCCGGAGGCGCCTCATCTGGTGCGGGCGACCTTGCCCAGGCAGTTCGCACGGCCGTGATCAACAAGCGGGCCGGCGGGATGGGACTCATCAGTGGGCGAAAAGCGTTCCAGCGGCCGATGGATGAGGGAATCGAACTCCTGAACGCCATCCAGGACGTCTTCCTCTCCGACGAGGTGACCATCGCTTGAGATCCGCCGGCCCCGGGTCGGACGGGTGACGCCGGGTAGCTACCGGGTGATGGGTGCTACGACCTCGGGGTTGGAGTTACGGCGCGCTCCGCCGCCACCCGATAGCCGGCCCAGATCAGAAACGAAGCCATCGCCAGAGTCAGAGCGAAGAACCCTGCCTGGCCGGTCAGGGCCAATACGGATCCGCCACTGGCCGCGGCCAGCGTGCCGGAAGCGATGAGCAGGTTGCCGACCACCACCTTGCGATTCGACCGCCAGAAGCGAAACGCACTCACGAGAGCCAGGACCAAGAGAAGAGTTCCACCGATGGCGCCGGCCAGGATGGCGAGCAGCCGGGGTCCTCCCACCCTGAACACCTCGCCGGCTTCGGGAATCGTCTCTGTGCCAAGGGGAAGGAGCGAGGCCGGAAGGACCTCGAGAGCAGCGATGAGGGTGAAACCTGCCAGGAGGCCGGTCATGGCCCGACCGGTTCGTTCGCCGATCACCAGATGCACCGAACCCAGTGCCAGAAACGGAACGTTGAGCACCGCCCCAAAGAGGAAGAACACCTTGTAGCTCGTCGCTGACCAGCCAAACGCCACCCCAAAGAAGAAAGCCCACGACGCCAACGCGAACATGGCGATTCCGATCGCGTAGGCGACCACGTGAGGCCGTGGCCGGCGAACGGCGTCACGACCGAGATCGAATCCGAAGGCGGAGGCTCCCGCAGCCGCCAGGAACGCAAGGACGAGGTTCATCAGTGGAGAAAGGCTAGCTGCGCCGCGTCAATGGACCTCGGTCCGGTTCATTCCTCGGGCCGGTCAGACTCGCTCTCCGTTGAGCCGCTGCCGTTCCTGCTCGTCAGAAGGGCCGGCGAACGACTGCCCCTCGGTTCACTCCGCTTCGTCATCTTCGAACTCGACGATGCGGAAGAGGGGTTCGGGCTTGGTGAGCGGAATACCGGGCATGACCACCGTTCGGACCCAGCCGTGCGATGGAACCGTGCCCGCCTGCCCCAGCCATTCATGGATACGGGCACTGGAGAAAGGAAGGTAGGGAAACAGGCCGGTCTTGATCCCGTTGATGGCTGACAGGGCGGTGTGGAGCACCGTGGCCGCCTGCCCCAGATCGTTCTTGACCAGTTTCCATGGCTCTGTCTCGTTCAGGTAGACATTGGTCGCCTGGGCGGCATTCATCATCGAGCGAAGCCCGGCCTTCAGTTCCACTGTCTCGATGCGGGCGGCGGCTTCCACCAGGGCTGCGTCGACGGTGTCGAGCAGGGCGCGGTCACGCTCGGTCAGTTGCCCGGGCTGCGGGATAGCCCCGTCGAAGTTCTTCCAGCTCATCGCCAGCACCCGGTTGACCAGGTTGCCCCAGGTCGACACCAACTCCGTGTTGACGGCCCGAACGAGCTCATCTTCGGTGATGTCGGTGTCGTTCTGTTCGGGCAGGTTCGAGGCGAGGGCGTATCGGATGGCGTCCGCTTCCATCCGCTCGGTGTAATAGCGTGATCGACTTGCCGACCCCGCGGCTCGCCGACGCCTTGTCCCCGGAGAAGGTTATGTACTGGTTCGCCGGCACATTGGTGGGCAGGTTCAGGCCTCCGTAGCCCATGAGCATGGCCGGCCACATCACGGCGTGGAACGGGATGTTGTCCTTGCCGACGAAGTAGTACGACTCGGCATCGGGGCTCTCCCACCAGAGCCGCCAGGCGTCGGGAACCCCGGCCGCCGCCGACCACTCCTTGGCGGCGGAGAGATATCCGATGACGGCGTCGAACCAGACGTAGATTCGCTTTCCCGGGCCGAGATCGTCGACCGGAACGGGCACGCCCCAGTCGAGGTCCCGGGTGATGGCCCGATCGTGGAGCCCATCATCGACGAAACTTCGAGCCCAGTTGATGACGTGCCGCCGCCAGCCCACCCGTGTTTCGAGCCACTCGGCAACCTGAGGCTCGAGCTTGGAGAGGAGCAGAAAGAAGTGCTCGGTTGCCCGCGCTTCCGGCGTGGCTCCACTCAGTTTGGATCGAGGATCGATCAGGTCTGAAGGGTCGAGCGTGCGGCCACAGTTGTCGCATTGGTCACCACGAGCGTCGGCGTACCCGCAGTGGGGACAGGTGCCTTCGACGTAGCGATCGGGAAGGAACCGTTTCGCCTCGGGGTCGTAGATACTGGTCGGTGGTCTTCTTCTCGAGGTACCCATTCTCGAGCAAGTCCCATGAAGATGTCCTGAGTGACTTCGGCATGGTTCTCCGTGGCGGTTGAGGTGTAGAGATCCCACGAGATCCCCAGCGATCGCCAATTGGCCAGAAACTCGGCGTGGATACCGATCCACGATGTCCTGCGGACTGACGCCCTCCGTATCCGCCCGGACCGTGATCGGCGTGCCGTGGGCATCGCTCCCCGAAACCATGAGGACCCGGTTGCCGACCGTCCGGTGATAGCGGGCGAAGATGTCGGCCGGTAGGTAGGCGCCGGCCAGGTGGCCGAGATGTCGCGAGCCACTGGCGTACGGCCAGGCAACGGCGACGAGGATGGGGCGAGGCTCGGGCATGGTCGGCGCATGATAGTGGGCGTGCTGCCCCGGCGATCGCCACGGCACGAGCGGCTGTCCGGTAGGTAGGCTCGGCGCGGAGGTGACCGATGGATGACGCTACGTATCAGCCGCGACGATCAACGCCGCGCCCGACCGAGTCTGGCGGGTCATCACCGACCTCGAGCGATCACCAGAGGTGATTTCGGGGATCACGCTGTGGAACGACTCGATTCGGGCACAGACTTCGGAGTGGGAACGACCTGGCGTGAGACCCGGGTCATGTTCGGTCGCGAGGCAACGGAGGTGATGGAGATCGTCGCCGTCGACGAGGGACGCTCGTACGACGGCTGCGGCGGATGGGCGGGGAGCTCGTTACCGGTCGACTCTCAGCGTGAGCCCGGCGGAGGGCGGCAGCACCCTCACCATGACCTTCGGCGCCGAGCCCACCGGACCGGTCGCCAGGTATCCTCGGGGCCACCGTCGGCAGACTGTTCGCTGGAGCGACCCGCAAAGCCATCGAGCAGGATTTGGAGGACATCGCCGCCGCGGCCGAGGGAGCCTGACTTCGAGCTCCTCGATTCGGGGGGCACCTAGGCTGGAGCGGGATGACCATCGACCGATCCCCTGTTCTCGACGGACGGGCTCACCCACCGCTTCCCGGCGGTGACCGCGCTCGCAGATCTCACCGTCGACGTCCCGCGGGGAAGGATCGGCCTCGTTGGCGCCAACGGAGCCGGCAAGAGCACCCTGATCAAGATCCTCCTGGGCATCCTCTCGCCAACCGAGGGCCGGTAACGGTCCTCGGCCACGACATGGGGCGACGGCCGCGTCGGCGGCACGCAGTCTCTTCGGCTACATGCCGGAAGGCGACTTGCTTGCCGCTCGACCAGACCGCAGCCGACTTCGTCGCCTTCTCGGCCCAACTGGCGGGAATCCCCGCCAAGGCGGCCAAGCGACGAGCCTCCGAGGCCCTGTTCCTCGTCGGCCTTCAGGAAGAACGGTTCCGCTTCATCGGGGACTTCTCCACCGGGCATGACCCAACGGGTCAAGCTCGCCCAGGCCATCGTGCACGACCCGGAGCTCGTCTTCCTGGACGAGCCGGCGTCAGGTCTCGACCCGGACGGTCGTCGCCAGATGCTCGACCTCATCCGGCGGCTCGGCGACTTCGGGATCAGCGTGGTGTTCTCGACTCACATCATCGAGGACATCGAGGACACCTGTGATTGGGTGGTCATGCTCGACGCCGGCCGCCTGATCCGATCGTCCTCGATCGCCCGACTCGGATCCCACGGGGTCATCCGACTCGAGCTGTTCGACGAGCCAGGACAGCTGGTCACCCGACTCGAAGAGGCAGGCGCAGACGTCACGGTGGTCGGCAGCAGCGTGACGATCCGTACCACCAGCGACGACCCGTTCCGGATGATCCGCGACATCCTGGCTGACACCGGAGTCGGGATCCGCTCCATGGGCGAGTCCACGATCAGCCTCGAGGAGGCCTTCTTCCTGGAAGACACGGCTGGAGGGCTGCCGATGAACGGGGAGGCAGACACGTCCGCCGTCATCGTCGACCGGGGCTATCGGCCGTACGAGGGCGAGCGGCGAGGGACTCGCCACGCCATGCTGGCCATCGTCCTCGACGGGTTCCGGCGGGTGCTCGGTATCCGCCGCAAGGCCCGCACCAAGATCTACCCCTGGGCGCTCATCGCTCTGATGCTGATGACCGCAGTGATCATTGCCTCGATCGCCTTCTTTGCTCGCGGCATCGAGATCGACCTGCCCGGCAATGGCGAGTACTTCGATTTCACCAGCTTCGTGGCCATGCTGTTCGTGGCCCTGGCGGGCCCCCAACTGCTCGTGCCCGATCGGACGCAGGGCGTCCTGGCCGTCTACCTCTCCCGACCGCTCCGCATGATTCACTATCTAGGCGCCAAATTCCTCGCCTTGTTCGTGATCATGATGGCCTTCTACCTCACTCCGCAGATCCTCCTCCACCTGAGCCTGGCGACCCTCAGCCCGGACGGGTTCGGGACGTACCTGGGTGACAACATGGGAATCCTCGCCGACATCGGCGCCACGGCCCTCGCCTACTTCGTTCTTCACGCCTCTCTGGTCGTTGCCCTTTCTGCGGTGATCCCACGCATCGGTTTCGTGGCAGGCGCCTACCTCGGGATCCTCACCATCGTCAACGGGTTGGTGGAAGAACTCGTGACCGGCGCCTCCTTCGAGGGGTCCAGGTGGCTGGCCCTCCTGGCACTCGAGCAGCATCCCCGCGTGGTGCGCGATTGGCTCTTCGAGATCGACACGGTTCGGTACGTACCCGAAGCCGCCGGGTTCGAACCGTGGGTTTCTCTGGCTGCCATCGCCGGAATGGCCGTCGTGGCGGTTGTCGTCGTGTGGAGTCAGTATCGGAAGCTGCCATGACCGGTCCTCCCCCGCTGCCCGTCCCCTCGATTCAGCCTCCCAGCCCGCCGACCCATCCCATGGACGGTCTCCATGTCGCCAACGCCACCATCGAACTCGCCGAGGTCTCCAAATGGTTCGGCCAAAAGGTGGCTGTATCGGAGGTGAGCGGATCGATCGGACCCGGTGTCACAGGCTTGCTCGGCCCCAACGGAGCCGGCAAGACGACCTTGCTCCGCCTGATCGTCGGGACTCCTCGACCCTTCCGAAGGCAGGTTGTCCGTGTTGGGCACCGACCTGCGCAAACACCCGTCGGGATACCGAGATGTCGGCTTCGTCGCCGAGGACTCGGCGGTCTACGACTTTCTCACGGCCCGACGGTTCATCGAAGTCAACGCGTCGCTGGCCGGTCTCCCCGACCCCAAGGCGGCCGCAGCCAAGGCCATCGAAACGGTCGGACTCACCGACGCCGCCGACCGGACCCTCGAAGGCTTCAGCAAAGGAATGCGACAACGAGCCAAGGTGGCAGCCGCTCTGGTCGGGGAGCCGCAGATCCTCATCCTCGACGAACCTCTCAACGGCGCCGACCCCGTCCAGCGAGCCCACCTCATCGACCTCTTCGTGACCCTCGGCCAAGCCGGCAAGACCGTGCTCGTCTCGTCGCACGTGCTGCACGAAGTCGAGCGGATGGCGGACCGGGTCATCGCAATGATCGACGGGAGGGTGGCTGCCGCCGGCACGATCCGGAGCCTGCGCGCCCTGATGACGGACATCCCCCGGACGGTTCGCATCGAGTGCACGGAACCGAGGACGCTCGGCGCAGCCCTGGTGGCACGCCCGTTCGTCGATGGAGTCAGCATCGAGGCAGGCACGGTCCACGCCCAGATCGCCGACGCTGCCCAACTCGGGCAGGACGATCGCCGAGACGGCACGGAGCTTGGATGTGGTGATCACGCGGATCGAACCCGAGGACGAGTCACTCGAGAGTGTCTTCCGATATCTCCTGGCCGGCTCATGAGAGCCTTCGGAACCATCTTCCGACTCATCCTCTCCCGGCTCCTCCAACGGCGGCTGGGCGTTCTCCTGGCTCTGGCCACCCTGGCGCCGGCCCTCGTCATCGCCCTGACCGGCGACGACGACCCGAACGGCGTGTTCCAGCTCTGGATGGTGGTGCTGTTCATCGCCATCGCCGTACCGATCACCGGGCTCCTCACCTCGACGGCTGCCTTCGGTGAAGAACGGCGAGGAGCGACGCTCCCGTATCTCCTCGTCAAGCCGGTCCCCCGGTTCGTGGTCGTTGCCGCCACCACCCTGGCGGCGGCCATCGCCACCTTCGACGATCGGAGCCGTCGGGTTGGTGGGCGCCTCGGTCGGCATGATCGTCCATGGGGGGATGCTGGCGGGGTCGTGGGCCGGCGCGGCGGCACTCCTGGTCGAGGCGATCGGATACGCCGCCGTGTTCGTCCCGCTCGGACTGCTCTTCCAGACGGGCCACGCTGGTGGGACTCGCCTACCTGTTCATCTGGGAGGGGATCCTGGCTCGATCGATCGACACGCCTCGCCACCGCGTCGCTCTGGCACACCAGCCTGACCGCCTTCACCGCGATCGGCCCTGCGCCCGTCGCCGAGATCGGTGAGCAGATCGGCACGCTCACCCCGGGCTTGGGTGGAGCCTTGGCCAAGGTCGGGCATCCTTCTCGTGATCTCCCTGGCTTTCTCGACCTGGTTCCTCAAGGTCGCGCGACGTCGTCTGACCGTCATCTGATCCTCGGTACGGCCGCGCCGCTCTAGTACCCGATCAGCCGGTGCAGCCGCAGAAAGGTCGGGCGAAACCCCAGCGTCGGCCACGCTTCGGGAGGAAAGAAGATTGGTGGCCCGCCAATCGGTGACCGTCACGCGGATAGCCCGACTCGACCGCCCATTCGCAGAACGGCCGTCCCCAGGGCCGGTCCGATACCCCTCACCCCGATCCGGCGGGAAACACCGCCGCAAAGCCAAGGATGGCGGCATGGTCGGGCCGGGCGAGTCCGCGGTGGATGCTCGACAGTCGGACAGGCGCCCCGACCGCCGAACCGACGACCTGTCCCTCCCTGCTCGGCCACGAAAGTCCCGTAGGTGGGGTCGTCGATCGACTCCTCCCAATCAGCCCGCGCTTCTTCGAGGGTCGGGACCGGACCCGCCGAGAAGACCGGCGACGCTGCCTGGTGGCCGGGAAGGAGCAAGGTCGAGCTCGGCCAGAGATCCCGACGTCGTCGCTCGCCGGCCCGCCGGATCGTGACACCCGTCGGGGATCGACGGCGACGGGGTCCCCGCCCGATTCCCGCAGGGCGTGAACGTGCTGCTGCCCGAAGCCGAGGCGGAACCAGGCGTCGATGACGTCCGGATCGAAAGTGCGGGAGTGACCACATACTGGGCGACGAGACCCTCGTCCACCCAGCGGGCCGCGGCCACGCCGTAGAGGTCTCGCAGGAGCTCCGGCTCGACGGTCGCTTGACCGGCGGCATCCACCCAAACGTTCGGGCCCCATACCTCCGCCGCTTTCGCCGTCCCGACCAGAAATCCCACCATCTCCCCGCCGCGCAGCGCCACCGCCCCGGACGCCCCCGGCTCCTGCCACCAGTGGACGAGTTCGGCCAGGGCCAGCTCCGGGTCGGCGTATCGCTCGTCCAGGTGCGGTTCGACCAACCGATGGGCGGCGTGGCGGGACGCCAGCAAGCGGCCGGCCTCCTGCAGGTGTTCTTCTTCGAACGGCGAGAACTCGGTGCGAGCCCATGCGGCGAGGCTACAACCCGACGATCGGGTCGGACAAGAGAAAGGCGGCCCCCGAGGGAGGCCGCCTCTCAGGTTCGTTCTTGGCTTCTAGGACGGTTTGTAGACGCCCATCCCCTGCGCCTTCTCGGTCTGCCAGAAGATCTCGGAGATCTCGTCGATGAGCGCCACGAGCTTCCGACCTTCTTCGGGGTCCATCGACTTCTTGGCGGAGCTGGCCGCCCGAATGGCACGCCAGAAGAGATCGTGCAGCTGCGGGAACTGCTCGACGTGCTCAGGACCGAAGAAGTCGGTCCACAGGACCGAGAGGTGATGCTTGGTGAGCTCCGCCTGGGCCTCCTTGAGCGAGATCGCCCGAGCGCGAAACACCTCATCGTCGGATGCCTGATACTTCTCGGCGATCTTGAGCACCGACATCGCTTCGATCTTGGCCTGCGCCGGGTCATAGACGCCGCAGAAGAGATCGCAGTGTGCGTGAGCGAGTTTCGTGGGTTTGAAGACTCCCAAGAGTCATCCTCCTCGTTAGTCGAACAGATCCGACGATACACTTCTCAGGCGGACAGCAAGCCCGGGCAGGAAGATGCTCCAGAGATTCGCCATCGCCAACATTTCGATGACCCCGGCCCTCCAGCCGGGCGACTTCGTCGTCGCCGTCCGTCGCAGGGACGCAGCCGCGCCGCGGCGAGGTGGTCGTGTACGAAACCGCTGATCGGCCCGGGTTCCATATCGTCAAGCGGGTCGTCGGACTCCCCGGCGAAACCATCGGCATCGATTCCGGGTCGGTCACCGTGGACGGCCAGGTGCTCGACGAGCCCTGGACGGATTCGCCCACCGCCGGGGAGGGCGAGTGGCACCTGCAGCCTGGCGAGATCTTCGTGATGGGCGACCTCCGCCACGCTTCCGATCAGGACAGCCGGCAGATCGGGCCTCTACCGGCCACGCCGCGGAATGTGGTCATGTGGCGATACTGGCCGCTGAGCCGGTTCGGCGGATCACTCCGTCCCGAACTCGGTGAGCCATGCTTCCCATTTCGGCGCGCAGCAGGGGTTCTACTGCAATGAGGTTGCGTCGAGCCGAGTCCTTGTCGACCATCGGGTGGGGGAAGCCGGCCATCCAGACACCCCAGCGGTTGTGCGTCGGGGGCGCCATCTCCGAGCAGGTAGGACTCGTTGGCGATCCGCCATTCGATCCCGGCTCGGCTTCCGTCGGGAGCAACGACGAAACCGTCACCGACCGTCAATCCGGGTCGTTTCAGGAAATCGGTGATCGCCCCAAGGGTGAAGCCTTCGTACGTGACGTCGCGGAGCACCTTGAATCCGTGATAGGGCACGCGCACCACCGGGAGGCGCCATGAACGGAAGCTGATCAGGGCGCGCGCTCTCGGCATCCGGATCGAGGGCCAGATGGGAGGTGAGTTCCGCCAGGTCTGGGGAGCCGGTTCGAGTACGCCTGAAGAGGCCTCTCAGCCAGCTGATAACCATACGCCTTTCGCCCGCCGCTTCGGCCATGCGAAGCGCAATCCACGACGGGGCGCTTCACCGGAGGTGCCCCGTCGCTCGATACTCTAGGGCCAACCAGTGACTGTGGGGCCAACCGTCACCCTGTTCGGCTGGCCGTCCAGCACGATCGCCCGGGACCGGCCCGGACGATCGGGCCAAAAAAACTGCCCCCAGCAGCACGCTCGAAGCGATCCCGGCCTAGGCTCGTTGCATGACGGAATTCACCGTTCACATGGCCAACCGTCCCGGAATGCTGGCCGACCTGACCGAGACGCTGGCTTACGCCGGAGTGAACGTCGAAGCTCTGGCTGCCTACGGAGTCGGAGAAGAAGGCTACGTGAGGCTGGTCGTCGTCCGACGCAGCCACCACGAGGCGAACACTCCGCAAGGCCGGCCTGGCCGCTACCGAGCGAAAGATCCTCACCACGATCATCTCCCACGAGCCCGGTTCGCTGGCCCGGATGACCCGCCAGCTCGCCAACTCCGAAGGTCAACATCGACGCCCTCTATCTCCTCAACTCGACCAGCGACGGTCTGGAACTGGCCATCGCAGTCGCCGATACCGAAACAGCCCGGGAACACCTCGAAGCTTCGTGAAGCTTCGACCTGGCCGGCAGGCTCGGTACACTCCAGCCTCGTGCACCGCCCTCCTGCTGCTCCTCGTTGCCGCCATCCTCGCCCTGACCTCCTGCTCCGGGCGAAGCCTCCGAGACGACCACCACGACGGCTCCCCCTCCCGCCGCCGACCACCAGCACTTCCGTCGCTCCCACGACCACGAGTTCAGCACCACCACCACGCTTCCGCCACCCGCCTCTCCCCTCAACGGATTGCCCGCCGAAGACCCGGCCGATCTCGACCGCCGGGTCATCGCCGTCAAGATCGACAACCACTGGAACGCTCGACCCCAATCGGGAATCAACCTGGCCGACGCCGTGTATGAGCTGCCCGTCGAGGCCAGCCTCACCCGCTTCATCGCCCTGTTCCACGACAACGACGCCAATTACCTAGGTCCGATGCGATCCGGCCGCCCCACCGATCCGACCCTGCTGAAGCCGCTCGGCGCCACCTTCGTGATCTCCGGCGCCCAGAATTGGGTCACCGGCCGGATCAACGCGGCCGGGGTACCGCTCATCGGCGAAGTTCGCCCAGAGACCTTCCGGATCGGCTCCCGCTACGCCCCCCACAACCTCTATGTGGATACCGAGCGCGCTCCGAGAGCGTGCCGACGCCCGCGGCTACGCCGACGATCCGCCCGCGGCGTTCTTCACCATCTGGCGAGTTCGCAGGCGGCGACCCCGCCACCGAGATTCTCTTCGACTGGTCGGGCAGCACCCAGGTGACCTGGAAATGGGACGGCGAGCGATACCAACGCTGGACCGGAGGCGACTTCCAGATGTGGGTCGACGAAGCCGGCACCGAGACCGGACCGCTCGAAGCCGACGTGCTCATCGCCATCTTCGCCCCCCGCTACACCGCCAGGGGCTCGAGCGGTTCCTCGGTGCCGGCCATGGACACAGTCGGTTCCGGCCGAGCTCCTGGTGTTCGCCGAGGGCGAGGTCATCGAAGGGACGTGGGCCCGCGACGACATCGAGGAGATGTTCCGCCTCGAGGACGGCGACGGAGACGAACTCGTCGTTCCCGTCGGCGTTCCGTGGGTCAACATCTTCCCCGACACCGGCAGATCAGCTGGTGACCTCGGCCTGACATCGCTCGCTCCGTCCGACCGGCGAGATCACGGCCCGGCAGTCGATCGAGGAGGCACTCGAGGCCGCCACCGCCAAGCAGCCGACCATCAACGCCTTCACGCGAGATCGATGCCGAGGAGGCCTGGCGCGAGCCGATCAACTCGACCGCGACACGGTCCGAGGGTCGGGTACTCGGCCCTCTGGCCGGGGTGCCGATCGTCCTCAAGGATCTCATCGACCACGCCGGCCATGTCACCACGTGTGGCTCCAGCTTCTACCGGCATCAGGCGACTCGGTCTGCAGTGGCGGTCGAGCGGCTCGAGGCCGCCGGCGGCGTGATCATCGGTCGAACCGGGCTTCACGAATTCGCCTTCGGCTTTTCGAGCGAAAACCCCTGGTTCGGGCCGGTGCGGAACCCGTGGAACACGGACCAGTCGCCGGGCGGTTCATCCGGCGGCTCAGCGGCGGCGGTCGCGGCCGGGATCACCCCACTCGCCATCGGCACCGACACCGGAGGGTCCGGTGCGGGTTCCGGCCGCACTGTGCGGAACCTGGGGCCTGAAGGTGACGCACGGCCGGATCCCCCTCAATGGTGTCTTTCCGCTGGCCGGTTCCTCGACACCGTTGGGCCGCTCGGCTCGTCGGTCTCCGACCTGACCCTCGCCTATCGGGCCATGGCCGGGTACGACGCCGAGCGACCCGTGGTCGGTACCGGATTCCGAAACGCGACCACGACCCATCACCCGGGTGAACGGGTCCACGCATCGGCATCCCCCAGCCCTGGGTCGACAACGGCCCCGACCGAGCCGTGAGGTCCGAGCGGCCTTCAACCGGGCGGTGGACGCCCTCACTGAGCTCGGGAGCAAGCGTGGTCCCCGTCTCGGTGCCGGAGCTCGAGCCGTTCGGCATGCTCAACGAACTCGCCCAGAGCGAAATCGTCGAGGTCCATCGCCCGTTTTGGGAGGATGACGAGCAAGGTCTACGGCGCCGACGTCCACGAACGGCTCGCCGAGGCGTTCGAGGTCACGCTCGACCAGGCCATCGCCGCCCGACGGTGGCGGGCCGGAGTGCGGCACGCCGCCGACCGACTCTTCGAGGAGGTTGATCTGCTCCTCGTGACCCCCAGCGTCGGTGCCATGCACAAGGAGATCGGAGTCGACCAGATCGATCTCGACGGCACCGCGACTTTCTACCGACCCGTGTTCTCGTGGTTTTCGGCGCTCGTCAACCACCTCGGCCTTCCCGCGCTCTCGCGCCCCGACTGGCAGGCGAGGGCTCACCGTCGCCCTCGATTCAGCTCATCGGTCCCGCCTGGTCGGAAGAACGTCTGCTCGAGTTGGGCGCCCGATTGGAACTGGCCGGGATCACCCGCTTTCGACCCGCCCCCGGGTGAGTCCTTTCGACCGAACACCGTCGATTCGGAATGGCCGACGCGGATGATGTCATCTACCCGCCCGGCGCACTATCCTGTTGGCGGTTTATGCCACATATCGTGGTGGAACCATACAACGGACGTGAAGGAGTTGCCGAGGGCGGATTGAGGACAACGAGCAGGAGCAGGCCGCCTGCCAGGTCTCCCCAAAGAGACTCCTCACGACGACCCTGAGCGACACCAGCGAGGACAAGGACCAGTGGCCACCACAACGGAATCGATCGAGGCAACCGAGTCGCGAGAAGCTCGACAAAGTCATCATCAGATTCGCCGGCGATTCCGGCGACGGAATGCAGCTGGCCGGCAACCGATTCACCGACGCCTCGGCCGCTTTCGGCAACGACCTGGCCACGTTCCCCAGCTTCCCGGCCGAGATCCGCGCCCCGGCCGGAACGCTTCCCGGCGTCTCCTCCTTCCAGGTTCAGATCGCCGACTTCGACATCCTCACGCCCGGCGACGAACCCGACGTCCTGGTGGCGATGAACCCGGCCGCCCTCAAGTCGAACCTGAGCGACCTCCGCCCCATGGGCACGCTCGTCATCAACACCGAGGCCTTCGAAGAGCGAAACCTGGCCAAGGCGGGCTACGAGACCAACCCGCTCACCGACGGCTCGCTGAACGGCTACAAGGTGATCGAGGCTCCCATGGAGAGCCTCACCAAGGAAGCGGTCAAGGACAGCGGCGTGACCGGTCGAGACGTGCTCCGGTCGAAGAACATGTTCGCACTCGGGCTCATGGCCTGGCTGTTCGGGCGGCCCGCTCGAACCGACCATCGACTGGATCAACGCCAAGTTCAAGAAGAAGCCAGAAGTCGGCCCAAGCCAACATCTTGGCGTTGAAGGCCGGCTACAACTTCGGTCTCACCACCGAGGCGTCGAAGACGACGGCCTTCGAGGTCGAGCCGGCCAAACTGCCGCCCGGCGAATACACCACCATCTCCGGGAACCTGGCACTGGCGTGGGGTCTCATCGCCGCTTCGCAGGCCTCCAAGCTGCCTCTCTTCTACGGCTCCTATCCGATCACGCCGGCGTCCGACGTGCTGCACGAACTGTCCCGCCACAAGAACTTCGGCGTCCGGACCTTCCAGGCCGAAGACGAGATCGCCGCCATCTCGGCCACGATCGGAGCGGCCTTCGGGGGTCATCTGGCCGTGACGGGAACCAGCGGCCCCGGCCTGGCTCTCAAGAGCGAGGCACTTTCGCTGGCCATGATGGCCGAGCTGCCACTGGTGGTCGTCAACGTGCAGCGCGGCGGACCGTCGACCGGGCTCCCCACCAAGCCCGAGCAGTCCGACCTGTTGTTCGCCATGTACGGCCGTCACGGTGAGTCCCCGGTGCCGATCGTGGCAGCCTCATCGGCCTACGACGCCTACGAAACGGCGATCGAGGCGGCCCGTATCGCCCTCAAGTACATGACACCGGTGATCCTCCTCTCGGACAACACGGTCGCCACCGGTTCCGAGCCGTGGCGCCTGCCGGAGCGAGGCTCACTCCCCGACATCTCGGTGAAGTTCGCCACGCAGCCGAACTGCGCCGGACGGGAGCTTCCTTGCCCTATCTGCGGGACTCCGAGACCTTCGCCCGACAGTGGGCAGTGCCGGGCACGCCCGGACTGGAGCACAGACTGGGCGGCCTCGAGAAGGAAGAGGTGTCGGGCAACGTCTCCTACGATCCGGACAACCACCAGCTCATGACCGATACACGGGCGTGGAAGATCAAGCACATCGCCGACGACATCACCCCGCTCGAGGTCGACGGAGACGGCGACAGCCCGCTTCTCGTGCTGGGCTGGGGATCGACCCGACCGGTCAATCTCGCAGCGGTACGCCGCGTCCGGGCCGAGGGCCACAAGGTCGATTTGGCGCATCTGCGTCACCTCAACCCCTTCCCGGCCAACTTGGAAGAGGTTCTCGAGGTCCCACGAGAAGGTGCTGATCCCTGAGCTCAACATGGGCCAGCTGGTTCGACTGATCCGTGCCGAATACCTCGTCGATGCAATCGGCCTGAACAAGGTAGAGGCCAAGCCCTTCAAGGTTTCCGAAGTCCAAAACAAGATCCTGGAGCTCCTCTCGTGACGACCCTCAACTACACCCGATCCGATTTCCAGACCGACCAGGAAGTCCGCTGGTGCCCGGGCTGCGGCGACTACACGATCCTGGCCGGCGTCCAGAAGTTCCTCGCCGGGGCCGACATCCCCCGCGAAGACGTCGTCTTCATCTCTGGAATCGGCTGCGCGGCCCGCTTCCCGTACTACATGAACACCTATGGGATGCACAGCATCCACGGACGGTCCCCGGCCGTGGCCACCGGTCTCGCCACGGCCCGACCCGACCTGTCCGTGTGGGTGGTCGGCGGAGACGGCGACATGATGTCGATCGGCGGAAACCACCTCATCCACGCCCTGCGCCGCAACGTCAACCTGAAGATCTTGATGTTCAACAATCAGATCTACGGGCTCACCAAGGGCCAGTATTCACCGACGTCCGAGGTCGGCAAGGCCACCAAGTCGTCGCCGATGGGATCGGTCGATTATCCGTTCAACCCGGTCTCGTTGGCGCTTGGGAGCCGAAGCCACGTTCGTCGCCCGGACCCTCGACATGGACACCAAGCACACGGTCGAGATCCTCGAGGCGGCCCACGCCCACCAGGGGTCGGCCTTCATCGAGATCTATCAGAACTGCAACGTGTTCAACAACCACGCCTTCATCGCCCTGACCGGCAAAGACGAACGCGACGAGAATCGGATCTACCTCAAGCCACGGTGAGCCGGTCGTCTTTGGGCCGGACGACGAGAAATGCGTCGTCATGGCCAACGGTGAAGCCACGATCGCCGATCCGGTCGTCGGTGGACGTCGCAGATCATCGTGCACGACGAAACGAATCTGTCGCTGGCGTTTGCGCTGAGTCGACTCAGTCACAGCCGACCGGCCCGACCCCGTTGGGCATCTTCCGAAACGATTCGACTCGGCAGTACCTACGAGGACGCCGTCAGCCAGCAGTTGGTTGCTGCCCAGGCAAGCAAGGGTCCCGGCGACATCGATGACCCTGATCCGCAGCCTCGGCACCTGGACGGTTGAGTAGCAAACGCTGCCGTAGGACCCAGGGTTCACGGCGTTGTTTTTGGCGGTCAGGAACCCAGGGTTCGCAGAAGTCTCGCTGACCGTGGGACGGCTAGGCCAGCAGGGCGACCAGGCGATCGATGAAGGCCGCCTGCGCAGGGTTCAGCTTCTGCCGGGCGGTGACGAGGATCGACCCACGCCGACCCGATCGATCTCGGGGAACGCGACCATCTCGCCGGACCGGGGCGGCCACTCCATCTCGAACATGTTCGAGACGACGTAATCGGGATCGAGATCACCCTCCACGGCCCAGGCGGCCACCACCTTGCGATTCTTCTGCACCACCTCGCCCAAACTGATCGGCTCACCATCGGGGGCCGGGTGCAGCCGAGCTCCTCGGCGAACTCGCGTTGGGCAGCCATCAACAGGATCCTCGTCCTCGTCGAGCTCGCCTTTCGGAACCGACCAGGCACCGTCGTCCTTCCTCGCCCAATACGGGCCCCCCGGGTGGGCCAGAACACCTCGAGCTCGCCCGCCCGGCGGCGAAAGAGCAGCAGCCCGGCAGATCGCACCGGCGGCATCAGCGCGATCTCCCCCAGATGCTTGGCCGCCTCACGAAACGACAAGCCCGGACAGGCGATCACGATGCTCCGCCAGGAACGGCACGCACCTCGTCGGGGGCGACTCGGGCGTATTGACGGAGCGACCACCCGATCGCCTTGCGGATGAAGAACTCCTTCTCGTGAGCTCGGGCGAGGCAGAACTCGAAGAGCATGTCGGCGTCGGTGCTCTCCTTGTGAGTGAGCTGGCTGAGAATGGCGGTCCGCCGCACCCACATATCGGGATCGTCGATCCACTCGCGCATGATCGGCGCCACCCGGGGCCGATCATCGAGGAGCACCTGTCCCACGAGGTGGGCAGCAACGGTATCCACGAAGTCCCACCAGGCTCCCTCGGTGATGAGTTGCCGGTAGAGCGGCAACCGATCGAAGGTGATGAACCGACGATGTCGCTTGGCAACCTCGATGGCGATGTACTTCTCCTCACGGTGGGGACCATCCCAGAGGGCTCGGACGAGGTGCTCGTAGTCGCCTGCCGACTCCACCGGACAGCGCTGGAACAGATCTCGGAGAATCGGCTTCATGCCGTCCCGTCCCACGCCATAGAACGGCATGTCCGTCTTCATGTACGCGGCCATCGAGGAAGCACGGACCGGATCCGCCCGTTTCGCCAACTCACCAGCCACCCAGCCGGTGCATGCTTCCGTGTCCACCATGACCCCGACGCTACACGGGGAAGCGGTTCCGAGACCAGGACGGGAGGCCGAGCGTTCCGCAGCCAGCCGTTCCGAGACCGGGCGTCCAGGAGGCCGGACGTCCCGCGGCCAGCCGGTCCGAGATTGGGCGTCCCGGAGGCGAACCGTTCCGAGACCAGGCGACCCGAACGCCGAGGCGTCCGGGAGGCCGGGCGCCCCGTGCCCGGGACGGGAGGCGCCCGCCCTGGCACCTTCCGGTAACGTTCCATGTCATGACCACCCCCACCACCGTCCAGTACTACAAGTACCCCGATACGCCCCACTGGCGGCACGACCTCATCCGGCTTGGCGTGGACGAGTACGGAGTCTGGCTCGGCGCATCGGTGGGAACCCGAATCCAGAAGGGCGATGACCCACCCAAACACATGGCCCACCCGTTCGTGCAGCTCATCGCGCCGGACGCCTGGTGGACACTCATCTACAACGGCGACGACCACCCGAAGATGTCGCACTACGTCGACATCATCACCCCCGCCGTCTGGGTCGAAGACGATGTCGTGACCATGATCGACATCGACCTCGACGTCGTGCTGGAGCACGACGGTCTGCGGATCGACGACGAGGACGAGTTCCTCGAGCATCAGGCCATCCTCGCCTATCCCCCCTGGCTGGTCGATCGGGCCCGGGCGACCACCGCCGAGGTCTACCTGGCTATCGAAGCGCGCCGGGCCCCCTTCTTCGGACCCTCTGAGTACTGGTTGAGCCGACTCCGGTCGGGGTGACGGGGCCGCACGCATCGACGCCGGCCGTTGAGTAGCCTCCACTTCCGTCGAACGCACCCGGGATCACCAGCTCCTGAGTCGAGTGCCCCCGCCGGGGGTCACCGACGCCGACCGGGCTGCGGCGAACGATCGACGGTCCAGACGCCGTGGCAGGTCGGCAGACGGGCACGGCCGGGCGGGCAGCTCCACGGTCCGCTCAGCCTCGTCGACCAAAAAGGAAGGCCTGTGGCCGCCCCCGCCGGCTGCTCTCGGGTTGCCGAGCGGTACGGCCCGGCGACGGAGGCTGGTCGTAGCCGCACGCAACCAGCAGTGCCAGCGGGACCAGGGCCGCCCCAGACGGCGATGCGTGCCGACCAGCCAACCCGAAAACGACCGAGGACCCCTCGCCCCATCGCCCACCCCGGCGTTTACGCCATCGCCACCAGATCGAGCATCGACTCGTCGAAGAAATCGGCTGTGCCTTCCGGCATCATGATGGCGCGGCCAGGCTTCATCTGCTCCACAAAGTCGGTGTCGTGGCTCACGAAGATGATGGTTCCCTTGTAGGAGTGGAGCGCTTGCACGAGCGCAGCCTTGGCCTGGGGATCGAGGTTGTTGGTCGGCTCGTCGAGCAACAGCACATTCGGGCGGCTGATGACGAGCTGCGCCAAGGCCAACTTTGTCTTTTCTCCACCGGACAAGGTGCCGGCATCCTGCTCGACCTTGTCAGCCAGGAGGAAATGACCGAGCAGGGTACGCAGCTGAAGGTCGGGCTCCGGCACTCACGAGACGCATGTGCTCGAAGACCGAAATCCCCGGGCGAATCTGCTCGTGCTCCTGCGCGTAATAGCCGATCGTGGTCTTCTTGCCGATCTCGACGAAGCCGAGATCCGGTTCTTCGACGCCGGCCATGATGCGCAGCAGGGTCGTCTTACCCGCTCCGTTCAGCCCCATGATGATCAATCGGTCCTCGCGAGTCGTGTCCACGTCCACGTCCACGAACACCAGATTGTCGCCATACGACTTGGCCAGTCCCTCAGCACGAATGGGTGTCCGCCCCGAGGGTTCGGGCTGCGGGAACCGCATCGCCACCTTCTTGCCCTTCTTGTGAACCTCGACGAGGTCGCTACGAAGTCGGTCTGCGCGCGTTTCCATCGTCTTGGCCTTGCGAGCCATCTTTTCGGTACTGCCCTTGAACCGTCTGATGGTGTGCTCGAGTTGTGCCAGCTTCTGATCCTGGGTCCGACGTTCGCGCTCCCGCTGTTCGTCGGCGCGCCTCTCGCTCGGTCAGGAAGTGCGAGTAGTTGCCTCGGTACGCCTCGAGCAAACCGTGGTCCAGCGCCAGCACCGAGGTGATGGACTGGTCGAGGAGCGGAAGATCATGGCTCACGACCAGCAGGCCACCCTTGTAGGAAGCCAGGTAATCCATCAGCCAGGCCTTGGCGTCCAGATCCAGATGGTTGGTCGGCTCGTCGAGCACCATGATGTCGGTGTCGGAGAAGAGAATGCGCGCCAGCTCGACGCGACGCCGCTGTCCACCGGACATCGACACCACGGGCTGATGCAGCTCGTCGTTGCCGATCCCGACCGAGGCGGCGATTTGTTTGGCCTCGGCCTCGAGGACGTAGCCGCCGGCGGAATCGAACTCGTCCTGGAGTCGGGCGAACCGAGCAACGGCGCGCTCCTGGGTTTCACCCTCGGCGGCCTCGATACGAAGCCGGGCTTCCTCGATGCGCCGTTGCATTCCCCCGACATCCCGGGCGGCCAGGACACGTTCCAGGGCCGTGGTCTCGGGATGATCCATGGTGGGTAGCGCCGCTTCCTGGGAGAAGTAGGCGAGGGTGCCAGTACGCATGATCGTCCCGCCTGCCGGGCTGGTCTCTCCCACCAGCGCCTTCATCAACGTCGATTTGCCCGCGCCGTTCCGGCCCACCAAGCCGACCTTGTCGCCGGGCTGAAGGGTAAATGAGGCTTCGTCGAGGAGAACTCGGACGCCGGCCTCGATGCGAACGTCGCGCACGAGCAGCATGAGGAGGAGAGGGTAGCCAGTTTCCGGCCCGTGGAGGACGACTCACGTTCGGCGAAGCAGCGCCCAGGTGAAGGGTTGCGTATCCCCGCCGGGCGTCACATGCAGCTCTTCGGTGACTTCCTTGGCGTCGAAGCCTCCGCCGATGGCCTTCACCAGATCGTCGGGACCGTATCGGGCAACCGGCAGCCCGCTGCAGTATTCCGGCGCCTCTGGACCAAACGTCGCCACGATGGTGTAGCCACCTGGCGCCACGGCGGCTCGCATCCGGTCCAGGTAACGCTGACGATCCGCCTCATCGGCGAGGAAGTGGAAGACCGCCCGGTCGTGCCAGACGTCGAAGGTTCTCGTGAACCGGTAGCGGGTGACGTCGGCGACGAGCCACTGGACGCGATCGGCGCGTTCGCCGAGGTGTCGCTGGGCGTGAGACATGCCCAGCGGAGATACGTCGAGCACCGTCACGTCGTCATAACCGAGGTCGAGCAGATGCTCGGCGAACCGGGAGGCGCCGCCGCCAACATCCACCACACCGGCCGTGGGCCCCGCCCCTGCCATGCGCAGCATGGCGAGTGACTGGGCAGGGAAGTCCTGGTGCCACTTCTTGGTGCTGGGATCCACCTGGTAGGCGGCGTCCCAATGCCGTTGTCGCTCAGTCGCCATCCCATCATCCCGGGCAGGTGACCGGTCCCCGCTCTTCGGGTCCGGGTTCTTTCGCCACCACACGGTCACCTTCGACCGGCGGCGATCCTTCTCCTGCAGGCCGTCGGCGATCTCCTCGAAGTCTGGCTGCCAGCAGGGCAGCGGAGTTCGGAGCGCCGGCTCTCGGCGGAAGCACCAATCGCCGTCCGTAGAAGTCGAGCAGCTCATCCCAGGATCGGTACGATGACAGGCCGGTCCTGATGCCAGCGATTCGCCACAGACCGGCATCACCCCGAGCACCTCTTCGATCACCGCTACCAGGTCCCGGTCGGTCGGGCCGGTCGGGCGGTCCAGGTCGTGCAGCGCCCGGTAGTAGGGACCGAGATGAGCCCACGGATGTACTGGAGAACTCCTGGATCACCACCGCCCGGGAGGCGTGGGCCTCCATGGCCAGCAGGAAGGGCCCCAGGTCGGGCACGTTGTGGACGACGTGGCTGGCGGTCACGACATCGAACCGACCGACGCGCGGCCTGGTCATCGGGCCAGCGCTCCGTTCACGACCGATACGGAGAGGCCCTTTTCTTCGAGCCAGGTCACGGAGCCCTTCGGCCATTCCCTCGTCGCGTTCCAACGCGGTCACGGCGACGCCACGCTCGGCCAGCGGCAGACAACTGCCACCCACTCCCGCCCCGATATCGAGCACGGAGGCCGGCTCGAAGGCGAGGATGCGCTCCATGGTCGGGCGTCATCACGCGACCGATCGATCGCGACGCTTCCACAGCGAGACCGGCCAGGAGTAGGGCGAGTCGGTCACCTCGTCGAGCAACGACTGGGGGATCTCCCACGCCTCCAACTGGCGACGCCAGTGCTCGGCCGCTGGGACCCATCACGTCCGCTCAGCGAAGGCCGGCAAAGAGGTCATCTTCGCGAGCGGGCGTCTCCACATCGCTGAAGACCCGCACGAAGGTCTCGCGTCCGAACAGCTCGGGACGAATCTCCTCGGGAACCAGGAAGAAGAACCAGTCGTCGGGAATCTGCGTGCGATGAGCTCGCCAGGCGTCTTCCTTGAGTCCGAAATACTCTCGGACGTCGATCCATGTCGTGATGGTTTCGTCAGGGCGTGCCGCCCTGTCGCATTCGGTCGGCGTCGTCTTCGGTGATGGCGCCTTGGGCCAGCCGTGCGTCGGCCATCGCCCGGATTCGGCTCTGGGGCCAGGCCGACCAGTACAGCTTGTGCGGCTTCCATGACCTCTTCGCCGTCCTCGAGCGGGAAACGGCCCAGATCGTTGCAGCCCCAGTAGGCGGCCACACCGATCCGGTGTACCTGGATGTGGTCCGGATGCCCGTATCCGCCGAACGGGTCGTAGATGACCAGCACCTCGGGCTTGGTATTTGCGTATGAGCCGGATCAGCCGCCCGGTCGCTTCCATGAAGTCGGCCTGCCAGAAGCAGTTCTCGTGGGTGTTCGAGCTCGGTTCCCATCATTCCCGAATCCCGGTAGCCCAGGAAAGGCATGGTGCTGGACTCCGAGGATGCGAAGGGCATCCTCGACCTCGACTGCCCGCATCTCGACCAGCCTCGACTTGAGTTCATCGGGGTTGTCGTAGTTGTGTATCTCGCCTTCGGCGCCGTCGGTAGCGGTGACCACCACGACTTGTTCGCCGGCCTCGGCGTATTTGGCGAGGATCCCGCCGGTTGAGGTGACCTCGTCGTCTGGATGAGCATGAAACGCAAGTAGACCAGGCATGAGTCCGACAGCCTAGTGCCGTCCGCTGCGACACCCTGTCTCGACGTCTCGAGGCTCTGCGCCACCTGGCCCAGGGTCGACCCACTAACCTCCGCATCGATGCCCAACGCCCGGTTCCACCATCACTCCACGGCTCCGTCGGACATCGACACCGCCTGGACGATCCTGCAGGATCCCACCACGTGGGGTCTCGCTGGCCGGCGTCGAGAAGATCACCAACGTGGCCCGCAATGCATCGGGAGATCTCGCCTCGTATGAGTTCGTGGCGAGGGCAGGTGGGCGGGCCTACCCAGGAGTTGCGCACACGACGACGAGCAGATCGTCCCACCGAGATGACGGTTCGCATCCAGTCCCGCGAGATGGATGGACGCGATCGCAGCCATCGCTCTCTGATCTCCGACCGGCAAGGTCGGCATCGAGGTCATGCTCGAACTGGAGACAAAGGGCCTCTTGTCGACGCATGTTCTTCTCGGTCATCTCTGGCGTCGTCGGCGCCGGGTTCCCTGAACAGGTCGAAGCGATCGCCACTCGACTCGGCGGGCCGGCCACCTAGGCGCGTTGTCCGAGTTTCGGGTGCCGCTGCCGGAAGCTGACTAGCTCAACACCGGTCCAGTGATTTTCGGTAGCTGAAACACCTCCCTCGTGCGCTCCAATGGGCGGATTGGCTCGGAGTCGAATGGGTGCCAAGCCCAGGAACTCGTGAGCGGTCCTGGTGAACAAAGGAGGCTCCGGCTCGATCACGAGGTTGCCTCCTGTTCACCAAGACTCGCGAAATAGGTCGGCCAGCTCACGTGCTCTCTGCCTGCGGCCTCGAGATAGTGGCTGGGGTTGTCGGCTTCTCCGTCTCGAATGCCCTGATAGATGCCGGTGATGACCGTGCCCAAGAATTCACCCAGCTCGGCGACCCGATCCTCGCGGTATTCCTCGACGGTCATCGGGGTGTAGGTCAGATCGGTGCCGAATGCGCTGTTGAGGTAGTCAGCAAGCTCGTATTGGGTGATGGCCTCTCCGTGCAGGTTGTAGGTGTTGCCGTTGTGCTTCTCTTCCGTGAGCAGCCGCGCATAGGCATAGGCCAGCTCCGGCCGCGTGGTGTAGCCACATCGACCGTCGCCGGCGCAGTTGGTGATTCCACCGGCCTTCTTGTAGGTCTCGAGGTACTCGACATCGGGCTCGATGTAGATTCCGTTCCGCCCGATCACCCAGGCCAACCCGCTGCGACGCACGTCCTCTTCGGTCTGTCGATTGCTCTGGACAATCGGCGAGAACGCCGTGGCTTCTTCCGCCCCCTGGACGCTGGTGTAGACGATCTTCTTCACCCCGGCGCTCCGAGCAGCCTCGATCACGTTGCGGTGCTGCTCGATGCGCCGTTCCGGAGCGTCCATTCCCGACACCAACAGAACCGCATCCACGGATTGCAGCGACTCCTCCAGAACGTCCTTTTCGTTGTAGTCACCGGGACGAACCTCGATACCCAGATGCTTCGCCTTGTCGGGCGTCCGAGCCAACCCGACGATGTTCGCGCTCGGGATCAGAGCAAGCACCGCCTTGACGACCTGCGTTCCCAACTGACCGCTTGCGGCTGTGATGGCTACCTTCATCCGCTCCTCCTTGTGGCTCGGGCGGGTACCTTCACGTCTGGACCGTCCATCGCTGACTGCAAAGGTTCTGTCGTGACGGGCGGTGATCGACCGGCTCCCGATCGAGATCGCGTGAGAGTTTCACCTGCCAGGAAACCCCCAAGCAACCCCGGAACCGGAGCCATGGACCGATGTCTCCAATCCAGGATCCCTTGGTCTCCTTCGGTCAACTCGCTCAACCGTGCCATGAAATCTTCGTCGCGACTGACCCGTCCGATTTCTACCTGAGCGCTTCCAACCTCAGAGCGTTGATGCTCATCCGGCGACTGCGGGCGGCCACGTCGCCATCTCGGCGAGTTGCTCAGGAACGGCCCCCCGTACCCGTCGCAGCGGATTCGTCACTGGCCTCGTCCAGTGCCGGCTCGTAGTCTGCCTGGGTGATCATCTTCCTCAGCCTTCTGACCGCGGCCAGCTTCGGCGCCGGTGACTTCTGCGGTGGGCTGTCGGCCAAGCGGGCCACGATCCTCCAAGTGGTGGCCGGCTCACACGCCGTTGGTCTCGTCGGTGTGACGGTGGCCGCATTCCTTCTCGCCGACGAGTTCAGCGCTCGAGCCTTCCTGCTCGGGGTGGCGGGTGGACTGTTCGGCGGGATCGGCGTTGGCCTTCTCTACCGGCGCCTGGCCGTCGGCCCGATGGCGGTCGTCGCTCCGATAACAGCGATCACATCGGCTTCCGTGCCGGCTCTGTGGGGAACGCTGCGCGGAGATGCCCTCTCGTTGTTGGCCTGGCTCGGCGTAGCCGTGGCGCTGGGAGCCATCGGCTTGGTGTCGTACTCCAGCGACGGCACGGTCTCACGCGTCACGCCGCAGGTGATCGCCGAATCACTTCTCGCAGGTGTCGGTTTCGGCATGTTCTTCATCTTTCTCGACGCGACTGAGGCCGTGAATGCCCCCTGGCCGGTGGTCGGCGCCCGGCTCCTCACGGTCGTCGGCCTCGTGACTTTCTTGATCGCGACGCGTCGCGAGTTGCTACCGAAAGTGAAGCCGGTACTCGGGCTGATCGCTCTCACCGGCGTGTTCGACACTGCCTCGAACGTCACGTTTCTCTACGCCACGAATAGCGGCTCACTCACGATCGTGGCGGTGCTCAGCTCGCTCTATCCCATCGCCACTGTGCTGTTGGCCCGCGTCGTGCTGTCAGAACGAATGACGGGAGTGCAGCTAGCCGGATTCGCGTCCGCCATACTCGCTACAGGACTCATCGCTGCCGGGTGAGAGTCGCCCCAACAGAGGCAGACTCTGCGTTGGAACATCCGCCACCGGTGTCACTCCCCCACGGGTCGGCGACGAACCGCCACGGAGGTCCTTCGTCTTGGAGATCCCGACACGGGAGCCGGGGGGATCAGCCGCTGACCGTCACCGGAAAGGACCGACTGCGAGATTCGCCACCGGTGTCGTCGAGTTCAACGAGCTCGATCACCGTCGAGCCGTCCCCGACACCTTCGAACGTGTACTCCTGCACACCGCCGGAACCGTCTCCCGAGTCGGCACCAGCCACGAACTCCTCGCCGATCTGGACGACGATGTCCTCATCGAGCAGGGGCGCCAACTCCCAGCGGTATCCGGTGCTCGGATTGGAATCGAGTCGAATCGTGAACGAATCCCCTGGGGCGATGGAGAACTCGGCTCCTGATTCGGTGAGCGCATCGGAGCCGCATGAGACCAGGGCGAGAACGAGAGCGAAGATCAAGAGACGTGTACGCATGGCGGGCAGGCTAGCTGCAGATCGGCCGACGTTGAAGCGACTTCTTCGGTTCGGGCGTGAGGGCAAGCCTCCGCCCTGCGGGGTTCCCGTTGGGGCTCGTAGGTGACAGAGTTGCATAGGGGGTGACAGTTCAGCTGGTGTCGCCGACCACCTCGAGGTCCGGGTGCAGGCGGGGTGGGAGGTCCAGTTTGGGGGGCTTGTGCCGATACTGGGTGTGGGAGGCATCCGCCTGAATGACAATCCATGATCCGGACACCCGGCCGACGGTGCTCATCTTCGATGAGGCTCCTGAGCTGCGTCGCCTTTTCGACGTGGTCTTGCGTCGTGTTGCCCGGTGCGTTGTCCCCCTCGACGTGTCCGACGCCCTGGCAATGGTCCAGGGAGCCGACTGTGATGCGGTGATCGTCGAACTGGCCACCCCAGGAAGCTGGGAGGTGCTGACAGCCGCCACAGAAGCACACGTGCCGGTGGTGGTGGTCACGTCGTGGATCGTGCCCGACCAGTTGGCGAAGGCCGAGAGCATGGGGGCAGTAGCGGTGGTGACCAAACCGTATGACGTCGCTGCCTTACGAGATACGGTGCTCCTCGCCCTCGCTAAACGATGAGCCGTCAAGCGGCTCCTCGGGCTGAGCGGAGGGCCGTCTGGAGACCGACATCCCTGGCGACCGCCGCTTGAACCGTCCAACGGTCGGGAGTCGGTCTGCATCTACGGCCGTCGCCCCGCGAACGCTTCGCTTCGCTGCTCCTACACCTCAAGGGAACAATCCAATCCACCAAGCGTCACGCGCCTTGCCTGACGTTGCCTAGGTGCTGGCCAGCTCGAACTGGCTCCGCACCGCGGCGACGATCCGCTCCGGGCTCGGAATGTAGGCATCCTCGAGCGGTGGGCTGAACGGTACCGGCGTGTGTGCGCCGGTGACCATGCGGATCGGAGAACGCAGCGACTCGAAGCCCTTGTCGGCAACCAGCGCACTTATGTCGGTGGCCAGCGAGCACCGGGGGTGGGACTCGTCGACGATGACCAAACGGCCGGTCTTCTCGACCGAACCAAGGATGGCTCCTTCGTCCAGGGGTGAGTACGTGCGGGGATCGATGACCTCCGCCTCAATACCATCGGCCGCCAGCAGCTCGGCTGCCTCGAGTGCGGTGTGCACCATCTTCTGCACGCCGACAATGGTGACGTCGCTGCCTTCGCGGGCGATCCGGGCCACTCCGAACGGAATCGTGTACGGCTCTTCGGGCACATCGTCGTCGAACAGGTAGAGCCGCTTGTGCTCCATGAAGATGACCGGGTCGGGGTCACGGATCGCGCTGAGCATCAGCCCTTGGCATCGGCGGCCGTCGATGGTGCGACGACCTTCAACCCGGGAACATGGGTGTAGAGCGAGTACAAGGTCTGGGAGTGCTCTGCGCCGGCCCGGAATCCGGCTCCGGTGACCGTTCGGACGACGATCGGCACTGAGACCTTGCCGCCATACATGTAGCGCAGCTTGGCCGCATGGTTGAGCAGCTGGTCGAACGACGTGCCGATGAAGTCGGCAAACATGATCTCGACGATCGGGCGCATGCCGACGAGCGATGCACCGATGGCGGCACCGACGAAACCGGTTTCGGCGATGGCGGTGTCAACGACACGGCTCCCGACCGAACTGGCCGAGGAGGTCCTTGGTTACGCCAAATACCCCTCCCCAGCAGTCGGCGGCCTCGGGGTTGACGTCGTCGCGCCCGGCACCGCCGGCAATGTCCTCGCCCATGAGGACGACCCGGCTGTCGACCTCCATCTCCTGGCGGAGAGCTTCGTTCAGGGCGTCTTTGATGTTGAGTATGCGTGTCACTTCAGGTCTCCTTATGCGAAGCGGGGGTGTAGACGTCGGTGGTCAGCTCGGAGACATCGGGCCAGGGAGCTGCGATGGCAACGTCGAACGCGGCCGCGACCTCTTCGGTGACCTGCGCGTCGATTGCATCGAGCGTCTCGGCGTCGATGAACGCCTTCTACCGATTCCCGGAACTTGAGCAGCGGGTCCTGATCGAGCCACCATTCGACTTCCTTGGCGGGTTTGTACGCCTGTGCGTCGCCCTCGTACTGACCTCCATACCGGTAGGTCATCGCCTCGATGAGGCTGGGCCCACCTCCGCTGCGAGCCCGTGTGATCGCCTCCTCCATGGCGTCTCGGACGGCGAATACGTCCATGCCATCTATCTGCACCGCCGGGATTCCGTACGGCACGGCCATCGCCGAAATCGACTCGGCATTGAGGTGGTAGTCGATGTTGGTTGTCTCGGCGTAGAGGTTGTTCTCACACACGAAGATGACTGGGCACTGGAACAACGCGGCGAAGTCGAGAGCTTCATGCCACGCCCCTTGGTGGACCGCACCGTCGCCGAAGAACGAAGCCGATACCGAGTCGCGTCCCAGATATTTGTAAGCCCAGGCAGCCCCGGCCGCGATCGGCAGGCCGGCAGCGACGATTCCCATGCCGCCGATCATCCCGTAGTCCTGATCGGCAACATGCATCGACCCGCCCTTGCCGGAGCACACCCCGTTGGCCTTGCCGTACACCTCGCCGGCAATCCCTTCGAGCGGGATGTTGCGCGCAATGGCGTGGCCATGGTTGCGATACGTCGAGGTGAAGGTGTCGTCGTCTCGCAGTAGCGGAATCACTCCGCACGCCACGGCCTCTTGTCCCGAGTAGGTGTGGAGGAACCCGTCTGCCTCGTTGGCTTCGGCGACGGCTCCGACCCGATCCTCGAACCGTCGGATCCGGATCATTCGAGTCCACAGATCGATGAGGGTCTCTGTTGGTAGGTTCATTGGGTTCGCTCCTTGTTCCGATGGTTACTCTGGTGAGCGGTCGGCGTCCGCAGTCGGCCTCGGGTCACAACGCGGCCACGAGTTCGAGGGCAACGTCAAAGACAGCTCGGTTACTTTGTTCAAAGCTCTGCTGATGGTGCGGCTCCAGCGGGTCGAGGAAGCTGCGTCCCCGCAACAACTCGTCCCAGACAACCAGCATCGACACCGCCGCCATGTCGAAATGCCTGGCGACGGCCAGCGTGGTTGCAGTCTCCATATCCACTGAGAGATATCCAGCCTCATGCCAGGCCTCGACCATCGCTCCGTCCTGCGCAAAGATCGAATACCAGGTCAAGTGGTTGCCGTCGTGCACCGCTCGATCCCGTGCCCGGAGCAACGTGCGAGCCCGCTCGCTCCAGTCGGCATCGGCCTCGGCGAAGGCTCCCGCGCCGTAGATGCGGGCGACGCCTTCTTCGCAAGCAGCCACAGCGGGGACAACGACGTCGCCGGGTTCCAGCTGACCCTGCAAGCCACCGCAGGTTCCGATCTGGATCGCCAGTTTGGCTCCAAGACATCCGAAGAGGTGGACCACCTCTACGGCTCGCGGGGCTCCGTAGGCGCAGCAGTAGACGACCGGTAGGCCTTGCCAGCGTCCCAAGAACATGTCGGGGAACGCCAGTTCACGGACATCGTCGAGTGCCGACAATCGTTCAGCGGTGGCTCGCTCCCGCCACCAGGTGCCCTCGCTGATGACGGCGACCGGAAGGTCGGCATCCTCGAGTTCGAGCGCGTCCTGCCACTCTCGAGCGGTCAGGTCCATGATGGATCGCGCCGTCGTGGGGCTGGCTGTCACTCGGTTCCCCCGTTCAGCTTGCGGAAGAAGTCCCGGAAGATGGCATCGCGGTCGATCCCGTGAGCTTCCCGCATCAGATACTCACGACCCTCGACCTCCGCCCAACCCAGGTTGTCATCGAGTGTCGGGGTACGAACCAGGTCGGTCGGCACCCAGGCCGGCTCGAGCAGCCAAGCGAGAGTGATCATGTCCCATATCACCCAGGTGCGGCCGAAGTGGCCCTGGATACCACGCTGGGCGTGGAGCGGATTGTTCGTATACAAGTGATACAGGTAGTCGCCAATGGCGCCCCGGCCGCGCACCC
The DNA here is from genome assembly GCA_963752075.1 of uncultured Acidimicrobiia bacterium. GTDB lineage: Bacteria > Actinomycetota > Acidimicrobiia > Spongiisociales > JAENVV01 > CBDUEV01. The sequence goes on from CAVVWO010000006.1 coordinate 97,514, forward strand.
AGGTCTCCATCTCAGGCAACGACAGTCGCAACTGGGCACCCATGTAGTAACCGGGGAAGTAGACCAAAGGTACGCCACTGTCGAAGAGGATACGCGACGCAGCCACATCCTGGACCAAGTTCAGAGACTGGGTGTTCAGCTGCGGGCTCCACGACGGGAAGCCGGCCGTCCACAGAACGACGATGCGATCCATGATGCGAGGTTCTTTGATGATCGCCGAGGCCACATTGGTCACGGCCCCGATCGCCATGACATACAGCGGGTCGTCGCCGGGTGCCATGGCGAGTTCGATGAGGCGATCTACACCTTCGCTCTCGACCGGCTCGGTCGGGGACGGCATGTAGCCGGGCGAACCCCGGAATACGATGCCATCGGCGTCGAACCCCATGAGGTCGTAGACCTTGAGGATCTCCTGGTAGCTGCGCTCCATACCCTCGGCGGCATCAACGAACTCGATATCTGCCGGGGCGACGCCAACGGCCTTGAGGCCGAGGACCCAGCCGCGAAAGGAGTCCACGAGTCCACTCTCGCCTTGCTGGGGTGCCTCTTCCGAGTCGATCAGGGCCGCTGCTTCGAGGAGCCCTTCACGGAGGTGAGCGAACGAGTACGGCTCAGCGAGAACGGCCTCGATGTGGATCTTGTCGGGTGATTGCAGTGCCCATGCGAGGGTGAACTGGTCATCGATCTCGTTGGCGGCGTCGGTGTCGATAACCACCCGCACCCGGCCGGTCGGATTCTGCAGGCGACGCTCCCGCCTTTCAGCTGACATCGACATGGGAAGCTCCTTCGAGAGTCAGGAGGTCCTCGATTCAGGGGACCGAGAAGTCGCAGCACCCGACGAGTCGAACCAGGAGGTCCAAGGTCGGGCGTAGGTCTCGGAAATGCCCGAGAGCAGGCTGAGACGACGTTCCGCCTCGCCTCTCGCCTCCGGGTCGCCATCAAGTCCGCCGGCAACGAGGTCGCCCCAGATCGAACGCCCCGCCACGTAACCCGACGCGCCTGACTGACACGCCACTGTGAGTTGTCTGAGGAAGGTATCGAAGTCCGCGCCGCCCGACAACAGCGTCCACGGACAAGGGGAGGCCGCGGTGACCTCCTCGCAGGCGGCTCGCCACACTCCCTCATCCGTTTCCGAAGGGTCAACAGGAAATTCGAGCTTGAGAACGTCGACGCCCAAAGCCCCGATGCGCTCGGCGGTATCGACGACAACGGTGCGGCGGTCGGCCGGTAGCGGATGCGGCGACAGTGGCTCGGCGAACAGCGGTAGATCGTGCTCCTTGCAGTCATCCACAAGGGAGACGACAAACTCATGGGCAGGTGGTGAGGCTACGTATGGGTCGTATAGGAACGAGCATTTGATGGCGTCTGCTCGAGACTCCTTGGCCCGCAACACATTCCACCCGGCAAACAGCTTGGGCACCTCGGTGAGTGAGGCGTAGTCGCCGTCTTCGAGACCAACCATGAGTCCGCTGGCGTCGGGACGAACTGCCGCCTCGGCGACAGGCTCCAAGCCGACGACCGGGTCGATCAAGACCCCGGACGCCCCGGCTGCCAACCACTCGACAAGCTTGACCTTTACGCCGGCCAGCTCTGTTGTGCTCACGCTGTCAGGGTCTTTCGGACGCAGCATGGCGCTCAGCGCAGCCAGATGGTCGATGGCCAGGATTGAGAACACGCCTCTGCTACTCGACGTCGCCTCGAGACCGCGCCGTTTCGCCTGCGGTGAGTGGCGCACCGGAGAAACCGCCTGGAACGTCGGCCGGCGGGCTCACGAAGGGGGGGACCTCATCCGCAGCCAACACGGAGTCATCTTCGACGATCCACAGATGTTTCTTGGGAAGCTCGAATTCGATCCGTGCCCCCTCCTCGGCAGTCATCGTTGCCGGACCTTGAACGCTCCAGGTCGAACCCCCAATGTCAGCGATCAGCTGGGTATGCGTACCCATATAGATGACTGACTTGATGACTGCCGGCACGACGTTGGCGGCTCCTGAGTCGGAATCCGCGATCCGGACTTCCTCGGGTCGCACCGTCAGCACCACCGGTCCATCGGCTGCCGACACCTGCTCGTCGACCTCGATGCGACCGACCGCAGTTTCGACTGCTGCCCCGGTCTTGACCCCCGGGAGCAGGTTGCTGTTTCGGAAGAACCTGGCGACCCGGGTTGTCCGCGGCCGCTGGTAGAACGCGTCGGGCTCACCGACTTGCTGCAGCACCCCATCGAACATCAGAGCCACCCGATCGGCCAACATCACGGCTTCTTCTTGATCGTGAGTGACGAAGATGGCGGTGATCCCCATCTCGCTCTGGATATTCCGGATGAGCTGACGCATGGTGATGCGCAGGTTGGCATCGAGGTTCGCCAGCGGCTCGTCGAGCAGCAGCACCTGGGGCTGGACAACGAGCGCTCGGGCCAGAGCCACACGTTGCTGCTGGCCGCCAGACAGTTCGTGCGCCTTGCGGGTCTCGAGTTCGGGCAGCTCGACCAGCTCGAGAATCTCAGTCACCCGGCGGTTTATCTCCTTCTTGTCGACCCCGGACATCTTCAGACCGAACCCGACGTTCTGGGCGACGTTCATGGTCGGGAACAGGAGATGCTTCTGAAATACCATCACTGCGCCGCGACGCTTCTCGGTCGGGATGTCGACGACGGACTTGCCATTGAAGAGCACGTCACCCGACGACGGCTGAAGCAGCCCGGTGATCATGCGCAGCGTCGTCGTCTTGCCGCATCCGGACGGTCCAAGAAACGCCACCATCTCGCCGGACTCGATGTCGAGATTGAGCTCGCGAACGGCAAGGTGGTCGCCGAACCTATCGCGAAAGCTGCTGCAGCGATACGTCTCGTCATATCTTTCCCGAAATCCTCCCATAACACTGGAATCGCGACCGAGTTGGCGGCTCGTCATTACGAGCACGATCACCGCCGGGGCGACAAAGACAAGGCTGATCGCGGCCGCATTGGCATGGTTCGCTCCGCTCAGGAACGGGAACAGCACGAGCGGCAGTGTCACAAAGGAGCCACCCCCGATCAGGAGGGTGGTGACGTACTGGCCCCACGAAATCAGGAAGGTGAACATCGACGCCACAACAGCCCCGAGGAAATCGCAGGCAGGGTCACGTAGCGGAACACGGGATATCTGTTGGCCCCGAGCGTGCGTGCCGTTTCCTCGAGCGCGGTGCCGTAGTTCGCAAACACGCTCGCCATCACCAAAACGAAGTACGGGATGGCTGGAATCAAGTGAACGAGAGCTACGCCGAAAAGCGTCTCGGTCAACCGGAGCCGGATGAATATCTGGTGGATCCCCATGGTGGCCACGAACGCAGGGACGATGATTGGCATCATCAGCAACCATTCGATGGTCGACTTCCCGCGGAACTCGTGTTGGCCGAGGGCTCGTGATGCCGGTAGTCCAACAACTATCGCCATCAACGTGACTAGAACGCCAAGCTTGGTGCTGTTCCACAGCCCCTCAACGACACGTGATGAGTCGTCCGCGACGTAGCTCCATGCCCGACCGCCCCATTCGGTTGGAAGCAGGTTCGGGAAGTTCCACCGGAAGGCGAACGACCAGACGACGAGTGTGACCATCGGCAAGCCCGATGAACACCACGATCGAGCGTGACTGCCAGTCGCCGGATCCAGCGGGTGCCCGCCGACTCCTGGTCGGTGAGATCTACGTAGGTTGCGGAGCCGCGGCCTTCTCTTCGGCGGTTTGGTGTCAGTAGTCATGTCACTTCACCGCGTATCGAGCAAGACGCCGGTAGGCAACCAGCAACAGCAATGCCACAACGGCAAGCACGATGCTTATCGCCATGGCTTCGGGTCTCAGCGCGAGGTCGGGGTCCTGGTAGTTGCGGAACGCAACTACCGGAAGGGTGGTCGGGAAACGCACTCCCAGAAGCAGCGGGATCTCGTAGTTGGCAAACGTGAAGGCAAAAATGATGATGGACGTGGACATGATCCCCGGCATGATCAGGGGCAACAGGACATTGAAGAACCGTTGCCGTGCATTGGCGCCGAGGGTTCTCGCTTGCTCCTCGTACTGGGGCCCGACACTCTGCAGGATCGCCAGTACAACAAGACCAACGAATGGCACCTCTTTCCATAGAAAGGTGAGGATGATCGCGATGCCGGCCTTGTCGAAGACACAAGGGCCGGGAAGTCGGCGGGTACCTCCATCACACCGATCGCCGTCCCAAAACGAGCAATCATGCCGCTCTGTGTGATGAGCAGAATGATGCCGCTGGCGGCAACAAGATGGGGTACAGGGATCGGGACCTGAAACAGGAAGGTTGCGAACTTGCTACCGCCGAACTTCTGGCGCAGCACCAGCGCAAACCCGACGGCAGTAACACTCGGATAGCACGGTCGCGACAAGCGCAATCCGGAACGTGAGCCAGAGCGACCGTAGAAAATTGGGGTCGGTGAGGACGGAGATGTAGTGGTCAAAGGTGAAGTCGGTCAGTCCGATCGCCGGGAAGTAGCCAAGACTCTGGCCAAAGCCGACCAGCAGCCCCCCCCGAATAGCAAGACGATGAGGCGACGGCAGGAGTCAACATCAACGGAATCTTGCAGCGCCCTCTTTGCTCGCCGCATAGTCATTGGTTCACTCAGCTCGCTCACCTCCCCGATCGGATTGTGGTGGGGTGCCCAATTTCGGAGAGGCACCCCACTGTCGGTTTCTTACTTCTCGAGTACGTTCTCGATCCAGCCGGCCTCCATGTCGGTTACCCAGGCACCCGCGGCTCTGGCAACGCCTTGGACGTCAGGTCCGCCGCCGGGATCGTCGCGATTCCCGTGCCGTACGAAGCGAGGGTCGCTTGAGCGTCCTCCGGCCATGTCGACGGATCGGTCGGCACCAACCAGCCCCACTCGGTCCGGGTCGCCATGACCAGCTGGAACTCCGGAGAGACGATGTAGTTGGCCAAGCACCATCGCGCCCGCCGGGTTGGCTGCGTTGAACGGAATCGCCACGTAGTTGTTGTTCGACAGCGTTCCGGTATCGAACTGGAACGTACGGATCGTACTCCGGGTAGACGCCCGCTGCAATGTTCGTCGACGCCCGCGCCGGGTCGTAGCTCAGGTTGAAGTGGATCTCCTGGTTTGCCAGGAGATCCGCCATCGCTGCACCCTCGGGTAGGTGTCACCACCACGCCACAGATCAGGCTCGATGTCGTTCAGGTACTCCCACACGACCGGGGCGTACTGATCGAACACGGCCTGGTCGAATTCGCCGAGGAACGGGTCCGGTCCGCCGGCCGCCCAGTAGAACAGGTGGCGAATGAAGACGCTTCCTACGAAGTCCGGAATTGCCGGGTATGTGAAAGTCCCGGGGTTCTCGTGAACCCAGGTCTGCAACGCCTCGAACGTGGTCGGAGCATCTGTCGACGAACGCAGTGTCGTACTCGATGACGAACTGGGCATGACCCCACGGCGACTCGAGACCGTCGACCGGCTCACCGAAGTCGTTCGCGATAGCCGGATCGTCCCAGGGCACGTAGATGGCGTTGGGAAGTGACTCTGCCCACGGTCCGTACAACAGCTCCGCCCGTTCTTCAGGGTGGCGAAGTTCTCACCGTTGATCCACATGAGATCGATGGTGCCGCCCTCGGTCACGCCTGCGGCCGATTCGTCCAAGCACCTTGTTGACGAAGTCGGCGGCATCGGCAGGTACCCGGTTCAACGTGATGTTGAACTGCTCCTTGATGACATCACCGATGTCGTTGTCAACGTTGCTGTTGATGGTGTCCGAGCCGCCCCACATGAACCAGTTCACCGTGGTGCCGTCGGCTGCCGCTAGCACCTCTTCCCAGGTGCAGAACCCAGGGGCATCGAACGGCGTCGCCCGGCCGCAGCCGTGGTCGTCTCCGTTGTGCCTGCCGTCAGTCTTCCGTCGCAGCCGCTGTCGTTTCCGTCGCAGCCGCGGTGGTCTCTGTCGTGCCGGTGTCGTCGTCGTCACCGCATGCGGCCACAACCAGAGCGAAAAGCCATCAAGCGCGAGCAGGACCATCGCCAGCTACTGCCTTTCAGAGTGTCATTTACCTTCTCCTCTTAGTTGTCGAACTGGATCCTGAGTTCGATCCTCTCGCGGCGAGCGGTCGCTCGAGCCTGAGACCTCCAGCCACATCTCCTCTCGGTTGGTTACACCGAAAACCGGGTACTTCGTACGTCAGCAATTCACCCCCGGTCTCTGTAGGTGCCGGGCAGTGCCGACCCGGTCGACTGTTCGCATGCCTAACCAGGCTGCAATCTTCCAACAATTCGTCGCTCAAGTCGCCCTGGCCGACCGCATAGTGATGCTCATGGCCACGAACGACGAGTGTGTTGACAAGATCGCGCGAGCTCAATCGGCTCTCCGTTGAGTTCAAATTCTCCAAACCAACCCCTGGTGCCGTGAAGCCCTTGGCGGGGTGCTCCTCGATCCGGGCACGGACCACCAGCATCTCCGAAGCGTTGTCGCCGACATAGGTGATTGTGGTCTCCTGAGGCGCGAATACCTGGTCTCCGGCAACGCCGTACATCGTCCGGCGACTTCCTTCCCAGGGTGGGGTGGTCAATCCAGGTAATCCCGTCCTCGTTGGCAAAATGGCGGGGACTGACACCGCAGTGCCACATCAGCATGGTGTCGGTTGCCGGGTCGAGGGCGGTCATGTCGAGCAATGTCGAGGACCCGGCCGATCGCTCGAGCTCGTTTAGGAGCAGCATGGAGAGCGCACCGGGCACGTCACCTTCACACGACACGGCAAAGTCGTCTTCCGATCCGAGCCAGCTGTACGCCATGCACGGAGCGATGCCCAGGTCTCCTGGAACTTGGGCCAGCACTGAACGGCCAGCGCTGAGTAGTCGTTGGTCGTGGCAAGTTGCTTGAGAGCCAGATAGAGGCTGGCGCCTCGATCCATGCCGTCGGGGCCGGCCATCACCTGGGCTGCGGCCGACGTGAGATCGCCTACAACCAGATCGGCTTCGGCGCGATCGGCGGCATTGGTCAGCTCGACCAACTCGTCGAATTCGTGGGCGATGACCCGGGTCCCCAAACGCTCTCGGACCTTGGTCTCTTCGAAGTTCATGTTGTAGAAGCCGGGCGAGTTTCCACCGATCCAGCCGACCCGGGCGGTCGACATTCGCTTGATCGCGCGCAGCGCCCGGGCGGTTATCTCGAAGCGGCGCAGGAACTGCTCGTCCTCTACGTGTCCGAAGAACCACTTGTACGGCGGGCCGTCGTCCCGCAAGTAGCGGGTGACGATCGATGCGTAGTGGTTCACCGAGACCAGCGAGTGCAGCTTGATTTCGCCTTCTTGGTGGGGGTCCGGAGTTCCCCAGATCCCGATGCGGGGGGCGACGTTGGCGAACGGCAGCATGAGCTCACCGGAGGCCACTGTGGCCAGCTGGATCATCAGGAAATCGAGGCTCTCCCCGGTGAGTCGTCGAGCCACACTCTCTGCCAGGTCGATGTCCGTGACGGGATCGTGGAGAGCGACGAGATCGAAGTCCAGTCGCTCGGCCAACTTCGTCAGCCCGTCGATGGCCCGTTCGTACTGGTTGAGCTCAACGCCGGAGTAGGAAGTGAAGGCGACCCCGACGTAGCCGATCCGCAAGACGCGGCTTTGTGGAATTGATCATTCTGGGCTCCTCGCTCTGGCGGCAGCGGCCCAAGCCTCGAAGATGAGGGCGATGCTGGTCGCTCCGGCATCCTGGACTCCGATCGAACGCTCCTCGGCGTAGCGAGCTCGACCTCGCGACGCGGTCATGTCTATGGTCGATTCGGCTCCCTGCCGAGCCGCCACTGCCATTGCGTTCAAGACTTCCGCACTCGTGGATCCGTCGGTGGCGGCGGCGCGGCCCGCTCTGGCGGCAGGGACCAGAGCGTCGACCATGGTCTTGTCCCCTGGTTGGGAGTTCCCTCGTTTGGTGACGATCTCACTGCCAGCCTCGATCGCGGCGGCCAATTGCGTTCCTGTGGTCGTCGGGGCATCTTGGAAGCTGCGCGCAACCGCTTTGAACAGACTCCCGAACAACGCGCCGGCGGCTCCGCCCATCTCGTTCAAGAAGCCCGTCGCCACGATCTTGAAAACCTCAGCGGGCATTGGGTCAGAAAGCTGTTCGAGATTGCGCCGGGTGTAGGCCATAGCCGTGGCAACGTTGACTCCGTGATCTCCGTCGCCGACCGCAGCATCGAGACGCGACAACTCATCGACGTTGGCGTGAATTGCATCCGCCGCCGCCAACATCAGATGCTGCCAGTCGGGACCGGCCATCCGATCGAACGCAATCGTCATTGGGATCCTCCCCCCACGAAGTGGACGCCGGCCCCAACAGCCGGCTCGTCATAAAGCGATTTCGTTTCGGAGTCGACCCGGCACAGCGAGATCGCGAAGCCAGCGGAGTCCTGGGTCGTGGCGTAGGCACCCAACCAGGCTCGATGCACCCCGATGTCTCGCGCGGCGAGGATCTGGTCGACACGGCGGTAGAGGATCGCCAGTTCCATGGTGGTCAGCGAACCGGCATTGTTCACCAGGACACACACCTCCTCGCCCGCACCATAGGGAAGATCAGCGAGGAGCTGTTCCATCATGATGTCGACCGCTGCGTCGGCCGTCGTCACCGGAGTGGCTCCGCTACCGCTCTCGCCGTGAACTCCGACGCCGATGATCATCTCCCCCTCGGCCATCTCGCCGAGCGGTTCACGCGTTACCGGGTGAGCACAACTCGAAAGGGTTGCCGAGAGGGTTCTCGTGTTGTCGCGGACCTGCTCCGCCATCGCCTTGCATTCGGCCAACGTCGCTCCCCTTTCCGCCAGCGCCCCGACGATCTTCCAGACGAAGAACAGGCCGGCCGAGCCACGCCGATCATGTTCTTGTCCCTTGGGAGCCGAAGCGACATCGTCGTACAGAATGACCATGTCGACATCGGTGAAACCTTCATCCTCGGCGTCCTCAAACGCCATCTCGGCGTTGAGGACATCGCCGGCGTGGTTCGACACGCACACGAGGACGCCGGCTCCGCCGTCCGCCACCTTCATGCCGGCCAGCAACTTGGCCGGGCCGGGAGCCGTGAAGATCGGTCCCGGCACATTGACGTCGAACAACCCCGGTCCCACCAGGCCGATCATTGCCGGCTCATGTCCCGAACCGTTGCCGATGACCAGGCCGACCTTTCCCGGAGCCTTCGGTTCGGCTCGCACGATGAGCCCGTTCTCATACGAAATGATATCGCCGTAGGCGGCGGCATAGCCCTCGAGCATCTCAGGAACGATGTCTGCCGGGTCGTTGACGAGTTTCGTTAGCCGCATGATCACCCTCCTCCCAGGTGTTCACGGAGGAAAGTGGCGGCCTCTTTGGCCTCGCCGATGGAGTCGGAGACCAGAGGACGCCAAGCGTGGGTAGAGCGCCCCGTTTCCACCGACGGATTGGGGAACGTCTCGACTGACACCCACCCCTGGTAGCCGACCTCGTCGAGCGCAACGGCGATTCCATCCCAATCGATGTGGCCCTTACCAGGCATGAAGCGGTTGCCGGCGGCGCATTGAAAATATCCAAGGCGAGCACCGGCGCTGCGAACGGCGTCGGGCAGGTTGGCCTCTTCCATATTCATGTGGAATGTGTCGAGCTCGATCTTGACCGAGGAATGTCCGACCAGGTCTATGAAGGAATTCGCCTGGTCGGCGGTGTTGAACATGAAGGTCTCGAAGCGATTGAGGACTTCAACACAAAGGTCAACACCGACAGCATCGGCTGCCGTGGCCACCTCACGCAGCGCAACGGCCGAACGCTCCCGATACGGTTCGAGGTCATCCTCCGACGGAAACCCGAACCATGGGGCGAATGTCACCCCACCGAGGATCGGGCTACCTACCTTTGAGGCCGTGTCGAGGCAACGTTTGAGGTATTCGATTCCAGCGCGCCTGATTGCCGCGTCGGGATGGGAGATGTCGGTATCCGCTCCGAGCCCGGTGGCGCACACAATCGACAGGTCGTGCGCTTCGAGTTGGTCGCGGATGTTGTCGTGATCATCGAGGTTGTGTGGCATCAGGGACATCTCGACGCCGTCATAGCCGCACTCGCGAGCCATGTGGAAATAGGAGGCTTGATCGTCCGCCCAACGATCCATGAAGTAGAAGATCTCAATACCGACCACACGTGTGGAAACGTTCATTCGCTGTCCCCTTCACTCGCCGCGATCAAGGATCGGGCGGTCACATCATCGGTAACCACGACGTTGAAATACCCACCACGGAGACCGCCGATGATCGGCTCGATCTTTTCAGGTCCGCCGGCGACCACCACACTCCACGGCACTTTCCGCAGGTCCTCCAGGGAAACGCCGACGAGATTCGAGTCGGTACACGACGGCACCCGATTTCCCTCCAGGTCGAAGTAGTAGCCCAGCGCGTCGCCTACCGCGCCTCGGGCGCGAAGATCCTCGAGATCGATCGCAGTCAGCACGCCATATTGGAAAAGGATGGCGCTGGTATTGGCGGGGCCGACGCTCTGAATGATCACGTCCGACTTGCGAGCTCGATCGAGTGCCTCCGCCACTGAGGGTTCCTTGCCGAGCAGCGTCCCGAGGTCGGGGTCGGTCACGAAGCCTGGCGCGCGCAGTGCCTCGCGGGTGCCTCCTGCCAGCTCTGCCATCTTGGAAGTGACATCGAATCGCGCCCAGTCGCTCGTGTATGCAGCGCCGATCATCTCGATGAAGGAACAGTCGACGGGCTGATCGACTCGGAATCTCTCGGGGAGGTGGGCCATCGTCCGGCCGATGCCGAGTCCGACTCGCATCCCCGATTTCAGGTGGTCGGCAAGCCAAACGGCGGCGCCCTCCGCAAGCACAGATTCGAGGGTTCGGCCGGAGTGATCGCTGGACACGACGACTACGTCACGCAGGCCATCAGCGCGTGGTGAGGTCAGCTTCGAGTCCACTATGCCAGTCGGCCGGCACCTTGACTCGGATCTCCAGGATTCCCTGCTCACGAGCCATCGCCAGCACCCGGCTGATCTTGACTCGCGAGTAACCGAGCCGGTCGCCGATTTCACTCTGGGTGAGGCCCTGTTGGTAGTACAACGCCGCCGCTCTCACGCTCAGGCGATAGTCGGCCTCGGAGATGCCCGGCGGGATCGTTGTCGACCCTGACTGAGCATCTGAACGAAGCACGATCATATGTTCAGCACCTTAGAAACGAGTTGGGTAGCCGTCAACAGCTTTTTGCCACTGGTTGGTCGAGCGCAACTGCACGGAAGGTCTGGAGATGGTCCGTTTCGTCGTTGTGGCCGGCTTGGATCATCGGGGGGCGGCCGTGGACAGCGGGTCGGACCGGCGCCTTGGGCAGCCGTCGAGGTTCCGGTCGACGCTTAGGGTTGCGTTGGGAACTCGGCTCCCGATTCGTGCTCGCCCAACTCCCGCATGAGTTCGGCCCATATTGGGGCAGGTACGGTGCCGCCAAACACCTGGGTGTACCTCCGGTCACCGAAGACGACATCGACGAGTGGCCTGTCGTCGGTGTTCCCGACCCAGACGACCGCGGTGGTCTGAGGCGTGTACCCGGCGTACCAGGCGCCGACGAAGTCGGCCGTGCTTCCGGTCTTGCCGCCCTGGGGGGATCCGATCCGAGCCTGGGTCGCCGTTCCCGATTCGGTCGCCTCAGCCAGGATTTGGTGGGTGGCAGCCACCAGCCCGGCCGGGAGAACCTGATCGTCTCCAGATGGCGGCTCCCAGACGAGCCGGCCTTCCGCTGACTTCACCGTGGCGACGACCTCAGGAACGGCCTGACGGCCGTACCGGGCGATCATCCCGTAAGCCCCGGCCACCCCGATGGGGTCGATCCGGTTCGTTCCAAGCATCAAGGAGCCGACCCCCGGGGCCGAGGAGACACCGAGTCGTTCCATCATGTCCTGGACATTCGATTCGCCAACGGTTGCCGCGACATCGCAGAAGACAGTGTTGACCGAGAGCACGAGGGCGTCGCCAAGCGTCACAACGTCGCTGGAGTTTCCGCCCGCGTTGGAGCATTCGACGGGGTCGCCCGATGCTGACGTGAGGGCCCGCGGCGAGGAGGCGTCCCATTCGGAGGCGAAACCGAAGCCTTCGTCCAGAGCAGCCAGGGCGATGAACGTGTGCATGAGCGTTCCCGCCGGATGATCTGCACTGACGGGGTCGGTGGCGACCCAGGCCCTGACCGCTGCGCTCTGATTGTCGACCACGACGATCTCGCCTGCTTGCCCTTCGCCACGGGTCACCCATCGGTCGAGGGTTCCGGTGGCGATCTGCTGCGTCTCGGGTTCGATCGTGAGCGTCACCACCAGCCCACCCTCCGGAGCGTGGCACGTGTCCGCCGAAGGCGGACAGCCCAGCACCGTAGCGCTCCTTTCAGCTCGGGTCGCACCCAACTCGGGCAGGTCGAGCAGACGGTCGATGGCGCGCAGCACGATCTGCTCGTAGCCGTCGGGAACCTCCACCGAACCTCCGGCGGTCTCGGCCAGGACGGTTCCGTCGCCCAGAACGAAGCGCGTCGGTATCCAACCGGTTTCACCGAGTTCGGGCACCGGCGCCCTCGAGTCGGTCACACCAACGGTGGGCGACGTCGGCTGCGGTCCCGTCGCAGGCAGTACAAACGTGGCAATCAGGGCGACCGCGAGCAGCACCGCGGCAGCTCCGATGGCGTAACGAGCACGAGGCGAATCGCCTTCCAAGTGCCATTCCTCAGTGATCCCGCATGCCGATGGCACCGGATTGGAGGCCCGGACCCGCTCGAAGACGTCTCTACGTCGATTCATCCGCTGCTCCTCTTCTTCATGGTGCGGGTCCCGCCGACCCGGGTGACACCGAGCAGCCCGCGCGAGTCGGTCCAAAGCCCGGTTGAGTCGCTTGGTGACCGCATTCTCAGAGCAGCCCAACGACACCGCGATCTCGGCCCGTGACAGCTCTTCCCATGTGGCGAGCCGAATGATCTCCTGGTCGGCGGAGCGGAGCCGGAGCAACGCAGCCAACACCTCTTCAGCCTCAGCACTTACCACCACGACCTCGTCGGGAGTTTCGGGATGGTCCGGAGGGACCCGGCGTGCCAATTCGATACTCCTCCGCACGCTGCGCCGCTGATTGGCCAGCACCCGAAAGGCGACTCCATACAGATACGCCAGCGGATACTCACTCGGGACATCGGCTCGGCGCCGCCAGGCAATCGCCATCACCTCGGCTGCCGCATCTTCGGCATCGGAGAACGACGCTCGACGACGGCAATAGTCCAGCACCGCCTGGTGGTGCCGAGTGAAGTCATTCGCCAAGGTCTTGGCTGCTCTCTCGCTGTCCGAAGATTCCATCTACACGTTGACTGTCCGGATCGCGCCATACGTGTGACAGGGACCGCACCTCGTCAGGGACCGGGGGGAGGCAGGCAGTCGGCGGACCCGACGCCAGACGGGTACTCCACGGCGATCCGTCGTCCGAGGAGTTCGGACAACTCCCGCGTCCCCGCCCCGTTGGGGTGGTAGAGGTCGCCAAAACGATCGGCTCGGTCGTCCAGTTCCGGGAAGCGCCACACAGGGACCCCGTACTCGCCGGCAAGTCCGTCCAGGAGCCCACTGAATCGATCCAGGGTTCCATCCGGGACGAGGGCGCTGAGGTCCGTCCGCATCGAGGGCATCTCGACCAGTGCCACCGTGGCCCCGGCGGTCTGGCCCCGCTCGATGATCCCCGCCAGGGCGTCGAATTCGGCACCACCCATCTCGAAGTCGGCCAGAGCGCCCGAAAGTAGATCCGCGTCCCGTTGGTCGTCTTGCGTATAGAAATCGTCATCGAATCCCTGGTATCGCCCCTCTGGTGTGAGATTGGGATCCGGCCAGGATGCCACCCGACCCGTGGTGAAATAGACCACGATATTGCCTGGCTCCCGAAGACGGGACCTGATCCGTACGAAGGCAGACCAATCGCCCACCCGCTCCTCCAACGATGCTGCCGCCGGGGCGGCGCCGAAGAGTTCCTGGCGGCCGGCCGACGCGGAGTAGGCGGCTCGCCGGTTGTCGGCTCCGGGATTCTGATCGTTCATATCTCTGATCGACACGCCGAGCACGAGAACATCCGGGCACAGTTCGGAGAAGACGAGATCATCCGCCCAGACCTGCCAGGTACGGGGGGTGGTTGCCGGCAGCCCCGCGTTGTAGCTGGTGTCCAACCACGGCACGGATTCGGTCACCGTCGGACCGTCCAGGCCTGCGTTGACGATCGACGACCCCACGAACGCTATGTCGACTTCGCCCAGATCTTGGATCTGGGCCGCCTTCGTCTGACTGAACTCGGTGTCCCAGATGAGTCGCCCCGGCAGATGGGGAGCGAGCAACCGGGCTCCGATCTCGAGGAGCGGCGAGGACCACGAGAGCGGCCACGATCGAGCGACGAGTGGAGCGGGACGTCATCATCAGAACTGGAAGTACAGGAAGGGAACGGTGGCCTGACCGCTGAACAGCACGACACCGGCGACCATGGTTGCCATACCGGCGCCTCGAACAACAGCCGGCCAGGACAGGAGCGCCTCGTGGCGTCGGCCAACCCGCTGCGAGAGGTCCAAGATGATCGCAGCCGCCAAGATACAGGCCAGGAGTAAGCCGTCGACCAGCGGGACCGCTCCCGGGCGCAGGGTGACGATCCCCTCCACGTACTCGGCGGCCTGGGAGAAGGAGTCGGCTCGGAAGAAGATCCACGAAAAGGCGACGAGATGGAAGGTGGCCATCATGGCCGGAACATCCCGCCAGCGGGGAGCTTCCGTTTCCTGGCTCGGCGACCGGTGGCGGATGAGGCGGTGGCCGGCGAGGTAGAGGCCGTGCAGACCCGCCCCAGACCACGAACGTCCAAGCGGCGCCGTGCCACAACCCACCCAGAAGCATGGTCACCATCAGGTTGCGCTGGGTGGCGAAGGCACGACCCTCGGTTCCCGCCCAGAGGGATGTAGAGGTAGTCCCTCAGCCACGTCGACAACGAAATGTGCCACGTCCGCCAGAAGGCGGTGATGTTCCGCGAGAGGTACGGCTGGTTGAAGTTCACCATGAGTTCGATGCCCAGCAGGCGCGAGCGATCCTCGGGCGATGCGATGAGTAGCCGGAGAAGTCGCCGTAGATCTGGAGGGAGAAGGCATAGATCCCCACCATCAGTTCGAGCCATCCGGCGGTGCCGGCATTGCTCGAAAGCGGTCTGGACCGACAGGCGCCAGGGCGTCGGCGATGACCACCTTCTTGAAGAGACCGATCAGGATCAGCGTCAGACCCGAAGCCACCTGGTCCCGGCCGACCGGGGCTCGCTCCCGTTCGAACTGAGGCAGCAGTCGCCGGGCTCGCTCGATGGGCCCGGCGACGAGTTGCGGGAAGTAGGCGACGAACACGGCGAAGCTCAGCCAGTCGTCCGTCGGCTCCATCTCTCTCCGGTACACGTCGATGGTGTACGACATGGTCTGGAAGGTGTAGAAGGAGATGTCCGACGGGCAGCACGATGCTGAGGGTGGGGGCGTCCACCGACCAGCCCACCGTCTCGGCCAGCTCGGCGAACGACTCGGTGAAGAAACCGAAGTACTTGAAGAAGCCGAGGATGCCCAGGTTGACGGCCATGGAGACCCACAGCAGGTGCTTTCGTCGGACAGCCGATGGCTCTGCCCCCATGCGCCGACCGACCACGAAATCGGTGACGGTCGAGATCCAGAGCAAGGCCCAGGAAGCGCCAGTCCCAGAATCCGTAGAACAGATACGACGCCAGCAGGAGAAGCACATTCTGCCCACGTCGCGATAGGCGCCGATAGAGGACGACCACGACGAGGAGAAGCAGGGCGTATTGGACGCTGTTGAAGGCCATGTGCGGACCACAGCCTAGGTTGCTCGGCCGGGTCGGCGAGGTGTCATGCGGTTGGCTCGGAGATCCCTCGTGGCGGCTCCTGCCGTCAGCTCTGTGGCGGAAGGTCACCGACCAGTTAGGCTCCCGCCGATGCGCACGTTCATCGCCGAATCTGCCCTCACCCTGTTCGTCATCATCGATCCCATCGGGGTGACGCCGATCTTCATCGGGCTCTGTGGCGACCGCAGTGAGGCTGCTCGCAACCGTATCGCCCGCCACTCTGTCGTCATCGCCGGGGTCGTGCTCCTCGCCTTCATCGCGGTGGGAAGCCCTCTGCTCCAGTATCTCGGGCGTGACGGTTGGCGCCCTCAAGGTGGCCGGTGGCATCCTGCTCTTCAAGGTGGCGTATGACATGGTGCTCGTGCAACGCGAGCGTCAGAGCCCGGAGGAAGCCCTCGAGTCCGCTCACCGCGAGGACCCGTCGGTCTTCCCGTCTGGCGATACCGATGATGGCGGGCCCCGGCGCCCTGGCCTCGGTGCTGGTGCTGTCCACCGAGGCAGAGGGCAGCCCCGAGTACCTGGTCGCCCTGATTGGCGTGATCATCGTCCTGCTGGCTTTCGCCTACCTGTTGTTCCGCTTCTCCGAGAAGATCGTCGGACTTGCTGGGAACGACGGGCGTCAATGTCGTGACGCGGGTGCTCGGACTCATCCTGGCCGCCCTGGCCGTTCAGTTCGTGGCCGACGGAATCGGCAACCTGGGGTTCTAGAGCACCTTCCGATCGAGCGCGTCGAAATGCCTCGATCTCGATGCCTGCCATGGGCGAGGCCGGAAAGCGGTCATCGAACATCGTCCAGATCTGCAGGTCGCGTGGCTCGGGAGACAACTCGCTGATCGGTCGTCTGCGCAGCGTTGCCTCCAGTTCGTACCCCAGACGGGCCGGAATGGCCGCGCTCGCCACGTTCTCAGGCTCGCAGTGGATCTCCATTCGGGCAAGGCCGAGCAGGTCGAATCCGACGCGGGTCACCGCGGCGGCCGACCGCGTGGCGATCCCACGACGAACGTGATCGACGTGCACCCAGTACCCGATCTCACGGCACCCGGGCCGATCCGGGCGTGCATCCCGATCCCGCCGACCACCACGTCACCGAGAAAGATCCCGTACACCGGATCGCCGTCCGAGATCGAGCTGTCCGCGGAACTTCCTGATGAGGTCGAGCTTCTCGTCGAGTGTTTGAGGCTCGTCGGCCGCCCACTGCATCCACGGCAGAAGGTGTTGCTTGCTGGCAGCCAGGGCGTCGCGCAGACGCTCGAGCATCCGACGGCTGGTAGCAGCGAATGGTCAGCTCATCGACTTCGATGCGGTAGGGCGGTGTTGGATCACTCACACCGAAAAGGGTACCCAACGCCGGCACGACGAGCAGATTGTTTTCCTCAGGTCAGGGTCGACACGATGGCGACCAGGTCGCGCCAGGGCGTTGCGCCTCAGCTCTGGCTATTCGCCGAGAAGGGAGTAGGTGAGGACGGCGTTGCCTGCCGGAGTGATGGTGTGATCGACGAGGTCGAGGCGGGTCAGACGCGACGGAGTCGTCGAAGAGGCGCCGTCCCTCGCCGGTGACGGCCGGGTGGATGGTGAGGGTGAGCGTATCGATGACTCCGCCGAGGAACAGCGACCTGACGGTCTCGATGCCGCCGGCGACGATGATGCCGCCCTCGTCATCGGAGGTCGACGAGATCACTCACGTACGCGATCGGCTCACCGTCGACGAGAAGGCTGTTCCATCCGAGCTCGCCGGTCAGGGTGGTCGAGAGCACGTGCTTGCGGGCCGGGTTGATGAAGTCACCGAATCCGTCGTCGCTGTTCGAAGGCCAGTACTGCGACCATTCCTGCCAGAGACGCCGACCCATGATCACGTCGGTCACGCCGGCGAGTGATCGGCCCATGAGTTCGCCCTCAGCCTCACCAAAGGAGTCGAATTGGAACAGGTGCGGCGACTCGGACACACCGTTGACGGAAGAGAAGAGGTGAGCGGTCACGGTTCGAGACATGGGTACGGCCTTTCGTGTTGAGGGGCTCGTCGGGCGAACAATTCTGGATACCATACCGACTGGTTGGTACGGTGTCGAGTATGACGACCATCACCCCATGCCTCTGGTTCGACGGCAACGGCCTCGAGGCCGCCGAATTCTACGTCTCGCTCTTCCCCGACTCCCGAATCGACGACGTGAGCCCCGGGCCTGACGGCTCACCGCTGATGATCAACTTCACACTCATGGGCCGCCCGTTCCAGGCCCTGAACGGTGGTCCACACTTCACGTTCAACGAGGCCGTGTCTCTCGTGATCCCCTGCGACGGCCAGGCCGACGTCGATCGCTATTGGGCCGCACTCACCGAGGGTGGCGAGGAGAGCATGTGTGGTTGGCTGAAGGACCGCTTCGGACTGTCGTGGCAGGTCGTGCCCAGCGAACTCGGCGACATCCTCGGTGATGCTGATCCTGAGCGGGCTGCCCGAGCGACCGAGGCCATGTTGCAGATGCGGAAGCTCGACCTGGAGGCGTTGCGAGCGGCGGCCGACGGGGCAACGGGGTGAACGCGGCTGCCCTGCGGTCCGGTTACGCCAAGGCTGCCCTTCTCGAGGCGGCAGTGGACGTCATCAGGGGCTGACGGAGGCTTCTTCGCCTTCTTCGGCAGCTTCGGCCTCGGCCAAGGCGGCCGCCGCTTCCCGAGCCGCATCGGAGTCGCCTTCGACGACCTCGGCCCGGTCGGTGAGCAGGGTGACTTGGTTGTCGAGCACCTGCAGGAAACCCCCGTGTACGGCAATCGTGGTACGACCTCCGCCCTCTGCGTCCACGGACACAGCCCCCGTCACCAGCGCACCCATGAGCGGCTCGTGATTGGCGTAGATTCCGATTTCACCTTCGGTGGTCCTCGCCACGAGAAACGTGGCGTCGCCGGTCCAGATGGTGGCCTCCGGGGAGACGATGTCTACACGAAATGTCGTTGCCATGCGGTTACCTTCCTGAGGCTCAGGCCTTTTCCATCTCGCGGGCCTTGGCGATCACCTCTTCGGCACCACCGACCATGTAGAAGGCCTGCTCGGGATACTGGTCCATCTCGCCCTCCAACACCATGCGGAAGGACTCGATCGTCTCTTCGAGCGGCGTGTACACGCCCTCCTGACCGGTGAACGCCTTGGCAACGAACATCGGCTGGGATAGGAACTTCTGGATTCGCCGAGCCCGGGACACGACCAGCTTGTCTTCCTCGGACAGCTCGTCGATACCAAGGATGGCGATGATGTCCTGGAGGTCCTTGTACCGCTGGAGGATCTGCTGCACCTCAACGGCGACCCCATAGTGCTCCGCACCCACGATCTGAGGATCGAGAGCCCGACTCGACGAGTCGAGCGGGTCGACGGCCGGGTAGATACCCAGGGCCGTGAGCGGTCGACTCAACACCGTGGTGGCATCGAGGTGGGCGAACGCGGTGTGCGGGGCGGGGTCGGTGATGTCGTCGGCAGGCACGTAGATCGCCTGGAGCGAGGTGATGGACTTGCCCTTCAGGGAGGTGATCCGCTCCTGCAGGATGCCCATCTCGCCCGCCAGCGTCGGCTGGTAGCCCACGGCCGAAGGCATGCGACCCAGGAGGGTGGACACCTCGGCGCCTGCCTGGGTGAACCGGAAGATGTTGTCGATGAACAGGAGCACGTCCTGGTTCTGGACATCCCGGAAGTACTCGGCCATCGTCAAGGCCGAAAGCGCCACACGAAGGCGCACACCAGGCGGCTCATCCATCTGGCCGAACACCAGTGCGGCTTTCTCGATGACGCCTGTTTCGGTCATCTCACCGAAGAGGTCGTTGCCCTCACGAGTACGTTCACCGACTCCGGCGAACACGGACACACCGCCGTGGTGGGTGGCGACCCGGTTGATCATCTCCTGGATCAGCACCGTCTTGCCGACACCGGCACCACCGAACAGGCCGATCTTGCCACCTTCGAGGTAGGGCGAAAGCAGGTCGACCACCTTGATGCCGGTCTCGAACACCTTCTTCTGCGGCTCGACGTCCTCGAACGCAGGCGCCGAGCGATGGATCGGCCACCGTTCGCCGGTCAATTCGAGATCAGGCTCGTCGAGTGGATCGCCCCATACGTTGAAGATGTGACCCAGCGTCTGGTCCCCCACCGGAACGGAGATCGGCTCACCACTGTTGCGAACCTCGGCGCCTCGAATCAGCCCGTCCGTTCCGGACATGGCGATGGCGCGGACGCGGTCGTGTCCGAGATGTTGGGCGGTTTCGGCGACGATGGTCTTCGTCACTCCATCCACTGTCAGGTCGACGGACAGGGCGTGGTTGATTTCGGGCAGGCCATCCGGTGGAAACTGGACGTCCACCACAGGACCGGCCACACGGACGATCCGGCCTTTGCTCTTCACCTCTGCCACGATGCGGCTCCTTCTCTGTTCCAACTTCTCTGGGTTCTGGCGTCTCTGGTTTCTGGGGTAGTACGTAACGATCATCCTGCCGACAGCGCTTCCGCTCCGCCAACGATCTCAGAAATCTCGGTGGTGATCTCAGCCTGCCTCGCCCTGTTGGCGACTCGGGTGAGATCCTTGATCAGCTCTTCCGCGTTGTCGGTGGCCGCCTTCATGGCTCGCCTCCGGGCGGAGTGCTCCGAAGCAGACGACTCGAGGAGCATGCTGAACACGGTGGACTCGACGTATCGAGGCAGGAGCCGGTCCAGGATCTGTCCCGGAGCCGGCTCGTAGGCGTAGTCGACCGTACGAGGCGTGCCCTCCGATGTGGCCGCGTCGGCCGCAGAAGAAGGCGGCTGGATCGGCAGGAGGGTCACCCGCGTCGGAATCTGTGTCATTGCCGAGCGGTACTCGGTGTAGAAGACCTCGAGAGAATCGATCGCCTCGCTGGCATACGCCTCCATGACCGTGTTGGCAACGGCGCGGGCGTCGCCGTAGGTCGGGGTATCGGTGACTCCGAGGTAGGCCCGAGCGATCGTGTATTTCCGGTAGGCGAAATAGGCCTGGGCCTTCTTGCCGATGGCGAACACCTGAACGCGACTGCCCGCCTTGACGTGGGCGAGAATGGTTTCCTCTGCCAACCGGATGACGTTGCTGGCGTAGGCGCCGGCCAGCCCACGGTCCGAGGCGATGATGAGCACCCCGACGGTCTTGATCGGCCGGGACTCGAGCAGCATATGCGACGCACCGCCACTCGCCGCACTGACGTTTTGGATGACCTCGACCAGCTTCTCGGCGTACGGCTTGGACTGGTTGACCCGGGCCTGTGCCTTGGGAATCCGCGAAGCAGAGATGAGCTCCATGGCTCTGGTGATCTTCTTCGTCGATTCGACGGACTTGATCCGTCGGCGAATATCCCGGACTTGGGCGCTGGCCACCTGCTACCCCTTCTGCGATCCCGTGAACGTGTCCTTGAAAGCCGCGATGGCGGCGTTCAAGGCATCGGCCTCCGGCAGGTCTTTTGTCTCCCGAATGTGATCGAGAAGTTCGGGGTGGCGGGTCTTCACGAAGTCCCGCAGTTCATGTTCGGCCCGCTCGATGTCCTCCACGGGGATATCGTCGAGCAACCCGTTCGTGACCGCGTAGATCTCGAGGACTTGCTCTTCGACAGGCAGCGGGGCGTACTGACCCTGCTTGAGGGTCTCGACGACGCGTCGACCACGTTCCAGCTGCGCCAGCGAGGCCGCATCGAGTTCCGAACCGAACTCGGCGAAGGCCTCCAACTCGCGGAACTGAGCCAGGTTGAGACGCAACTGACCCGCCACCTTCTTCATGGCCTTGATCTGCGCGGCACCGCCCACCCGGGAAACCGAGATTCCGGCGTTGATGGCCGGGCGAATTCCCGAGAAGAAGAGATCTGTCTCCAGGAAGATCTGGCCGTCGGTGATCGAAATGACGTTGGTTGGGATGAACGCCGAGACGTCTCCCGCCTTTGTCTCGATGATCGGCAGTCCTGTCATGGAGCCGGCCCCGAGTTCGTCCGACAGCTTGGCGCAACGTTCGAGCAGACGGCTGTGCAGATAGAAGACGTCGCCCGGGATACGCCTCACGACCTGGCGGGCGGCGCAGAAGTAGCGAAATCTCGCGGTACGCCACCGCCTGCTTGGACAAGTCGTCGAAGACGATGAGGGCATGTTCGCCCTTGTACATCCAGTACTGGCCGATCGCCGAACCGGCATAGGGGGCGTACATCTGGAGGGCGGCGGGAGCGGAGGCGGGGGCCGAAACCACCACGGTGTACTCCATGGCGCCGGACCGCTCGAGGGCGTCCACCACTTCGGCGACGGTCGACTGCTTCTGGCCGATGGCGACGTAGACGCACTTCACGCCCAGGCCCTTTTGATTGATGATCGTATCGACGGCCACGGCAGTCTTGCCGGTCTGGCGGTCACCGATGATCAGCTCGCGCTGTCCCCGACCGATCGGGATCATGCCGTCGATGGCTTTGATTCCGGTCTGGAGCGGTTCGGAGACAGGCTGGCGTTGCACGACTGAGGGAGCCTGAGTCTCGAGCAGGCGGCGCTCAGTGGTGGCGATGGGACCTTTGCCATCGATGGGCGCTCCGAGCGCATCAACCACGCGCCCAAGCATGGCCTCACCCACCGGAACGGAGAGCACCGTTCCCGGTCTGCTTGACCGGACTGCCCTCCTCCACGTGGTTGTACTCACCCATGAGCACGACACCGAGGTCCTCTTCGTCGATGTTCAGGGCCACGCCGAGAAGACCCCCTGGGAACTCCAGGAGCTCCGAGGCCATGGCGCTGGGCAAGCCCTTGACGCGAGCTACACCGTCGGCGATTGAGCTCACGTACCCGACCGTTTCACTGGAAACAGTTGGTTCCCAGCCTTCGAGATTGGCTCTCAGGACCGACGTGATGTCCTCTGGGTTGATGGTCATGTCTGACATCGGATTCTCCTATCGGGCCTTGATTGCCTGACGCAGGCTGCTGAGCCGCCGTTGGATGGAGCCGTCGATGACGGTGTCCCCGACCCGGGCGATGACGCCCCCGATCACAGACGGATCGACGACCACTTTCGATTCGAGCTTCTTGCCGGTGGCTTTCTCGAGCGCTGCAGTGATCTTGGCGATGGTCTCGCCGTCGAGTTCGATCGCAGTGCGGATCTCGGCAACCTCGCGGTTGGATGCCGCTGCAGTGGAATCGGCCAGAGCGTCGACAATGTCAGGAAGGGAGGCGGCATTGCCGGTGCCGACAACGAAGTTGACCACGCTCACCGTCAGTTGGGACGAGCGACTGCCGAGGAGATCATCGACGATCGCTTGTTTCCGATCGCTGGGAAGCCGCGGATCACTCAGAGCATCGCGCAACTCGTTGGAGGTCTCGAAGGCGCGCGCCACCGTGAGCAGTTCTCCCTTGACCTTGTCGAGTTCTCCCTCAGCCTTGGCGATCTCATAGATGCCGGCTGCGTAACCCTTGATGCGATCATCGGACGACATGACTACTCCGACATCCTCTCCAAGTCGGCGAGGTAGCGATCGACGAGACCCTGCTGGGCGTTGCGATCGAGAGCCCCTCCGACCACCTTCTCGGCGAGGTCGAGAGAGATGTTGCCTACCTCTTGACGGGCCTCAGCCAGGGCCCGGGACTTCTCATTGGCCGCATCGGTGCGGGCCTTGTCGAGAATCAACCGACCTTCCGCCTCGGCTTTGGTGATGATGTCACCCTTGACCGTGTCGGCTTGGGATCGAGCTTGCTCGACCAGTTGGTTGGCCTCGGCCTTGGCATTGGCGATCTGCGCCTGATAGTCCTCCAGCAAGCTCTGTGCTTCCTGTTTCGTGGACTCGGCTTGCTGGATCTGACCGGCGATGGCCTTCTGGCGGTCGTCGAGCAGCTGAGTGATCTGTGGCCATGCGAACTTCCACATGACGAAGAACACGATGGCGAAGGCGACCAGGGCAGCGGCCCACTCCTGCGTGGTTGGAATGAGGAGATCGACTCCTCCACCTTCCTCTTCGGCTTCCGTCGAGCGCGAGGATGAGTACCTGGGCGACCACGATCTAGCCCGCCAGGAAGAAGAGCACGAAGCCGATCAGCGCCAAAGCCTCCGTGAAGGCGATACCGAGGAACATCGTGGTCCGGACCATGCCGGCCGCTTCCGGCTGACGAGCCATGGCTTGTACGGCGTTGCCGGCCAGAATACCGATACCAACACCCGGGCCAATGGCGCCGAGGCCGTAGCCAATCACGGCCAGCGAGGCACTGATGTCACCGGTGAGACCGCCGGTCACTGCCTCCTGCGCAAGAATCTGCGCTGTGGCAAGTACTGCGTTCATTCCGTTTTCCTTTCTCGTTGCGCCCCAGACAGGCGACAAACTCTCTTACTGATTGAGATCTAGTGCTCGGCGTGGATCGAGGTTTCGATGTACACGGCCGACAGCAGGGTGAAGATGTACGCCTGAAGGAATCCCACCAGGAGCTCGAAGATGAAGATGCCGACTCCCAGGACGAACCAGGCGATGCCGATCGATCCTCTGAGCACCGGGATCGTTCCGTTGGCTGCCGAGTAGATGAACCAACCGGCCGAGCCGAGCAGAAGGGCCAGCATCACGTGGCCGGCCACCATGTTGGCAAACAGCCGCACGGCCAGCGAGAAGGGCCGGACGAGGAAGGTCGAGACCAACTCGATCACTCCGACGAGCGGCTTGAGCGCAACCGGGACCCCGGGAGGCCAGGCGATGTTGGCGATGTACTTGAACCCGTGGTGACGGATACCGACGCCAACGAAGATGATCCAGGTCAGGAGCCGAGAGGATCGCGGGAATAGCCATGCGGGAGGTGACCGGGAAGTTGATGAACGGCGTCAGCTCGAAGAAGTTGCCGATGAAGACGAAGAAGAAGACCGACAGCAGGTAGGGCACGTACTTGACGCCTTCCGGACCGATGACGTCTTTGGCGATGCCATCGGTGACCATCGAGACGAGGCTCTCGATCGCTGCCTGGAATTTGCCGGGAACCAACTTGGGCTTGCGGAAGGCGAACCACCATCAGACCACGACCACCACAGCTGCCGCCAGCAGCATGTAGTACGGCGTGGCTTCGAACTCGAAGAACTCCAGAACATTGGCTGGACTGCACACGACCTCGTTGACGGTGTCGCATTCCTCGGTCGCCAGGATCAGTTGATCCACTCCAACTCCCTTTCAGCTCCACGGGACACCGCAACGGCTTCCCACGTGATCAGTGTCAGGTATGCCACCACGGTGGCGATTCCAAATGCAAATCGGTCGAGCTCCATGACCCTGGTGACGAGCACCATGGCCAGGACCAGAAGTCCGAGCCGCAGAAAGAACCCGAACAGCGCGGCCGCATGATAGGCAGACAATCCGATGCGCGCGGCAATGGACAGCATCCAGCCCGACATCAGGAACATAGTGACACGATGCCGACGCCGATGGCGGCGGCGACTGCACCGTCAGCACCCCGGAGAAGCGAGAACGCACCGATGAGGATCGGGCCCGACGAAGACCGATCGCTTCACCGTGTTCTGGGCGATCCGCGCCTCAACGTCCACTGCTGTCGTTCCTGCTCTTTCGCTTCTTCGGCCTTGGCGTAGTGCCAGAGCCGCAGAAAGCCCGAATACGCTCCCACAAGAGTGAGGATGATGATCGCCCACGGTTCGGTGTCGAGCCACCGGTCGACGAAATAGCCGATCAACAGGCCCGAAACGATCGAACCGAAGAAAGAGCTTCCTGCCACCCAACCTTGGTCGACCGCCGAGTTCACCTGCTTGGCGACGGACTCATTCTCCATCGATTACACCCGTCTTGTGAAGCGCTTCACGAGCGTACGTTGACAGGGCCAAAGGTCCAAATCTGTGTGAGGTAAGTAGAGCAACGGATCAACCGGGCGTCGTGGCCACGAGCGTGCCAGCCAGACCGTGGCACTACCCGACCAGGGCCCGGCAGCCGCCGTGTGGTCGGAACGGAGTCGATCGACATCGAGGCCGACCAAGCAGACCACCGTCTTCCACCACCACGGTGCCGCCGACCACGCTGAGGTCGACGTCCGGCCGGCGTGCCGAGGACCAGCGCCGCCACCGGGTCGGCGAAACCGGACATCGCCAACTCTCGCCGCACCCCGACCCCAACGAAATCGCATGCCTTGCCCACTTCGAGCGACCCGATGTCGGCCGCCCCAGCAGTTCGGCCCCGCCCCGGGTGGCGAGCCGCAGAGCCTGCCTCACGGTCAGCTGTGGGCCTTCGGGACCGACGCCCGGCGCCACCGAAAGACGGGCCAAGCAAGAGGGCCAGCCGCACCTCGGCCAGCAGTTGGATGCGTCGTTCGAGGCACTTCCGTCGACGCCTAGTCCCACCGGCACGCCCTGATCGAGGTACCGCAGCACCGGTGCGATTCCCGAAGCCAGACGCATGTTCGACGTCGGGCAATGGGCCACCCCGGTGCCGGCGCTGGCCAGCGGTTCGGATTCGTCCGGCGCCGATGTGCACGCCATGCGCAAACCAGACGTCGTGTCCCAACCACCCCACCTGCTCGGCGTACGCGACCGGTCGAGCCCCGAACCGCTCCAGGCAGAAGGCTTCTTCGTCGTGGGTTTCGGCCAGATGGGTATGGAGGCGCACGCCCAACGCTCGGGCGAGCTCGGCTGAGCTCCGCATGAGGTCGGTCGTGACGGAGAACGGAGAGCATGGCGACAGCACCACCTGGCGCATCGACCCCGGCCCGGGATCGTGCCATCGCTCGACGGCCCGCTGCACAATCCTCCAGGATGGCCGTCCTCGTCCTCCACGACCGAGTCGGGCGGAAGCCCACCGCCAGACTCCCCCAGGCTCATCGACCCTCGCGAGGCGACGAACCGGATGCCGACCGGGTCGGCACCTTCGAATTGATCGTCGATCGACGAACCGTTGGGCCACAGGTACTGCTGATCAAAGGCGGTCGTGCAGCCGGACAACGCCAGTTCGGCCAGTCCCAAGCGTGGTGGCCGTTCGTACCGAATCGGGAGTCAGCCGCGCCCAGATCGGATACAGGGTGCGCAGCCAGTCGAACAAGCCCGGCGTTCTGGGCGCCCGGCACGGCCCGGGTCAGTGTCTGATACAGATGATGGTGGGTGTTGACCAGGCCGGGGATGATGACCATGCCCGAGGCGTCGATCACCTCGTCGGCCTCCGAAGGCAGGGCGTCGGTGGGTCCCACCTGTTCGATGAACCCGTCCCGGGCGAACAGCCCCCCGTTCGGGATCTCGGTGTCGGCGTCGTCCATCGTCACCAACACCTCTGCGTGACGAACCAGGAAGCGTGCTCATTGGCGCGCCGTGCGCCCGCAGCGTGGCAACCACCACCGATGGGGTGAGCGGGAACTCGTCGAACCACACTCCCGGTGGCGTCGTGCAGGGCGGCGATGACGGCCGGCGCATACGGAATGTACGGCATCTCGGCCATGCCCCTCGCACCAAAGGGTCCGAGCGGATCACCGTATTCGCCGATCACCGAGTCGACCACGGTCGGGGATGTCGCCGATGCCCGGGATGAGGTATTGCGAGAGCCGCGGATTGATGATGCGACCCCCGGCCACATCGAACTTCTCGGAAAGGACATAGCCGTGCGCTTGGACGACCGCGCCTTCGATCTGGGCTCTCGACCAGCACCGGATTGATCGCCTTGCCGACGTCCACGGCGCACACCACCCGATCGACCCGGATATGCGGCCGGTCTCGACGTCGACGGTCAGATCTACGGCTTCGGCGACGTAGCCGTAGCTGAAGTTGGGCACAGAGCGCCCGTCATCGGGGTCGAGCGGCTTCGGTGGGCGGGCGGCACATAGCGAAACTCGCCGATCGCCGGCCGGTCGCCATCGAGCCATGCCTTCTGAGCCGACTCGGCCGCGCCGAGGATGGCAGTTGCCGGCCATGAAGGTCATGCGAGACGCCGATACCGAGCCGGAGTCGGCGGTGTGAGCCGTGTCGGACCAGACCGTGTCGACTGCCTCGATGGGCAACCCGGTCGCGTCCGCCGCCATTTGTGTGAGGGCGGTATGCGTACCTTGGCCAACCTCGGCAGCCGAGTGGAAGAGCGTGGCCTCGGTCGGCTCGTCACCGTCGCCACGCAGTTCGATCTTGGCGTTGCATTTCTCCGGGACACCGAAACTGAACCCGACGTTCTTCAACCCGCCGGCGAATCCTCGCCCTCGGCGGGTGGCCGTCGACGAGCCAGGCACGGTCCGGAAGGAGAGGACGGGGTCGCTACCAGGATGAGGTGACCCCCAGCTCGACTTCTGCACGCAGTCCTCGATGACCTCATCGCATGCTGACGCCTTCCGGCATCACGGTCTGGGTGATACCGAAGTCTCCGTCCACGAGGGCGTTTCGGCGTCGCAGTTCCACGGGATCCATCGCCGAGCGCCTCGGCCAGTTTGTTCATCTGCATCTCGGCGGCGAACGATCCCTGCGGACCGCCGAAACCGCGGAAGGCGCCACCTGGCACCGAGGTCGTGTAGACGACGTGGGTGTCGATGCGGGCGTTGGGGACCCGATACGGTCCCGCCATGGAAACATGCAGGTTGCCCATCACCTTGTTCGAGGTGTAGTTGTAGGCACCGGCGTCCAAGAATCCGTCCGCCTCGACGGCGACGATCACGCCCTCGGCGGTGGCCCCCCACCGGGTGGTGATGGTGGCTCGGTGACGCTTGTGGTGGCCGACGATCGATTCCTCCCGGGACCACTGGCTCCTGATGGGCCGGTGATCGCCGAGGGCGTTGACCTTCAGCGCGGCGGCGGCCAGGACGATCTGCATGCTCATGTCCTCGCGACCACCGAAAGCGCCGCCTATGGCCGGGTAGACCACCCTCACCTGATCCAGGGGCAGGTCGAGCGCGTGAGCGATCTGCTCCTGATCCTCGTGGGTCCACTGGCCGGCGATCTCGACGGTCACCCGGCCTTCGTCATCGAGGTAGGCCACCCCTGCTTCGGGCTGCAGGAAAGCATGCTCCTGGTGAGGCAGTTGGTACGTGCTCTCCACCACCACGTCCGCGGCCGCCCAGCCCGCCTCCATATCGCCCTTGCGGATCTTGTAGGAGTGATAGACGTTGGTGGGCAGACCATTCTCGGGATGAAGGAGGGGAGCATCCGGCGCCAGCGCCTCTTCGATCGTCTCGACGATGGCAAGCGGCTCCCAGGTCGTCACGATCAGATCTGCGGCGCGACGACCGATCGCGTCGGTCTCCGCAACGACGACCGCAATATGGTCGCCTTCCCACCTGCTCACGGTCGGATCGATGCGACTGCGGCCGGTCGCGTCCAGCCCGATGAAGACGGGTTGATCGAATTCGGTCAGGCCGTACTCGTTCATCGGGATGTCGCCGGCAGTGACGATGGTGACGACCCCGGGAACGTCGAGAGCATCGGTGATGTCCATCGACAGCAGTCTGGCGTGGGGTTGATCAGAGAAGACGATGACGGCGTGGAGCATGTCGGTCCCCTGGATATCCGCCGGATAGATGGCTCGCCCCATCACTTTGGCGGCGGCGTCGGGACGTGGGAGCGAGGCACCAACGGTCACGATCGGCCCCCTCCTGCGGCCACCATGGCATCGATGATCTTGTAGTAGCCCGTACACCGACACAGGTTGCCGGCCAGGGCGTCCACGATCTCCTGGCGAGTCGGCTGGGGATGCTCGTCCAGAAGCGAGGCGCCGGCCACGATGAACCCCGGGATGCAGAAGCCACATTGAACCGCCGTGTGGTCGATGAAGGCTTGCTGCACCGGGTGAAGCAGGTCGGCCTCATTCTCGGCGAGCCGCCCGATGCCCTCGACCGTCACGATGTCGGCGCCGTGAGCCCGGGCGGCCGGGACGAGGCATGCCATCACCGCCGCCCCGTTCATCTGCACCGTACAGGCACCACACTCGCCTTCCGCACAGCCCTCTTTGGTTCCAGTGAGCGCATCTGCCTCGCCCGATCGCACATCGTCCCGCAGCCAATCGAGGAGCGTCTTGCCGGCCGCCCCTCCAGCAGACACTTCCTGGCCATTCACCGTTGCCTGAATCCACTCGTCCGGGCCGATCGCGGCAGCGCCGCCGGAGGTGTGGGCGGTTCCCGACGACGACAGGAGCACCGGCTTGGGGTGAGGGCCGGCTTCGTCATCTCGAAGGGCGGTGAAGCCCCGTCGGATCATGGTCTCGACCGTAGCTTTCCGATACTCGGCCGTAGCTCGCACGTCATCGATCGGTCGGAGCTCTTCGACCACTGAGGCGGCAAAATCCGCGATGCCTGCATCATCGAAGACGGCCGGTTCCGGCGGCGCGAATTCGAGAATCGTCGGGGCAACGGACCCCAGGGCGACGCGGGCGCTGGCCGGACCGAGGTCCGGGTCGAAAACCAGTGCGGCGTGCACCACCGATATGGCCTGGGACATGCGGTTGCCCGCCTTGAGGAAGAGCCCTCTTTCGCCGTGTCGCAGCGTGCGGAAGGTGATGGCGGTGACCATCTCGTCCGGTTCCAGCAGGGAGGCTCGAACCCCCGTGTGGAATCCGTCGAGCGCCAGACGCCGTTCTCCTCCGACCGATCGAACGGTCAGCACGGCATCGAGCACTCTGAGCGGGGTGATCGTGTCATTGGCAGGACTGGCGGTGACGACATTGCCGACCACGGTTGCCCGGTTCCGCAACTGGGGTGAGCCGATCTCCCAGCAGGCCTGGGCGAGAGGCGTGGCCCGTCGCCACATTTCGGGCGTCCGAACGATCTGGTTGTGTGTCACCAGAGGCCCGATCGTGGCGGTCTCATCGTTGAACTCGATCAGGTCGAGGCCAGGGAGAGCCGTGATGTCGATGAGCACCTCGACCTCGGGGTGCTGACGTCGGGCGCACTCCAGAATCAAGTCTGTGCCACCGGCGATCAGCTTGGCGGACGCCCCATGCTCCGCCAGGAGTTCCAGAGCGCCATCGAGGGTGGACGGAATCAGATGAAGGGCGGGCAGTGGTCCCCGATATTGCACATCATGCATCGCCATGTCCCCGGTCGAAGGTTGCCTCGAATTCCCGATACTCGCGCAAAACGGCGGCTTTGGCGCGGACCTGGCGGAGCCACCACGATGGGCGCGTCATGTGCGCTCTTCGCGCGCATAGGGAATCCCAAGCGCAGCAGGTGCTCCAATCCGGTTGCGCAATGATGATCCAGCGGAGATGGCCACCAACACCAGCACGGTGAGGATGTACGGGGCCATGTTCAGGAGGTTGGCGGAGATGGTTGTTCCCTGCGCCTGAAGGCGGAATTGGATGGCGTTGACTCCGCCGAACAGAAGGGCTCCGACGACGGCGCGGCCCGGATCCCACGTGGCGAAGATGACGAGGGCGATGGCGATCCATCCCCGGCCTCCGGTGAGGTTCTCCGACCATCCGGGCGTGTACGACAGCGAGAGGTGGGCCCCGCCGAGGCCCGCCATGGCTCCGCCGAACACCGTGTAGACGTAGCGATAGCGGATGACAGGGATGCCCATGGCGTCTGCCGTCTGCGGGCTCTCCCCCATCGCTCGCAGCTCCTGGCCGGGACGGGTCCGATACAGGAAGAACCAGGCCAGCGGCACAAAGAGGTACATGGCATACACGAGCGCGTCCTGGGTGAACAACGCTTCACCCACCACCGGCAGGTCCGACAAGCCAGGAATGGCTATCTGATCGAACCTCGGGCCGCGTAGCCCAACGAGCGGGCCGTTGTCTGGTCCGAGTCGCTCTCCGAGGAAGCTCGCCAGACCCACGCCGGCCAGGCTGACAGCCAACCCGGACACGATCTGATCGGCGCGCAGGGTGATGGTGACGAAGGCATGAATGAGCGCCATCAACCCTCCGACGGCCATGGCGACAACCAACGCAACGAGCAACGAACCCGAGTGAAAGGCCGCCGCGAAACCGGTCACGGCTCCCAGGATCATCATGCCTTCGATGCCGAGGTTCAGAATCCCGGATCGTTCGGTGTAGATCTCGCCCACCGTGGCGTAGATGAGGGACGTTCCGGCAAAGATGGCGATCGACAGGACCGACGTGACGAGATCGAGATCCATCAGACGTCCTCCGCTCCGGCCAGCGCCGCCTCGCCAACCGGCCGGGTGCGGATGATCCGCAGACGGTACCGGCTGAAGATGTCACCGCCGAGCACGAAGAACAACATGAGACCCTGAACGACCTGCGCCACCGACGAAGGCAGACCCATCGAGATCTGGATCTGGTCGCCGCCCACGAACAGGGCCGCCAGGAGGATCGCCACGATCACCACGCTCGCCGGCCGGAGCTTGGCGATCCAGGCCACGATGATGGCCGTGAAGCCGTTGTCAGCCGAAAGGCCTTGCTGCAGCCTGTGGCTGATTCCGGCCACCTCGGACCAGCCGGCCAAGCCGGCCAAACCGCCGGAGATCAGCATGACGAGCAGAATGCTCCGGAACATCGACACGCCGGCGAAACGGGCCGCTTCCGGATTGTCACCGATGAGCCGAACCTCATATCCGAAGCGACTTCTATCCAGAAGCAGCCAGACGGCCACTGCGGCCACCAACCCGATGATGAGTCCGAGGTGGAGGCGAGTACCGAAGAAGCGAGGGAACCAGGTGTAGTCGCCGAATTCGGCCGAGCCTGGGAAACCGAAGCCTTCCGGGTCCTTCCACACCGAGTTGTAGAGGTGGCTGTACCAGAGGATCGCCACGTAGTTGAACATGAGGGTGGTGATGATCTCGTTGACGTTGAGATACGCCTTGAGGAGGGCCGGCACCAGTGCCCAGACGGCACCAGCGAGGAAGGCGGCTCCACCCATGAGCAGGCCGTAGACGACGAAGTTCTGGGGTAGGCCCGGGAAAGCCGCTGGCAGGAAGAGGGCGACTCCCGAAGCCGCCACGCCACCCATGACCAGTTGACCCTCGGCACCGATGTTCCAGAATTTCATCTTGAAGGCCACGGAAACAGCCAGGCCGGCCAGAATCAGCGGAGTGGCCCGGACCAGCGTTTCGGAGACCGCATACACTTCCCCGTCGATGAGGGCTGAGAGGTCGCCGAAGGCTCCGCGCCACATCGCCCTGAAGGTGGCCAGCGGATCGACACCGAAGGCGGCGAGCAGAATGGCACTGGCCACCAAAGCAGCCACGAGGGACAGCACGGGCACGAGCCACGACAGGTAGCGGGGCGGATCGATTCGTTTCTCGAGTCGGGCGTGGACGCTCACGAGGGGCCGGACCCGGCTCGTTCTCCGGCCATCATCAGCCCGACCTGTTCGATGGTGAGTTCGTCCGAACGGCCCACCCCCATGACCTGACCGTCGTGGAGGATCAGCAGTCGGTCCGCCAGAACGAAGAGCTCATCGAGGTCTTCGGAGATCAAGAGCACGGCGGCGCCGACGGCCCGTTCGGCCAGCAGCGCCCCTCGGACGGTTTCGATCGCCCCGACGTCGAGACCCCGGGTGGGAAAGGCGGCCACCATGAACGGTTCACTCTTCACAAGGTCGGCCGCCCCGATCTCCCGAGCGAGGATGGCTTTCTGCTGATTCCCTCCAGAGAGGTTTCGTGCCAACGCAGCCGTCGAGGGAGCCATGACCTGGAAGCGTTCGATGTAGCCGTTCGAGAGATTCTGCACCGCGGAGCGGTTGATGAACGGACCGGACGAAACAGGGTTTCGCCGGTATTGCTTCATGATGAAATTGTCCGTCAACGGGAGATCCCCTGCCAGTCCCATTCCGAGCCGATCGGCAGGGACGTGAGCCACACCCCGCTCGATGAACTTGCGAGGCGAGAGCCCTGTCATGTCTTCGCCGTGGAGTTCGACCGTGCCCCCGGTGACCGGACGCAGGCCGGTGATCACCTCGGCGAGTTCGCGTTGGCCATTGCCGGTAACGCCCGCCACCCCGAGTATCTCACCGGAACGGACCGCGAACGATACGTCGGTGAGGGCCGGAAGCCCGCGATCGTCTTTGGCCGAGATACCGCGCAGCTCCGCCACCACCCCTCCTGGTTCACGAGCCACTCGATCTGCCGTGAACAGCACCGGTCGTCCAACCATCAGCTCGGCGAGGCTGGCTTTGGTGGCGCCCTCGGTCTCCACGGTGGCCACATTGGTTCCCTTGCGAAGGACCGTGACCCGGTCGGCAAACGACAGAACCTCGTGCAGCTTGTGCGAGATGAAGATGATCGAACGGCCGTCGGCGGCCAACTCTCTCAGGGTCGCTCCGAGTTCGGTGGCCTCTTGGGGAGTGAGAACGTCCGTCGGCTCATCCAGGATCAGGACTTCGGCGCCCCGGTAGAGCAGCTTGAGGATCTCCACACGCTGGCGAAGGCCGACCGAAAGTTGCCAGATGTAGGCCGTCGGGTCGACTTGCAGCGCGTACCGTTCGCCCATCTCGGCGACGCGCCGCTCGACTTCTGCCATGCGCGGTATGAAGCCGATCCCGTCGGCGCCGAGGATGATGTTTTCGGCGACGGTCTGGTTGTGCACCAGCTTGAAGTGTTGGTAGACCATCCCGATGCCCAGCCGAATGGCGTCTTTGGGCGAACGAATGTCGACCTGGCGCAGCTTGTGACCACCGGTGGCGAGTTCGATGTGCCCCTCCTCGGGGCTGTACATCCCGCACAGGCAACTCATGAGGGTGGATTTGCCGGCGCCGTTCTCACCCAGGAGAGCGTGGATCTCGCCACGGCGCAGGGTGAGGTCGACGTCGTGGTTGGCGACGACGCCGGGAAACCTCTTGGTGAGGCCGCGAATCGCTACTGCGATGTCATCGGTCTCTGTCATGGGGCCTCCCGGCGTCATCTCCGTCGTGCTCAGCCTTCCGGAATCTCGCCGACGACGCCCTCGACGAACCAGCTCATGCTGAGCATGGCCCCGTCATCGAGACATTCGCCTTCGGCTACCTGCTCGCTTCCGTCCTGGCCATTGATGGGCCCGCAGAATACGTCCCAATCACCGGACTCGATGAGGGCCGCTTTCTCCTCGACGAGTGCCTTCGTCTCGCCAGAGACCTCCGGCGAAAGCTCGGCGAGTTCCACGACTCCGTCACTGAGACCACCCCAGTAGGACTCGCTGCCGTTGTAGGTACCGGCCATCAACTCCTCGACGATGGACACGTACTTCGGTCCCCAGACGAACACGGGGCTGGTCAGCACGGTGTCGCCCACGAATGGACGCATGTCGGAGTCGTATCCGATGGAGACGGCACCGGCGTCAGCCGCGGCCTTCTGGGGCTCAGTGGTGTCCTGATGCTGGGCGATCACGTCCGCACCTTCGGCGAGCAGTGCATCGGCCGCTTCCTTCTCCTGCGGCGGACCGAACCACGTGTTGGTCCAGACGACCCGAACCTCGACGTCCGGGTTCACCTCACGTGCTCCCAGCGTGAAGGCGTTGATCCCGCGAACGACTTCGGGAATCGGGAACGCTGCCACATATCCGAGGATGTTCGACTCGGTGGCGGCGCCCGCCACGAGACCCGAGAGATAGCGGGGCTGATAGATCCGACCAAACACGTTCGACATGTTGTCGGCGCTCTTGAATCCGGAGATGTGGACGAACTGGGTCTCGGGGAACTCGCCGGCCACGGTCAGGGTGGGATCCATGAACCCGAACGAGGTCGTGATGATCAGGTCGTTGCCCTTCTGAGCGAAGTCGCGAATCACTCGTTCGGCGTCGGGGCCTTCAGGAACGTTTTCGATGAAGGTGGTTTCCACACCGTCGCCAAAAGCGTCCTCGAGGGCCAGCCTGCCCAAGTCGTGCGCATAGGTCCAGCCCAGGTCGCCGATCGGAGCGACGTACACGAACGCCACCTTGAACGGCTCCTCCGACGTCGCCTCGGTGCCTGCCTCGGTGGTTTCGGTGGCCGCTTCCGTTGACTCCGTTTCTGGGTCGTCGGTCCCGCTTCCACAAGCGGCGAGACCCAAGACAATCGCCAGAAGCAACACACTCCAGCGTCGTGCGTTCACGTTTCCTCCTCGATTGGGGTTGAGTAACTCAATGCTCCGTTGTCATGTCGACTCAACGGCATCCCAACAGGGTGACGTCCGCTTTCGCCCGCCGGAAGGGCCAGAATGCCACACATGGGGTGGCCGTGTCGCCCTATCGCGGTTTCCGCTCCGTCTCGCCACCGATCACGTTTCGAAGACCGTCCCGATGGCGCTGGGAGGCTCGCTGGAAAGGAAGTTCCGCAATCGGGGAAAACGCTCTCCAAGGCGCCGGAACGTGTCGGTGTACACCACCACCAGCGTGAGGATCATCAATGGGAACGGCACCTGGGGTAACACCTGGGAAAGGCCGGGGAAGACACCCTGGAGTTCGAGCGCCATCACCTGCAGAGCGCCGAACAGATAACAACCGAGAGCAGCCCGGATGGGGTGCCAACCGCTGAAGATGACGATCGCCGAGCGCGATCCAGCCGAGGTTGAGCGTGAGATTCTCACGCCAGCCGAGTTTGACGTCCAGCGAGTACGCCGCGCCACCCACTCCCACGAGAGCTCCTCCCACCATCGTGTACAGATAGCGAAGCTTGTTGACCGCCACTCCCCGCGCATGAGCTCCCTCGGGTCGCTCACCGATGCCCTGGAGTTCCAGACCCCAGCGGGTGCGGTAGATGAAGTACCAGGCAACGGCGATGAGAAGAAAACTGCCGTACACGGACACGTTGTGCGTGAAGATGACCCGACCGAGAATGGGAATATCGGACAGGAGCGGCACCGGCCAGGCCGTCACCTGCTCCCCCCGTTCTCCGACATAGGAATCGCCGAGGAAGATCGCCAGAGCCACTCCCAGTACCGCCAGTACGAAACCCACCGCGATCTGATTGAGTTTCAGTTCGATGCTGCCGAAGGCGATCACTCCCGCCAGAGCCGCCCCGACTGCGGCACCGACTACAAACCCGACCAGCGGGTTGCCGGCGGTCAGCGCAGCGGCGAAGGCGGCCATCGCCGCCAGGCGGAGACTCCCTTCGAGCGACAGGTTGATGACGCCCGCCTTTTCGGTGATGGTCTCACCGACGGTCACATAGACCAGGGGGGCAGCCGCAGCCACGATGGACGCGAGAATGGCCTCCACGTCAGGCCTCCCCCGCCGGAGTGGTCGGTCTTGTGGTTCGACGTTGGGCCCAGGCCGCTCCGAAGATCACCGCGAACACGATGCCGCCCTGGAGGACATCGCCGATCGACGAGTCGAGGTCGAGACGTAGCTCCAGTTGGGTGCTGCCGATCGACACCATGACGAAGAAGAGGCTGATCGGGGCGATCCACCGTGCACCGAACCCGGCCAGCAGGACCACGAGGATCCCGAGGAAGCCGTATCCGCCGGAGACGGCCGGGACGAGCTTGTGGTGGAATCCGGTCGCTTGCACAGCGCCTGCCAGCCCGGCCAGTGCCCCACCCACGGCAAAGGCACCCAGCAGGTATCGGCCGGTCGGGATGCCCATGAGGAGCGCGCTGCGGGGATTGCGCCCGACCGCCTTGAGTCGCAGGCCGAACATGGTGTCACGCATCAGGTAGTACACGGCCACCACGGCGGCGATGGCGAGTATGACGGCTGGAATGCTCAGCCGCGTCGAGCCGACTGCCGGTAGCCAGGCCTCCTGCCGGAACAGGTCCGTTCCGGAGGTGGAGGCCACTCCTTCTCGCGACCAGGGACCGATGATGAGGTAGACGGTCATTCCGGTCGCCACGAAATCCAGGCCGAGCCCGCCGAAGATCTCGTTGACCTTCCCTTTGGTCTTGAGCACTCCGGCGATCAAGGCCCAACCGATCCCCCCCAGAACACCTGCGGCCAGTGCGGCAGGGACGACGACCCAACCCGGACCCGGCAGGATTCGGGCGATCAGGGTGGCGGCGATGGCCCCGGCGACGATCTGACCCTCGACACCGATGTTCCACAGCCCCGCTGCGAAGGTCACGACCAGCCCGGCTGACGCCAAAACCAGGGGGACCCAGGCCATCAGGGTGTCCGCTCGGCGGGCACTGGTGCCGAACGCCCCCTCCCAGATCAATCGAGCGGCTTCCCAGGGGTCGGCCCCCACCGCCAGGAGAAGCCCGAGGGCGGCGACGACGGCCACGACGAGAGAAATCAGAAGGGCACGTCCGGAGCGGGCCTGCTGTGGCGCGGTCATGACGGCTTCTTCCCGCCGATGAGGAACCCCAGGTCCTCGCCGGTCAAACCCTCAGCGTCGAGGATCGCAAACACCTTCCCGGAGAAGAACACCACGATCCGATCGCTGTACCGCAGCAACTCATCGAGGTCTGCCGAGGCGAACAGGATGGCCGTTCCCTGTGCCCGCCGATCGAGAATCCGGGTCCACACGTAATTGGCTGACTCGATGTCCAGGCCGCGGGTCGGATGCTCGAGCAGCAGCAGGTTGAGTTGGTCCGGCATCATCGCCAACAGCAGTCGTTGCTGATTGCCTCCGGAGAGCGATTCGGCAGGCGAGCCGGACTCGCCTCGAATGGCGTACCCGGCGATGTGCTGGTCGGCTTCGGTCTTCGCCGCCGCTCGATCCAGAAAGAAACGGGGATCCGGATTGGTCAAGAGGAAATGTTCGCTGATGGTGAGTTCGTCGATCAGCCCTTCTTCGAGACGCCCGGCAGGGACGTAGTGGACGCCCGATCCGAGCCTCGCCAGGTAATCGTCGCGGGTGACGTCCGACCCGTTGATTTCAATGCTCCCCGCCGCCGGCGCCACGAAGCCGGCGCACGCATCGAGGAAGACCCGCTGTCCGGATCCTTCGAGCCCGGCCAACCCCACCACCTCGCCACGCCGGGCCGAGAAGTCCAGATCGACGATATCGGTGCTTCCGGCGTTGACGGAAACGGCGCCCCATGTCAGAACAGGATCGCCAAGGGCTTCTTCCGATCGGGGCAACGACTCCATGACCTGACCGAACATCAGCTCCACGAGTCGTTCGGAGGGTGCCGGCATGGATAGAGAACCCACGACCTTGCCGTTCCTCATGACCGTGACGGTGTCACACAGCTCGTCGATCTCCTCAAGTTTGTGCGATACAAATATGACAATCATCCCCTCGGCGGCGAGGCTGCGGAGGGTGGCGAAGAGCTGGATTCGTTGCGTCGCGGAGATACCGGTCGTGGGCTCGTCGAGGATCAGGACGCGGGCGCCGAGCCACAGAAGCCTGGTGATCTCGAGTTGCTGTCGCTCGCCCACCGTGAGACTCCGCACCGGGGCGGTCGGGTCGAACGAGAAGCCCAGATCACCGCTGACTCTCTTCAGCTCGGCGATGCCTGCCGCCCGGTCGAGCCTGAGCCCGGTCGGCCCGGCCAGCAGGAAGTTCTCCAGAACCGTGAGAGGCAGAAACACCAGGGGGTCCTGGTGCAGCATCCCGATGCCGGCTGCCAGTGCGGCGCGGGGAGATCCCAGTTCGAGCGCTTGTCCATCGATCACGATTTCGCCGGCGTCTGCGTCCTGGAAGCCCGAGAGAATCTTCATCAGCGTCGATTTCCCGGCGCCGTTTTCCCCGGCCAGGCCATGCAGGGTTCCCTCCTCCAATCGGAGAGAAATTCCTGCATTGGCCTGGACGGGTCCAAAGGCCTTCGAGATGTCGCGCAGCTCCAGGGCCATCAGCGAGTCGAATCGACGGAGGAGAGCGGGTGGCTCAGCCCGACGAACTGGCCCCTTCGATGCCTTCGAGCAGCTGTTTGGTGTACCAGATGTCCGCGTCGGAACCGACCGCACCGTCTGCGAGGTATTCGGTTCCATCCTGATAGTTGAGCGGTCCGACGAACGGATTGATGGATCCGTCGGCCAGGCCGGCGATGAAGTCATCGAGCTGGGCAGCAGTCTCGTCCGACAAGCCTCCACCGGACACCCATCCAACTGCGCTGGTGTCGCGGTTGTTCATGTCCGCCCAGTCCGGACCGAGCCACTGGAAGTCAGCCTCGAACGAGCCATCGACGACCGAGCTGGCGACCTCCAGATACGACGGACCCCAGTTGAAGTAAGGCACGCCCAGGCAGATCTCATCCGCTTCAGAGCAGGCTCCTTCGAAGTCATAAGGAATCGCCCAGACGCTCTCCCCTGCCGCCGACCGCTGACCGGCTCGAACCAGTGCTTCTGTGGTGTCGATGCCCGATATCACGACATCTGCACCGCCGTCGAAGAACGAGTTGGTGACCTCGGTCGGGTCGAGTGTCACTCCGGGGATGTTGAACCAGAACCCGATCCAGTTCACCTCGAAAGCGAGGGTATCCGGCGCTTCACCTCGTACGTCCTCCCAGCAGTGTTGCGCTCCGAGGTAGGCGGAGTTGACGAGGCGTCGGGTTTCGTCGTTGATGAGCGGTCCCAGGTAGGCGATCGAGCCGGTCTGCGACGTGAGTGCGGCTGCACAGCCTGCAATCATCTTGCCGTACTCCATCCGGCCCATGATGTTGCCGAGGTTGGCCAGATCGGCGCGGTATGCCTCGCCGTCTTCCCAGGCGTTGTCGCCGGAGGACCAGACCATGGGAACGTCAGGGTGAGCGGCCGCGGCCGCCTCGATGCCGTCTTTCATGTCGTCCGACGTGGCGAAGATGAGCTGGGCCCCGTCAGCGACCATCGAGTCGACCACTGATTCGATGGTGGTGTCGGGTCGATCAGCGGTGTTCACTTTGTCGAGCGAGATCATCGTGGCGCCGAGCTTCTCCTCGATGTACTCCCCGGCCTCGAAATGTGCTTGCGACCAGCCTCGATCGTTCTCGGGGCCAACCATGATCATGCCGAAGGTGAGCGGTTCAGCCGCCGATGCTGTGGTCTCGGTCGACCCACTCGCCGCCGTGGTCGTGGTGGTGTCAGACGTGCCACAGGCAGCCACTACGAGGGCCGCGACCGCAAGGAGCGCCAGCCTCCCGACGACGATTCGCTTCCGGTCCGGACGGTGAGCCCACATGACGCCTCCATGGATTAGGGATGAGTTCCTTCGCACGATTCTACGTCGGCAGGTGTTGCAGCGGGCGCGCCTCAACGGCCATCTTTGTCAGCGGTTCCCTTGCCTCACCGAACGGAGAACGCCCTCGTTGTGCTTCCTCCAGGGAAGGATGCGAGGCGTCCTTCAACCTGACCGGTGCTGTGCCTCCTCCAGGGAAGAACGCCCGCGGCGTTCTTCAACCTGACCGGTGCTGTGCATCGGTCAGGCGGACACCCCGGCCATCAACAGCCCGATCGCTTCCCGACTGGCGCCTGCCGCATCGACGATTCCTGTGATGTTTCCTTCGTACATCACGGCGATCCGGTCGGCAACCGCCAGGATCTCGTCCAGGTCCTCGGAGACCATGAGGACCGCCACGCCGTTGTCGCGTTGTTGGATGAGGCGTTTGTGGATGTAGGCAGCTGCGCCGATATCGACACCACGGGTGGGTTGCGAGACGAGGATCACGGTGGGGTCGGCGTCGATCTCGCGCGCCATGATCATCTTCTGGATGTTCCCGCCGGAGAGGCTCCGTCCGGTGGTGTCGATCGACGGTGTCTTGATCTCGTATTCCTTGACGAGGCGTGAGCAGTGCTCACGGATGGCCGGGAAGCGCAGCAGCCCTCGGTTGCTGAACTTCGGTTCGTCGTGCGAGATGAGGATCAGGTTCTCGGCGACGGTGAAATCGCCGATCATTCCCTCCGCCATGCGCTCCTCAGGCACGTAACAGAGTCCGTGTTGGCGCGGCAGCCGGGCGCCCTTCCCGGTGAGGTCGACTCCGCCGATGGAGACGGTGCCGCCTTCGACCTCGCGCAGGCCGGCGATGGCTTCAGCCAGCTCACGCTGGCCGTTGCCGGACACTCCGGCGAGGCCGACGATCTCGCCGGCGCGAATCTCGAGACTCAGACCATCGACGGCCACGTCATCCCGGTCGCCCAGCACCCGGAGGCTTTCCACAGCCAGCTTGACCTCGGCTGGTTGGGCGGGTTCCTTGTCCGGGATGAACGAGACATCCCGCCCGACCATCATCCGGGCGAGCCCTTGGCGAGTGGCGCCCTCGGTCGGGACGGTTCCGACGACAGCTCCGCCGCGCATCGTGGTGACGCGGTCGCTGATGGCCAGCACCTCATGCAACTTGTGGGAGATGAAGATCAGACCCTTGCCTTCCTCCTCTATCCGATGTAGTGACACGAAGAGATCTTCAACCTCTTGCGGGGTGAGGACAGCGGTCGGTTCATCCAGAATGAGCACCTCGGCGTCGCGATACAGCGCTTTGAGGATTTCGACTCGCTGCCGTTCCCCGACCGACATCTGCCAGATCACCCGGGACGGGTCCACCACCAATCCGTACGCCTCGCCCAGAGATACCAACTTCTCGCTCACCGTCGCCAGGTCGGTGAACGGCCTCCGGGAGGAATCCAACCCGAGCGCGACGTTTTCGGCGACGGTGAGCGTTGGCACCAGCATGAAGTGCTGGTGCACCATTCCAACGCCCAAGGCAATCGCGTCCGAGGGATCAGCGATGACCGCCGGAGTGCCGTTGATGACGATCTCTCCCTCGTCGGCGGAATAGAGCCCGTAGAGCACTTTCATCAGCGTGCTCTTGCCTGCGCCGTTTTCGCCTAGGAGCGCGTGGACCTCCCCTCTTCGGAGGTCGAAGTCGACATTGTCGTTGGCCAGGACTCCGGGGAATCGTTTGGTGATTCCCCGGAGTTCGAGCAGGTTGGTGGTTTCGGTCAGCTTCAGGCTCCTGTGCTCATCGAACCGTCTTCGAGGCCTTTGATGGCGTCTTCGGCGGCTGTGCGAAGGTCATCCGACAGCTCGTACCCGTCGTTGAATTCGAGCACGAGGCCTCCGTTGGCGAAATCGATCTGATAGACCTCGCCGCCCAATGTGCCGTCGGCGATGTTGTCGAGGATGGTCTCGAGGATGACCTCCCAGTGATACACCTGGTTGGCGACCACGATGTCCGGAGCCACACTCGTCTGGCTCGACTGCGTGCCGAACCAGGCGGCCCCGTTGGTGTTGGCCACCCCGATCGCCCCGACCGTCATCTGGGCAGTGCCCGTCAGGACGTCGGCACCGGCGCTCATATGGCTCTCCGCCGCTTCCGAGGCGAGGGCCACGTCTGAGAACGAGCCGATGTAGTTGACGTTGACCTGGACAGCCGGGTCGGTGGCGGCAACGCCGTTGACGAAGCCGTCGACGTAGAGCTTGGCGTCGCCTACTTCTACTGGTCCGACCACGCCGATCACTCCCGATTCGGTCAGGCCGGCCGCAATGACGCCCATCACGTAGCCACCCTCGTCGGAGGCAGCCTCATAGGAGTAGACGTTGTCGAGTCCGAACGTGTCGGCAGCCGTGCCCCATGCGAACGACGTGTCAGGGAAGTCAGGAGCGATCTCGCCGAGCGACGCACCGTATTGCGAGCCGTGGGCGATGACGAGGTCATAGCCCTGGTCGGCGTAGTCGCGGATGGCCGCGGCGGCGTCTTCGACCACGAAGGTCCCGTCGGTGATGGCGATCTCGTCGACACCATCGAGCGTGTTGACGGCGTCCACGATGCTCTGAGTGAAGGCCAGGTCGTTGGAGGCCGAAGGCGCCACGATGGCAATCCGGATTCCCTCGCCCGCCGCAGTGGTTTCTTCGGTTGAAGACCCACAGGCGGCCAGCATGAGTGCCATGACAGCCAGCAGGCTGATGATTCGGAATTGGTTTCGGTATCGCATTTCGTCCCTTTCTTTGGTCACACGCCACGCGCGAACGGTTTGGTGAGTGCGGCCGGTTGCCGGAAGCGGTTCGCCACGATGACCAGCGCCAGGATGGTGATCAGGGCCGGGGCCATGGCGGCGAGGTCGGAACCGCTGAGAGGAATGATCCCCAGCGTCTTGAGTTGCAGGACCAGGGCGTTGAGCAAGCCGTAGAGCAGTGCGCCGGCCATCACCCCGATCGGTCGCCACGCCCCGAAGTAGACGAGGGCGATAGCGATGAAACCCGCTGCATTGGTGAGGTTCTGTTGGAAGATCTGGAGCTCGATGGACAACACCGCCCCGGCAACGCCCGCCAGTCCACCGCCGATCAGTGCGGTGGCGTAGCGGATCCGCGCGACCGATACCCCGAGACTGTCTGCCGCTTCGGGTGTCTCACCGACCGCCCGGATGTTGAGCCCGAACGTGGTGCGGTTGATGATCAGCACCGCCACGGGGATCAAGGCGAAGGCGGCGTACACCACGACGCTGTGCTCGAAGAGCATGGGACCGACCACGGGCAGCGACGAGATCCCGGGAATCGAAAGGCGAGGGAAGCTCGGGATGGGCAGCGGCGTTCCGACGAGCTTCTGAAACAACAGGTCGCTCACGCCCAACCCGAAGAGGAAGATCCCGATCCCCGAGATGCCCTGCTCGGCGCGCAGGGTCACCGAGATGAGACCGTAGAGCAGCCCCATCACCAGACCGACACCCAGACCGACGGCGACGCCAAGCCAGACATTCTGGGTCTTCAGGGTCGTGTAATACCCGCCGAACGCTCCGAGCAACATCACGCCGTCCACGCCGAGGTTGAGCACGCCGGACCGTTGCCCGAACGTCTCG
The DNA here is from genome assembly GCA_963752075.1 of uncultured Acidimicrobiia bacterium. GTDB lineage: Bacteria > Actinomycetota > Acidimicrobiia > Spongiisociales > JAENVV01 > CBDUEV01. The sequence goes on from CAVVWO010000006.1 coordinate 141,804, forward strand.
CCGAGGGCGGCCAGCAAAAGGGGTACCGACAGCCGAATCCCGCCGGCTACCACTGCGATGAGGGCACTGGTCGTGAAGAGGTCACCCATCGGGGATCCCTGACGGAGTTGGGTCTTCGATGGCCAGTGCCTGCTCGGCTCGTTCCGCGTCGGCTTCGGCGGCGAGTCGCTTCCGGTAGCGGTCGGTGGCCACCACGGCCACCACCACCAGGCCGTTCAAAGCCAGGATGAGCGCCGAGGGAACCTGGACCGCGCGCTGCATGGCGTTGCCGCCCACGAGCAACCCACCGAACAAGAACGAGGCGGGAATCGTCCACAGGGGATGCAAGCCTCCGAACAGGGCAGCCACGATCCCATTGAACCCGGCGTTGCCGGTGAAACCGGCCGTGGAACCATCGGTGACCATTCGGTGACTCTCGGAGCCGAACACGAGGATCGCCCCGGCGAGGCCGGACAGCGCGCCGCTGATGGCAAGGGACGAGGTGATCGACCACTTGACGTTCATCCCGGCGTACCCGGCCGCCTCCCGACTGAGCCCGACCGCCCGCAGCTTGAGCCCGAACGTGGTTCGCCAAAGGAGGATGTACACGGCCACCGCGGCCATCACGGCGATGACGGGACCCAGATGAAGGCGCCCGTGGCCAAGAAGCAGAGGAAGGTCGGCCGACTCGGGGACGCGGGCAGTCTGGGGAATCCGGGTGCCCCGCTCGATCTCGGCCGGGTCGATCAACGGACCGCGCAGAAGGAAGTTCATGAGTTGGACGGCGACGATGTTGAGCATGATCGTCGAGAGGATCTCGTTGACACCGTGGAACGCCTTCAGGAAGCCCGGAATCCCACCCCAGATCGCTCCCCCGACCATCCCCGCGAGAAGCACCACGGGCAGCATGATCCAGGCGGGAAGATCCGGAACCGAAAGTGCCACCGAGGTGGCGAGGAGGCCACCGGCCACCATCTGACCCTCACCGCCGATGTTGATGACGTTGGCGCGGAACGCCACGGTGATGCCTGCCCCGACCAACAGCAAGGGCGTTGCCTTGAGCACGGTCTCCACGACCGCGTCGGCATCCCCGACCGATCCGCTGACCAACGCCTGGTAGCCCTCGAGCGGGTTGGCCCCAAGGACACTCATCACCACAGCCCCGACCGCGAGCGCTCCCAACACCGCGGCGGCGGGTATTGCGACTCGCATCAGGCTCAGCCGGTTCAAAGGTGTGGCCCCTCGTTCATCACTCCGCACGAACCTAGCGGTCCAGGCGAGAGGAGGTTCACGATTGGAACGAAGAGTTGCGGCACGAGCGAGAGGAGTACTTCCGCCCCTTTTTCGAAGAAATCGAGGATGGGTGGCACCCACCCTGGCACCTGTCTGACCCTTGTGTAGTGTCATCGGAGGGACATCACACCTGTCGCTGGGACCGAAGGAGCAACAGATGACCAATACGACCCCGGGTCTGGTCTGCGCCCACCATCACCTGTACTCGGAACTCGCTCGCGGCATGCCGCCTCCACCCAAAGTGGCCACCAACTTTCAGGAGATCCTCGAGCAGATCTGGTGGCGGCTCGACACTGCCCTGGACCTCGAGATGCTGCGATGGTCGGCCAAGCTGGGGGCGTTGGAGGCGCTCGAGGCCGGAACCACGGCCATCATCGATCACAACGAAACCCCGAACGCCATCGAGGGGAGCCTGGATGTGATCGCCGAAGCCTGCGCCGAGGTAGGGGTGCGGGTGGTCTGCGCCTACGGGATCAGCGACCGCCATGGGTCGGACGGCGCCGAGCGAGGTTTGGCGGAAAACGCCCGCTTCATCGAGGCAGGCGGACGAGGCCTGGTGGGCATCCACGCCTCCTTCACCTGCACGGACGAGTCGTTGGACAAGGCAGCCGGACTGGCAACCGACCTCGGCGTGGGTGTGCACATCCATGTCGCCGAGGGGATCGGCGACGCAGACGCTCCTTCGCGCCTGAGTGGCCTGACCCGCGACGACTGGCTGCTCAGCCACTGCGTGCATCTTCCCACCGACCACACGCTCGCCGGAACCATTCTCCACAATCCTCGCTCAAACCTGAACAACGGCGTCGGGTACGCCAATCCATCCAGGTTCTCGAATCCCGTGGCGTTGGGGACCGACGGGATCGGGGCCAACATGATCGAAGCATTCCGCCTCGCCTATGTCATGCACCGCTCCGTCGATGTCACCGTTGGACCCGATGCGGCGTGGTCATGGCTCGAAGAGGGATGGAACCTGGTGCCCGAAGCACGCCAGGATGAGGTCACATGGTCGTACGACCCGATGGATCCCTGGCATCTCGCTTTCACGGCCGGTGTCCATCCCGTCCAAGTGAAGATCGACGGTGAGGTGGTCTTCGCTGAAGGCAAGCCCACCAGAGTCGACGCCGATGAGATCCGGGCAAAGGCGCGGAGCAGGCCGCCCGGCTCCACGCCCGTCTTTGACCGACAACCCAACCAGCAGGAGCACGAAGATGTCCGATCGATTTCATCCGATCTCCATGGAGCAGTTGACCGACTGGGTCTTCACCGAACTGGCAGAGAAAGACGCACTGTTTGGAATCCCCAAGGCCGGCTTCTTCGTGCCGAGCGAGGATGACCGCTTCCGGATCGAGAAGTACGGAACCACCCTGGAGACACCGTTCGGCGTAGCGGCAGGCCCCCATACGCAGATGGCCCAAAACATCATCGTGTCGTGGCTGGTCGGCGCCCGCTTTCTCGAACTCAAGACCGTGCAAACGCTCGATGAACTCGACGTCAACAAGCCGTGCATCGACCTCGAAGACGAGGGCTACAACGTCGAGTGGTCCCAAGAACTCAAGGTGTATGAGTCGTTCGACGAGTACCTGCGGGCCTGGGTGCTCATCCACGCCCTCCATCACAAGCTCGGATTCCCCGGCGACCGTCCCGGCATGATCTTCAATATGAGCGTCGGCTACAACCTCGAGGGCATCCTCAAGCCGAACGTCCAATGGTTCTTCGACGCCATGGCGGACGCCTCCGCCTACCTGCCTCGCTACATCGACATCGTCGCCGAACATTACCCGGAGGTCCGCAACCTCGACATCCCGGCGCAGCTTTCGGACACCATCACGCTTTCCACCATGCACGGTTGCCCGCCCGACGAGATCGAACGGATCTCGACCTATCTCATCGAGGAACGCGGTCTCCACACCTCGGTGAAGTGCAACCCGACCCTGCTGGGCGCCGACCGGGTGCGCAGCATCGTGAACGGTGAACTCGAGTTCTCCGACGTGCCGGTACCTGACGAGGCGTTCGGACACGATCTCAAATACGAAGACGCCGTCCCCATGTTTCACAACCTGCGGAGGATCGCCCGAGGCGAAAACGTCACGTTTGGCCTGAAGCTGACCAACACCCTCGAGGTGGACAACTTCCGCGACGTGTTCGAAGAGGACGAAATGATGTACATGTCGGGGCGGGCGCTGCATCCTGTCACGACCAACCTGGCCCACCGGATCACCGAGGAATTCCGCGGGGACCTGCTCCTCTCTTTTGCCGGGGGCGCCGACTGCTTCAACGTTGCCGACCTCCTGGCATCGGGAATGAAGACCATCACGGTGTGCTCCGACCTGCTCAAATCCGGTGGATACCTTCGGATGCTCCAATACATGGAGAACACCAACGCCGCCTTCGATGAGGCCGGAGCAGTCGACATCGAGGACCTGATCGCCCGCCGGGCCGTCAGGAGCCCCGGCTTCGGCGAGTTCGCTCCGCTCCTGACCTACGCCACTCTCGAAGGCAGCGGGATCGCTCTCGATCGGACCGATGCCGAGGCTCTGGCTGGTCATCTCGCCGCCGCCGCAGACGAAGGCCCCCTCCTCGCCCGCGTCGAAGCGTGGGCAAGCGATCGTGGGTTCGATGAAGAGCGGGCCGCCGTCCTCAGCGATCTGACCCGCAAGGTGCTGGCGCGCATCAATCTGCGGCAGTATGCCGAGGCGACCCGCGCCGATTGGCGCCTGCAGAAGCATTCGCTCCGCACCGATCGATCGAAGACCGACCGGGAACTCCACCTCTTCGACTGCATCGAGGCGCCCTGCGTCGACGAATGCCCTGTCGATCAGCGGGTCCCCGAATACATGGGGGCCGTCCGGGATCGGGATTTCGCTCGGGCAGTCGAGATCACTCGCGCGGACAATCCGCTGCCGGCCATCCTGGGTCAAGTGTGCGATCACCTGTGCGAGAACACCTGCGTGAGGACCCACTTCGACCAGCCCCTGGCCATCCGCCAGATCAAGAAGTTCATCATGTCCCACGAGGCGGAACCCCACCTCGAGCAGCAGAAGCCGGCTACCGGAGAGAAAGTGGCCATCATCGGGGCCGGGCCGGCCGGACTGGCCGCCGCCCAGGAACTCGCCTACGCAGGGTTCGGCGTGACCATCTTCGAAGCGCATCCCTACGCAGGCGGCATGGTCGGCGGGGCGATCCCCGAATACCGGCTCCCCCAAGCCGATATCGACAAGGACATGGCTGTTCTCGATGAGTTGGGCGTTGAGATTCGCTACGGCCAGAAAGCCGGCGTCGACTTCACGATCGACGACCTGCGAGCGGATGGATTCGGCTCGATCTTCGTGGCAGTGGGCGCCCAGTTGGCCAAGCGCCTCGGATTGGAGGGCGAGGACAGCGAAGGCATCATGGATGCCCTTCTGTTCCTGCGCAGCGTCCGCGAAGAGAACCCGGTTCCGATCGGAAACCGGGTAGGAGTCATCGGAGCGGGCGACACCGCCATGGACGCAGTGCGGTCTTCGATCAGGGTCGGCGCCAAGGAGGCCGCCCTCATCTATCGGCGCACCAAAGACCAGATGCCCGCCGACCCCGAGGAGGTCCACGCCTGCCTTGAAGAGGGCATCGAGATCTTCGAGCTTGCCTCACCCACCGCCTTGCATATCGAGGACGGGAAATTGGTCGGGTTGGTGTGCACCCGCAACGAGTATCGAGGCGACCGGGATTCCTCGGGACGGAAGATCCCCCACGAGATCGCGGGTTCCGAGTTCGAGATTCCACTCGACACCCTCATTCTGGCGATCAGTCAGCATTCGATCGTCGACTTCTTCGGAGCCGAGGTCCCGGCCCTGACCCCGAAGGGCTACATCGAGGTCGATGGAAACTTCGAGACCACCATCCCCGGAGTCTTCGCCGGTGGTGACGTGGCTGCGCACGGACCGTCCTCCATCGTCAAGGCGGCGGCGGACGGCAAAGCGGTAGCAGCCGCCATCGTCGCCGCGGCAGGCCGGGCCGAGGAGGCTCGCACTCCCGAGTGGCAGCCGATCGATCTCCCATCGGCGATTCTGCGGCACGGCAGGCAGCGAGTATCGGGTTCCGATCCGGCACACCGACGTCGATGACCGACTCAACTTCAAGGCCACCGTCCTCAACTACACGGAGGAAGAGGCCGTCGCCGAGGCGAGCAGGTGCATCGACTGCCACGAGATCTGCAGCCTGTGCGTTGGGGTGTGCCCCAACATGGCGCTCATGACGTATGAGATGGAGCCGTTCCGCGCCGAGATTCCCAGCCTGGTGGCTGCGGGAGCCGGAGTGGTGACCGGTGACGTTCGGACCAAGCGCGCCGACCAGCGCCTGCAGATCGTGGTGCTGACGGACTTCTGCAACGAATGTGGGAACTGTGTCACCGCTTGCCCGACGTCTGGGAAGCCATACGTCGACAAGCCGCGCCTCTATCTGGACCGCGAGGACTTCCTCGCCCAGAAGACGAACGCCTTCATGCTGTTTCGCGACGACAATGCGTCAACGCTCGAGGCTCGTTGGGACGGGGAGACGCACCGGATGGTGCTCAACGGCTCGGTGGAGTACTCCTCCCCCAGCTTCGACGCCACCCTGGATCCGGAGTCGTTCCACCTGGTCGAGGCGCGACCCGCCGCCGGCGTCCCCGACGGCCAAGCGCTGTCTCTCGACGCCGCCGCCGACATGTACGTCGTCCTCCGTGGCCTGCTCGGATCGATGCCGCAGATTCCCTCAGCGGTCACGGACGCGACCGGCGCCGACTACACGCTGGTGACGCACCCGGGATATTCGGAGGACTGACACCTCTCCCACGTCAACTCGGGGTTGTCTGTGTCGTGAGGCGAGGTAGTCGAGTTCGTCGAAGCTTCCGACCGTCGACTCGGCTCCCTGCCACCACGTCGGCGGCGGAATCGACGAAGGCTGGCGCGTAGCCAGGGCTGCCGGGCTTCGAGCGAGGCGAAGCTGCTGCGGTCCTGCCCATCCTGTCCCGGCAGGCGCACTGGCTCGGAGTTGACGCAGGTCGGTCGCCACTCACCCCGGCAGCCGTTTGGCGAATCGGTCGAAGAGGGGCCCGGTCATGGCCGTCGTGATGAGGGCCATGAGCACGGCTCCAAGCTGGAGCACGGGCGTGATCACGCCGTTCTGCACTCCGACCAACCCCACGACCAGAACCAGAAGGCCGCGGCAATTCATCAATACGCCCAAGGCGTTGCCTTCCACCCATGTCAGACCGCCGAGGCGTCCAAACACCGCACCTCCCGCCCATTTGGCGACTATTCCGGCCAGCACCAACAAGAGGAGCCCACCGATGGCGTCACGGCTGAGTCGTGTGAAGTCTGTCGACAAGCCAGAAAACGCCAGGAAGATCGGCAGCAACACGCTCGCGGTGAGTTGCGACAAGCGTTGACTCATGTCGCTGGAGAGCCGCTCTCGAACCGGCATCACGATGCCTGCCATGAAGCCACCCACAATCACGGTCAGGCCGAGGAGATGGGCGGCCAAACCTGAGCCAAACAACACGACAAACATCAGTACGAAGAAACCAGAGTCCAGCTCCCCGGATTCTCGGTAGCTCTGTGCGACGCGCCTCACGAAGGGAGCCACCACCATCGGCATGAACACGAGGTAACCCATTGCGAGAGCAACCGTCCTGATTATCACTGAGGGCATCTCGCCACTCGCCACCGAGGAGGCAATCGAGGCGGTGAGAAACATCGCCACCGTGGTCACGGCTGCGGCGGCGACTCCCAGTACCGCCATCGGCGACGACATCAGATCTTTCTCCTGCAGAATCCGGACCATGACCGGAAAGGCGGTGACGGCCAGCATGGCGCCGACAAACAAGACGAACCCAAGCTCCGACGCACCTTCCGGGCGAAAGAGGGCGGTCGACAACACCGGACTGAGCAAGAATCCCATCCCCACAGGGAGCCCGACAACCCCCAGCCCCACGAGTAGCACCACCCTCAAGCTTCCAAGCAGTCGCTCGAATTGGACCTCGAGACCAACCAGGAACATGAAGATCAGAAGCGCCAGTTGCCCCAAGCTCTGCAGCACCGTTCGAGCTTGTGCAGGAAAGATGCACCACGTCGGACTCGCCGCCGTTCCTGCCGGAGCTGCAGCGAGACTCTCGACACAATGCATCCAGGTTGGACCTGCGAAATCCGGCCACATCGTCATCCCAAAAAGCGTTGGGCCGAGGAGAATGCCGGCGACGATCTCCCCAACCACCCTGGGCTGGCCGAGTCGAAGAAACAGTCGTCCAACAAGCCGAGCGGCGATCAGAATGATCACGAGGTCGAGGAGCACGAAGGCACCCACCTGGCTGGCGTTCAGCGTCCCCATTGTCACCCCCTTGCCGAGCGGTGAAATGATAGGGACTCCCACCAAGCTTTTTCAGATAGCCGAACGATTCTTTTCTTTCAATGTCCAGGGCAGTGGTAGATTGTCGACCTGGCCGCGCATTCAGTAGGCCTCAAATATGTACTCGGGGGGCCAGGGATGACAAAGAGAGACGTGCTGATCGTTGGAGGGGGGCCGGCAGGTTCCACGGCAGCGATCAGGCTGCTTGACCGGGGGATCACGCCGACCATCGTCGAAAGGGAAGCGTTTCCGCGCTATCACATCGGCGAGGCCATGACCGGCGAAGGTGGTGCAATCGTCCGGGAGCTGGGCATACATGAGAAGTTCACTCGCCACGATCACACGATCAAGAACGGGGTCAACGTTTTTGGTTCAAGTGGGAATCCCAACTGGTGGGTTCCGGTCATGCAGCGCACCGAGGATCAGGAACTTCACGAGGTCAGCACGTACTCGGTGAGAAGGGAAGTGTTCGACAAGCTCCTCCTTGACGAAGCACGCTCACGCGGGGCGATCTACATGCAGGGTCGAGCCGTTGAACCACTCGTCGACGACACCGGTGCAGTGGTGGGAGCCAAGGTTGAAAGTGGCGGCAAGGAGTTCGACATTGCCGCCGAGATGACCCTCGATTGTTCGGGGCAGGCGACGTTCCTCGCCAACAAGAAGGCCACGGGGCCCAAGTACAAAGGCTCGTACGACAAGCAGATCGCCCTCTTCTCGCAGGTCGCCAACTACCAGCGCAACGATGGCCATGACCGGGAGCACGGATCGGGTAACACCCACATCTTCTACAAGGAGAAGTACCACTGGGCGTGGGCGATCCCCATCGATGACGAAATCACCAGTGTGGGCATCGTGGTCCCTGCGCAGGTCTTCAGGGACAGCGGACTCGACCAGCACGATTTCATCTGCCAGGAGCTGCGCACCCTGAATCGGGGTCTCTCGGGTCGGATACCGGTTCCGGAGCTCGTGGAGCCTCCCCACGTGGTGCCCAACTATTCGTTTCAGGTGCGCAAGTTCGCCGGACCCGGGTACTTCTGCATCGGCGACTCGCATCGCTTCGTCGACCCGATCTTCTCTTTCGGTCTCTACGTGGCGATGAAAGAAGCCGAGCTGGCAGCCGATGAGGTGACGCGTTGGCTCGAAGGCGAAGGCCGCGACTCTCAGAACCCCTTCGCCGCCTACATGATCCAGGCCGAGAAGGCCATCGACATGCTCGAAGACATGATCGATACGTTCTGGGAGAATCCCCTTGCTTTCGGCTACCTGGCACACGATCGGTTCCGCGAACAGGTGCTCGATATGTTTTCCGGCCGCATCTACGACGGGCAGCCGGTCGCCGATCGAGATGAGGCATTGGGCGTGTTTCGCAAGCTCCTCAAACGCGAACGAACCTATACCGACTCGGGCGAATTCTCGATTCCGATCGGCTCGAGATATCACGCCGACCGGGCACCCTTGTGGAACTCCGAATTGACCGATATCGAGAGCACCGAGCGCTGGCTCGCCGAAGCGATCAGCGACAGTGAGGTTGCCTCGGGGTTCTAACGGCCGAACCGCCGAACCGCGACCGTCCGAGGTAGGGCAGCCCAGCGTCGATCAACGGCTCGGTGGAGTACTCCTCCCCCAGCTTCGACGCCACCCTGGATCCGGAGTCGTTCCACCTGGTCGAGGCGCGACCCGTCGCCGGCGTCCCCGACGGCCAAGCGCTGTCTCTCGACGCCGCCGCCGACATGTACGTCGTCCTCCGTGGCCTGCTCGGATCGATGCCGCAGATTCCCTCAGCGGTCACGGACGCGACCGGCGCCGACTACACGCTGGTGACACATCCGGGATATTCGGAGGACTGAGAACCCCCCTCGCCGGCAACTGACCGATACGGACCGCGCCCAGCCGATCGGCGTGGTTAGGCTCGAGGCTCGTTGTGGCGCGGCGATCTGGGTGATCCGTGAGGTCGTTACCATCGCATCATGGGCCAGCAGCTAGCACTCGCCGGATGGATGGTGGCCTTGCTGGTGTCACTCGTCGCGTGCGGTGGTGGCTCAGCTACCACCAGCACACTGACTTCGGATTCCGCCACGGCAACGTCTGAGGTGACCGTGAGCGACCAACCGTCGCCGAACCCCACCCCGACGTCCTCGACCACCTCGAATGCCGCCGCCTCGACCGACTCGAGCGCGCTTCCACCGGCCACCATCGTGGTGCCGACCACTACCTCGTCCGTGCCCCTGGTCTCGAACACGAACGGGTACCAGCCGGTGCCCAAGCCCGTCGCCGCCACCCATGCAGTGGCGCCGGGAGGAGCGCTCACCAAGCACCTCGCCGCGGATATCGCGGCCGCCTTCGGGTTCAGTTCCGCCGACGTCGAGGTGGCGATCGCTGAAGTGGAGTTGCCGCCCGAGGCGGGCGGCAACCTCGAGGGGTGGTTGGCGCCGGGGACCTACGAACCAGCAAACGACGCCGGCCCTGTCGACGTCCTGCAGGCGATGGTGGACCGGCGGGTGGAGCAACTCGAGGCGCGGGGTGTGCGACGGGACGATTGGCACCGCACGCTGACTGCCGCCTCGGTGATCGAAAAGGAGACGTACAACCAGAACGAGAAACCGAACGTGGCGCGGGTGCTCACCAACCGGCTGGTCGGTGGCGGTCCTCTCCAGATGGACTCGATCATCCTGTACCCGGTGGCGGAGGATCGGATCTTCACCACCAAGGCGGAACGGGATTCCGACCAGCCTTACAACTCGTACCGGCACGACGGGCTGCCGCCCACACCGATCTGCTCGCCGGACGAGGCTTCCATCGACGCGTTCCTCTCGCCGCCCCCTGGCGACTGGTGGTTCTACGTGACCATCGACCTGCATTCCGGCGAGACCCGCTATGCGGTCACCTACGAAGAACACCAGACGAATGTCGAGCTGCTGCGGGCGTGGCTCAGAGAGAATCCAACGGAGTAGGGGCCGTACTTCTCACGGTACAGACAGCGGCATTGCCGACCGGGTGGTGAGGGACCGCCCGGGTGACGTTCGCCGTTCTCTGGTGATCGAGGGGTACGCATGATATCCTTACCTGGTCTGTGTAGTAAGGAGCCTCCACGTGGATCTCGCAGCAAAGGTCACCTCGAAGGGCCAGATCACCATCCCCAAAGAAGTCCGGGAAGCGCTCGGCATCACCGAAGGTGATCAGATCGTGTTCAGGGTGGAAGAGCACCGTGCTCTGCTCGCCAAGACCGCCAACCTCATCGACCTGGCGGGCACGGTCGACGTACCGGCCGCCAAGCGAGGTAAGGCCTGGGATGAAGTGCGTCGCAACACGAGGCGGACCCGTGCCGTGGCGCGCCGGTGACGGCATTCGTCGACACCAACATCCTGATCAGGCATCTGACCGGCGATCCTCCCGACCAAGCAGCACGTGCCACCGCCTTCCTGGCGACAGCCGACGAGTTGCTTCTCCCCGACCTCATCGTGGCCGAGGTCGTCTACGTACTCGAGTCGTTCTATGAGGTACCCGTCGACGAGGTGGCCCGGCTGGTGCGCTCGGTGATCGCCTTCCCCCCCATCCGGACGCTGGATCCGGCTCTCCTCCTCCGTGCGCTCGAGGTGTACGAAAGCCATCGGCTCGACTTCGCAGAGGCCTACCTAGTGGCATCGGCCGAGACCTCCGGGATACACGACATCATCTCCTACGACCGAACCATCGACCGGGTGCCATCCGTCCACCGCGTCGAACCCTGACGGGACGTACGGCACTCCTACTTTCGCCAACGCGGGTGCTCGCCGCCGGCCGAGTCAGGAGCGCACGAAGTGCCGGTCTGGGTCACCTGCCGAAATGCTCGTTCGAGTGCCGTATTTGTTGATCGGTGCCGGCTCCTTGATCAGCGGTGCTCGCGTTTTGATCAATTCTCGAATCTCCAGCTTCGACGCGCAAACGGTCCTCGGCCGGCAGGCCATGGTCTCTCAGACCCGCGCCTGCTCGTTGGGCCTCGGATGTCCTTCGCAGTTGACGTCGGAATCGGCGGGGCCTTGGTACTGGAGACCCCGGTCCAACGTCACCGAGCCAGTTTGGCTTTGGCGGCTGCTCGGTGAGAATGGACGGTGGCGCTAAGTTTTCGATGATTGCGTTACGACAAGGAGGTGCCGGCGTGCCGGTCGAGCATTCGGTCAGGGTTGGGATCTCCTTCGGGCTTACGTCTGGTGTCATTACGACTCTCGGCCTGCTTGTGGGCCTTTCGGCTGGCACTAGCTCGCGGCTGGCTGTCATAGGTGGGGTCTTCACCATCGCAGTGGCAGACTCCCTGTCCGACGCACTAGGCATTCACGTTTCGGAAGAGGCGGAGGGTGTTCACAGCAAACGCGAGGTCTGGATTTCCACGATCGCCACGTTCGCCTCGAAGCTGTCAATGGCCCTTACGTTCGCCATACCAGTGATACTGCTCGACCTCGATACCGCCGTTGTTGTATCGATTCTATGGGGAGCTCTTGCACTGTCGTTGCTGAGCTGGAACTTGGCGCGTTCGCAGGGCGCGAGGGCGGGACCGGTCGTGACGGAGCATCTGGTGGTGGCTGCACTTGTCATCATTGCCGCACACCTGATTGGCCAGTGGATCTCGTTGGTCTTCTCCTAGGTCCAGAACTGGCGGACGCGGGTTGCTTGTGGGCCACGGAAAGAAGCTCGAAGACTGGACGCCCCGTCCTTCGACCCGAGGGATTGCGGCAGATCGAGCACATCAACGAACGACGCCCGCCACGGGTTGTGTTGGTCGCCGGTCGAGAGCCGAGCGCGGACGTGCCGATCTGCTCGGTTTCGGGACCGGCGTGATATCACCCATGTTTGGCAATCTGCGTGGCTCAATGCTTCCGCGACAATCCCCTATTGTTTGGTGACCGGCAACCTCAGTCAGGAGGCACTAACGGTGGCCTCCTACATGGAGCATCCAAGCAAGGCGAGTCGCTACACCAGCGGAGCCCACATCGTGTACCCCGGCGCACTCAAGGAGGACACGACGGTCTGGTTCGTGTTCGACTCCGACCGTGAGTTGTGGGAAGGCGTTCTGGCCATCCGCGAAGCGAAGGATCGAGCCCGTCTGGTTGGGATTCCCCTCTGGACGTACGGTGTGAACCTTGACGACGTTGTGGAACTCATCGAATCCGGCGAGGGCGCTCCGGTCGCCGTCCGCGTAGTCGATCGAAGCTCCAACCAGACGTTTCGAGTGGTCTACCCGGACCTAAAGGCCGGCGATGACGACGATCGTTGGCGACAGCTTCTTATCGACATGGAGCGCTGGGACTGCTGGTTCGACGTCCTCGGCCCCGGGTACCTCGCCATCTCTGCAGCAGAGGCAACTTCCGTGGCCGTCGAGCGTTACCTGCACCAGCGGGCGAATGCAGGCGACTTCATCTACGAACGGGGAGATGCCGACTAGGCAAGCCCCAGATCCGTCTGATCATGCGCATCGACCAACCGCCGCTCACCACGGCCCGTGTTCGCCACAGGACTGGGTGGGTAGCGCACGAGGTGCCGATTCCGGACGGTCTCGGATATGTGCGGTTCCGTTCGGAAACATCGATATGCGCTGCTCCCGGATCGCCTAATGGCGCTGCTGAGACGGGGAAACACCACAAGACACCGGCCGCAGAGTCCAGTCCCACTCTACCGGCGATGTCGTTACCGGCAACCAGCCTGGAAGGCGCTCCACCGTGCGCCGGGCACCTCCAGGAGGACGGGGAGATTCCGTGAGCAGGTCCGGGTAGAGCCATGTGAGCGCGGTCAGACTCCCGGGGCTTGCTGACGGCACACAGCCTCGTCGACCACATCGATGGCTGCTTCCGTGATCCAAAAATGAGTGGCTACCCCTCAATACGGCGAGGGCTCCCGGTTGTACCTTCCGCGGATACCTGGAAAGGACGGGAGATGATGCTCACGGAAGCATGGAAGCGGAGTGTTCGATGGAGGGCGGCACTGATCGTGGCGACGTTGATGGCTGGAGCCCTGCTCATACCGGCAGCTGCTCGGGCCGATGCGCCCGATGATTCGGGGGTCGTGACGAGGGAGCCGTTCTTCAGCGCGTGGGTCTTCTCGGATGACGAGTTGATCGTTTTGACCGGACCACCTTTGGCTCAGGGCTGCTTCGGCCAAGGATTCCTCTCGCCGATCGCAACGGTGGTCACCACACCGAATGGAGCGGTCCTGACGAAGGTGACCCACGCCGATCTGGTGCACGTGTTCGACAACGAGGGATTCGCCAACCCGCTCGACTGGTTGTTCGGGTATGCCTGCCCGGCGATTCAGGCGGGGTTGCCTGGTCCGGAGCCGCTGGCTACGGGTGATGGCATCGTCAAGGTCAACAGCCACGTCACGGCGGACGGCGATGAGATCGGCAACGTCGGTGTGACAGCGAAAGTCACGACGGCTGACGGCGAAGAGGTGCATCTGAACATCGTCGGTGGACCGATTGGGGACGACTTCATCAACTACCGCGGCTGAAGGCGCTTCGACGGTGGGGCGCGGGCCATCCGGCCCGGCCTCACCCGTTGGGGATGCCGGGCCCGCCATGAGTCTCGGACCTACGTCTCCGACCTCAACTCCCCGGCTTCGACGGCGATCGTCAGCGCCTCCTCTCGATTTGCTGCCCCGAGTTTGGCGAGGATCGCCGACACGTGGTTCTCGACCGTCCGCAGAGAGAGGAACAGTCGTTCGGCAATCTCGGCATTTGCCAGCCTCTGGGAGAGCAGCGTTAGTACTTCGCTTTGTCGTCTAGTCAGGCCGAGTGGGTTGTCTCTCGTTGGCCGCCGAGGGCCGCGTGGGATGCCGGCGACTCCCTCGGCGCGCAGCTCACTTCGTAGGCGGGCTTCGAGTGCTCGTGCGCCGATGCGCTGCGCGACCCGCAAGGCTTCGAGTCGAGCGTCCGAGCCGCCCCGGCTCAGCGCCACGGCGTGTTCGTACGGGGCGGACCTGGCTGCGAACCACTCGGCCGCCCGTTCCCATTGGCCGTCCCCGAGCCACTTCACCGGCGGCGCTGCCTGGTCCGGTATGGCGTCGAGGTGGCCGTCGAGCCAGAGCCACAGGGCATGCTCGCCGATCGCCCACTGCTCCCGACCCGCTTTGGTGTGCTCGAAGACCTCGACACTCCGTGCTGCGGCGAGATCATCCTGCTGGCGGAAGACCCAGTGGTACTCGGCCGAGACAGTGGCAGCCTGGACGAGGTCTTGGGTCTGCCCGATCGACTCGGTTAGGTCCCAGAATCGCTTCACGGCCGAACCAGCTTCCGCGGCGCCGCGACGCACCAGTACTTCGGTGAGTGCTGCCTCGCTGAAGAACCTCATGGCCGTTTCTAGGCGGTCACCGTCGAGGAGCTCGCGGAGAATCCGCTCGGCGGTTGTATATGCGCCGGTGGCAGACGAGATCCTCGCTTCCATCAGGACGTGCCAGAGGTTCGTGCCGATGTCATAGTCGAGGGACGTGCTGGCACGTTCGTTGAGACGTCGAGCCCGCTGGACGTCCTTGGCAGCCAGGGCCGTCTCGATCAGGTTCGCCCTGGCTCGTTGCAGTTCCCAGGGCAACCCGAGGGACTCGGCGATATCGGCCGCCGCCAGCAAGTTCTCTGTGCCGTCGGGGTAGCACATCAGGTTCTTGCAGGCACCGGCAGCGATCAATGCCAGCGCCCGAGCCTGGCTGGGAGCGGGTGCCAGCGTCATGGCGCGCTCGGCGTATAGCAGGCTGGTTTCCCGGTCGAGGTTCTGTGCTGCGACTCTCGCCAGTTGCGCGTACGCGAGCGCCAGACCCTCGCCGCCGCGGGGCCCGAGTACGTCGACCGCTTCTCTCGCCAGCTCTCCAGCGCGGTCGAAGTCAGCGCCCGCCCAGGCCGACCGAGAGGCTCGGACCAGCCCGATGCCCACTCCGGTGGCGTCGTCGAGTTGCCTCCGCAGGGCGACGGCGGCCAGGGCATGGTGCAAGCCCCCGCCCTCGGTGAACTGCTCTTCGGCAGCCCACAAGTCGAGCAGGTCGGCCCTCACCTCGATCGGGAGGAGTTCGAGGTGAGGTTCGAGCGCCTTCATGAGGGTGATGACTTCCCGGTGGCTCAGCTTGTCGGCGGCGTGCCTGGCGGCATCGGGCAGCCAACGGACAATGGCGTCGACGTCCGCTGCAAGACGGGCGTGGTGGGCCAGGCGTGCGGAATCAAGCCCGAACCGCTCACCTGCGGCGAGGACCTGGAGGTGCAATTCTCGTCGGAGAGCTTCGGGAAGCGCTGCTCTCGACGGCTGAGCGCCCCAGCTCGTGACGGAAGTTCAGCGCCTGAGCGGTGAGGTCGAGCAGCCCGGAGTCCTCTGCCTCTCCGATCGACGCACGGAGCCCTGGATCAATCTCATCGAGCAAGTCCAGCTCGAGGCAACCAGGAACGACCGATACCAGTTTCACGAGGCGCTCTCCCTTGGCGGTGAGGCGCATCACCTGAGAGTTGATCGCGTCGACGACCGACGTCGAGACCTCCACCTGGGGATGACGGAGCAATTCGTTCACCAAGAAGGGATTGCCTTTCGACAGGCCCCAGGTCCGGTCGGCGACGTCTTCCTCGCCGGCGAGGGTGCGCACCGCCTCCCGGCTCAAAGGCTCGAGTTCGATGTTCTCTACGAAGGATTTGGGCAGGTCGCCGAGTACCACGCCCAGTGGATGATCTGCTGGGATCTTCTCTCGGAATGTCATGACCAGAAGGGTGCGGGTGCGATCGATACGCCGTCCCAAGGACGTGAGTAGGTCGAGTGTCGCCCCATCCGCCCAATGAATATCTTCGAACACGGCGACGGTAGGGCGAAGAGCGCGAGTGAAGAGCTCCATCATGGCGGACAGAAGGCTGTTTGGATCGCCGGCGGAGAGGGCATCGGCGAGGCGCGCCTCTTCGAAGGCCATGTCGACGACAGGCCCGAGCGGTCGGGGAGACAGGAGGTCGTCGCACGACCCCCAAAGGACATGAGTTCGGCTGGCGACGGTCCGAGTGAGCGCTCGGACTACGGAGGTCTTGCCGATTCCGGCCTCGCCACGGATCAAGGCGATTCGGCCTTCGCCCTCGCCCACTTGCTCGACGAGGGCTTCGAGACGCTGGAGCGGCCCTTCCCGTTCTAACAGATCCATGCCACCGTGGAAGCTACCGGATCGTGTCCCGCGATGTCGTGTGGGTAGATGGTGCCCTCAAACGTTCGGAACTGTCCGATCAATGGGGTAGTTGTCGCTGGCACATACATTGGATTCCTGACACTCCCCCGGGCGAGCCGCGACAACATCGACCTCACCGTTTCAGTACGAACGGCGGGCGTCAGAGCCTGAGAGCACGCATAACACGCGCCACCAAAGCCTGAAATCGGTCAACTGACCCGCCCTGGAACCGGCAATATCGGGCGCACTCGGGATACCACGATGAGCGGCCGGCTTCAGCCACTGAAGACGACCGAACCGCTGGGTCAGGCGAGAATGTCTGGCCCTGGCCGGGTTGGCCGGTGGACGGCACCGTGGGTGGTCTGGCGAGTGAGCGTTGCCCCAATGTGGCTTATCGCCTCTGTGCCAGGAGGTGCCACGACGACCGACATCCGGAGTACCGAGACCGTTCCTCAATCCGAGAAGTCCCCGCGCCGACCGTAGGTGCTTTGGTTGTTGATCGCGATGGCGCCGCTAAATCGCATTCTGGTGGAAGGCAAGCTGGCCGCCTTCGGCGTGGTGCCGAGTTGGCCAGAAGGAGCTACGGCTAGGGGCAGAAACGCCAGGAGGGGCTAGGGCTGCAGAAAGAGGACCCACCCGTACATCGCGGCTGCGAATCCGAGGGAGATCAACCCGCCGTACACGGCACCCTTCTTGAAGGCCGGAATCCGGATTGACCCATAGATGAGCCAGGCCACCATCCCCACCATCATTGCGACGAGGAACCTCGGGAACGTAACTTCCGGGTTCCACGCCTCCGAGAACACGCCAGCGATAGAACTGACTACCCCGGCCGCAATCCAGGGGAATATGGCAGCACCAAGGCCAGAGATCCACCCAAACGCCTGACCGTTCTTCTCTTCTGTGGAACGTTCTTTCAGATCAGTCATCCTTCAAGTGTCCGCTCAACTCAACGGAGAAGCCAGCACCGAACGGCCCTTTCGAACTGGAATTGCCTCTAGATCTGCCTTTCGCTGCTGCCGCCGCAATGCACTGTGCCATGGCTCCGAATATGACGGTATGGGGATGGCGGCGGCCACGCCGCAAACCCACCCCACCAAACAAAGAGTCGATGAATCCCCGGAGTCGCCAAGCCCATCCGAGTCGACCTACAGGTCCCGGTCGACGCCGGCAATGAATCGGACCGATCGCACCCAGGCCTCTTCTGGCACGGTCTCCATTTTCCGCCAGGCTGGTTTCACGATGGTGGGTGACGCCGGTACAAGGTAGGTGGGCACCCTCGCCTGGTGATGCGCCCAGTCCTGCAGTGATGCCCGTCCAGTGGGAGCCCGATCTCTACACGCAGCAAACGCCATGACATCCAACGAACTCACCTCAGCGGGTAGGCCGAAGATCACCTGAACTGCTTGGTCAGGCGAGGACGTCTGGCCCTGGCCGGGCCGGCCGATCGACGGCATCGTGGGTGGTACGGGCGAGTGAGCGTCGCCCAGATGCGGCGTTTCGCCCTCTGTGTCAGGAGGTGCCATGACGACCGACATCCGTAGTACCGAGACCGTTTCTCAGACCGAGAAGTCCCAGCGCCGACCAACGGCGCTTTGGCTGTTGATCGCGGCGTTGGTGTTTCAAGCGATCGGCGCCGTCGGAGGCGGTGTCGTCTTCCTCCTCGACGTCGATGGCGGCCTGATGGGTATGGACACCAGCACGCTCGAGGGCACGCCGGTGGACACCTACCTCCTGCCCGGCTTGCTGCTGCTCATTCCCCTCGGTTTGGTGCCCCTCTACGTGGCTTGGGCCTTGGTCAGGCGTCCCCGGTACCAATGGATCGCCTGGCTGGAGAATCTCACCAAGACCGAGGCGGCGTGGACCGGCGCCGTCGCTGTCGGAGTAGGGCTGATCGTGTGGATCGTCGTCGAGTACCTCTACATCGACTACCACTGGCTCCAGGCGATGATGGGCGGCACGGGCGTGGTCATCCTGGCCATGGCTGCTCTGCCATCGGTAAGGCGTTTCTTGGCGACCGGGAAGTAAGGACATGCGCATCGTTGCGGGCATCGTGGTGGTGCTGCTGTCGTTGCTCTGCTGGGGCGGTCAGCTGATCGCCTGGCTGGCGCCCGCCGCTGCGGTCCGCTGGAGCCTCATGGAGTCCGAGGATGCACGTCGAGCCGACCTACTGGGCCGATATTCGCGGCGAGGCGGCATGGGATGGCCTCACGCTCTGGACGATGGTCGTGGCCGGGATCCTGCTCATCGTCGACCATTCGGCCTGGACCTCTTTCGGCCTGGTCGGAGGTGGCATGTATGTGTATTTCTCCGGCCGGGGAATCCTCACTCGACTGGCCATGCAGCGCCGGGGTCTCCGAATCGGGAGCCCTCAGAGCGTGAGGGTCGGGTTGAGCTTTCTGAGCATCTGGGGCGTCATGAGCCTGGCCGTCATCGTGGCGGCTCTCCGAGCGATCTCATGAACCACATCACCGAGCCGGGGAGGAACGCAGGGTGAACGTCACTGCGATGACGTGGGTGGTGGCCCTGGCCGGTTTGGCTCTCATCGGACTCCTTGCCGCCCTCCAGCTCGTGGCCGTGGTCCGTCCCCGGTCCGACTGGACCATCGAGAACGTCTACGGAGGCAGTCCCGACCGGACGGACCCAAAAGCGTACTTCGCCTTCAATCAGGGCAGTGCCTGGGCAGATCCGTTCTTCTGGGCGCCGCTCCAGATCGCCGGCAGCATCGGCATGCTGCTCGGGCATCGGTGGGGGTTCCTGCTCGCCCTGGCCGCCTCGGTTCCGTTTCTGTTACACCGCCATCTTCTTCTTCATCTGGGACCGCGATCTGGGATTCCGACAACGCACGATCACGTACTGGGTGTTCATATGGGGCATGTGGCCGGTGTTCGGCGTCCTCGAGGGCGTCTACACGTTCATCCGACTCCTGGAGTAGTCATACAGTCGACCAACGGGGGCAATCCTGCGTCTCGACCACGGCAAATCGGGTAGGCCCCCGCCGCGACAAGGTCACCGAACATCCACCAGAGCGACTCCTGAGGCCGAGGCGGCGTCAGGCGACGGGTTGGTGAGCGTTGATGGGGAGCTGGTTGCGCCAGATGCCGTCGACTTCGTGGAGTGCGGCGGCCACCGCTCCGGCGGTGGGCACCAGTCCGATCTCGCCGACGCCCTTGATGCCGTACGGCGCCCGGGGTTGAGGCGCCTCGACGAGGATCACTTCGATTTCGGGAACGTCCTTGGGTCGGAGTATGCCGAGGCTGCGGAGGGTCATGTTGGTCGGGCGACCGTTCTCGTCGGTCGGGAAATCTTCCGTCAAGGCGTAGCCCAGCCCCATGTGCACGGCGCCCTCGATCTGGCCCTTGCAGAGCAGCGGGTTCACTGCGCGGCCGACATCGTGGGCAGCGAGCACCTTCTCGATGGCACCTGTTTCGGGATCGGCGGTGACCAGCTGAGCCGCGTACCCGAACGCAGAATGGAGGATCGGGTTTTCGAGGTTGTCCTCGAGCTTGTTGGTCCAGTCGACCCGGTATTCGCCTTCGTACTCGACACCCACCTGGCATCCATCCGCTTGGGCTGCCTGACAGGCAGCCTGCACTGAACCGGCACCCATGAGCGTTCCTCTTGATCCGGTGGTCTGGCCGGCGCCAAGTTCGCGAGTCGTGTCAACGATCACGCGGATCCGTTCCGGCTCAACTCCCAGTTCTTCGGACGCCACCTGGAGAGCAACGGTGTGCACGCCCTGGCCCATCTCAGTCCAGCAGTGCCGCACCTCGACGGTGCCGTCCTCGTCGAACCTCACCGCCGCCTTTGAGATCTCGAGGAAACCGTTGCCCAACCCAGAGTTCTTCAACGCCAGGCCGAGGCCGACGGCTTTGCCGGCCGCCCGGGCGGCGTCGTAGGCGGGCTTGACCGCATCGAGACATTGGCGCGCTCCGGCAGCCCCGTCGTCCATGATCTGTCCCGGCCCCCACACCACGCCCGGCGCCAGCACGTTTTGGCTGCGGATCTCCCACCCGGAGATTCCGGCCTTTTCGGCGAGGCGATCCATCACGCCTTCCATGGCGAACTGGGCCTGGTTGGCGCCGAATCCTCGGAACGCTCCGCACACCGAGTTGTTGGTACGAACCGCCGTCGAATGGACGTCGATGTTCGGAACCACATAGGGGCCGCTGGCGTGGCCTGCGGCCCGCTCCAGGACCTTCATCCCCACCGAGGCGTAGGGGCCGGAGTCGCCGATCATGCGCACTTTCAGCGCCGTCAGTTTCCCTGCTGCATCACATCCCGCCCAGGACTCCACCCGAATCGGGTGGCGCTTGGCGTGAATGAAGAAACTCTGTTCCCTCGTGAGGGTGCATTTGACGGGCTTGCCAAGCAGATGGGCCGCCAGGGCGGTCTGGGCCTGGTTGGACATATCCTCTTTGCCACCGAACGCTCCCCCGTTCGAGATGAGTTCGACGGTGACCCGGTCGGTATCCACCCCCAGTACTGCGGCGATCTGATTGCGGTCGTCCCAGACTCCTTGGCCACCCGAGTAGACGTAGAGGGTGCCGTCCTCATTCGGGACCGCCACGGTCGACTCGGGCTCCAGGAAGGCATGTTCGACGCGTTGAGTGAGGAATACCTCATGGACGGTATGGGCCGAGGCGGCCATGGCTTCCTCCACATCGCCCCGGACGTACTCGGAAACCGACAACACGTTGCCGTCGAGACCCCAGACCGCGTCTTCGGCGTCCAGCGCCGCAACCGCGTCGGTGATCGGCTGATGCACTTCGTAGGTGACTTCCACCAGTTCGGCGGCGGCGCGAGCGGTCTGTTGATCCTCGGCCACCACGATGGCCAACACGTCGCCCAAGTAGGAGGTCCGGCCCCCCACAGGGATGAAGACCGGCCAGTCGGTGTAGATGATGCCCACCCGTAGGTCGCCGGGCACATCCGCCGCCGTGTACACGGCCAGCACACCTGGGTGGGCAAGCGCGGCAGAGGTGTCGATCGCCAGAACATCGGCTCGGGCGTGGTCGGCGAGCTTCGAGCGCGCCGTGCACCAAGCCGGGCATCCTGAGGTCGTCGACGTAGCCACGGTCGCCCAGCGCCAGCTCGGTCGCTTCGTATTTCACGCCGGCAGCTCCAACACCGCCTTTGAGTTCGGGCTCAGGAATGGGCGCACCGGAGGCGAGCAACTCGACGGCGTCGATGATGCCGACATATCCGGTGCATCGACAGAGATGGGCGCCGAGTCTTCCTTCGATGGTCGACCGGTCGAGGTCTTTGCCTTTCTGATCGATCAAGGCCTTGGTTCTCACCAGGATTCCGGGTGTGCAGAAACCGCATTGGAGGGCGCCCTTGCAGGCGAATGCTTGGGCGAGTCGGTCTCGTTCTTCGTCGCTGAATCCTTCCAGCGTCATGACCTCTTTGCCCTCGGCCTTCTCCATGGACACGAGACACGCCTGGATGGCCTTGCCGTCGAGCAGCACCGTGCAGCAGCCGCACTGACCCTGCGGAGAGCAACCGTCTTTCGCCGAAGTGACGTCGAGTTCCTCGCGGAGCGCGGCAAGCAGGTGCGGGTGATCGGCGGACACGTTCGCCGGTTCGCCGTTGACGATAAGGGTGATGGTTCGGCTGGGCGCCACGGTCATGTGATCTCCTCGAAAGGCGGCGGGACAACGCCCTTCTGCTCGGCAATGCGTCGATAGGCCTCAGGAATACGGTACCGATCGAAATCGAACAAGGTGCTCTTGTAGAGGGCTGTTCGGTCGA
The DNA here is from genome assembly GCA_963752075.1 of uncultured Acidimicrobiia bacterium. Taxonomy (GTDB): domain Bacteria; phylum Actinomycetota; class Acidimicrobiia; order Spongiisociales; family JAENVV01; genus CBDUEV01. The sequence continues at coordinate 164,331 of CAVVWO010000006.1, forward strand.
GATCCACCCGGGCCACGACCACCTCGTCGTCGGTGGTCACCGCCTGGGTGAGAACCTGGCCGGAGGGGCCGATGATCACCGACTGAGAGAGGGACTCGACACCTTCCTCGACCCCACCCTTGGCGACACCCACGACGAAGGTGCCGTTCTGGTAGGCGCCGGCTTGCATCACGAGGTGATTGTGAAAGGCGGCGAGAGAGTTCTGCGTCGGGTCCGGGGCATAGTGAATCGGGGTGTTGTACCCGATCAGGATCACCTCGGCACCCTGCAGCCCCATCACCCGATACGTCTCGGACCAGCGCCGGTCGTTGCACAGTGCCATCCCGACGATCCCACTGAACGCCCGCCAGACCGGGAAGTCATCGCCCGCCTCGAAGAAGTGACGCTCGGCATGCTGAAAGGCTCGCCACGGCTCCGGGCCTTCGTGGCCCGGAATATGGACCTTGCGGAAGATCCCGATCGTGCGACCCTGCTGATCGACCAGGTGGTACACGTTGTAGCGGTGGCCGTCCGGGGTGAGCTGGGCGTACCCCAGGGCGAATCCCACACCCAGGCGGGCCGCCTCATCCCACAACGGCTTGGTGTGCCGATTCGGCATTTCTGTTTCGTAGTATTGGTTCGCTTCCTCGAGCGGCACGTACCAGCGAGGAAAGAAGGTGGTGAGCGCCAACTCGGGAAAGGCGATCACACTGGCTCCCTGGTCGGCAGCCTCTCGCAGGAGAACGATGAGCCGTTCGACGACGTCGTCACGAGAATGGTCGCGCTGAATAGGACCGAGTTGGCCTGCTGCCAGTGTCAAGATGCGACTCATCGATCCACCTCCGCGCCCGAGCACGGGCCCACCACCGAACCCTAGGCGCTCACGGACCATCCCCGGTCCGGACCGCTGCTAGCTTTCCGAGACCGGTGCTCGCCGACCGGACCTGCCTTTCACATTTTGCAGAGCGGTCCAGACCCTGTCAACAATCCACGAAACGTCCCATTCGCCCCAAGGAGCGTCATGTCCGATACCGTGAGAGCCGCCCTCGTCCAGGCTGAATGGACCGGTGACCAGGAGTCGATGATCGACAAGCAGGTCGGGTACGCCCGGCAAGCCGCTGACGACGGCGCCCAGGTTCTGTGCTTCCAGGAGATCTTCTCGACCCCCTATTTCTGTGCCGTCCAGGACCGCTCGTATTTCTCCTACGCCGAGACGATGCCGGGACCGACCACCGACCTCATGCAGGCACTCGCCAAGGAGACGGGCATGGTGCTGGTCGTGCCGATGTTCGAGATGGTCGATGAAGGCACCTACTACAACACCGCGGCGGTCATCGACGCCGACGGGTCGTTCCTCGGGAAGTACCGCAAGAACCACATCCCCCAGGTGCAGGGCTTCTGGGAGAAGTTCTACTTCCGGCCCGGCAACCTCGGATACCCCGTCTTCGACACTGCGGTCGGGAAGGTGGGCGTGTACATCTGTTACGACCGCCATTTCCCGGAGGGGTGGCGCGAGTTGGCGCTCGGTGGGGCCAAGATCGTCTTCAACCCGTCGGCAACCACCCGGGGCCATTCCATGTACCTGTGGCAGGTCGAACAACCCGCCGCGGCCGTGGCCAACGAGTACTTCGTAGGCGCCATCAACCGGGTGGGCCCCGAACCCCTCGAAGACACCGATTACTACGGCTCGTCCTACTTCGTGGATCCCAGGGCACGGATCGTCGGTGAGGCCGCCTCGGACACCGCCGACGAGGTGGTGGTTCGTGACCTCGACATGACCATGATCGAAGAGACCCGCAACTACTGGCAGTTCTTCAGGGACCGCCGCCCCGACAGCTACACCGCCACCGGCACCGTCTGATCGGCGCCAGATAATCGGCGTCGTCTGATCGGGGCCAGGCGTCACCCCTCGTGGGTGGCGGCCTGCGTTCCGGCGGGCCGAGCGGCTGGCAGGGGGGCGAGTGGTGCGGTCCGCACCGGCAACCCGCGCCGGTCGCGAACCCGGGCAACCACGGTCACGCGAATCAACACGATCTCACCCAGCACCCGGCGGATGTCCTCCTCATTGGGACGGCCGTCGGGGCCGAGTCGCACGCCATGAGCTTTGGCGTCGATCTTGCGGCCGGTCAAGAAGACGATCAGTGTCTGGAAATCGGCCTCGCCGGCCACTTTGGCCGAGGCCGTGCCCCGGTAGGTACGTCCGGCGAGGCGGATCCGAACATACGGATTCGTCGCCAGGTTGCGCCACCACAGGCGCGACGCGCCGGTGAGAACGATCGCGTCGTCGCCATGCCGGCTGTAACTGACCGGGATCGTATAGCGCCGGCCCGTCTTGCGGCCGGTGACCATGAGCAGGGCGAGCGACTTGCCGATCAGGCGTTGAATCCCCGGCGTGTAGAGGAGGGCCCTCACAAGAATGTTGAGCCACCGGGGGACCTCCGACCGGTCTGATTCCATGGTTCCGCTCAAAGCACTTCTCCCCGTTTCACTGGCCTGTCTCACTGGCCCGTTTCACTGGCCTGTCTCCCGCGCCTGTCTCATCTCCTGGTCTCAGTCGGGTTCCTGCGTGCTCCGCATCGACCAGACGAGCGTCCGCATGGTGGCGGGTTGGCTGAGGACGGTGACGACGGCGTCGGCGATGTTCTCGGGACGCATCATGTCGGCGAGACCCGGCATGTCGGGCGTACGACCGGCACCCATGGCGAACTCGGTGGCAGTGCCGCCGGGGCAGATGGTGCTGACCCGGATGTTCTTGTCGCGCAATTCGCGGTCCAGACCGCCCGGCCAGACCCACCTGAGCAAACTTCGTTGCCGCATAGACCGCCTCATCACCGCGCACCACGTAGCCCAGCGACGGAAGCCACGATGACGATGTCGCCCTCGCCCGTCTCGAAGAAGTGAGGCACGGCCGCACGGATCGGCCAGACCGTTCCGGCGACATTGGTATCCATCATGGTCGGCGAGCTTCTCGTCGGTCAGGTCCATGATGCCGCCGTACGCGCCGATTCCGGCGTTGGCAACCATCACGTCGAGCTTCCCGTAACGCTCGACCGCCGCGTCGACCATTCGACGGGAGGCGTCGGGATCGCGAACGTCCATCTCGACGCCCAGCACCGCCTCGCCGAGCTCGGCTTCCAGCTCATCGAGTCGTTGGCGCCTCCGACCTCCCACGACCGCCGATGCGCCTTCGGCCACCACGGCCCGCGCCGTGGCCCGACCGATCCCTGCCGTCGCTCCGGTGATGGCGACCACTTTGCCCGTCAACTCGCTCATGAAATACTCCCGCCTTCGTTGCTGTCCTCCGCCAAGGGTACGCCACTCCCGCCCGGTGGATGGTCTCTACCGGACGATCCTCGTGCCTGCCTTTCCCTCCAATGCGAGTGGAATGTTGGCAGGGCTCGTGATGATGGCCCGCTCGCCTCCGCCTTCGAGGAAGTCGATCACGGCGGCGATCTTGGGGGCCATCGACCCCGGCTTGAAATGAGTGCCTTCGGCAAGATACCGTTTGGCGTCGGCCAGGGTCATCTCCGACACGAAGCGTTGTTCGGGTGTCCCGAAGTCGAGGGCGACCTGTTCGATCGACGTCGAGATGACCAGAACGTTTGCGTCGAGGAGATTGGCGAGCAGCGCCGAAGCGTGGTCCTTGTCGATGACCGCGGCGACGCCTCGGAGGTTGCCGTCCTCGTCTGCCACGACCGGAATGCCTCCTCCCCCGGCGGCAATGACCACGAAGCCGTCCAGGAGTCTGCGGATGGCCTCGATCTCGACCACGCGGACCGGGCGAGGCGATGCCACCACCCGTCGCCAGCCTCGGTTGGCATCCTCGACGACATCCCACCCCTCGTTGTCTCGGCGCTCCTTGGCTTCCTCTTCACTGAAGAACGAACCAATGGGCTTGGCGGGAGCCTGAAACGCGGGATCGTCGGCGGCCACCTCGACCTGGGTGACGATGGTGGCGACGCCACGATCGATACCCATCGTCGCGCAGATCGTTGATGAGGTTCTGCTGCAGCATGTAACCGATGGCACCTTGGGTGTCGGCTCCGCACACGTCGAGGGGTACTTCGTGGAGTTCGCCGCGCGCCAGTTCGGACCTGCGAAGGATGAACCCCACCTGCGGGCCGTTGCCGTGGGTGACCACGACCTCCCAACCTGCCGCCACCATCGCGGCGATATGGTGGTCGGTCTCGGCGGCGGCAATGTACTGGTCCTCAACCGACTGATGTTGTGGGTCGGTGATGAGGCTGTTGCCTCCGATCGCCACGACGGCTCGTTTCATGAACGTCCTCTTTCTCGAAAGACGGAAAGCCCGGGACACGGAGGCCCCGGGCTTCTCGATCGGCTCTTACATGGTGAGCGCCATCACGGCCTTTTGGACGTGAAGGCGGTTTTCTGCCTGGTCGTATACGGCACTCTGGGGACCGTCGATCACGGCGTCGGTCACCTCGATGTTGCGGTCCGCAGGGAGCGGATGCATGTAGATCCCCTCGGGATCGGCGAGAGCCATCCGGGCCTCATCGACGATCCAGTCCTGGTACTTCGCACCGATGGCGGCAGACTCCTCGAGGTCCGAGGTGGCCGTCATGGCGCCCCACGACTTGGCGTACACCACGTCGGCGCCTCGAATACCGTCCTCGAAGCTCTCCATCACCTCGAATGAACCACCGTGCCGGCGAGCGTTGTCCTCCGCCTGGCCCATGATCTCTGGCATGAGAGCGAATTCGGGCGGCCGGGCGAGCCGGACGTTCATCCCGAACCGCGTCGCCAGGAGGATGAGGCTCTGTGGCACCGAAATGGGCTTCTGGTAGCTGTCGGCGTAGGCGTAGCTCACGTCGAGCGTGACGCGGCGTGGATCACCCTTCTTCTCGAGAATGGTCAGCACGTCGGCGAGCGCCTGGTGCGGGTGATACATGTCGCACTGCATGTTGAGGACCGGAACACGCGACGCCTCGGCGACCGCCCGGATGTACTCGTTGCCTACGCCCCAGTCGACCTGGCGGATGGCGAGGCCGTCGTTGTAGCGACCGAGAATCGTGCCGATCTCCTTGGCGGTGTCGCCGTGGGCGATCTGCGTCGATTTCGACTCGATGAACTGAGCGTGACCGCCCAGTTGCGCCATGCCCGCCTCGAAGCTCGCTCGAGTGCGGGTGGACGAGAAGAAGAACAACATGGCCAGGACCTTGTCCCGCAGATGCGGATGGGCCGCGCCGAGGGCTCGGTCCATCTTGAGGCGCTTCGCCACTTCCAGGACCGTGTCCAGCTCTTCGCGGGTCCACTCCTGGGTGGTGATCATGTCGCGTCCGTGGAGTCCGGTGTTCATTCGACTGCTCCCAGCACCAGACCGAGGAGGGCCATGCGCATCACGACGCCGTAGTAGGCCTCTTGCCAGTAGCGGGCGTGACGGGTGTCGTCGACGTCCATCGTCAGCTCGTCCATGCGGGGCAGGGAGTGGAGCACGATCGACGAGGACTTGGCCTTCTTCGCCAGAAGGTCTGCGGTGATCTTGTAGTTCGCCGGTGTCCCGGCGAGGTCTTCGCCGCGCTCATCGCGAGCTTTGGTGTAGTCGGCTTGGATGACCGGTTCGACGTAGAACACGTCTGCGCGGTCGACGACCTCGTCGATGTGCTCGGCCCGCTCGATCCGCAGTCCACGGCTCTTCACGGTGTCGAGGAACTCCTGGTCTGGCGCCAACTCATCGGGCGTGATGTAGATGATCTCGGCGTCGAACTGGGTGAGGGCATGGGCCAGCGAATGCATGGTCCGCATGCGCCAGTCTCCGACCGCCACGAAGGTCTTGCCGTCCACGCTGCCCATCTCGCGGGTGGTGGTGTAGAGGTCGGTGAGGACCTGCGTGGGATGCTCGCCCCAGCCGTCGCCGGCGTTGATGACCGGGATGGAGGCCCACTTGGCCGCCTCCTGCGGGGCACCTTGGAGGGGATGACGCATCACGATGACATCGCCGTAGTACTCGAGCATGTGGACGGTGTCCTTCATCGACTCCTGATAGAAGTCGCCTGCCCGGGTCATCTTCGGATCTGCGAATCCGGTCACGCTCCCGCCGAGGCGCAGCATGGCTGACTCGTGGGCCAGTCGGGTGCGGGTCGACGGCTGGTAGAAGGCGGTGACGAGGATCTTCTCGCGAAGGAGGTCCAGATTTCGGCGTCCACGGGGAACAGGCTCGAAACGGTCCGCAATTTCGAAGACGTGCTCGAACTCGGCTCGCTCGAATCCCTCCAGGGACAGAATGTCGCGACCTGCAAAACTACGCATGACAAAACTCCTCGTCGTTGGGCGTTCCCGCCAGGATGCCGCCGGCCGTCCGGTTCTCCCAGTGGCATAGGTCCCAGCGAGCCGGTCCAGACGGCATTTCTTTCAGCCGAAGCTACCAATCCCGGCGCAGCCGGGTCGGGTTCAGGGAGCGAGAATTGCCGGGCCGTCAACCCTCAAGACGAATGGGCCGGCGCCTCCTCTTCCTCCCGGAGGTCGACCACCTGAGCCTTGGCAGGCGAGGAGGTTTCGGCCCCACCATCGGACACCACATCTGCGGCGACTGCAACCAGGTCCATCTCCGCGCTTGCCAGGAACCGTTCGGGGAAGGCGATCCGTTCGCGCCGGAGATCCGCGGCTGCGATGAGCATCGGGAAGGGACCAAACCGGAACCGTTCGACGGTGCCGTGCTCCTCGATGCTCGCCACGTACAGGCTGATCTTCTCATCCGAGATGTAGGCGTCGGTGACCGCGTCGAGGATGATCCGGTAGTCGCTCTTGTCGTCACGGGCCAGCCAGCTGCGCCTCTGGTCACCCGCAATGGCTGTATCCAGTTCGAGTTCGATCAACGTCCGGTGAGCATTCGGATTCTGGTGGGCGACCACCCTGACATTGCCCCGCACCCACGCCGGCCCAACGACCTCGACCGTCTCGAACACGGGCAGGTAGCCGATCTTGGTGACGGTCACCTCGATGGCCCCCAACGCGGTGCCGGCGATGTCGAAGTGCGCCAGTCCGATTGCGTTCGTCTTGACGGTCCGGCGGAAAGAGCCCTGTTCGATCGTCACCGCGGCTCCGACCAGTGGAAAGCTCAGACCGAACTGCGTGCGCCGCACGGTGACGACGAAGGAGACCCTCCTGTCGAGGTCATGGGGCATCTGCACCTGCATGGACCGCGGCGGGGACGACCACACGGGCATCTCGGGATCGCCCATCAAGTTGAGGCTGAAGATCGCCCACTTGTTGTAGAGCTTCCAGAATCCGGTCGCTTCGTTGACCATCGAGCACCGGGTGTCATTCAGGAGTCCGAGGTGACGGGTCGTGGTGAGCCTCTCGAAGAACCGGCGCTGGAAGTTGTCTCCCACTCCGATCCACGAGAATCGACTGTTGCCGATGTAGGCGACGGCCCCGCCACCGGGGTTGTAGAGCAGATGTTCGGACACCGCGTCCTCGGCATCGAACTGGTTGGTCAGGCAGGAGTCGGCGTACCCGATGAACGACTCCATTCCGTTGTGAAGGGCGTCGGCCATGCCCAGCGAAAGACCGCAGCATCCCCCCGACCCGCCGTGGCCCGACAAGCTCACGATGTGCTGCCCATCGTTGAGCGCATCTCGCAGTCGATCGGAAGTGAGATGGGCAATAGGCGCGGCCGCAACCTGCGCCGGAGTGAGGTCGACCTCGTCCTCGTACAAGCGCGTGACGTCGTTGATGGCGGGAAAATCGGCGGCGACCTGCTCACGGAGTTCTTCTTGATCACGCAACGATCCGTCGGCGTTGGTGAAGTCGAAGATGAAACCGGTCGGCTGGAGTTCGACGGCCTGCCCGAACACCGCTGCCCATTCGGTGGGCTTGGGAATGTGGAACGTCGTGCCGAATATCGTGATGGCGGTTTCGCTGGCCGACAGGTTCGTGTTGCTTATCGTGTATTTCCATCCCCGGACGGACGGCCCGGCAGACCGGTGGTACGGAAGCACCCGCACGTCTGTGGGAGACACTTGCGCCAGGAGGCGCCATTCCAGCGTCTCGAACGCCTCCTTCAGGTGAATGAGGCTGTGGGCGGCGCCGGCTCCGTGGAAATACTGCCAGTCTCCGGGAGGGTTGGCGGCGCTTGGCCCGACCCACCGACGGCCTCCCCAGTTGGAGGACACCATCAGCAGTTTGCGGGTCCACGAAGCGTCGAGGGCTGACCCGTTCGGCTTCCGGAAGCTCTCATAGGCAATGACCTTGTCGACAAATCCCGCCGCTTGTGTGGTGGAGGAAACCGGCGCCCGTCCAAGACTGACGTCCGCCCGGTACTCCACTCCGTCGAAGTCGACATTGCCGGTGTGCTGACCGTAGACGCCGTTGCTGGTGAGGTCCCAGTCATGGATGCCACTCTGGCCGTAGTGAGGGCCGATCAGGCTGGCGTAGTAGAGGTCGGTGGGCAGGTGATTCCACTGGTAGATCCACTGGAGCTTGGCGTCGATCTGGGCGGCGCTGCCGTTCACCCGCACGTACTTGGTAGGGGCGGCAGTCGAGGTGGCGTAGGTGTCGTCGGTGGTGAAGTGCCACCCGAGAGCCGCTCCTCCGGTGGCGTCGTATGGGATGGCGAGACCGGTGTCGGGGCGCGTCAGCGTCAGGCCGGCCGCGTTGGCCGGGAACCACAATCCGGGACGGTCGACGTGCATCTTCAGGTAGGTACCCGCCCAGAACGAACGGTTCTTTTCGGGAGGGTTGGTCGTTCCGGTGTCGACGTGTCCTTCTGCCGCACCCGGGACTTGCCGCATGGGGAGGATGGCGACGTCCCCGCCGAGCAGGACCCAGGCGACTCCCCAGTGTTGGTGGGCCCAGCGGAGGAAGCCGCGAATGACCTCCTGGAGATCCCTGGCTCCGGCCGTGAAGTTTCCGTACCGCCCGGCGACGATGTCGGAGATGGTGACGACGCGAGCCCGGAGCCCTCTGCGCCGCTTCCACTCGGCCAAACGCTCGAACTCGGCCGTCAGATTGCCGGCCGCTCCGGTGGGAGCCTTGGCGGTGGCATCCCAGCGCTGATCGTCGGTCACGATGAGGTAATCGATGTCGGTGATCAGTTCCGGGTAGAGCGGGGTGATGTCCCACACCAAGTCAGGATTCACGACCAGCATCTGGGCCATCTCGACGAGTCGGGTGGCTTGAGCTCGCGAGGTGATCTGCTCTGGCGGGCCGAGCCGGTGGGCGGCGGGCCGGTGTTCGATGGTGAGTTCCAGGGACGTGATCAGATGCAGGCTGCCGTCCTCGCGGTAGATCACGGGGTTGATTTCTATGACGGCGATCGGCGTGAGGCCGATCTGCTCGGTGGCCACCAGCCGGGCGGGCGGCCGGGGTGTCTCGACTTCTTTCCGGTACAACTCGGGAATCGGCGACACGAACCGCGGACGAGGTAGTGGCTCGACCAATGGTTCTTCGATGATCTTGGTCGAGGACGGCCGAAGCCCGAGGGTGCCTTCCGGCTTGTCGCCGTCGGTGCCCGATGGGTGCTCGACTGGCTCGTCGTCCACGCCGGCCTGAGGAAGCTGGAGCGGCGCGATGAGGACCGGCCGGCGGCTGAGCACGTGGCTGGCCTTGACCTCCCAGCTCAGATGATCCGGCTGGGTGTCCGCCGGCAGCGCCACGCGAATCGTCTTGCTGGGGAATCCGGGCCCTCCGACCTCCCCTGACGCGGCGAAGCCCTCGAGGTTGACCATGAGCCCATAGGGCGTTTCGAGGAGCCGAACGGTTGCGGCATCGATGTCGAGATCAACGACGAACGAACCTGGCCCGTCATCCCGAGAATGGGTGGTGGAACGCATATCTCCCCCTTCGGTTGTTGAGCCCGCCGCTTATTCGAGGGTCGCGCCGGGTCGACGGTCCTGTCAAGGCACAACCGGTGGATGATGCACACCAGAGAAGGGAGCCAACCATCGGGGCCAGACGAGCGAACTCGGGCGCCTCCGGAGCGGTTCAGGGAGCGAGAATCGCCAGGCCGACGGTGAGCACCACGAACAGACCCAGGACAACCTGCTGAGCGCCGACCATAGGGGCCGACGGTGGGGGGCGCCGCACCAGCCACACGTGGGTGAGGCCCAGAATCACGATCGCTCCCCACCCGAGCCATGGCACGATCCCGGCCACCGCCCCGGCGCCCACGGCCGAAACGGTCACCGCCTGAGCACTGTCGCTGGAAGCCAGCTTGAACGGCTGCTGCTTGGCCCTCTTCAGCTGGACGCGCACGAAGAGCACTGCCGCGACGGCGCGCGCAGCAGCCACCAGCCACAACCCGCTCGCCAAAGAGACAGAGCCTCCCCCGGCCAGGGCGATGGCGGCGGCGACCGAGCCGATGCCGATGGTGCCGGCCAGCTCGGGAATGAGGCGCCGGCTTCGGGAGCGCACGTCGTACCAGAAGCCGACGGCCACCAGCGGGGCGGCCGCGAGGAGCGGCCAGATCAGCCGACGGTCCCCAAGAGCCAGCGAAGTGGCGAAGAGAGCGACCAGCACCACGAGTTCTCCGGCCGCCACCTTCTCGGCCAGCTCGGTGCGAGGGAGACGCCGCCCGCGCCGGCGGTCGACGATGGCGAGCTTGAGGGGCGTGCGCACGAGGAAACCGAAGAGGGCGGCCGCCCCGAGGGCCAGGCCTGCCCAGGATGGCCGGACCAGCAGACCCAGAATGACGGGTTCGAGGGTGAGGCTCCAGCCACCGTGCTCGCTGGGAACCGCCACCGAGGCGAGCCGATGGCCGTTGGGGGTGGCTGAGCCGGGCCGAGGGGGGACGGATGTTTCCACGAACGCGAGTCTACGGCGGCCGCCGAGCAGAACGAGTCCCTCCAGAGCTCGGCATACCGCAAGGTTTCCCCGTATTCTGGACCAACGAAACAGGACGAAGAGGTCATCATGGACGCGTTCATGCGAAGTCTTCCCAAAGCCGAACTGCATCTCCACATCGAAGGGACGCTCGAGCCGGAGCTCCTCTTCGAACTGGCGACCCGCAACGGGGTGGAGACCCGATTCCCGAACGTGGACGACCTTCGGGCCGCCTACGACTTCACCGACCTGCAGTCTTTCCTCGACATCTACTACCAGGGGGCCGGGGTTCTGCAGACGGCCGAGGATTTCCGGGACCTCACCTTGGCGTACCTCCAGCGGGCCGCAGCCGACGGAGTTCGGCGTGCCGAGATCTTCTTCGACCCCCAAACCCACACCGACCGCGGCCTCGCCTCTGGAGACGGTGCTCGACGGTATCGGGGCGGCCCTCGATCGCTCCGAGGAGTTCGGCATATCTACGGGTCTGATCCTGTGTTTCCTGCGCCATCTGTCGGGAGCCGAAGCCATGGCCACCCTCGAATCAGCCCTGCCGCACAAAGATCGTCTCCTCGGGGTCGGTTTGGATTCGTCGGAACTGGGCCATCCACCTGAGAAGTTCGCGGATGTCTTCGAGCTGGCCAGGAGCGAAGGGCTCCGCACCGTGGCCCATGCCGGCGAAGAGGGACCACCGGAGTACATCTGGCAGGCGTTGGACGTCCTGGGGGCGGAGCGGATCGATCACGGGTTCCGGGCCATCGAGGATGAGGCGCTCATGGCCCGTCTGGTGGCCGACCGGACTCCGCTCACCATGTGTCCCCTGTCGAATCTGAGGCTGCAGGTGGTGCAGGACCTGGCCGAACATCCGCTGCGGAAGATGCTGCACGCCGGCGTGAAGGTGACGATCAACTCCGACGACCCGGCGTATTTCGGCGGCTACATCGGGGCCAACTACGACGCCACCATCCGGGCCCTCGGATTGGAACGCGAAGAAGTGGAGACGATCGCCCGCAACAGCCTGACGGGATCGTTCCTGGATGCCGACGAACTCGCTCCGCTGCTCGACGACGTTCGATGCCCAGGTGGCCATCGCGGCCTTGGCGGATTGACATGGATCTCCAGATCAGCGCAGACGCCATCCAACTGGCCCGCAAGAAGGGTGGGGTCATTGCGTTGGATTTCATCCCGCCCATCAGTTGAGGGGGGACCCTCGAGGTGTCGGTCGACACCTATCTGAAAGGCAAGAACCTCGACGTCTACGAACGAGTCGAGCAGGACGGCGTGGAGATCCTCGTCGCACCCCAACTGGTCAAGTGGGCTCAACAAACCCGGTTGGACACCAAACCGGGCCTGCTCCGGGGGCGCTTCACGATCGCGGTCGACCACCGCCACCAGCCCACCTGACGACACTGACCCTCCGGCCCGTGCGGCCGGAACGTATCCACCAACACTGAGGGGCCGGGCGTGAAGCCCGGCCCCTGGTGGGAGAGACCCGGGCTTTCGCCCGAGCCTCTCCGGCGCTCGCATGTCTCCCTATTGGTTGATGTCCAGGAACGTCCCGTCCGAGAAGTTGACCCGGATCGTGTAGCCGCTGTTGGCGACCTTGTTCTTGAAGTCGAACCTCAGGATCCCTTCACCGGTCAGGAGCGTTGCCCCGTTCCAGCCAGAGACGCTCGCGTCGAGCAGAGCGCATCAGTGGGCGGCGTCGCTCCCCTGCCAGATCACCGTGCTCACGTCCTGCGTCAGCCAGACCTTCGTCAGGTTGCCGTTGCTATTCGGCCACTCGGCCGAGACGTCCACGATCGCCTTGTCGTCGCCCGTGAAGTTGGTCAAGCGAACCGTGAGGCGCTTGCCCTTCGTCTGCAGGCGATCGATGGTGATGCCCGGCCCGACCGTAACGGTGGCGTCATCGGAGACGGTCTCCGTCCCGAACGAGTCGGTGCCTGTCGGCGAACGCCGTGTTCGGCACGTCGAAGTCGTTCACCACGTTGCCGCAGTTCTTGATGTACCCGTTGTTGTTGTAGCGAGCGATCGAGAAGAACGCGATCTGCCAGTTGACGTCGACACCCTCGACCGGACCTGCGGTGTCACCCCAACCACCCGTGAAGGGATCGGAGCACGACAGGTGCATCTCGAACGCCGGATCGGCGCCCGGCGGATCGAAGACGATGTCGTTCCTCGTCAGGCTGGTGATGATCGTCCACGTCGCACTGACATCCACCCCGTCGAGGAACACCTCGCCGGTCGACGTCGAGCCTTCGAGGATGCTCCCGTTCACGAACACGAACCGGAAGTCGTCACCGCCGAGCGTTCCGTACGGCGAATCCTCATCGAGGAACGGCGCCGTCAGGTAGTCGACCGTGATCGTCACCGACTCGACCGGCCGGGATCTGGACCGTACAGTCCACTTCCTGGCCGGCGCTCGCCGAGCAGTCACCGGCGCCGACGTGACGCGTGACGCCCGTGCACCTCGAGCGAGCGTGTTCACCGATGTCCGTCACCGAACACGTCAACGCGCATCCGACGGACCAGCGTTGCTCACCTCGATGGTGAACGACTGCAGCGTGCCCTGCGGCACCTCGGTCGGGTCGAACGTCTTGACGATCGACAGGTTGATGTCGACCAGGATGTCGATGGTGTCGCTGTCTTCGTCGCCGATGTCCAGTGCTGTTGCCCGAGTCATCGGTGTAGGTGTCCGACACGGTCGCCGTGTTGCTGACGCTCGGCGCATCGTTGAGCCCGCCGCACCGTTGGCCTCTTCGACTGGACGCGACGGCGAAGTTCACCGTGATCGTCACCGACTCACCGACGCCGAGGCTGGCGATCAGCCACTCGACGGTCTGAGCGTCGCCGTCGCTGTCATCGTCAGCACCGGCCGGTGCCGAGACGCCGGTGACCGTCGAGCCGGTCGTCGACGTCATCGAACACCGACACGTCGTCGAGATCGACGTTGCCGTCGTTCGTCACGACCAGGGTGAACGAGCTCCCAGCACCACCGGCGATCACGCTGTCATCGGCGAACGTCTTGACGATGTCCACCGACGGCGTCGCGCCGAAGTAGTGGCTCGGATCGTCTGTCCGAGCGGTTGGCGGTGTCTCCGTCGACATCGGTGTGCGTCGCGTAGGCAGTACCCAGGTTGGCGTACTGATCCGCTACCGAGATACCGGACGCCGTACACGTGATCGACTCACCGACCGCAAGCGTGTCCTGCGGACAGGAGACCGCAACGCCCTGGTCGTCGACGACACTGACGTTCTCGAGCGCCACGTCACCGTCGTTGGTGACGAGGTACGCCCAGTTGACCGCTGCGCCTTCCAGGATCTCCGGACCGGGCGCCGTGTCGGCGTCGAAGCCGTTGGTCGACTTCTCGATCGCGATCGACGGGTTGATCATCTCGACGTAGGCGTCGTCGGAGCCGGACACCGGGGTGCCCTCGTCGTCGGTACCGCTTGCCGTGACGACGTCTGTCTCGTCGCCGTCGACGAGCACCGTGAACGAGCAGGTGTAGCTGTTGCCGGGCTGGATCGTCTGCGGCAGCGAGCAAGTCGCCCTGACCGTTCAGATCGCCGTGGATCATCGTCGATCGAGGCTGTCGATCGTCACCGGGTCGGTCGAGACACTGTTGTTCTCGATCACGACCGTGAACGTGACGTCCTCGCCTGGTGCGAACACCTCGAGCTGATCGGCCGTCTTGTCGACGCTGATCGCCGGAGCCACATCGTCGGCGCCCACAGTGTGGTCGTCGTTGTCAGTAGCAGTCGGTGCCCTCATCATCAGCAGCAACCACAGTCGCCACGTTGGTGTGGGTCTCACCCACATCGAGAGTCAGGATCCGATCGAACGAGAAGCTGAACGACTCACCCGGGTTCAGCACGATCGGTCGGTCCCGCCACCGTAGGCCGCCTCGGCCTCAGGCAACAGATCACCGAACTGGTCATCGACCAGCGACGTCACCGTCAACGGATCCGTCGACACCGAGTTGTTGGTGATCTCGATCGAATAGGTAGCCGTATCGCCACCCTCATTGATCGTCGCCTCACCATCCTTCACAATCGACACCGCCGGAGCCACATCGTCGGCGCCCACAGTGTGGTCGTCGTTGTCAGTAGCAGTCGGTGCCCTCATCATCAGCAGCAACCACAGTCGCCACGTTGGTGTGGGTCTCACCCACATCGAGAGTCAGGATCCCGATCGAACGAGAAGGTGAACGAATCACCCGGGTTCAGCATGATCGGGCCACCGTTGGCCGTCTCGGCCTCAGGCAACAAATCACCGAACTGGTCATCGGTCAGCGACGTCACCGTCACCGGATCCGTCGACACCGAGTTGTTGGTGATCTCGATCGAATAGGTAGCCGTATCGCCACCCTCATTGATCGTCGCCTCACCATCCTTCACAATCGACACCGCCGGAGCCACATCGTCGGCGCCCACAGTGTGGTCGTCGTTGTCAGTAGCAGTGGTGCCCTCATCATCAGCAGCAACCACAGTCGCCACGTTGGTGTGAGTCTCACCCACATCGAGAGTCAGATCCCGATCGAACGAGAAGCTGAACGACTCACCCGGGTTCAGCGTGATCGGGCCACCGTTGGCCGTCTCGGCCTCAGGCAACAAATCACCGAACTGGTCATCGGTCAGCGACGTCACCGTCACCGGATCCGTCGACACCGAGTTGTTGGTGATCTCGATCGAATAGGTAGCCGTATCGCCACCCTCATTGATCGTCGCCTCACCATCCTTCACAATCGACACCGCCGGAGCCACATCGACGGCGCCCACAGTGTGGTCGTCGTTGTCAGTAGCAGTGGTGCCCTCATCATCAGCAGCAACCACAGTCACCACATTGGTGTGAGTCTCACCCACATCCAGAGTCAGATCCCGATCGAACGAGAAGCTGAACGAATCACCCGGGTTCAGCGTGATCGGGCCACCGTTGGCCGTCTCGGCCTCAGGCAACAAATCACCGAACTGGTCATCGGTCAGCGACGTCACCGTCACCGGATCCGTCGACACCGAGTTGTTGGTGATCTCGATCGAATAGGTAGCCGTATCGCCACCCTCATTGATCGTCGCCTCACCATCCTTCACAATCGACACCGCCGGAGCCACATCGACGGCGCCCACAGTGTGGTCGTCGTTGTCAGTAGCAGTGGTGCCCTCATCATCAGCAGCAACCACAGTCGCCACATTGGTGTGAGTCTCACCCACATCCAGAGTCAGATCCCGATCGAACGAGAAGCTGAACGAATCACCCGGGTTCAGCGTGATCGGGCCACCGTTGGCCGTCTCGGCCTCAGGCAACAAATCACCGAACTGGTCATCGGTCAGCGACGTCACCGTCACCGGATCCGTCGACACCGAGTTGTTGGTGATCTCGATCGAATAGGTAGCCGTATCGCCACCCTCATTGATCGTCGCCTCACCATCCTTCACAATCGACACCGCCGGAGCCACATCGACGGCGCCCACAGTGTGGTCGTCGTTGTCAGTAGCAGTGGTGCCCTCATCATCAGCAGCAACCACAGTCGCCACGTTGGTGTGAGTCTCACCCACATCCAGAGTCAGATCCCGATCGAACGAGAAGCTGAACGAATCACCCGGGTCCAGCACGATCGTGCGGTGCCACCACATCGGCCGTCTCGGCCTCAGGCAACAAATCACCGAACTGGTCATCGGTCAGCGACGTCACCGTCACCGGATCCGTCGACACCGAGTTGTTGGTGATCTCGATCGAATAGGTAGCCGTATCGCCACCCTCATTGATCGTCGCCTCACCATCCTTCACAATCGACACCGCCGGAGCCACATCGACGATGGTCACGTCGGCGCTGTCGGACTCCGTGTCGCTGTTGCCCTCATTGTCACTGGCAACCACGGTCGCAGTGTTCTGGTGGTCCTCGCCGACGTTGCCGGCAATGAACTCCGTGAACACGCAGGTGTAGGTCGCTCCGGAACCAAGCACCGTCCCGACCGCATCCGCACAGTTGGCGGCGAGGTCGAAGTCGGAATCGACCAACGAATCGATGGTCGCATCCTCGAGCGAGTTGTTGGTCACGATGATCGTGAACTCGACGTTCGCCCCAGGCTCGGACACCGACGTCGGGTCCGCCGTCTTGGTGATCGAGACATCCGGCAGCACGTCGTCGAACGTGACAGTCTCGTCGTCGGAGTCTTCGTCCGTGGTGCCGTCGTCATCCGTTGCCACAGCAGTGGCCACGTTGACATGGTCCGCCAAATCGTCTCCCGACAGGAACACCGTGATCGAACACGAATAGTCGCCGCCGATCAGGATCAAGCCACCAGTGACACAGTCACCCTGACCATTCAGATCCAAGAACACCGTGTCCGTGAGGCTGGTGAGCGTCACATCCTCCTGGCCGATGTTCTCGACCAAGAACGTGAACGTCACATCGCCACCGGTCTCAGGCACCGACGACGGCGAAGCCGACTTCGTCACCTCAATCTCAGGCGCCACATCAGTGAACGTCACCGTTGCGTCATCGTCATCGGCGGTGCTGTTGCCGTCGTCATCCGACGCTGTCGCCGTCACCACATTCGTGTGCGGTGCCAGATCATCCGCCGACAAGAACACCGTGATCGAACACGAGTAGGTGTCGAGCCCGCTGCCCGGAACACCGTCGTTGGCTGCGAGAGCCGCCGGCAGAAGGCAGGTGCCCTGACCGCTGAGATCGCCGAACGTGTCATCGTTCAACGAGTCGAGCGTGGCGGCTTCACCTGACGATGTTCTCTACCAAGAACGTGAACGTCACGTTCTCGCCGGTCTCCGGCACTGATGTCGGATCAGCCGTCTTCGTGACGTCAATCGCCGGCAGTACGTCGTCGAACGTGACAGTCTCGTCGTCGGAGTCTTCGTCCGTGGTGCCGTCGTCATCCGTTGCCACAGCAGTGGCCACGTTGACATGGTCCGCCAAATCGTCTCCCGACAGGAACACCGTGATCGAACACGAATAGTCGCCGCCGATCAGGATCAAGCCACCAGTGACACAGTCACCCTGACCATTCAGATCCAAGAACACCGTGTCCGTGAGGCTGGTGAGCGTCACATCCTCCTGGCCGATGTTCTCGACCAAGAACGTGAACGTCACATCGCCACCGGTCTCAGGCACCGACGACGGCGAAGCCGACTTCGTCACCTCAATCTCAGGCGCCACATCAGTGAACGTCACCGTTGCGTCATCGTCATCGGCGGTGCTGTTGCCGTCGTCATCCGACGCCGTCGCCGTCACCACATTGACATGGTCCGCCAAATCGTCAGCCGACAAGAACACCTTGATCGAACACGAGTAGCTGTCGCCGGCGTCCCCGCTGGGGGCCAGCGGCTGTGGAAGTGCGCAGTCACCCTGCGTGTTGAGATCGCCCAACGTGTCGTCCACCAACGAATCGAGCGTTGCAGCCTCGGAGCTGTTGTTGGTGGTCACGAACGTGAACGTCACGTCGCCACCGGTCTCTGGCACACTTGTCGGATCCGCTGTCTTCTCTATTGAGATGTCGGGCAGGACGTCCTCGAAGGGCACGTCCTCGTCGTCCTCGTCTTCGACCGGGTTGCCGTCGTCGTCTTCACCGGTTGCGGTAGCCACGTTGGTGTGGCTGCCTGGTGCGTCACCGGAGATGAACTCCGTGAAGGAGCACGTGACGCTCTCAACGGGCAACAGGGTCGCCGGCAGCGCAGGAGCACATGAGCCAGATACATCACCAAACTGGCTGTCGACAACGCTGTTGATCGTCACGCTATCGACCGCAGAGGTGTTCTCCACCGTGATGGTGAAGGTGACGTCGCCACCGGTCTCCGGCACGGACGTGGGGTTAGCCGTCTTGGTCGTCATGATCGACGACGGAACGTCGTCGATCGTCACCGTTTCGTCGTCCGCTGCGGACACCGGGTTACCGTCGTCGTCGAGCCCGGATGCGGTGGCCACGTTGGTGTGGGTGTCACCGGCGTTGCCGCCAACGAACACCGTGATCGAGCAGCTGTAGCTGTCGCCCGCCAAAATGGTCTGCGGCACAGAACAGTCACCCTGACCATTCAGATCACCGAACGTGTCGTCGCTCAGCGAGTCGATCGTCACCGAATCCACCGCTGAGTCGTTGTTGACTGTGAAGGTGAAGGTGACGTCGCCACCTGGCTCATCGAGACTGCCGGGGCTCGCTGTCTTGGTCATCGAGACGGCAGACGGCACGTCGGTGATCGTCACGACGGCGTCGTCGGTATCTGAGACCGGGAGGTTGTCGTCGTCGAGACCCGAGGCCTCCACGATGTTGGTCTCGGAGTCGCCGGCGTTGCCACTGACCACCCGGTCGAAAGTGCAAGTATCACTCTCGCCTGGGTCAAGCGTCAGTGCCACGCAATCGCTATCGGTCGCTCCGATCAGGTTGCCGAAGATGGTATCCGTGATCGTGTCGATGGTGACCGTGTCGGTCGCCGAGGTGTTCGTGATCGTGACCGAGAATCCAACCAGCCCACCAGGCTCGGCAATGTTGAAGACTGTGCCGTCGTCGGCGCCACCAGCCAGCTTGATCACCTCAATGCTCGAAGGCACATCATTGACCGTCACGACCGCGTTGTCATCATCGGACACAGGGTTGCCGTCATCATCAAGACCAGAAGCGGTCGCCACGTTGGTGATCACTTCACCAGCGTTGCCCGACACGTCAACCGTCACCGAACAGTCATACGAGCCACCCGCAGCAATCACCTGCGGCACGACACACGTCGAACCAGGCACCAGCGTCAGATCACTGAGCAAATCATCGTCCAACGTGTCGATCGTCACTTCATCCACCGTCGACAAGTTGTTGACCACAAAGGAGTAGGTCACCGACCCGCCCGGCTCATCAACATTGTCCGGCGTCGCCGACTTCAGAATCTCAATCGCCGCCGGCACATCATTGACCGTCACGACCGCGTTGTCATCATCGGACACAGGGTTGCCGTCATCATCAAGACCAGAAGCGATCGCCACGTTGGTGATCACTTCACCAGCGTTGCCCGACACGTCAACCGTCACCGAACAGTCATACGAGCCACCCGCAGCAATCACCTGCGGCACGACACACGTCGAACCAGGCACCAGCGTCAGATCATTGAGCAAATCATCGTCCAACGTGTCGATCGTCACTTCATCCACCGTCGACAAGTTGTTGACCACAAAGGAGTAGGTCACCGACCCGCCCGGCTCATCAACATTGTCCGGCGTCGCCGACTTCAGAATCTCAATCGCCGCCGGCACATCATTGACCGTCACGACCGCGTTGTCATCATCGGACACAGGGTTGCCGTCATCATCAAGACCAGAAGCGATCGCCACGTTGGTGATCACTTCACCAGCGTTGCCCGACACGTCAACCGTCACCGAACAGTCATACGAGCCACCCGCAGCAATCACCTGCGGCACGACACACGTCGAACCAGGCACCAGCGTCAGATCATCGAGCAAATCATCGTCCAACGTGTCGATCGTCACTTCATCCACCGTCGACAAGTTGTTGACCACAAAGGAGTAGGTCACCGACCCGCCCGGCTCATCAACATTGTCCGGCGTCGCCGACTTCAGAATCTCAATCGCCGCCGGCACATCATTGACCGTCACGACCGCGTTGTCATCATCGGACACAGGGTTGCCGTCATCATCAAGACCAGAAGCGATCGCCACGTTGGTGATCACATCACCAGCGTTGCCCGACACGTCAACCGTCACCGAACAGTCATACGAGCCACCCGCAGCAATCACCTGCGGCACGACACACGTCGAACCAGGCACCAGCGTCAGATCATTGAGCAAATCATCGTCCAACGTGTCGATCGTCACTTCATCCACCGTCGACAAGTTGTTGACCACAAAGGAGTAGGTCACCGACCCGCCCGGCTCATCAACATTGTCCGGCGTCGCCGACTTCAAAATCTCAATCGCCGCCGGCACATCGACAATCGTGACCGTCGCGTCGTCCGAGGCAGTGTCCGTGCCACCGGAGTTGCTCGCCACCGCTGTGACCGTGTCCGTTTCGGTGAAACCGGGTGCCCCGTTCAGGTCTGCTTTGAAAGAACAGGAGTAGGTTCCACCACCGCCGGCCAACGGCTGTGGCACGACACATGTTGAACCGGCCAACACCGACAGGTCGCCGTAAACGTCGTCCATGAGCGAGTCGAGCGTGGCATCGCCGGTCGGAGTGGGGGCATTGTTGGTCACCAAGACCGAAAACGTGACCGTACCGCCCGGTTCGTCCAAGGAGGTGGGATTGGCTGTCTTCACAACCGAAATATCTGGAGCGACTGCGGCCGGGGAGTTCGTGAACGTACAAATTGTTTGCTCTTGGCTCTTTATCTGGATTCCAGAAACCGTGGCCCCGCTGAGCGAGCCAGTCGAGGTGCCACTTGATAGAGCGCACACGGCGTCGTCGAGTTGCCAGCCAGCAGGAATGACCTCAGACAAAGAGTAGGAGCCCGCCACGAACGGAATCAGCTCTTCAGAGTTGTTCTGGCTTGCGGTGAAACTGGAAAGGCCCGTGGTTGATTGCTGACCAGCGCCGAGGTTGTAGGTGAACGCGAGAGCCGGATCGGCCGCAGCAACCTTCTTGATGGTGAGGAAGCCGGCAGCAGGATTGATGACGCACTCGTTTGGAGCCGAGCCGGGCGAACTCGAGGGAAGGCTACACACATTGATGAGGGTGATCGATCCGACAGCAGGGATGTCTGCCAGATCGATGCGGACCGTAGCCACAGTGTCGTCATTGGCTGCATTCGGGCCATTGTGATTGTTTGCAAGCTGATGATTCGGGAAAAGGGTGGCATTGCGGAATGGATCCGCGTTGGCGACGACAGCCGTCGAGCCAGTCGAGGTTCCGCTGTCCAATACGCCGTCGAGGTTGGCGTCCGTCTTGAGAGCGGTATTGGGCGAGGTGCATCGATCAGGCTTGTTGTCGGAACATGAATACAACGTCATGCCCTTGTACACGGCCGGCGACCCACCCACGGCCACACGAAGCGAGTAGTTGGCGAAGCCATCCCCATCGGAGTCGAACAGCGCTTGCGCGTCGCCCGTATTGGCTCCTGACCAGGCGGTGTCGTCCCACTGCCAGGTAACGACGTGCTCGAAGGGAGGGAGATTGGGGAAGTCGTCGAATGTAAGGAGGCTCAGATCCCTCTGGCCGGTCGCATCATCCGCGCCGCCATCATCGATGATCGTGATGACAGCCGCCCCAGCGGGCGCGGCTACTGCGGGCAGGTAGACAGCGATCATCGCCAGTGTGATGAAGATTGCGTGAAACACGCGTGACTTGCGTGAACGAAAGACGTGGTTGATACCACGGTCGATGGCGATCGCCTGCATATTGAAAGCCTCCCAGCCCTATCCCTCCGGTGGGGCTGACAGCTTCTCAAGCTCCTGGCACTCGGCCACAACGACCGGGTTCTCCCCCAAGAACCGCTTCAAACACCAGCCCCGTCGCGCACAGTGCACGACACCCATTTGTGACAGTACATGCACTGACGGTGAGGTGTCAACGGGTATATTCACAAATCTTCCAGATATGCAACCCCGCAGCACAGACAAATCACGCAAACAGCAAGAAGAGGTTTCTTGCGCAACCATATCGCGCAGCCGGGACTTCTATATGGTGAACGCCAGATTGGTGGCGACCTGGCGGGCCAGGTCGAGATCTCCATCGATCTCGATCTCGGCAATGTGAGCTTCAGGTTCCACCCGACCGCAAGCCAAACGCATGAATAACGTCGAGCCGAGCCGGAGGGTGGCGGTGGCCTCACCCTCGAGTTGAGGCACCACTTTCGCCTTGCCCTCCACCAGCACGTGGATGGTTCGCTCCATGGGACCGGTCAGCTCGAAGGTGACCGACGAGCCGTCCGGCGCCCCGGCCTTCTTGCCGACGATGAATCCAAGCGCCCGGACGATCTCGTTGAGGCTCGCTTCGGCGCAGGGGCCGGATTCGTGTCCGGGCCGTCCCACCGCGTTGCGGATGTCCTGTTCATGGACCCAACAATCGAAGACCCGTATCTCCATGAACCGCTCGTAGGTGCCGGGACCGACCGGAGTCCAGGACGGCTCCTCGAATTGATCCGGCGACATGCCGTCGAGCGCCTGGCGCCGCCGTGCCGTCACGTCACGAAACGCGTCGAGCATCTGGGGCCCTTGCTTGCTTCGGTAGGACTCCACCCACAGTTCGTTGGCCACGGCGATCTGATTGCGGACATGCTCCAGTTCGGCGACATCGAAATCGGGACTCGGCGGCGTTTCACCCGACAGCATCGACTCGGTACCCACGAGGTGAGCGACCGCGTCCTGCACGGTCCACCCGGGGAGAGCGGGGGCAGCCCAGTCCTCCTCACCCAGTTCGGAGAGCAACTCGTCGATGGCCTCCCACTCCTTGGAGAGACATTCGACCACCGAGAGCCGTGGTGTGTCGCTCATCGGTTCCCGGTCCTCGGAATCTCGACCACCTCGCCCCGGTTGATGGACACCCAGTCGCGTGCCTCGAGATACGGCTGGAAGGTCTGCGCGATGAGTTCAACGTCAAGTGGACCTTTAGGCCTTTGGATCTCGTACACATGCGGGAATTCCAGCCAGGACGTGACCATCTCCCACAAACGTACCGCCCGCTCGCCGGTCGGCGGATTCATCACGACCGGACCAAAGAGCGCCTGCCCATCCGGGAAGAAGAGCGTGGGAACCCCGAACCCTCCGGCGGCGATGACCTTCTCGTGTTCGGCGTGAACCTCGTCGTGCGTCGTCTGGTCGGCGATCGCCTCATCCACCATCGCAGGGTCGAGTCCCATCTCCCCCAACAGGTGCCGGGCCACAGCCGGCTCGTGGGGCTTGCGGCCATCGACATGCAGTGCCCGACCTGCGCGGGCGTACCAGTCATCGAGCAGGGCCATGTCCTTGCGTCGCAGGAGTGCGCCGACCCGCATCATCGACCACCCGTACGACCACTCCCGTTCCCACGGATGCTTCTTGCCCGGCTGACGATTGACTTCTTCGAGGCTGAAGAACCGCCAATTGACGGTCAGACCCAGTTGATCGCGAACGTCGCGCATCCATTGAGACGTTTGGTAGGCGAAGGGACACATCAGGTCGAAGTGAAAATCGACGGTATCGGGGGAGGTGGTGGATTCGGGCATGGCTCCAACCTAGCCCGGACGGCGAATTGCGCTACCTCGACCCGGCGCTGCACGGGCGTTCTCGAGGAGCGTTCCTACGGGAACCCTCGACCCGGCGTTTAGGCCTGCCGTTCGACCCGGTCCTTGAATGCGTCGGGGACCTCACCGGCGTGGGCGAGCTGAACCGGGGTGATGGCGACGCCGCCGGCCGCCAGGGTCTCGAGATCGGTGCCTGTCATGTCGTGGTCGATGCGAAGACCGGTGGAGAAGTCGTGGACGAATTTGCCCGGTTCGCTCTCGCGGAAGATGTTGTCGTAGCCCACTTTGGCCAGGGTCGTGACGGCACGGGGCGAGGTCAGATCGCAGGCAGTGGTGTAGTTGATGCTGAGGACGTCGGCGCCGGAAGGAAAGCCGGCAGCCAGGATGTCGCCCAGCACGTCGACTGCCAGGGCCGCGGATCGTTCCCAGAACGGCCGGGATTGCGGCGCCCATGCCTCCGCAGACCACGAGGCATGATCCTCGGTCACACCGGTCGAGAAAGCCACGGCCGGCAAACCGGCGATCCAGCCCTCGGCCGCTGCACCCACCGTGCCGCTCGAAAGCAGGAAACCAAGCCCAGAATTGAGTCCGATATTGATACCCGAGACCACCATCGAGGGCCGCTCACCGAAGAGCGAGTGGACGCCGAGTTGGGTGCAGTCGGCGGGATACCCGTCTGCCACATGCACCTCGACCCCGTCGCGGGTCTCCACCGATACCCGAATCTCGTCGAAACGGGTGATGGCTTTGCCGATCCAGCTTCGCTCCTGAGCCGGCACCACCACTCGCACCGGGGCCAGCGAAGTCAACGCCTTGGCGAACGGGATGAGGGCCGGCGACTCGACGCCGTCGTCGTTGGTGAGCAGGAGATAGGACATGGCAGCCAGGCTAACGCCAAACCGGGTCGGTACGATCCGATCATGGATTTCGAGACCCTGACTCGTTTGGTCGACGCCCTGCCCGGCAGCGAAGCCTCCTACCCCTTCGGGCCCGAGGCTCGGGTCTCCAAAGTGGGTGGAAAGATGTTCGCTCTGATCTCCGAAGACGAACCGTTGCGGATCTCACTCAAATGCGACCCAGACCTCGCACTCGAACTCCGCGCCCAGTACTCCTGCGTACTGCCGGGCTACCACCTGAACAAACAGCATTGGAACACGATCGAGGTGAACGCCGAAGTGCCGACCGACGAACTCGAGGAACTCGTCTGGCATTCTCACGAGCTCGTGGCGGCCAAACTCCCCAAGCGTCTTCGAGACGAATTGCCCCGCCCCCAATTGGCCCGCCCCCAACCACCAGCGGCCGACTGATCACTTTCTGTGACTGGCCGAAAACGGTGGAGGTCGCGAAAACCGCGCAGCCGTCTCAGGAGATTTCCCTTCCGGTGCGGTCACTCGTCGTCTAGGGTCAGACGGCGACGACCACGGAGCGTGGGTATGGGAGTCAGAGAACACCGGGAGCAGCAGCGGCAACGCCGCCTCCTCAAGTTGAGCGGGTGGCTCATCATTCCCGCCTCCTATCTGTGGTGGCGGGTCGTGACCGGTCAACCAGTCCTCCCCCAAGTCAGTCTGCCCGACGAAGCCATGTTCTGGCTGCCCGGACTGGCCATCATCCTTCTCCTGGCCATCGTGCTCGTGGCGCCCATGCTCACCAACTCCCGGTCTCCGCACATCACGTTCCTCCCCGAACAGATCGACATCGGGTTCGACCAGGTCCGAGGCATGACCAGGGTGGTCGACGACGTGAAGCACACCCTCACCGTGCTCACCGATCACGACCGCTTCCGCACCAAGATGGGAGGGACGCCGCGGCGGGGCATACTCTTCGAAGGCCCTCCGGGCACCGGGAAGACCCACATCGCCAAGGCGATGGCGAAGGAAGCCGGGGTTCCGTTTCTGTTCGTGTCGTCCACCGCCTTTCAAAGCATGTGGTACGGGATGACCGCCCGCAAGATCCGCGCCTACTTCAAGGCTCTGCGGAAGATGGCCAGAGAAGAGGGCGGCGCCATCGGCTTCATCGAGGAGATCGACGCCATCGGCATGCGGAGAGGCAGCACGTCTACGTCGCACTCCGATCTGAGCGTCAACCGATCGGTCTCCGAAGGCACCGGTGGAGTGGTCAACGAACTCCTCATTCAGATGCAGTCGTTCGATCAGCCCAGCGGGAAGGAGAAGTTCCATCATTGGGGTCTGAGCCAGGTGAACAAGTTCCTCCCCGGCCATCGCCAGATCCAGGTGAAACCGACCGACTACAACAACGTGCTCGTCGTTGCGGCCACCAACCGTGCCGCGTCGCTCGACACCGCCCTCCTGCGACCTGGTCGGTTCGACCGGCAACTTCACTTCGGGATTCCTGGCTCCGCCGCTCGCGAAGACCTCATCGACTTCTTCCTCGGCACCAAGGCCCACGAGGACGACCTGGACGAACCCAGCGTCCGCGCCGACCTCGCCTCGGCCACCCTCGGATACACGCCGGCTTCACTGGAGCGGCTGTTCGACGAGGCGCTCCTCGTGGCGTTGCGGGCTGATCGCGAGGCGCTTTCGCTCGACGACGTCTGGCAAGCCCGCACCGACATCGAACTCGGCCTGCCGGAGCCGGTGGATTCGCCGGAGCACGAACGCAACACCATCGCGATCCACGAGGCGGGCCACGCCACCGTGGCCTATCTGGTTGGCAAAGGTCGCAGGCTCGAGATGCTGTCGATCATCAAACGCCGAGACGCCCTCGGTTTCCTCGCCCACCGCATGCAAGAAGAACGCCACACCCAGAAACGAAGCGAACTGGTGGCACTCATCCAAATCGCCCTGGGAGGGATGGTCGCCGAAGAACTCTTCTTTGGTGAGTCCGGCACGGGGCCGGCCGGTGACCTGTCGGCGGCGACCAACGCCGCCGTGGAAATGGTTGGCTCCCTGGGAATGGGCGGTTCACTCGTCTCCTATCGCGCCCTCGACTCGGGCCTCATGGGCGGCAACCTCGCCGCCAAGGTCCTCTCCGACGCGAACGGCCGGCGGCAGGTCGACGCCATCCTCACCGAGAACAAAGAAGTGGTGGACGAGTTGCTTGCCCAGCATCAGCACGTCGTCAGGGCTCTGGCCGACGCGCTCCTCGAACGGAACGAACTGATCGGCGCCGAGATCATCGACGTGATCGTGGCGGCCGAGCAATCCAACCTCCAGCCGATCACCCTCGACCTGCGCAGCGACGAACCCGTCGTCGAGCCCACCGCGGCCCACACGGAACCGCAACCCTGATCCTGGAGCGCTCCGCCTAGAGCGAGCTCCGCTCCCCCTCCGGGATCGCCAGCCGGGCGATGCGACGGGAGAAGTAGAAGACTCGTTTCAGGTTGGCGAGGATGTCCACCTCGAGCCGGTAGGTGGCGACCCGATTCGGCGCGTCGGCCATCAGTCGGTCGGCCTCATGCAACGAGGCGGCCCGTTCGAGGCTCTTGACTTCCTTCTTCATGGCGTCCACCTGGCGAGCCGCCGACTCGTTCTTCTGACTGAGCGCCACCATGGCGAAGTCCAGGGCTTCCTGCACAGTCGACGTGTACTCCTCCAGGACCATCCGGGTGGCGTCCGAGATCACCAACCCTTCCTCGATTCTGGTGAAACCCAACTGGACGAGATTGGTTTCGATGAGGTCGCCGATGGCTTCGAGGTTGTTGGTTGCCTCCATGAGATTGACCATCTCGAGCGAACTGCCCTCGCTCATCCGGGTCTGACCGATGTGGCCCAGATAGCGAACGATGTGACCGTGCAGCGCATCGACTTCGTCGTCGGCTCGTTCGATGGCGACCAGGTCGTCTCGCGTCCCGTCCAGGATGGCCGGCAGGATGTCGGCGAGCATCGAGCGAACCCGGTCGGCCATCCGTAGCAGTTCGAGCCGTGCCCGATCCAGCGCCAGAGACGGGGTGCTCAACAGGCCCTTGTCGAGGTATTTGACCTTGATCCGTTCCTCCTCGGCAGCAGGACGGTCCGGCACGATTCGTTCGACGAGACGGGCGATCTGGGCGGTGAAGCCGATGAAAAGGGCCGCATTGATCACGTTGAAGATCGTGTGGGCATTGGCGATTTCGCGCGCTGTTCCGCCGCCGAGCGACGAGACGACCGAAGCGAGTTGCTCGATGAAGAACACCCAGATGAGCACGCCGGCCACGTTGAAGAAGGTGTGGGCGACTGCGGCTCGGGCTGCTTCACGAGGCTTGCCGATGGCGGCCAGCAGGGCCGTGGCGGAGGTACCGACATTCGCACCGAGCACCAGGGCGATGCCCGCCTCGGGAGTGATCAGGCCCTGCGTTGCCAGCACGATCACCACGCCGGTGGTGGCTGACGAGGACTGGATCAGAGCCGTGAAGGCGGCCGCCGCGGCGATTCCGACGAGAGGACGTTCCATTGCCGCCATGGCGTCGATGAACGGCTGGTAGGTCCGGAGAGGCGACATGGCGTCGCCCATCACGACCATGCCGAAGAAGATGAGCCCCAGTCCCATCACCACTGCACCTTGGGCGATCCGGTTCTGACGCTTCGAGAAGAAGGTGACTCCAAATCCGGCCGCTACGAGAAGCAAGGCGTACTTGGTGACATTGAACGACACGATCTGAGCGGTGATCGTGGTGCCGATGTTGGCGCCCATGATCACGCCGAGAGACTGCTGGAGGGTCATCAGCCCGGACGTGATGAAGCCGACCACCAGGACCGTCGTGACCGACGAGGATTGGATCACCGCGGTGATTCCCGCCCCTGTGGCGAGCCCGGCAAAACGGTTGGAGGTCAGCCGCTGGAGAATCGACCGCAGCCGGTCACCGGCCACGACCTTGAGGGACTCGGTCATCCTGTCCATGCCGAGCAGGAAGATGGCCAAGCCTCCGAAGAGACCGATGGCGAGCAGCCCAAACTCGATCTCGTCAGCTGCCTGAGCGATCGTCGAGCCACGCGCCCCAAACGGCAGCACCACGGCTGACAACGCCTGTGCTCCGAGCGTCTCGATCATTCGGCAACCTGCATGCGGATAGACGGTACACGGCGCTCGCCCCCGCCGCCGGAATCTCGCCGCAGGATTCTCTCCGGGGGAATCTCCCGCAGGATTTTCGCCGAATCAGTTTCAGGACGGAGCCATGCGGCCCTTGATAGAGTCGGCGGTGTCCTGAGAAGCTGGATACGTCGACAAGAGGGAGAGGCCGATGGCGCTGTTGTCCGATTGGGGCTTCTTTGTGAAGCCTGATCGAAAAGACGAGTTCGACGTGTGGCTCACCAAACATGAGAAGCGCTTCTCAGCGGTTGCTCCCCGCCACTACGAGTATCTCGGCACCTTCAAACCCCTGTGGAAGACGGGTGCCGACCAACCGCAGTATCACCAGCTGTGGCGATACGGGTCCCAGGCGCCACCTGACATGCGGGTGGCAGCGGACGACACGCAGGGCGCCTTCACCGACCTGGCGCGCGAATACCTCGAGTTCGTCGACCAGACCCGCGCCGATGACGAAGACTTCCGTCTCTACCGGTCCGCCCTCGACTAGCCGGGTTCGATGATCACGACCGGGATCTCTCGCCCGGCCTTGGTCTCGTACGTGCCGAACCGAGCGTTCCACTCCACGAACCTCGCCCACATTTCCGGGCGTTCGTCCGGCCCGGCGATTCTGGCGTGCATCGTCGTTTCTTCGGCGCCCCTCTGGAACCGCACCTCGGGATTGTCCTTGATGTTGTGATACCAGGCGGGAGCGCGGCTGTCCCCGCCTGCCGAGGCGGCCACCAGGAATCGTTCACCGTCGACCAGGGCGTTGAGGGGCACGCTGTGCGGCTGCCCCGACTTGCGGCCCGTGGTGGTCAGGATGCCAACCGTATCCTTCATACTGCCGAGCTTGCCGCCCGACTTGCGGTACATCCACACATGCCCCTTGTTCATCAGTTTGTAGGCCGAAAGGGCGAGGCTGTTCATGAGTTCGATCCCGTCGTTGAGTCCGCACCGCCGAGACTACCTGCGGCCTCCCCCGCAACCCGACCCCTCGCCGCCCTTTGGGAGCTGGGCACAAAGAGGGGACGGCCTGACGGCCGCCCCCTCTTCACTTTGGTTGGTGAGGATCAGTAATCCGGGTCGTCGAGGTGCGCCCCTCCGTCCGCTCCGAACGTCCCCTCCGGCCCCGCAGGAGCCGGAATGGTGAAGTTGCCCGGCACCTTCTTGCCCGACACCCCGTTCACCGTCTCCGTCGAGTAGGCGTACGTCAGCACCGCCATGGCGACCGCGTCGGCGTTCACGTCCAGCGCATGCAGGCTGATGTTGTCGAAGGTGTCACACGCCAGGTGATAGCACGGGTCGTACTGGTCGCCGGCCGTGCCTCCCCAGATCGCCGCCTGCTGGTCGGTCTTGACGACCTCGGCGCCGGTGAACAGGCCTCCGGCAGGAATGCCGTTGTTGATGAATGCCTGATAGTCGCTCCGGCCACTGAACTGGGCATCGTCGTACGGCTCGCCCGACAGCGTGTAGAACGACTCGAACAGGTCTTCGATCGGCGATCGAGCCATCGGGGATCGGCACACCGCGGCGCCGGGAAACCGGACTCGTCGCCGTCGTACACCATGAAGATGTAGTTCGGTGATCCGATCATGTCGAAGTTCAGGTACAGGGCGATCCGGTCGAGCTCGGTCGCGAGCCAATCCGGCCACATAGGCGGTCGAGCCCAGCAAACCACTCTCCTCGGCACCCCACCAGGCGAACCGGAGGGTGTTCTGTGGCTTCAACTTGGCGATCTGCTCGGCCACCTCGAGGAGTGCGGCAGAGCCACTGCCGTTGTCCTGGATCCCCGGCCCACGTTGCACCGAGTCGAGATGGGCGCCGGCCATGACGACGTTGTCGTCGTTGGCGCCCGGCAGCTCAGCGATCACGTTGACCTGCGGCCGCTCCTCAGGAGGATCGACGTTCACGAAGGCGGTCGCACCTTCCTGCGCCAGCGCTACGCCATTGGCGAACGAACCACCGACCACCGGAATGTCGGCAACGTTGGTGCCTCCCAAGGTGCCGACGATGAGTCCCTCACGCGACGGTTCGTTGCCCTGGTTGAAGATGATCACCGCTTCGGCGCCGGCCGCCTGGGCGTTGAGAGCCTTGTCACTGAAGAAACAAGCACCACGCTGGATGAGAGCGATATCAGCTGGACCGCTGAAGTCCAGTCCGTCGAAGTCGGTCGCTTCGCAGCCGCTGGTGCTGGCTTGCGGCGGATCGAGCGCCAGGTCCACCGGAACGATCTGGCCCGTCACCGTCCCGAATCCGGTTCCCGTGAAGGCCCCGGTTTCGTACGTGGCGGCCACCGGCGTGAGCTGCTGCAGAACAGCGGGCGGGATGAACGTGAACGGGAACTCGTCGAGTTCCACATCCCATCCGGCCGCTTCGAGCCTGTCGACGACGTAGGCGACGCTCTGGTCGTACCCGCTGGTTCCGGCCGCCCGGTTACCGCCGTTGGCGTCGGCGGCTGCCTGGAAGGCGGCCTGGTGCTCGCGCACCCCTTCGACGCGCACGCACTCGAGCAGCTTCGTATACGTGTTGTTCGTTCTCGTGTCGCAGGCGGTTTGAGCTGGCGCCGCCACGGCAGCACTAGCGGGTAGTACGGCCGCCACCAAGGCGCCGGCCAGCAGCATCGCCCCCCAGCGATGTCTGGACGTCTTTCGCAAGGTTCGAGACATGACTCTCCCTCCACCGGGATGCCGGTAATTCATTCGGCTTTTGCCTAGGTAGTCGAATGTACACGCGGAGGCGAGCCAGTGACCGCAAAAGTCGAGAAGGGGGATGTGGCGGCCAAGGGCGAGGCGGGCCCAGGTTGGGCGGGGCCGCTTCCCAGGGCCGCCTGGCCACTCCCTGACACGGAACCAGGCATCCGGAGGTCCTGGTCAGCTGTGACCCCCTACCCTAGAGATGACGACCGATGACCAGCCAGAATCGGTGGGTACACGATTTCGTATTGGAGACGATCATGACGAAGTGGGTCTACGCGTTCGACGAGGTAGAAGAAGCCACCGCATATGTTGGTGGAGACTGGGATGCAGTGCGAGCCCTGCTGGGCGGCAAGGGAGCGAACCTCGCCGAGATGACCCGCATCGACATCCCGGTTCCGCCCGGATTCACGATCACCACTGAAGCCTGCAACGCCTACCTCGAGGCCGGCCAGGAGTTCCCCGACGAGATGTGGCAGCAAGTCCTCGACGCCCTGACTCACGTGGAGGAACTGACCGGCAAATCCTTCGGCGACCCGAACAACCCTCTCCTCCTCTCCTGCCGGTCCGGCGCCAAGTTCTCCATGCCCGGCATGATGGATACCGTCCTCAACATCGGCCTGAACGACGAGGTCGCCGAAAAGATGGTCGAGCTGACCGACGATCCCCGATTCGTGTACGACTCGTATCGGCGTCTCGTTCAGATGTTCGGCTCGGTGGTGTTGGGCATCTCTACCGATCCTTTCGAATATGTGCTCGAGGACTATCGCAAGCGGAGCGGTGTGACCATCGACGCGGAGTTGTCGGCCGATGACCTCCGACAGATCGTGGTGGAATTCAAAGCCATTGTTAAACGGTTCGCTCGTCAGGATTTCCCCAGCGACCCGATTCGGCAACTCGACCTGGCGGCCGAGGCTGTCTTCCGGTCATGGAACGGGAAACGGGCCATCGACTACCGAAACGCGGCTGGGATCGCCCACGATCTCGGCACCGGCGTCAACATCCAAACCATGGTGTTCGGAAACATGGGTGACGATTCGGCGACCGGCGTGGCGATGTCACGCAACGCCACCAACGGTGAGAACAGCATCGAAGGCGACTTTCTCGTCAACGCTCAGGGTGAGGACGTGGTCGCCGGGAACCGGGCGACGGACAGGATCGATCACCTGGCCAAGGTCATGCCTGAGATGTACGAAGAATTCGCCGCCATCGCCCACAAACTCGAGCAACACTATTCCGACATGCAGGACATGGAGTTCACGATCGAGCGCGGCAAACTCTGGCTGCTCCAGACCCGCGACGGAAAACGAACCGCCCAGGCGGCTGTCCGGATTGCTGTCGACCTCACCGAAGAAGGGATGATCACCAAGGAAGAAGCGGTGATGCGCGTCGCACCGAGCCAGGTCGACTTCTTCCTCCATCCGCAGTTCGAACCGGCGTCGCGAGCCGAGGCGATCGAACACGACAACCTCATGGCGACGGGTCTCAATGTCTCGCCCGGGGCAGCAGTCGGGGTGGTTGCCCTCGATGCCAATCTCGCCGAGCGGTGGGCCAACGAAGGCAAGCAAGTGATCATGGTGCGACCTGAGACAAAACCCGACGACGTGCACGGCATGTTGGCTGCAGCCGGAATCCTCACGAGCCGAGGCGGACGGACCAGCCACGCCGCCCTCGTCGCCCGGCAGTTCGGCAAGCCGGCGGTCGTCGGCGTCTCAGAGATGGAGATCGATTTCGGGGCCCGGACCATGACCATCGAGAACCACGTGATCGCCGAGGGTGATTTCGTCTCGATCGACGGAAACACCGGCGAGGTGTTCCACGGCGAACTGACCACCAAGGTGCCCGACATCGACGACGCCTGGTTGTCCAAGCTCCTGTCATGGGCCGACGAGTTCCGCACGCTCCAGGTGTGGACCAACGCCGACTACCCCATCGACGCCGATCGGGCGCGCGCGTACGGCGCTCAGGGAATCGGCCTGTGCCGTACCGAGCACATGTTCTTCGAGCCCGAACGACTCCCCTTCGTCCAGCAGATGATCACGGAGGAGTCCGATATCCGGCGCCAGGAGGCGCTCGACGTTCTGCTCCCGTTCCAGCGGAACGACTTCGCCGGACTGTTCCGAGCCATGGACGGACTACCGGTGATCATTCGCCTCATCGACCCCCCGCTCCACGAGTTCCTGCCGGGATACGACGAACTGTCGCACACGATCACCGACCACAAGATCAAGCTGACGCACGCCCGCGGCTTGGATGAGGTCGACGAGATCCTCAGGAAAGTGGAAGCAGAGGAGCACATGCTCGAGAGGGTCGGCGCCCTTCGAGAAGCGAATCCGATGCTCGGGTTGCGCGGTGTGCGACTCGGGATCATCTTGCCGGCACTGACGAGGATGCAGGTGCGGGCCATCTTCGAGGCTGCCTGTCAGGTGACCCGGGAAGGCATCTCGCCACACCCGGAGATCATGATCCCGCTCATCAGTCATGTGAACGAGCTGAAACGCCAACGCGACGTGCTCGAAGCCGAGGCGCAGGCAGTGATGGAGGAGCAGGGCATCGACATCGAGTACAAGTTCGGCACGATGATCGAGATTCCCCGGGCTGCGTTGACGGCGGATCAGATCGCCGAGTACGCCCAGTTCTTCTCGTTTGGCACCAACGACCTGACGCAGACGACGTTCGGGATCAGCCGCGACGACGCCGAGATGGGTTTCCTCATCGAGTATCTCGAGATGGGGATCCTGCCCGAGAACCCATTCACGTCAATTGACGAGGACGGGGTCGGAAGCCTGATGCAGATCGCCGCCGAAAAGGGCCGGAGCGTGCGCCCGGACCTCGAGGTGGGAATCTGCGGCGAGCATGGTGGTGACCCGAAGTCGATCGATCTGTGTCATCGGCTTGGCCTCAACTACGTGAGCTGCTCACCCTTCCGGGTGCCCATCGCCCGCCTCGCAGCCGGGCAAGCGGCCCTCCGCCACAAGTAGAACGTGACCTCGAAATCGGCCAGGCCTTTTGTCCCGGCCGATTTCGAGGTGCCAACCGGGCTCGAGACCGCCCACGCGGTGCTGCTGCCGCTCGGACCTGTCCACAACGAGTCTGACCACGCGGCGTGGACGTCGAGTATCTCGTTCATTCGCGCCACGCCGGGGTTCGGGCCCGACCGGAGCTGGCCAGTGCCTGGCATGTCTCTCGAACAGAATCTCGAGGACCTCGAGATGCACCAGCGCCACTTCGACCAGCGGGTCGGGTTCACCTACACGGTGCTGGACCGGGAGGACCCGACGCAGGTGGTGGGGTGCGTCTACATCTATCCCGACCCGAGCGGCGAGTTCGATGCCGAGGTTCGCTCCTGGGTGACGGCCACCCGACCGGAACTCGACATCGAGGTGTGGCGAGCGGTGAGCGACTGGATGGTGGCTCGCTGGCCGTTCGCAGGCGTGAGATACGCGGACCGGTCTCTCGATGCATGACGCTCCCGGCGCCTGATCGGCTCAACTTGTTCGGCTGAACATTGATCGACTGAACCTGATGGGCTGGGTGGCGATCAGGGGACGAGGGCCACGGTGACACCCCCGGAGAGAGGGCCGTCGTGCAGCGTTGCGCTGTCGATCGTGGCGGCCGCATCGACGTCGAACACGACCGTAACCTCGAGGCTCAACCCGGGGTTGAGTTCTTCGTTCATCTCATCCGCATTGACCAGCAGGGTCGCCTCCACCGATGGTTCGAGCTTGCGATCCTGATCATCGAGGAGCCGCTGGGCAGCCGAGAAGAACCGCCGCCCCTCCACTCCGGTGTTGGTGATGAGGAGATCGAGGAAGCAGAACGTCCCCCGCGCCTCGGTCTTGATGAACCCTTCGCCTGCACTGTCGATCCCACATTCGAAACCGGAGACCTCGAACGTGAACTGGCCATCGACAGCCTGCTCTCCGTAAGGAACGATGACGGGTTCCTTGGTGGCCGCCTGGCCACAGGACCACACGAGGAGGGACATGACGACGATGACGGGGAGGCGTTTCATCCGGAGCAGGCTAGCCACGATCCCCTCATCGCCAGATGACCTACCGGACGCGCTCTCGGTCAAGCCTCATTCTCGAGCTGCGGTTCGGCCAGTCGGGCAGCAGCCAACGATGTGCGGGCCGGCAGGCTGACGAAGCCGCGTTGTCCCGGAAGGACCTTCGTCGACAGCCGGTACAGCGAATAGACCGCCACCGGGGCGAAGAACGCAGAAAGACTCCACAGATAGCCCACCGGGCCGAGCATCGTCATCATCACCGAGGCGACGATTGGGCCGATGATCGATCCGACGCCATAGACGAACAAAACCCCGGCGGCCGTTGCCACCAGCTGACCCTCCTCGACGACGTCGTTGATGTGACTCACGGCCAGTGAGTACATCGGGAAGGCAAGGCTCCCGTACACGGCCGCCACCACGAAGAGCCAAAGACTGTCCTGGTTGACCCCCGTCCCGATGCCGGCGGAGAAGACGGCCGCCAGCGCAACGCCGAAGATGACCCGCCGCCGCGGGAACCGATCGGAGAGATGACCAATCGGGTACTGGGTGACGATGGCACCAATCGTCGAGGCGGCGACGAACAGACCCGCCCGGCTCGGAGTCATCCCGATCTTGGAGGCGTACACCGCTCCGAGACCGAAGATGGCCCCATTCGAGGAGCCGACGAGGGCACCCGTCACCATGCCGAGAGGGGCCAATCGGGCGAGGGCTCGAACCGAGATCCGGGTGGGAAGCTCGATCTTGGGAGCCGGGACTCGAGTGAGCGCCAGCGGGACCACAGCCAGCGAGACGAGAATCGAGGCGACGATGAACAGCTCCGGCCCGGCAGGGTTGGCGGCCCCCAGGAGGAGCTGTCCCGATCCGATCGCCACCGTCACGATCACCATGTAGGTGGACAGCAGCCGACCTCGAGTTGCGTTGGTCGCCCGTGCATTCAGCCAGCTCTCGATGGTCACGTAGAGCCCCGAAAGACAGAGACCGGTGATGAACCGGAGCACCGACCAGCTGAACACATTCACGAAGAGGGCGTGGATGAGGGCGGTGGACGAGGCCAGAGAGGCCAGACCGGCGAAGACCCTGATGTGTCCCACGCTGGAGATCCGGGCGGGAATCCTCAGCGAACCGAGGAGAAATCCGCCGTAGTACGAAGCCATGACGAAACCGATGGAGGTGGTCGCGAAACCGTCCAACTCGGCGCGAATACCGATGAGCGAGCCCTGGAGACCGTTGCCCACCATGAGAAGGGCGACACCCAGAAACAGCACCCACACGGATGCTGCGGCAGCGCCGGCGCTCGAGGATTTGGCTAGGGGGGGCACGGTAGATCGGCTCATTCCGTGGAGGCGATGGAATGCTACTTCGGGGCGGGGCTCTCCCCGCCGCGGCACCACCGGCTACTCGAATCCCCAGCCGCCGCCACCGGGAGTACGCACGAGCAGCCGATCACCCGATTCGACTTCGAGAGTGACCTTGGAAGGCAACCGATCCCGACTCCCACGCCTGATCAGCCAGTCCTCTCCGGGGGCGCCCGATGACCCACCTTGGAGGCCCCACGGCGCCGTGAGCCTCCGTTCTCCCATCAGCGACAACACCGCCGGCTCGAGAAACTCCAACTCTCGTTCGATACCCTCTCCCCCGAAGAACCGCCCGGCGCCGCCGCTTCCCTCGCGCAGCGTCGACCGGAGAACCCGGATCGGATAGTGGCGTTCGATACTCTCGATGGGTGTGTTCTTGGTGTTGGTCATCCCCGTGTGGATCCCCGACTGGCCCGGCTTGGTAGGCCGTCCACCCTGGCCACCACCCAACGTCTCGTAATAGGCGAAGCTGTCCGAGCCAACCAGGATGTTGTTCATGGTGCCCTGCGAAGCAGCAGGGATTCGCTCCGGCGCAGCCGGAGCGAGCGCACCAAGCACAACATCCGCAATTCGCTGACTCGTTTCGACGTTTCCGGCCGCCACCGCGGCCCCTCGCCGTGGATTCAGCATGCTCCCGGCCGGAACGGTCAGACTCAGGGGTCGATAGCAGCCCCCATTGGCAGGGATCGTGGGATCGGTAGCCACCCGGATGGCGTAGTACAGGCTGGAGGCGACGACCGCCTCCACCGTGTTGAAGTTGGCCGGCAACTGGTCCGCCGTCCCCGTGAAGTCGACATGGAGCCGACTACCGGCCACCGTGACCGAGACGGCGATCGGCACCAGTACCCCGGTGGCGGTCTCCATGTGATCCTCGAACTCGAAAAGGCCATCGGGCAACGCAGACACGGCCGCCTGCATGCGACGCTCGCCGTAGGCCAGGAGCGCACTCCCCAACGCTCGGTGGCGGGCGGGTCCGTGACTCAGGGCGAGGACCTCGAGCCGGCGCGCCCCGATCTCGTTGGCGCCGAGCTGCGCCGAGAGGTCGCCTGCCCGCTCGGCGGGGGTCCGGGTGGCAGCCAGGAACGGACCGAAGAAGTCGTCGACCCACTGGCCGTCCCGAACCGCCAGAGTGGGAGGCACGATATGCCCTTCCTCAGCCAGCTGCGTGGCATCGGCCGGCATGGAACCTGGTGCGGTCCCGCCGACGTCGGCGTGGTGAGCCCGGTTGGCGACCCAGCCGATCAACTCACCCTGGACCGCCACCGGACGAACGAGCGTCAGGTCGTTGAGGTGGGTCCCACCGTGATAGGGATCGTTGACGGCGTATTGGGCGTTGAGGTCCAGTCGATCACCGAACGCCGCCACCACGGCCAACACCGAGGCCGGCATCGACCCGAGATGCACCGGGATGTGTTCCACCTGGGCCAGCAACTCGCCGTCCGGCACAAACAGCGCCACGGAGAAATCGGCGCGCTCCTTGATGTTGGGCGAGTAGGCCGTGCGGCGAAGGACCTGCCCCATTTCGTCGGCAATCGCCTGGAACTGGTGCCGGCCCACCTCGAGGTCGATCGCGCTGAACGTCACCATTCGATCATCATGGCTCCGGAATCGTGCACCACGGTGTGGGTGCCGACCGGAAGGTAGGTCGTTGCCTCGGATTCCTCGACGACGGCGGGGCCGGTGATCTCCGTCCCTGGGGCCAATCCGGGCCGCCACCAGACCTCGGCGCGTTCTTCGCCGTGGGCACCGTGGACGATCCGATGTCCGCGACCCGGCTCGCCGTGCGGCTGCCAGTTGGGAAGCTCGGAGCGGCTGAGAGCGGGTTGGCCAACCACCTCGGCTCTGACGGTGACGATCTCGATCGGGTCATCCGTGCGTGCGAATCCGTTTCGTCTGATGTGGAGCTCATGGAATCGCGCCACGAGGTCCTCGAACCCGTCCTTCAGAGCCATCGGCACCGACGTCTCGTGCGACTGCCCCCGGTATCTCATGTCGGCGACCAAAGTCACAGAGTTCGGCGACGCTCCGGTCTCAGCCGCCAGCCGGGCGGCACCCATGTCGGCGAGGCGGGCCGCTTCGTCGAGCGCCGCACCGAACTCGTCGGCGCCCGGGACGATCGTGGCGGACAAGTCGACCCTGGGCGGGCTGAGCAGCAACCCGAGTGCAGAGAACACTCCGGCGAACGGGGGCACCACGACACCTGCCATCTCGAGGGTCTGGGCGAGCGCCACGGCATGGAGGCCCCCGGCGCCTCCGAAAGCCATGAGGTGAGCCGAGCGAGGATCGGTGCCCTGGTGGAGGGAGACCGCCCCAATGGCGTGGGACATGTGTGATTCCACCACTCTCAGCAACCCTTCGGCGGTTTCAGTGGGGTCCAGGCCCAGCCCTGTCCCGAGTTCGGCCAGCGCTGCGTGAGCCCGGTCGTAGTGAAGCTCGACCGAGTCCGCCAGTCGCCCGGCGGGATCGATCCGGCGGAGGAACACATTGGCGTCGGTCACCGTCGACAGCTGTCCCCCGCGCCCATAGCTGGCGGGGCCGGGTCGGGCGCCCGCAGATTGAGGCCCCACCCGCAACGCACCTCCGGCATCGGCCCAGCCGATCGACCCTCCTCCCGCTCCCACGGTGTGGATGGCGATCGAGGGCATGACGATGGGATGACCGGCCACGATCTTCTGATAGGCGAGGCGAGGCTGGGCATCCTCGATCAGGCACACGTCGGTTGACGTACCTCCCATGTCGAAAGACACCAGAGTGTCCAGACCGAGCAGGTCGCCGAAGACGGCCGACGCCACCACCCCTCCGGCGGGACCCGACAGGAGAATGGCCACCGGGAGTTCGATCGCCTGTTCGAGCGAGACGAGTCCTCCGGAGGACCGCATCACCGCTATCTCCGTGGGCAAACCCTGGCGCTCGGATCGCTCCCGAAGCCGGGTGAGGTAACGATCGACCTCCGGGGCGAGAAAGGCGTTGACCGTCCCGGTGGAGAGTCTTTCGTATTCCCGGAACTCATGGGCAACCCCGGTTGAGGAGAACACGGGAACGCCGAGGCGTACCCGGAGTGCGTCGCTGACGGCGCGCTCTGCTCGGTCGTCGAGGTAGGCGTTCACGAATCCCACCAGCACCGCCTCGGCGCCGGCTGCTTCGCACTCGGCCACGACCCGGTCGAGGTCGGATTCCCAATCGTCGGCGATGGCCACCCGGTTGCGCCGCGTCACGATGGCCGCCGGTCGATCGTCGTTCGAGTCGTACAGGGATGGTCGATCCTGTCGTCCGATCTCGATGAGGTGCTCAAAACCGGGGTTGGTGACGAGAATCGTCTCAGCTCCCCTCCGCTCGAGGAGGGCGTTGGTGGCGACCGTGGTTCCGTGGACGAACTGCCCGACCGAAGCGCCGCCCACAGCTACGTCGGCCGCCGCCACCAGGCCCTCGCTCTGATCCGTGGTGGTGGTGGACGTCTTCCCGACCCGAAGCCGTTGCCCGTCCCAGAACACCGCATCGGTGAAGGTCCCTCCAACATCGACACCCAGCGGCATGCGTCTCCCGATTGCGGCTTCGCTACTCGGAGGCTAGTTGCGGATGGCTACTCCGCCGATCGAATTGCGCCTCGAGGCTCGGCATCACTTCGCTACCTCCTTTACAATCCGTGAACACGACTGGCGCTGAACGACCCGCTTTCGGTGGTCCTATGGCCCCTACCGTCGGGGAGCGAACCCGCCATGATGGAGGACAACGGCTTTTCGCCGTCCCGTTTCAAACAACACGCGCCGGAGCCGCTCGCGGTTTCCCGGCGCTTCCAGTGTCGAGGAGGAGATGCACGGTGAGTAGCACGGCGGAAAAGATGGGCCTGTTTTCGGATGTGGCTGACGAGAAGGCTCTGGCAAATACCGTGGATCGATTCCGGGAGCAGAAGATCCTGCTGCCCACGTTTGCTCAGCTCGCCGATCCTTCGACGATTCCGTCCAGGATCTGGGAGGCAATCTCAGGCGTCGGGCCCGATGATCCCGATCCCCGCAACCTGTGGCGGGTCCATTGGTACAACGACTCGACCCGCGCCGACCACACCGATGTACCCGAGTATCTCGAGATCCCCACGGGAGCTGTCAGGCGTCGATGCCCGCATCCTCGTGGCGTTGGGCAATCGATTCCCCATGATCAGGGCTCACAAGGTGCTGGCCGCCTACGCCTGCCTGGCTCCGCGCATCGTCACCGGCGCCTTCGACCCCACCCACCACCGGGCCATCTGGCCCTCGACGGGCAACTACGCCCGTGGCGGCGTTGCCATCAGCCGGTTGATGGACTCCCGAGGCGTCGCAGTCCTCCCGGAAGGGATGAGCCAGGAGCGATTCCATTGGCTGGAGGAGTGGACCTCAGGACCAGAGGACATCATCAAGACCTTCGGTGTCGAGTCCAATGTCAAAGAGATCTACGACGCCTGCAATGAACTGGCCAAAGACCCGACGAACGTGATCCTCAATCAGTTCTCCGAATTCGCCAATCACCTCGCCCACTATTGGGTGACGGGCAGGGCACTCGAGCACGTCTTCGAAGCGGCCGGTGGCGGCAATCTGGCCGCCTACGTGTCGGCCTCGGGCTCGGGCGGCACGCTCGGGGCGGGCGACTACCTCAAGGAGCGTCACGGCGCCCGGATCGTGGCCGTGGAAGCCCTCGAATGCCCGACCATGCTCTACAACGGGTACGGCGACCACAACATCCAGGGCATCGGCGACAAGCACATCCCGCTCATCCACAACGTCATGAACACCGACGACGCCGTGGCCATCACGCGACCAGGCAACGGACACCCTTCTGCTGCTGTTCAACACGGAGGCAGGAAAGAAGCACCTGATCGACCGAGGCATCGACCCTCAACTCGTCGACGACCTCCAGCATCTCGGCTTCTCGTCGATCGCCAACGTCCTCGCCGCCATCAAAGTGGCCAAGTACCATCGCTTCGGCTTCGACGACGTCATTGTCACCGTTGCCACCGACGGATTCGAGATGTATCGGACCGAGGTGGCCAAGATCGAGGGTCGGGACCACCCGGGTGGCTTCGACGATCGCTCGTCCGCGGCTGCCTTCTCGCGATTCCTCGACGGGATCGATACCGCGCACACGGAAGAACTCGGTGAGGCGGGCCGGCGTCGCATCTTCAACCTCGGCTACTTCACGTGGGTCGAGCAGCAAGGCGTCGGATTCGAAGAATTCGAAGCGTCGTCGCGACCAGGATTTCTGGAAGGATCTCCATAGCTACGTCGGCAAATGGGACGGTCTGATCGCCGACTTCAACGCTCGAACGGGAGTAACGGTGTGAGCGACAATCCTTTCGTCCGCTACCGAACCCGCCTGG
Organism: uncultured Acidimicrobiia bacterium; assembly: GCA_963752075.1. GTDB lineage: Bacteria > Actinomycetota > Acidimicrobiia > Spongiisociales > JAENVV01 > CBDUEV01. The sequence continues at coordinate 206,665 of CAVVWO010000006.1, forward strand.
ACTCCTATGCGAAGGCGATGGAGGCCGGATGGAGCGACGACGATTTCGTGGCGCTCGTCGAGCGCCTCGACGATGCGGTAGCCGAGGTCGACGCTCGATTGCGGCCCGGCGGCCACGGATTCCGCGTCACGCCGTTGATCGGGGCGGCTTCCCTCACGAAGGTGCTCGAACTCGATGTGGCGGGACTGTGGGTCAAGGACGACACCGACAACGTCAGCGGTTCCCACAAGGCCCGCCACTTGTTCGGCGTCGCCCTGCATCTCGCAGTGGATGGAACCGAGGATGGGGAACTCGCCATTGCCTCGTGCGGAAATGCGGCGTTGGGCGCCGCCGTCATCGCCCGGGCCATCGAGCGGCCCCTTCGGGTCTTCATCCCGGCGTGGGCGGACGCGGCCGTGGTCGAGCGACTCGAATCCCTCGACGCGATGATCACTGTCTGCCCCCGCCGTCCTGGCGAGGTGGGCGATCCCACGTATCTGCGCTTTCTGGAAGCGGTTGCCGAGGGATCCATCCCCTTCTCCGTGCAGAGCACGGCTACGGCCACGACCCTCGACGGCGGGCGAACGCTCGGCTGGGAGTTGGCGGACCAACTGGAAGTGGCAGAAGTCTCCGGTCGGACCCATCTCTTCGTCCAGATCGGTGGCGGTGCCCTCGCCACCGCCACCTGGCGAGGGCTGATCGAGGGCGCCGCAGAGAACGACGCAGACTTCGTCCCTGTCCTCCACGCCGTGCAGACCGTGGCGTGCGCACCGTTGCCGCGCGCTTGGGATCATCTCACCGAGTTGGTGCACACGGGCCCGGCGCCCGTCCGCGCTCGAGCCCTCCTGAAGGACGACGGCTTCGAGCTCGTGGCGGCGGCGATGGAGGTCGAGCCTGACAGCTACATGTGGCCGTGGGAGGCAGTCGGCACGTCGGACGCCTCGGGCATCCTCGACGACGTCACCTACGACTGGGAAGAAGTGGTGCTCGGGATGGTCGCCTCGGCGGGGTGGCCGATCGTGGTGTCCGAGGATCAGGTCCGGGAGGCGAACCGCGACGCCCGCTACACCACGGGAATCGACGTGGACGCCACCGGCACCTCAGGTTTGGCGGGAACGCTCGACCTGAACACGCGCGCCGCCATCGAACCCGACGATCACGTGGTGGTGCTCTTCACCGGCGCCCTGCGGCACTGATCAGCCGGACGCTTCGTCGGTCTCCTCGTCCAGGCGTACCTCTCCGAACTGATCGGGAAACCTCCCCTGCTTGCCCGCGTAGAAAGCTCGCAGGATGGACATGTCGGCTTGAACGTCGCCTGAGGGAATGAGGGCGGCGCCGAAGGCGGCAGTCTTGGTGGGCCAATCCAGGTAGGCCGGAATGATCGGGATGTCGGCTAGCGAGGCCAGGTGATAGAAACCCGACTTCCACGCCTCCGTCCGGTCCCGAGTTCCCTCCGGTGTGATAGCCAGGGCGATTCGTTCGCGCGAACGGTACGCGTCGGCGATCTGCTCGACGAGTTTTTGACGGCGATCACGACGCACCGGGATTCCGCCGAGTGCCTTGAGGAGCCACCCGAGCGGAGGACGGAACAGGCCTTCCTTGGCGACAAAACCTACGCTCAGACCAGCTGCCCATGAGGTGGCGAGGCCGATCGGGAAGTCCCAATTCGAGGTATGCGGCGCCACCGCGATGATGTATTTGGGAGCAACCGGCGGATCACCGATCACCCGCCAACCGATCAACTTGAGGTATGCACGGCCGAGGAGTCGCCTCATGCACCCATTGTGCGCGAATGCGCCCGGGTCGTGCAGCCCTGCGACCCCCCTCACGGCTGGGGTCCGATCGGCGATTTCGGCCGGATCGGCGCGACACGTTCGTATCGACTGCCCAGGGGCGGACGGGCGTCGGCATCTCCCACGTTCGGCCAGAACGACAGGGCCCGCTCGGCAAGGGCCGTGATGGACAGCGCCGGATTCACTCCGAGGTTGGCACCGATCGATGATCCGTCGACCACATGGAGTCCCGGTTCCCCAAAGGCCCTGTGGTAGGCGTCGACCACGCCGCTCTCGATGTCCGAACCCACGCATGCGCCTCCGATGAGGTGGGCGGTGGTCGGCGTATCGAAGAGCACCTCATTGAGAGAGCTTCCCGGGTCACCGGCCATCCGTTCGGCCGCGAGGCGGGCAGCCCGATTCCCGTCGGGGATGTAGGTCGGCGGGGCGTTCCCCTGATCGTGCTCGGACCCGACTCTCTTTCTGCGGAGCCGCAGACGGATCGCATTGTCTGCGCTCTGCATGACCAGGAGGATCACCGTACGTTCCGACCAGCGACGGACCGACAGCGACCGGATGAACTGAACCGGGTGGCGGACCACGGCCACGACAAACCGGAGCTGCCGAGGGATGCGCCCGCCACCGTCGACCATCACGGTCGCCAGGAGGCCGATGGCGTTGCTTCCCTTTCCGTAGCGAACCGGCTCGATGTGGGTGTCGCTCCGGGTGTGGATCGACGAGGTTATGGCGACCCCCTGCGAATAGTCGGTGCCGACCGAACGGCTCGTGGCCCCGATGATGGCCTCCGAATTGGTGCGAACGGTGTGTCCGACGTGGGGCGAGATTCCCGGGAGCCGACCTGCCGCCTGGAGTTTGAGGAGGAGAGAGGTCGTCCCGAGCGCTCCGGCGGACAGGATCACCTGATCGGCGGTGAAGGAGCGTCGGTGCCGCCGTGTCCACGACCCTGGCCGATCGGTGGTCACCAGGAACCCGCCTGTCGTGCGCTGGAGGTCCACCACCTCGTGCGACGGGAAGATTTCGGCCCCTGCCTGCTCGGCCAGGTAGAGGTAGTTGAGATCGACCGAGTTCTTGGCACCGTGTCGGCAACCCGTCATGCAGGCACCGCATTGAAGGCATCCGACTCTGTCCGGTCCGACCCCGTCGAAGAAGGGGTCGGACACGGCCACACCCGGCTCCCCCATGAAGACGCCGATTGGCGTCGCCCGGAACGTGTCCTCGACGCCCATCGCGGCCGCAACGTCACGAAGTACCAGGTCGGCCGGAGTGTCTGCGGACGCTTCGGTCACGCCGAGCATCCGCTCGGCCAGGTCGTAGTACGGAGCGAGTTCGTCTCGCCAGTCCGTGATGTCGGCCCATTGCGTGTCGGCAGTAGAAGGCGTCATGAGGCCGGTACAGCGTGTTGGCGTAGACCAGGGACCCGCCTCCGACCCCGGCCCCGGCCAGCACGAGAACGTCGCTCAGGAGTTTCATTCGTTGGATCCCGTGCATCCCGAGCTTCGGGGCCCACAGGTACCGTCGGAGATCCCAGCTCGTCTTGGGGAAGTCGTCCGGCCCGAACCGCCGTCCCGACTCGACCACTCCGACCCGATAGCCCTTCTCCGTCAGCCGAAGCGCTGACACCCCGCCTCCGAAACCGCTCCCGACAACCAGCACATCGAAATGCGTCCCGTCCATCATCGTTGGAAGGCTACTGGCTGTCGGACGTCGCGCCGGACCGCAGGGGGCCTAATCGATGGCGTCGGTGAGGCGTCGAAACGGCCGGCCTGGCTCCGCTACGAGACACGTGAGCACGATTGCCTGATATGGGGCTCAAAAAGAACTCCGCCCCAGGCGCCCTGTCGTCGAAGCAATTCCAATAGTCTCTGACTCGTGGCAAAGCTGACGAATCGCGAATATGAAGCTGAACTCGCCAGACTGCACGTGGAGCTGGTGAAACTCCAACAGTGGGTGGTCCATGCCGGCTACCGGGTGTGTGTTCTGTTCGAAGGTCGGGATGCGGCCGGAAAAGGCGGTGTCATCAAGCGCATCGCCGAGCCGTTGAATCCACGGGTCGCACGAGTCGTGGCCCTGGGCACTCCAACCGACCGCGAAACGACCCAATGGTATTTCCAACGGTATGTGGCTCATCTCCCGGCCGCCGGCGAGATCGTCATGTTCGACCGGTCCTGGTACAACCGGGCGGGTGTCGAGCGGGTCATGGGCTTCTGCACCGACGAGGAGTATTGGGAGTTCCTTCACACCGTGCCCGATTTCGAGCGGATGCTGATCCGGTCGGAGATCCAACTCATCAAGTACTACTTCTCGGTGAGCGACGAGGAACAAGAACGACGGTTCCATTCCCGCATCGACGACCCCACCAAACACTGGAAGCTGAGCCCCATGGACTTGGCCTCTCGGGAACGCTGGGTCGAGTATTCCAAGGCCAAAGACGTGATGTTCCACTACACGGACATCGAAGATTCGCCGTGGTGGGTCGTCAACGCCGACGACAAGAAGCGGGCCAGGCTGAATTGCATCAGCCACCTGCTCTCCCAGATCCCATACCAGGAGATCGAAACTCCCCCCGTCGAACTCCCTCCCCGCGCTCCCGATCGGCCGGACCATCAGCGGCCCCCGATCGATGCCCAGCGGTGGGTCCCCAACCTGTACGAGGAGTGAGGCGGAGTCGCCGGGGAGACAAAGCAGGGGCAGCCTCGCGGCTGCCTCCTACTTCACCCCCCGAAACGTCAGAAGAATCTGCCGTCCGTCCCGATTTCCCAGTAATCCCAATGTATCGGGTCGATCGGCCTCTGAGGAATAGGCCTCCCGACCTATTTACCTCTCTTCAGCGACCAGAACTCGCCGACGAGTCCGTGCCTGGCGAAGGTGGCCTCGACGTCATCCTCCGAACCGCTCACCCAGTCGGCGTCGAAACGACCCGAATACCAGTCGTGGCCGAGACCGTAGACCCTGTCAACGGGCACGATGGCACCAACCGGAACGGCGGCCTTCTCACTCCACGTCACGACGTCGCCCTCCGACCGAAAGGCGAGGATCGTGCTTCAGGTGAATCCGATGTCGGCCCAGAAGTCTCGAGCCGGTACGGCGAAATGCACAACGCCGCCGGGTTCCACCTGACCGTTGCGCACGTCCCAGCGGAGCGGAGTGCCATCGAGCGGGTCCGTGGTCCCGAACGAGCCATCGCCGAGCAGGGCGAGTATGGCGAAGGCTTGCCCCGACGCGCAGTTGGCGTACCAGGAACGATCGCCGACATTCACCACAAAGTCGGTCGGTGCCGCCGAGAACGGGTGAGCCATCGCCACTTCGTGGCCGTCATGGCGAAGGACCAGCAACCGGTTGTCGGCGAGGCGCTGCAGCACGCGGCAGCCGCCTCTGACTCGGTGGACCCGGTGGCCGCCGCACATTCGGACAGGCTCGGAGCGGTGCCGGTATCCCGAAAGCGGGTGTACACCAACGTCCTGATGGCCGGGTCCAGTTCCATGAGGGGACTCAGACGTGGCCGGCGAACTCGGCCGTCTGGGTAGGGCGGGAACTTCTGTGCGAGGTTGGCCACCTCACTCGCCACCGAGGCAAGCACTGCCTCGTCGTCGCGCCCGGGTAGAGCGGTGGTGATCAGGTCGGCGACCTGAGCGCATTCCGTCTTCCAAACCTTGCGAGGTGATCGCCGGCGTACCCATTCGCACCCCGGAGGTGATGAACGGTTTGCGCGGGTCGAAAGGAATCGAGTTGCGATTCGTCGTGATGCCGATCCCCTCCAGCATGATTGCCGCTTCTTTGCCGGTGAGTTCCTCATCGACGGACCGCAGATCGATCAGCATCATGTGGTTGTCCGTGCCGTCGGAGACGAGCCGGATGCCGTTCTCCATGAAGCGGGCGGCCATCGCCCGGGCGTTGTCGATGACCTGAGCGCGTCTGGAACTCCGGTTGAGCCGCCTCGTGGAAGCAAACGGCTTTGCCGGCGATCTGGTTGTAGAGCGATCCACCCTGGGCGTTGGGGAAGAGGCCCTTCTGGATTTCGAGGCCCATCTCTTCGCTGTTGGTGATGATGATCCACCGCGGGCGCCGCGGAGCGCCTTGTGCGTGGTGAAGGTGACGACGTCGGCGTGCTCGTGGGATTGGGATACGCCTTGCCGGCGACGAGGCCGATGTAGTGGGCGGCGTCGACCATGAAGATGGCGCCGACCTCGTCGGCGATCTCCCGGAACTTCTCGTACTCGAGGTGCCGGGGGAATACGACGAGTATCCGGCCAGCAGGATCTTCGGTGCTCGAGGGCGAGTTTGCGCACCTCGTCCATGTCGATTCGCTCGGTGGCGGGATCGACGCCGTAGGCGACGAAGTCGTAGTAACGGCCGGAGAAGTTGACGGGTGAGCCGTGGGTGAGGTGGCCGCCCTGGTCGAGACGCATACCGAGAACGGTGTCGCCCAGGTCGAGGAGGCTGAAGTAGACGGCCATGTTGGCTTGAGCACCCGAGTGGGGTTGGACGTTGGCATGCACTCCACCGAGCAATCCGAGGAGTCGCTGTTGGCGAGGCGCTCCATCTCGTCGACGACCTCGCAGCCCTCGTAGTAGCGACGCCCGGGGTAACCCTCTGCGTACTTGTTGGTGAACACCGACCCGGTGGCCTGCAGGACGGCTTTGGAGACGAAGTTCTCCGAAGCAATCAGATGGATGCTGGTGTTCTGCCGTTCGAGATCCTGACGATCAGCCGCGCCATCGCTGGGTCGACGTCTTCGATGGATCGAGTATCGAGCATGATGGACTCCGCTGGTTGGACATTCGAGAGGCCAGAACACCAGCGCCACCTCCGCGCCAGAACGCGCAGCGTTCTGCAACGCCACGCCCCAGGCGCCTCTCTCGGCCGGCAGAACGCGCAGCGTTCTGCAACGCCACGCCGCAGGCACGGCGCAGCTACCTCTCTCACGGGCAGAACGCAGCAGCGTTCTGCAACGCCACGCCGCAGAAGTGGCGCAGCTACCTCTCTCACGCGGCAGAACGCCCAGCGTTCCGCAACGCCACGCCGCAGAAGTGGCGCAGCTACCTCTCTCACGCGGCAGAACGCCACGCCGCAGAAGTGGCGCAGCTACCTCTCTCACGGCGGAGAACGCGCAGCGTTCTGCAACGCCACGCCGCAGGCGTGGCGCTACCAGCTGACGGGAAGCGGTCGGCCTTCCTCGTAGCCGGTGGTGGACTGAATGCCCACAACGGCTCGGTCGTGTAACTCTTCGATCGAATGGGCACCGGCGTAGGTACAGGCGCTCCGGACCCCTGCGACGATCTGATCGAGGATGTCTTCGACCCCGGGGCGTTCGGAGTCCAGATACATCCTCGATGTCGAGATGCCCTCGTCGAAGAGCTCTTTGCGGGCTCGCTCGAAGTCGGAGTCCTGACGGGTCCTGAGTTGGACTGCTCGTTGGGATGCCATGCCGTAGTTCTCTTTGTAGAGCCGTCCATCGGCGTCGCGCTTGGGCGTCGGCTGCCGCCTCGAACGTGCCGGCGAACCAAGAGACCGATCATCACCGACGCTGCGCCGGCCGCCAACGCCAGCGCGACATCGCGGGGGTGGCGAACACCTCCGTCGGCCCATACGTGCTTGTCCTGGCGGCGCGCTTCCGTGGCGCATTCGAGCACGGCTGAGAACTGAGGCCGTCCGACCCCGGTCATCATCCGGGTGGTGCACATCGCGCCCGGACCGACGCCGACCTTGACGATGTCGGCTCCCGCCGCAATGAGATCGGAGGTCCCGCCTGCGGTGACCACGTTCCCGGCGACCACGGGGATCTCGCCGACTGCGGCACGCACCTCTGTCACCGCTTCGAGCATTCTGGTCTGGTGACCGTGGGCGGTGTCCACGACCACGACGTCGGCTCCAAGGCCGACCGCCGCTTGGGCACGTCGCCCGGTCTTCCATTGATGCCGACAGCCACGGCCACCTGCAGCCTCCCTCGAAGGTCCAGGCTCGGCGTGTACAGGGCAGAGCGCAGGGCGCCCTTACGGGTCACTGCCCCGACGAGTTTGCCCTGGTCGACCACCGGGGCAACCGTGAGGCGTTCGTGAGCGAGTTGATCGAACATCTCCTCGAGCGGCGTTCCGGCCTTCACCGAGACGAGGTCGCGGTGCATGACCTCGGAGAGGAGGCTGAAGCGATCCACCTGGTGGGCGTCCGTCTCGGTGAAGATGCCGACCGGGCTGTCCTGTTCGTCGACGATGATGACCGCACCGTGAGCCCGCTTGTAGATCGAGCGCCATGGCGTCGGCGACGGTGTGGTTCGGTCCGAGCGTGATCGGCGTGTCATAGATGGGGTGGGCGGACTTCACGTCTGAAATGATTTGGGTCAGGACCTCGAGCGGCGCGTCTTGGGGGATCACGGTGATCCCGCCCCGCCTGGCGACCGTTTCACTCATGCGTTTGCCGGCCACCGCATTCATGTTCGCCACCACAACCGGGATCGTGGTTCCTACCCCATCGGGCGTGGCGAGGTCGACGGCCAGCCGACTGATGGCCTCGGACCGGCAAGGGACCATGAACACGTCGCCGTAGGTCAGCTCATGGGCGGGTTGGAGATCATTGAGAAAGCGCATAACCCCTCCTTGGTGTCATCGTAGGCGGTCACATTGCGTCGTCAGAGTTCGACGGGACCTGACCGAACCAGCTTGAGACGACGGCGAGTGGCGTCGATCACCGTCGAGGCCATCCCTCCCGGACACTCACCTTCGACATACCCGGCAACCTCGTCACCAAAGCTCGCTTCGGCCTCGAGTGCGCTATAGGTCTCGGGACCGCCGCTTCGGTTGGCGCTCGTCACCGCCAGGGCGCCGGTCCTGCGGAGCAGAGCAAGCGTCGTCTCGTGGGCGGGGACACGAATCCCGACCGTTCGCGTGACCTGATCGCCGACCCATTTCGGGAACACCACGGCTGCCTTGGCTACCAGGGTGAGCGGCCCTGGCCAGTGCTCCTCGGCGAGGCTGAGGGCTCGCGGCGGAAGTTGAACCAGTTCCTGGGCTTGCTCGAGACTGGCCACCAGCAGCCCGACCGGCTTCTGCGTGGGTCGGCCCTTCAGTTCGAAGAGCGTGTTCATCGCCTCCGGATTCTGTGGGTCGACCGCCAGCCCGTACACCGTATCGGTGGGAATCCCGATCACATGACCCTCGAAGAGGGCCGCCACTGCTTCATCGATGGTCATGTTCGCCTCCCCACAACGTAGCGATCGCGTCCGGCGAGATCCTGTCGGACGGTCACGTCTCGATATCGCTCGTCGAAGAGCGCTGCGGCCTGCGCTCCCTGGTCTTCGCCGATCTCGAGGTAGAACCGCCCGCCAGGGCTCAGCCAATCAGCCAGTTCTTTCGCAATGCTCGCCACCAGCTCCAATCCGGTCGGCCCGGCTACCAGAGCCATGCGGGGCTCCCAGTCCCAGACCTCCGCCGGAAGGGCCAGGACTCGTCGTCGTCGCGAACATAGGGAGGGTTCGAGACGAAGAGGTCGACGGAACTCACGAGGTCGACGGGCAATGGCGCAAAGGTGTCGCCAACCACGACCTCGATCTCGACGCCGTTGCCTCGGGCGTTGGCGACGGCCACCTCGGCAGCTTCGGCCGAGAGGTCCGACGCCCAGACTCTTGCCTCCGGGAAGGATCGGGCCAGCGCCACGGCCAAAGCCCCCGAGCCTGTGCAGAGGTCGACGATCACCCGGGGATGCGGGCCGACTTCGGAAACGATCAGCTCCCAGAGGTATTCGGTTTCGGGACGGGGGATCAAGACCCGCGGATCCACCGCGATCTCGACTCCCCCGAAGGGCACCGAACCCTCGATGTACTGCAGGGGCTCTCCTGCCACTCGGCGTTTGCACAGGCTCGAGTAGGCCATGGCGGTTTCGTCGTCGAGAGGCAAGCCGGCCACAACTTCCGAACGAGGTCGGCCGGTCACTCTCATGAGGAGACGCTCGCATTCGTGCCTGGGAAGCCTCCCGGCGGCGAGCACGTCACGGGTCGTCATGCTCCCCCGATGGCGCCAACAAGGATGGAGTCTTCGTTCGACGCAAGATAGACCGTGACGCCGGCACCGGTGGCGGTCATCTCGCGCTCGAGGAAGAGCGGTTCCGTCTCGGTCAGACCGAGACGTTCGGCGCCGAAGTCCACCTCCACGAGGTCGAGGAACCCTTCGATGGCGGCGTACACATGCGGCTCGTCCTCGTCGCCCACGCCATCGACCAAGGTGAGTTGTGCCACCTGGATGACGCCGCCTTCGACGACGAGATCGAGGGCGATACCGCTCGAGGCGGTGTCTGCCACGAAGGAGACTGCCTCCTCGGTTCGGCCGGTTTCCCGAAGTTCGCCGAGCCCGTCGATGCTTCGTGCCATCGCCACCCAGCCGGCCTCGAAGGATTCGTATCCCACCCCCAACGGCGAGGCGTCGTCGGCGTAGACGATGCGGGTGGACGCAGCAGTGGCGTGCGGACCGACGGCCGTCAGATCGATGTCAGCGTCGTCGGTGCCTCCGCAGGCGCTCAACACGATGACCGTGACGAGCCCCACCACACTCATGGTGCGGGCAGTCACTCGCCTGCCGCCAGGCGCTCAGCCATTTCCTCGGCGCGCAGCTGCTCGACGAAACCGTCGAGATCCCCGTCGAGCACGGCCGGAAGTTGCTTGATGGTGAGTCCGATCCGGTGATCGGTCACTCGTGCCTCTTTGTAGTTGTACGTGCGGATCTTCTCCGACCTCTCCCCCGTACCGACCTGGCTTCGCCGGTTCTCGGCGAGCTCGGCGTTGCGCTCGGCCAGCTGAGCCTCGTAGAGTCGAGCCCTGAGAATGCGGAACGCCTTCTCCTTGTTCTGGAGTTGCGACTTCTCGTCCTGGCATGAGACCACGAGCCCGGTCGGAACGTGGGTGAGGCGAACGGCCGAGTCGGTGGTGTTGACGGATTGGCCGCCCGGCCCGGACGACCGATACACGTCGACCCGCACGTCGTTGAGGTCGAGCTCGACCTCTACTTCCTCTACCTCGGGAAGCACCGCCACCGTGGCGGTGGAGGTGTGAATCCGCCCCTGCGACTCGGTCTTGGGAACACGTTGCACCCGATGAACCCCGGCTTCGTATCTGAGCTGACCGAATGCGCCGGATCCTTTCACCGAGATACTCACCTGCGTGTATCCGCCCGCCTCGGATTCGGACGAGGACATGGTCTCGGTCTTGAGTCCGTGCCGATCCGCGTACCGTCCGTACATCCGCAGGAGATCGCCGGCCCAGATAGCGGCTTCGTCGCCACCCGCCCCCGATCGAATCTCCATGATCACATCGCGTTTCGTCGTCCGGATCCTTGGGCACCAGGGCCATCTTGAGCTCGTGCTCGAGTTTCTCGGCCTCGGCACGTCGCTCCTCGGCCATCTTCTCGAACTCGGCCGTCATGTCCTCGTCGGTCTCTGCTTTCGCCAATTCGGCCGCCTCGGCTGCGTCCTGGAGGGCCGCCTGGAGAGCGGTGTAGCCCGCCACGATGGGACGCATCTCGGCGTGGCGACGGCCCAAATCGGCGTACGCCTCCTGATCGGAGTGTATTTCCGGGTCGGCGAGCTGCTCCTCGACCTCAGCGAACGTGTCGGCGACCTCGGCCAAGCGCCTCAGAAGGGTGTCGTCCACGTCACTCCCCCTGAGGATGCATCTGGACCTCGAGGGCGCCGGGTGCAACCGCTCCCCGCCGGTGCACTTCGGCGGCCGTCTCGTCGTCGACGGCGGCGAGCAGCGAGGCGATAGCCACCTCGACTTGCTGGGTGTCGGGTTGTCCTGTGGTGAGACGCTGTAGCCACAATCCCGGTGCTGCCAGAACCTTACCGAGCGTGCCGTCCGCCCGGAGGCCAGAGAACCTCAACAACTCGTACGAGGCGCCGGCCAGCACGGGGATGAGGGCCAGTCGCGTGCCGATCACGTACCAAATCGTGTCGCCTCGGCCAAGGATGCTGAACAGGACGACCGCGGCGATGGCCACGATGAGAAGGAAGCTGGTTCCGCAGCACGCGGATGCTCCGGTCGATACTTCTGCACGTGTTCGATCGTGAGCGGATCCCCGTTCTCGTAGGCGTGGATCGTCTTGTGTTCGGCGCCGTGGTATTGGAATACTCGTTTGATGTCCTCCATCCGACCGATCAACCAGATGTAGCCGACGAAGAGGGCGATCCGGAGAACGCCTTCGAGGAAGCCGAACAGCAATCCACCATCAGGAGCCATCAGGTCCGCCACGAACGCAGGACCGAGGACAAAGACCACCGCCACGAGCAGGAAGGCCACGGTCAGCGACAAGACGATGTTCAGTTTGGTGATCTCTTCTTCTTCGTCCTCCCCGCCGGCCACCTGCGTCGACCAGGTGAGCGCCTTGATGCCGAGGGTGAGAGACTCACCGAGAACCATGACGCCCCGCACGAAGGGGACTCGAGCCGCCCAGGACCGGGTGGAGAGGCGGGGTAGCTCATCGGACCGTGCCTCGATCTGGCCACTGGGAGTGCGGACGGCGACCGCCCAACCTGTCGGAGCGCGCATCATCACGCCCTCGATGACGGCCTGTCCGCCGACGGTTGCTTGGGGATCCTTGCTCACTGCCTCGTCTCCTCGACTCATAGACAAAGCCACCGCCGAAGGGCGGTGGCTTCGGTCGGGCTCGGCGTACTTAGGCGTCGGCAGAAGCGGCCGGAGTGTCGGCCTTCTTCTTCGGAGCCGAGGCTTTCGAGGCGCGCTTTTGGAAACGCTCCACTCGACCACCGGTGTCCACCAGCTTCTGCTTTCCGGTGAAGAACGGGTGACATTCGTTGCACAGCTCGGCCGAGATCTCGGGCACTGTGGACCGAGTCACGAACTCGTTGCCGCAGGAGCAGTGGACTCGGCTCTCCACGTAATCAGGATGGATATCGGTTCTCATCGTTCTCTCCTAGAAGTCTTTTTCCAGTATGGCTGGGCGGTCAGCTCTTGGCTACTTCGGCCAGGAACTGCCCGTTGGAAGGCGTCTTCTTCAATCGGTCGATCAACAACTCGAGCGCCGGACCCGACTCGAGGGCCAGGAGTACCCGCCGCAGCTTCCACGTCTGGGCCAGCTCGTCTTTGTCGAACAACAGCTCTTCACGCCGGGTTCCCGACGCTTCCACGTCGATGGCCGGATAGATGCGCTTGTCCGCCAGGCGACGGTCGAGGCGCAGCTCCATGTTGCCGGTACCTTTGAACTCTTCGAAGATCACCTCGTCCATCTTGGAGCCCGTCTCCACGAGCGCCGTTCCAAGGATGGTAAGGCTCCCACCTTCTTCGATATTCCGCGCTGCACCAAAGAATCGCTTCGGCGGATAGAGCGCCGTGGAATCGACACCACCCGACAGAATCCGACCCGAGGCCGGAGTGGCGAGGTTGTGGGCTCGAGCGAGTCGGGTGATCGAATCGAGGAGCACCACGACGTCCTCACCCATCTCGACGAGTCGCTTCGCTCGCTGGATGGCGAGTTCCGACACCTGGGTGTGCTCTTCAGCAGGTCGGTCGAAGGTCGAGTAGATGACCTCACCGTCCACGGAACGCTGCATGTCGGTCACCTCTTCAGGGCGCTCATCGACCAACACCACCATGAGATAGCACTCAGGGTTGTTCGTAGCGATGGCGTAGGCGATCTCCTTGAGCACGGTCGTCTTACCGGCTTTGGGAGGTGACACGATGAGCCCACGCTGGCCCTTCCCGATGGGCGCAATCAGATCGACGATCCGGGTCAGCACCATGTCGGGCCGATCATCGACTTCCAGGCGAAGGCGCTCATCGGGGAACAGCGGGGTCAGTTTTTCGAACTTCGGTCGGTTGCGGGCTTCCTCGATGCTCATGTCGTTCACGGACACGATGCGAGTCAGAGCAGCAAACTTCTCCTGCGAACGTGGCGGGCGAACAGGGCCGACCACTTTGTCGCCGCGCCGCAGACCGAACTTGCGGATCTGGCTGGCGGAGACGTACACGTCTTTTTCTCCAGGCGTGTAGCCCGTGCACCGCATGAATCCGAAGCCTTCTGGGAGAACATCCAGGAGCCCTTCCCGGGTCTCCATCTCGCTCTCCGGAATGTCGTCGTGCTGCTGGCCGCCGCCACCGCCACTGCCACTCGACCCGCGCCGCCGGCGCTTGCGGTTTCGGTTCCGGTTGCCTTGGCCGTCTTCTCGTTCTTGGCGGTCCTGGTTGCTCTGGCCGCCTTGGTTGCGTCCATCATTCCGGCCGCCCTGCTGGCCTCGGTTGCCACCCGACTGGCCGTCACCCGACTGGCGGTCGTCAGACTGGCGGTCGTCAGACTGGCGATCCTCAGACTGGGAGTCACCCGACTGGCGATCGTCAGACTGGGAGTCACCTGACTGGCGATCCTCAGACTGGCCGTCACTCGACTCGTTGCGCTCTTCGTCGGCGCCGGTTTTGGAGTCCGGCGAGGCTGTGGTGTCGTCCGACCCTTCCTCGTCCTTCTTCTTCCCACCATTGCTCTTCGCAGGTGCATCCGACTCCTTGACCGATGCAGCGGGGAGGTCCACGGGCGCGGGCTCATCACTGACTTCAAAATCGTCGTGCCCGAGAATCTGGCCGATGAGTTTGGCCTTCTGGAGTCCGGTGGTCTCGATACCGATCGCTTCTGCGATCGCCCGCAAATCCTTGATGGATTTCCCTTGCAGGTCAGTTTCGCGTGGTCATGTCGTCCTTTCCGCCCAGCCCGGCATGGCGACCTTCGCGTGGATCAGAAACAGAGTGGTCTTTCCGAATGGAAACACACGGTGCCGGACGGCATCGGAGGATGTAAAGCCTCGTGGGGGGATGCACCCGGCAGTGAGTGCGTGGCCAGTGTCAGCGCGTTCTACGGCTTCAACACAAGGCCGCCTCCCCAGGCGTTCAGCGCGTCGCTTCGGCAACGAACGCCTTGACGGCGTCGAGGTCGTTGCCCAGGGTCACGCAGCGTTCGGGTCGCTCATAGAGGTCGGCCAGGTCGGCCGGGAGTTCTGGCCGGACGCCGGTCGCCTTTTCGACGGCATCGGGGAATTTGGCCGGATGGGCAGTGGCGATCGACACGAAGGGGAGTCGCGGATCCGTGTAGCGAGTCCGAGCGGCCCCCACCCCGATGGCCGAATGCGGGTCGAGGAGGATCCCGGTCTCTTGATGGACCTGAGCCATGAGCCCGAGGGCGGCGTCGTCGGACATCCAAATGCTGTCGAACAGACCCCGCATCGCCGCCAGCGGCTCTCCCGGGACGACGATTCGCCCTCGGCTCCGGAACTCATCCATGGAGCGATTGAGGGATGCACCGTCCTGTTCGTAGATATCGAACAGGAGCCGCTCGAGGTTGGACGGAACCTGCACGTCCATGGCCGGCGAGATCGTGTGGACGACCTCCTCGGTCGTGAGGGTCCCGGATCTGAAGAAGCGGTTGAGGGTCTGGTTGGAGTTGTTGGCCGCCAAGAGCGCTGCGACGGGTAGCCCCATCTGTCGCGCCGCGTACCCCGCGTAGATGTTGCCGAAATTGCCGGACGGCACGGAGAATCCGATGCCCGACTCGAGGGCGTCCAGGTGGAGCGTCGCCCAAACGTAGTAGGTGATCTGAGCCATGATCCGGACGAAGTTGATCGAATTGACTGCCGACAGGCGCTGCTCGGAACGAAAGGCCTCGTCGGCGAACATTGCTTTGACGAGCGCCTGGCAGTCGTCGAAGGTGCCCTCGATCGCCAGATTGTGGATGTTGGGCGACATGACCGTCGTCATTTGGCGCCGCTGGACCTCCGAGATCCTTCCCAACGGATGAAGGACCACCACCTCGATCGATGGACGATCCCGCAATGCTTCGATGGCCGCCGAACCCGTATCTCCCGACGTGGCAGCCACCACGGTGACCCGCTCGCCCCGTCGAGAGAGCACCGTGTCGAAGGCGCGACCGAGAAAGGCCATCGCGTAGTCCTTGAAGGACAGCGTCGGACCCCAGAACAGTTCGAGGAGATGAAGATCACCCAAAGGGGAGAGAGGAGCCACGTCGGGGTGACGGAAATCGGCATACGAGTCGACCGCGATCTCGGCCAGCTCGTCCGGTGTCATCGAGGCGCCGACGAAGGGGTCGGCAACCACCGCCGCCACCGCTGCGTAGGGCCGGCCGCGCAAGGCGGTGAGATCCCCCGCGGTCAGCTGTGGCCACTCGTCGGGAAGATACAGGCCGCCATCTGGCGCCATGCCCCGCAGCAGAACATCCTCGAACGTGGCGTCCGCCACGCCTCCACGGGTCGAACGAAACCGGATCCGGCTACGGCTCATCGGAATGGACACGGATCTTCGCCGCCACTTGACCGACCATCTCGAGCTCTCCCAACGACGCCACGGACGAGCGGAGGTTCGCCTCCGTTGCGTCATGGGTGACGAGCAGCAGCGTCGCCTGGTCACCACGACCCTCCTGCCATACCGAGGCGATGCTGACGCCGTTGTCACCGAAGGCGGACGCTATCGCGGCCAACACACCCGGTGAGTCGGCTACTTCGAGCCTGAGGTACCACTTGGTGGTGACCTCGCTGAAGTCGAGCATCCTGCCCGGCTGGAACCGAACCTTGGGCGAGACCGGAGCCGCCGCCAGTAGTTCGCGGGCGGCGTCGATCATGTCGCCCAATACGGCTGTCGCCGTCGGCTCACCGCCGGCACCGGGGCCACTGAACATCAATGATCCTATGGCGGGGCCCTCGAGGTAGATGGCGTTCTGCGGCCCGCGCACGGAGGCGAGCGGGTGGTCTTCCTTGACGAGAGTGGGGTGGACTCGCACGGACACTCCCTCGGCGCTCTCCGTGCCGATGGCGAGGAGCTTCACCACATACCCGAGGTCCGCCGAGAGAGCGAGATCGGCCGGGTCGAGTGCGTCGATCCCCTCGCGATACACCTGATCGCCCGCCACCCAGGTTCCGAAGGCCAGGCTGGCCAGAATGGCAGCCTTCTGAGCGGCGTCACCACCCGATACGTCAGCAGTCGGGTCGGACTCTGCGAAGCCGAGTAGCTGAGCCTCGGCCAGCGCATCCGCATAAGCCAGATCCTCGTCGGACATCTTGCTGAGGATGTAGTTGGTGGTCCCATTCACTATGCCCAACACCCGGGTGATCTTTTCGCCCGCCAACGATTGCGACAACGGTCGGATGATCGGAATACCGCCACCCACCGCTGCCTCGAACAGAAGGGACACCCCGGCCCCGGCCGCGGCTTCGATCAGTTCGAGGCCGCGCGCGGCGACCAGTTCCTTGTTGGCGGTGACCACGGGTTTTCCGGCCTGCAACGCCCGCAGGACGAGGTCGCCGGCCGGTTCCAGCCCTCCCATCAATTCCACGACCATCTGAACGGCCGGGTCGTCGATCACTTCGAGGGGGTCGTCCGTCAACACCGAGGCATCGACGCTGAACGGACGAGATTTGGCGAGATCACGCACCGCGACTCGCCGGACGTCGATGTGGAGTCCAGACTTGGCGAAGATGACCGCCGAATCCTCCACGAGGCGGCGGACCAGGGCTCCACCGACGGTGCCACCGCCGAGAATCCCGACTCCTACTGTCGACGACATGATGCTGCCTCTGGTTCGATGATGTGTACAGCCCGAGGGTAGTCACGCCCCGACGCACCTCCGTTCGAGCCGGGGTCCTCCCCGACCGCGGGATCAGCGGACCACATCATCGAGGCCCTCCGCAGCCACAGCAATCTGCGCCACGCCATCGCGAACGAACACCACCGGACGGCGGGGCATCATGTTGTAGCGGCTCGCCATCGAAAACCCGTAGGCGCCGGCGGCAGGAATGGCCACGAGATCTCCGGGGCCGGCATCGCTCGGCAACCACCCGGTGGCGATCCGGTCGCCGGCTTCGCAATGCCGTCCGACCACCTGGAACAAGCGATCGTGGGCGTCATCCGGCCGGTTGGCCAACACCGCCTCATATCGGGCGTCGTACAAGGCAGGTCGGGGGTTGTCCGACAACCCTCCGTCGACGGCCAGAAACGGAACGTCCGCCTCCTTGCGGACACCGACCGAATAGAGCACGACGGAGGCGTTCGCCACCACGGACCGTCCCGGCTCCACAGTGATCGCAACGCCCTCCACCCCACCGGCGGCAACGGCCGATCCAATCGCATCGGCATAACGGTCGAGTTCGATGACCGGATCGTCCCGAAGGTAGGGAACGGCCATTCCGCCACCCACATCGAGGTCGACCGTCTCCGGGAACCGGTCTCGGCGAACAGCGATGAAGTCGGAGGCAGCTTCGACTGCAGCGCCGTGGACGGACGGGTCGATCAGCTGACTTCCGATGTGGACGTGGACACCGGCCAGCCGAACTGAGGCCGAGTTGGCGGCGGCTTCGATCGCAACGTCGGCGGCGTCGGCCGACATCCCGAAGTGCACGTCGGCCCCCGTGGTCCGGATCTTCGGATGGGTCTTCGCTCCCACGTCGACATTGAGTCTCAGCAGAATGTCCAGGGGTGGACCGCCCATCTGATCCAAGCGGGCCACCTCGGAGGGATCGTCGGCGATGATCCGTCCGACCCGATGGGTGGTGGCCAGCTCCAGCTCGGCATCGGTCTTGAAGTTCCCGTGCATCAACATGCGCTCAGCCGGGAGACCACCCGCCAGCCCGGTGAGGAGTTCTCCGGCCGAAACCACGTCCGCCCACCACCCGTGCCGCTCGATGAGCGATGCCATCTCGATGCACCAGAAGGCTTTGGCGGCGTAGGCGAGACGAACTTCCGGGCCAAACGCCCGCCGGAACGCGTGGAGCCTCCCTTCGACGTGCTCGACATCGACGACGTAGACAGGAGTTCCGTGAGTCGCCGCCAGGTCGACCAGCTCAACGGCACCCAGGGATGCACCCGCGCTCGACGTCTCCCAGGTGAGAGGCATCACGTCTTTGAGTGTCATTGCGAGGAGTCGGCCATGAGGGCTGCATCATACGCAGCAGGTCCCGCCCGCCACCCGACAATCTCACTCATCGCATCGTCTAGTGACGCTATACGGTCATAAAATCCAGAAAACTGATTTGCACTATCGTTAACTATCGCTATGATATCCAGGACAGCCCCATGACACGCATGGAGCCGAGGGGACCACGAGGAGGACCCGCCATGGACACGAAGACGATCTACGCACCGGAGTACATGCAATCGCTGCACACCCAGATCGGGACCACCAAGGACTCGATCCACACGGCACTCCAGGATCTGAAGAAACTCCACGAAGCTCGTGGTGGGCAGTGGGAAGACAGCACGGTCGGAAACGGTCCCGCTCAGACCTTCGGTGAGTTGGTGGGGCAATTCGAGGCGCTCACCAACGAGTTCACCGGCAATCTGGAGACCACCGCTTCCAACGTCACGAACTACGGCTCGGCGATGGACGAAGTCGCCACCTCGTTCAATTTCGCAGCATCGAGCTGAACCCCCGAACCGCCCGGGGCACCTGCGGGTGCATCCCGGGCGGTTTGAGGATCCTGGAGGAACGGCATGGCTTCCGCATCCACGCTCGAATGGGTGATTGGGCAACTTCGCATCCTGAACGGCGATCTCGAAGACCAGCAACGACGCATCGCCACTTATGCCAATGGCATAGACGACGCCATCAGCACCCCGATCACCGGTGACCTCGTCGACGAGGCCAGTGGCTGGTCCGGGGCAATCCAACGAGCCCAGGACGCCGTCGGATACTGGATCTACGACATTCAACGGGAACTGGACAGTCTCGAATGAGCCAACTCATCGAGCACGAGTGCGTCACCGGCACCTATCGAATCACCCTCGCTCCGACCGGACGGCACCCCATCGATGTCGATGTGATGATCTCCGGTGCCGTCGTGGTCGGCGATCTTCTCCCCGCATTCTCCGAGGCCATCGGCCAGCCTTGGGGTGACGACGTTTGGCTGGAGCATCGACGGTTCTTTGCCGACACCGCCCTCGAGGACTTCCCGCTCGAAGACGGTGTCACGGTCTCGCCGGACCCGCCAGGGGCGCCGAACCATCAGAGTGTCGTCGAACTTCGGGGCGTCGCCGGACTCGAGTCGGGCCGGCACGTCCGGCTGGGAGTTGGCCGATTCGAGTTCGGAGCCAACCCGCACGCCGTCACCGTGACGGTGGGCGAAGACGCCCGCATCACCGTCACCCCCTCCGTCGGGAGGTCGGTCGCCGTCAACGGTCGTGCCAGAACGGCCACTGCTTCGGTTGCGGCCGGAGACACCGTGCAGCTCGGCGCCACGGCGTGGCAGGTTGCTCCGGCCCCTGCCGCCGGCCACCCGATCCAATCCCACGTATTCAACCGGCCACCCCGTACCCCACCCCCGGAGTTGCCCGGAGCCGTCGAGCCGCCTTCCCGGGACAAGGTCCGGGAAAGCTCTCGATCATTCCGCATCGCCATGGTCATCGCCCCGCTGTTGATGGGCGGCATCATGGTCGTCGTTTTCAAACGCTGGTTCTACGCCATATTCATGCTGATGAGCCCGGTGGTCATGGGCATGAACGTCCTGGACGACCGGCTCCGACGTCGCAAGGGTTCTCGACGGGCCGAGGCGGACTTCCGAAAATCTGTGGCAGAGTTCGCCTCCGAGCTGGAGGGTTGGCGGAAGCGTCTCCATGTCGCAGCCGGCCGGAGGAACCCCGATCTCGCCGACATCGTCCGCCGAGCTCTGGAGCACGACGGCAGGGTGTGGGAGCGGCGCCCCCACCATTCGGACTTCCTTCGCGTCGTAGCCGGCTACGGATCCCGGCCGCTGATCTCCCCCGTTGCCTTGGACGCTCCGATCGAACCTGAGGTAGCCGACCTGCTGGCTCGTCCCGTACCCGGGGGAAGCCTTCCCATCGAGATCGATCTTCGTTCGGGAGAGGTGGTCGGAGTGACCGGACCGCGCCGCCAAGCCCAGCGACTCGCTCAGGCGCTGGTCGTGCAAGCGGCCGTCGGCCATGGTCCGGCCGACCTCTCCATCTCGGTCATCTGCTCCCCCACCGAAGCGGAGGAATGGACATGGGTCTCGTGGCTGCCTCACACGCTCGGCATCAGGGGCCGTCGACTGCTCGCCGCCGGCGAGGACGACGTCGAGATCGTGCTCAACGAGATCAGATCCGACACGGCAACCCAGACCTTGATCATCCTCGACGGCTGGTTCACTGCCGATCGGGCGAACCTCGTCGGAGAGCTGACCAACGAGGTCGGGGCATCGCTCCTCGTCTTGGCGAACGCCACCAAGGACCTTCCCTCGGTGACGTCGACCATCATCGAGACGACCCACGAAGTCGCCATCGCGGTGAGCCGACCCAGCACGGGGGATCGCCTCGCTGACGTCACCGGCGTGTTCACGGATTCCGGGGTGGCGGCAGACGTCGCTCGGAGCCTGATCCGCCTCGACGATCCGGAGCGCGAGACCTGGGGTGGGTCGCTTCCCGACGCCGTCGGGCTGCTCGACCTCCTGGGAATGCCGGAGCCGAATGCCGCTCAGATCGCAGCGGCGTGGGCGGAAAGCGGCCGGACCATCTCGTCACCGATCGGAGCCACCGAGACGGGGGTTCTCGAGATCGACCTGGTCAAGGACGGGCCCCATGGATTACTCGCCGGCACCACCGGCGCCGGGAAGAGCGAGTTGCTCCGCTCCCTCGTCGCCGGGCTGGCCGCCCGCGTGGACCCCGAACACCTCAACTTCGTCTTGATCGATTACAAGGGTGGAAGCGCCTTCGACGTGTGTGCCAATCTCCCCCACGTCACGGGTTTGGTCACCGACCTGGACGCCCACCTCGGCAAGCGGGCGCTCATTTGCCTCGAGGCAGAACTCGAGTACCGGGAGCATCGCCTCCGCGACGCAGGAGCATCCGACATCCCCGCCTACCTGGACCTCGGCCTCGAAGACCCTCTGCCGCGCCTGTTCATCGTCATCGATGAGTTCGCAGCGATGGCCAAGGACATGCCCGAGTTCATGGATGCCCTCGTGGATATCGCGGCCCGGGGACGGAGCCTCGGAGTCCATATTCTCCTCGCCACTCAACGCCCCGCCGGGGTCATCAAGGACAACGTGCGGGCCAACACCAACCTCCGAATGGCGCTGAGGGTCCAGGACGTTTCCGACTCGAAGGATGTGCTCGGGGACCCGGCCGCCGCAGCCCTGCCCAGAGCGAAGCCAGGTCGCGGCTATGTGCGGTTTGGGCCCTCGGAGCTGGTTGGTTTCCAGACGGCCCTGGTGACGGGGACGTCGGGAGCGACCGTGCCTCACCTGGACGTGTACCCGGTTCGTTTCGGGCCGGATCGAGCGTCCGTCGCCCGGCCGGTCGCCGCCCCCGACGCGGTCACCGATCTCGATCGACTCGTCGAGGCCATCGAACAAGCCAACCTCGAAACGGGGATGCGCCCGACCCGCTCTCCGTGGCCGCCGGCGCTCGACCCGGGCCTCGGCCTGCACGCTCTGCTCCCGTCGGAGCGTGGGGTCGTCCTGGGAATGGTCGACGAGCCCAACGACCAGCGCCAAAGGCCCTTCGTCTGGCATCCCGAAGACGGCAACCTGGCGCTCTATGGCATGTCGGGGACG
This sequence comes from uncultured Acidimicrobiia bacterium, assembly GCA_963752075.1. GTDB lineage: Bacteria > Actinomycetota > Acidimicrobiia > Spongiisociales > JAENVV01 > CBDUEV01. Next base: position 228,969 of record CAVVWO010000006.1, read on the forward strand.
GGAGCCGAGGCCACTGCGGAGACTGCCATCCGGTCCATTGCGGCGACGTACGGTCAAGACCAGGCTCACGTGTTTGTCGTGGCCTTCGGAACGCACCGGTTCGACGACGCGGCCGAACTCCCCCACGTGGCCGCACCCGTCGGTCCGGAAGACTCCGAGCGACGCGAGCGACTCATCGGGATGCTCGGTCGCGAACTCAAGGATCGTCGACAGAATCCCGATGTGGTGGCGATCCGACCGAAGCTCTTCCTCGTGGTCGAGGATGTCGCCGGGCTTCGGCAGTCGCTGGAACCGTTCCATCTCGCCCCGCTCATGGACGTGTTCGGCGACATCCTGGCGAAGGGCCCGTCCCTGGGTATCCACACCATCGTCACGGCCTACCGGGCGGCTGCCCTCCCCATGAGAATGAACGGGCTGTTCCTCGACCGGCTGGTATTTGCGTTCGCTGATCCCAGCGAGGCGGCTGCCTTCGGCTTCAAGGTGAAAGAGATCCCGGCGCTTCCTTTTGCCGGCGCACTCGACGCACGCAGCGGTCACGTCGTGCAGGTCGCCACGCACTACGAAGGCGTTCCGGTGAGACACTCGGACCAGCCCACCAAGCCGCCCGAGATTCCCGTCATGCCAACGCAGGTGGAGGCGGCGAGCCTCGGGTCTGCGGAGTTCTCTCTGGCGGGATGGCGGGTGCCGGTCGGGGTGGGCGGTGCCGACCTTGGGGTCTTGTTCGCCTCGTTCGAGGAAGGGGACCACCTGGCGGTCACGGGTCAAAGCCGGAGCGGCAAGAGCACCGCGCTCTCCGCCTTGGCCGCCAAGATCGCCGAGGCGTCGGATCATCAACTGGTGGCGATCACGCCCCGCAAGAGCCTCCTCAGAGGAATGGAGGGGTTCAAATACCAGCTCACCGATATGGCTGAGGTGGCCGGCTTGGCTCAAGCGCTTGGCGACCTCGCCGACGAACGGGTGATCGTCTTCGTGGACGACGCCGAAATGGTGGACGCCCCTGCCCTGGATGCATTGCTGGCTGCCCGAAAACCCAATCTGCACTTTGTCGTGGCGTTGCGGTCGGGCGAGGCCGGCCGTCTGTATGGGCATTGGTCGAGACGGGTCAGGGAATCCCGAAAAGGGATCGTGTTGCAGCCTGAACCGGGTGATGGTGAACTGTTCGGCGCCAAGCTTCCCAAGACGACTCGGGCGTATCCGCCCGGCCGGGGATATCTGATCGGCGACGGTTCGTTCCATCCGGTGCACCTGGCGGGACCGTTGGATACGGGAACGTAGACCAAGCAGCGAGTCCAGTCGGCGCGGGCTCGAACCTGCGCACCCGGCTCCGGGGGCCCGTTCTCAAATCGGCTCCGGAAACGACAAAACCCCAGGTCAAAGGCTCGCGTACCCTCGCGCCCCGCAACGACATCACCCGGGACCAACGGCCAGGGTGTCAACGACGTCTGGTTCGTCGTCGACGCATCGGGCAACGCTTTCAACTAACCGGCCCACGAGGCGGAATCGCGAACCCTGGGTTCTAGACCGCCACAACGGCGGTCAGGAACCCTGGGTTCGAACCAATTCAGCAGGCGAGGAAAGTCTTCCAGATAACGAGTAGCTAGCGCCGAGTTCCGGATATGGGCGGCTTGACATGCGAACACTGGTCCGGATACGGGCGAATCGCCCACCCGGCGGTGCTACCAGTCAGGAACTGGACCTCACACCGCAGACCTCGGGATAGCCGAAGGTCTAGGTGGACGATTCAACTCTAGGTGCGAAACCTACCCGCAGTTCTCCGCGCCTGCCGGCACAAACTGGAACCCGTCACCCGACGCGAAGTCGTAGAAGGTGCCCGGGATTTGTTCCGGTCCGCCAACGTCGAGCCGAATGCCGATCTCAGCCGAACCGCCGGCCGGAATCACCGCTCCGCAATAGTTGACTTCCGGATTGCCGTTTCCGTCGTCGCCCCAAGCGGGTCCGAAATAGGGAAGTTCACCGTTTGGCGAGAACGATTCGCTCACCATGAAGCCATTGAAAGCGGCATCACTGGTACCACTATTGGCTACGGCGACCAAGACTTCGCAAAAGTCGCCAGCGAATAGGCCAGTTGCCTGAATGTCGATGCTGTCCCCGCTGAGAGCGACTACGGCGGTACAGTCGCCTGCGACAACCTCTGAGCCTGTCTCAAAGCTGAGACTGCCCTCTTCGATGCCGTCAGCCAGCGAAATCTGTCCCGTCGTCCCAAGGGTCAGCCAGTAGACGCCCGCCGCAATAGCCGTTCCCGCCATCGCGAGCAACATCCACGCAATGAGCGGTACCCCAAGGAATTTCCGTCGCAACTGACTCTTGATTGGCCGTGTCTCCGTCATCGTGTCTGCACCTCCCATGCATCACGCAGAGCGGAGCCTCACAGCCCTTCTGACTGGGCGAACCCGCCCCAACAGAACTACGCCACCACCCCGTAGCGGAGTTCCTTCCACACGCAGCCTCCCATCTCCCCAACTACCTGACCAGAGCAGTTCGACCTCAAACCACACCGCCCATATCGGCACCTATGGGTGACAGTCGTCGTTGGTTCGTGGCCTCGTTGGTTCGGAGTGAGGTGTCTAGGGAGTCGCTCCCGCGTCATCCATCACGAGGTCACAGACCGTGGAGCGCTTGCGGGATGACGCTCGTTCCACAATCGCATCAAGATGACGTCTCGCCGCACGAACCACTCATCCGAGACCATCTCACCAACCGAAGGTGGCTCCCCGAGTTGGGTTGATGCCAACGCATCGGCGTCATCTCTGAGAACCAAGAACTCATCAACACCGACTCCATACTCGGCAACGAACGCCGTATCGAACACGGCCTCGACTTCCTCAGCCGACATCCCCTCGGTGGAGACGTTCTCATCAGGAATTCGGAGAACCAATGCGGAGATCAGAGTCGCGCTCCCTCCGATCGTCCCGCCGCTGCCAGCGACGTCTGCGCATTCTGCGAGTGCATCATCCGACAAGGGACCCACCGAGCTACACGAACCAGCGAAGATCACCACTCCGACCATCAACAGGATTCGCTCCCGTATGGACCTCATGACCCGATCCTTCGTTCGCGCTCGTCGACGAACAGAGGCAAGAGTCAACAGATCACAACACGACCGCCCATAACGGCACCTCGGCGTGCTACCTACCGAGGTCGGTAAAACGGGGGCTGCACTCTCGCAGAAGCACGCAGTTTCGCGAGCGGAACCGCCACGGCTCAAACCCCTGGGTTCGACCGCACTCTCGCAGAAGCACGCAGTTTCGCTTGGCGAAACTGCGACGGGTCGAACCTCTGGGGTTCGACACGCGCCCTCGGCAGGATTCGAACCTGCGCACCCGGCTCCGGAGGCCGGTGCTCTATCCCCTGAGCTACGAGGGCGGGATGGCGACGCGAGTGTATCAGCGATCTGACGGGGGATAGAAGCCGGGGAGATCGTGGGTCAGGGTTGTCGGGCGACCCACTCGCCGAGCCGGGCCACAGCTTCTGCAATGTCGTCGGGGCTCTCCGAGTAGGAAAAACGCACGAATCGGTCGCCGCGGGGGGGATCGAAGTCGACGCCGGGAGTGACCGCAACACCGAGTTCCTTCAGCCATTCGGAGCAGAGGTCCTGGCTCGCCTTCCCGAACCTCGAGACGTCCGCCCACACGTAGAACGCCCCGTCAGGCGGTGCAAGGTTCGTAAGCCCCATGGCAGCCAGCCCATCGAGCAGGATGGCTCGACTCTCCGCATATCGAGCAACGTTGGCGTTGAGTTCGTCGGTGCTGGCAAAGGCGGCCAAAGCGGCGTGTTGGGCCAGCGTGGACGGGGCGATGAAGAGATTCTGCGCGAGTCGTTCCACAGGGCGGACCAGATCGTCGGGGAGCACCAGCCACCCAAGGCGCCACCCGGTCATCGAGTAGTACTTGGAGAACGATTGGACGACGATCACCTCGTCGCTCACGGCGAGCGCGGTCGGCGCCTGACCTGTGTGGGTGATCCCGTGGTAGATCTCGTCAGCCACGTAGCGGATCTCGGCGCGGGCGCAATAGTCGACCAGAGAGCGCTGCTCGGCCTCCGTCAGGGTCGTGCCAGTCGGATTCGAGGGGCTGGTCATCACCAAGCCGGCCAACGGGGCCACGGCTTCGAGGTCGGCGATGGTGGGCACGTACCTGCTTTCGGGGCCCACGGGTATGCCGACCAATTCGAGTCCGAGTGCCTCGATGATGTTGCGGTAGGCGGCATACCCTGGCTCGGCGATACCCACCCGATCGCCGACATCGAAGGCGGCGAGCATCGAAAGCAGGAACCCTCCCGACGCTCCGGCGGTGACTGCCACCCGCGCCGGGGAGAGCGAGACGCCGTATTGGTCGGCGTAGTGGCGGGCGATCCGTTCCCGTAGTGCGTCGGTGCCGGCTGCGTGGGTGTATCCGAGCCGATTCGATCGAAGCCCCTGTTCCGCGGCGGCAAGCACTGGTTCGGGTGCCGCGGTGGAGGGCTGACCCACCTCCAGATGAAGCACCTTCCCTTCGGCCCGTTCCATGGCGGCCGCCGCTTTCATGACCTCCATCACGTAGAAGGGCGCCACGTCGGATCGGTGGGAGGGCCTCATGGGGCGAGCCTACCGGTCGATTGGGCCAGGCCAGGCGTCCTACTGCCCCGAAATACCGGCGGGCTCAGACTCCGTTTCGTTCGCTCCAAAGGGATCCTCGCCGGCTCGGGGAAGAATGAGGCGGAACACCGATTCGCCATCATGAACGTATTCGAGGTCACCATTCATGAGACGAGCGAGGCGCCGCGATACCGACAGACCGAGACCCATCGCCACCGTTCTGCCCTCCCGATCGTGGGCCCGTTCGTACGGCTCGAAGATCCTGTCGCGCGCCGCCGGCGAGATCGGCTCACCGTTGTCCCGCACTTCGAGGCACACCTGCTCGCCGGACGATCGGATCACAATCCGCCGCCGACTGCCACCGTACCGCTCGGCGTTGACGAGCAGATTTCGAACCACCTGGCGCATCCGCACAGGATCTCCGATGACGATGGCCGGAGCTTCGTCCACCGTGACGGTCGCGTCGACCGACAGTTCCGAGACCACTTCCTGGGCGATCCGAAACGGGTCGACGGGCTCCGAAACCACCGTGATCCGTCCGATATCGGCCCGGGCAGCGACGAGGAGATCTTCGACGATGAACGAGATCTCCCGCGATTGACTGGCGACGATCTCCAGAAGGTCAGCCTGTTCGTCCTCGGAGAGGCGTTCTCCGCCGGCCAGGAGGGAAGCGAGACCGACGACCGCGGTGAGGGGGGTCCGCAGTTCATGGCTGACCGTGGCGATGAACTCGTCCTTGGCGTCGATCAGGTCGGTCAGGCTCTTCTCGTAGAGCTTGGAGGCGGTCGTATCGCTCAGCGCCACGATGGAGGATTTTGGGCCCGTTGGGTTCTGACCCGAGATGGTCCGAATGGCGACCTGCTTATCGAGTCCCCAACCCGCCAGGGAGGCCTCCGCGTTGGTTTCCGTCTGGCCCGCCGCCTGGGCAACGAACTGCGAGACCCACCACTCGCGGGCCGGTCCACCGGCGAACGGCCTGGCCACGCTCCCGACGAGGTCTGAAGGCTCGGGGACTTCGAACAACCTCGCTGCCTCTCCGTTGGCCCTGACGACGCAGGTTCTCTCCACGAGGTCGCCGACGAGCATCGGATCGTCGGCCAACGCCGCCGCGACGTCGGTCACTCCTCGCTCAGCGAGATGGGAGAGTGCCGCGCTCCAATCGATCTCGAGAAGGGCCACCGGAGCATCAACGAAGGCCAGTCGGTAGCGGCTGTTGACCTCGCCTGCAGAGTTCCTCACCAGGATGAAGGCCACGGAGGCGACGAGAAACGCCAGCGACATCACGAGGCCGGCTGCCAACGCACCTTCGAGGCGCTCGGCCCATATGACCGGAACGAGGGCGATGGCGACCGCACCGGCGGCGACCTTTGCGATGATGTGACGAACGAGAAAGAGGGTGGACAACGAGGCCATGATGACGATCGCGGTGGTGGCGGCCACCGTCGTATCCGGCGAACCAACGAGTTTGAAGGTGACCACTACCGAAATGGTGGCGAGCGTGAACGTGACAGCGGCGCTCTCGCGTCGGAACAGCACCATCGGGATGAGGAGGAGCCCCGTGAGGGTTGGCCCGACCGCTTCCCAGAGAAAGCTCGTGGTGCCCGTGAAGGCGCCTACCAGGGCCAGAATCGCACCGGACGCCAACGCGCCGACCAGCGTGATCCTGGTGACCAATCGATGCAGGTGACCCATGTCACCACTCGTGTTGAACAGTTGGGTGGCCAAGCGGCACGCCTCCCCTCTCCAGTCAGTATCGGCGCCATTGGGCCGGTCCTTGACGGATCGTCAGGAGGGTGGTGGCGGAAGCTCTTCGAGGATTTCGGCTTGGAGGGTCCGTTCGCCGATGGTTACGACTGGTTCGTCCCCGCTCAGGTCGATCGTGACCGGCAGCTGGGAGAGTTCCGGCCCTGCCGCCTCACCAAAGGGATCTCGCTTCCACATCCGAACGATCATGAGGGCGGGTACCAACAGGTAGGCGGCGTTGGCCCCCACGTAGTACAGCGTGTTCGGTTCAACGCACCCGGCGCAGGACACCGCATCCGCCCATCCTTCGGTGGCCACCCTGCCAAAGATCCCTTCAGCCATGTAGGTGATCATCCCGTGAGTGAGCGCACCGCCGTACACCAGCCCAAACGGGCGGATCCAATTCCATCCCCGCATGAAGGCCGGAATGAAGAAGAGATAGAGGGGAAGCCAAACGAAGGCCGAGATCCACGCCGATACCCGCACCTGGGGCGGATTGAGAATCAGAAGCGGGTCAGCGACCCGGGCGTACGTGTCGTAGATGAATCGTTCGAGCCAGTAGCCGCTGTTCGGATCGAGCGGGCCGTTCAGGCCGTTCACGGAATCCGTGATGATCGAAGTGGCAGCAAAGAACCCGAAGGCGATGACGAAGAACCAATCTCGACGGCGGCGCGAGATCGGCAAGCCTCTCCGCCGATCGAGCCGCTGGATGAGCGTGGTCGCCGAGATCGTGGTCACGAGGTGACGATAGCGAGCCAGGAGGCAGGGTTCAGTCTTTTTGGTCGGGTGCCTCGAGGCTCCGAGTGCTCCGCACGAGCGCCCAGCCAAGCAGCATGAGGAGCAATGCCCATGTGGCATGAGCTTGAGTATTCGTTCCCGTGTACGGCAAACTCGGAGCGACGTCCCCGCCGCCGGTGGCCGGAGTCTGGCCCAGGATGATGAGGGTGAGAATCTCGGTCGTGCAGGCCGCCGGAGACTCGTTGTCGCACACCTCGACCAGGAAGGTGAAGGTCCCAGGGGCAGTCGGGATTCCCGAGAACGTCCCATCGGAGTTGAGCGTGACCCCGGATGGCAAGGACCCGCCCACCAGCGCGTAGGTGACGAAGTCACTGTCCACGTCGGTGAACACGAGCGGCGGGATCGGGCTGCCGACTCGAACGGTGAGCACCGAATCACTCACCATGACCGGCGGATCGTTGAATGCGGTGACGGTGACGGTGACGGTGGCCGTCGTGCACAGGCCTTCTGGCGGCACGTTGCCGGTCACGACGGTGATGTCTTCGCAAACCGTGTAGGTGAACGTGTCGATGCCGCTGAACTCGGGATCCGGTACGTACGTCACCGTGCCATCCGGGTTGACGATCACGGTGCCATTGGCCGGCTGGGTTACGGCGGTCACGATGATCGCGTGACCCTCGGGATCGCTGTCGTTCCCCATGACGCTGATGGTCACCGGCGTGTCCTCGATCGTGCTCGTCGAGTCATCGACCGCCACCGGTGGCAGGTTGCCGCCGAGACCGAAGTCGATCGTCAGGTCGGTTTCGCCTGCGGCCAGGTCTGTGGTGATCGGGAGCGCACCGCCGACGCCGATTGGGGTGGAGGCAGGGTCGATGGCGACGGTGTAGATGCCGGCCGGGAGGTTCTCGAAGAGGTAGGAGCCGTCGGCGGCCGTGACCGTGGTGAATGCGATGTCGTCGCCGGTGCCGAACACCCCATCGGGGCCGGCCCACGCTGCGGTGACCGTCACGCCGGCGATTCCAGGCTCACCGGCATCGCGAACCCCGTCTTGATCGAAGTCGAGCCACACCAGGTCGCCGATGGTTCCGGATCCGGTGTAGCCAAAGTCGACGCCCGCGACGTCGGCCACCAAGGTGACGATGGTGGCGTGGTCCAAGACTCCGTCCAGATCGAACGTTGCGTCCATGCCGGCGGGGAGGGTGCTCTCGGTCACCAGCACTTCGAAGTCGCCGGCCGGAAGTGCGGTGAACAGCACCGCGCCATCAGACCCGGTGACCGCACCGAAAACAACGTCGTCGGCAGTTCCAAGGACCCCGTCCTGGCCTGCCCAGGTGGCCGTGACGGTGACTCCGGAGATCCCCGGTTCGCCCGCATCAGCCACCGTATTGCCGTCGATGTCGTACCAGACCGTCGAGCCGAGCTCGAGCGTTCCCACGACCCCGAAATCGACGTTCGTCACCGTGGTATTGGCGACCGATGCGACGGTCGTTGTCCCGT
>CAVVWO010000007.1:0-203454 GCA_963752075.1 uncultured Acidimicrobiia bacterium
CGATGTACGCCCAGCAAACGATCCCCGACGGACGGTTCTTCGACCTCGACGTGGAGCGCGGCCGGCTATCGAGTGAACAAGTAGGGGTTGCCGAGATTCTTTCCGTGACTTTGCCGGCACTGTGTCGTGACGAGGTCACTCCGGCCGACTCGTCCCAAGCCTTTGCGAATCGCTCGCTCCAGAGCGTCATGTCGTCGTCGGTGATCACGTAGGCCTCGTACCCGTCCTGCGCCTCGACCCACTCCAAGCCTTCAATTCCCATGACGAACACGGCGGTGGCGTAGGCATCGGCCAGGGCGAGGCTAGGACCGACGATTGTCGCACTGATCAACGACCGGGCTGGCGTTCCGTCTCGGGGGTCGATGATGTGATCGCCCCGCTCGTAGGGCGGCGGAGGTGGCGACCGCGGTGGGTCCGGAGAGGTGGAGCGTCGTGGCCAGCTTGTCGGCCTGGTAGGGGTGTCGGATACCGACCACCCAACCCCGTCCGGGTTCGGGTTGCCCGCCCAAAGCGATGTCGCCGGCTGCGTTGATGCAGTAGTTCACAGCACCTGCCTCCTCGAGCATCGCGGCGGCCTTTTGAATCGCCCATCCCTTGACGAGACCCGACGGGTCGAGCCTGGTTCCGTTGACCGCCGGAACGTCGAAGGCATCGAATGCGCCATTGGTCACTTCGTTGAGGCGATGGCATTCCGTCAAGACGAGGCGCACTTCGTCGGTGACATCCTCGAGGGTGATCTCGTCGCGGCCGAGTCGGGTGATCGGGCTGTCATCCCGATAGGTGCTGAACGTGGCATCCACATGGTGAAGCCAGGTCACCGCCTCCCGAACCGCTTCGACCGGGGGTACCGGAAGGCGGATATCGAAGCTCACGGGCATTCCCATGACCTGTTCGACATGATGGATCGGCAGCGAGGCGGACATCGTCGTCGATCAACCGATCGTGGTGGCGCCCACGGCCTGGGCGGCATCGATCGCCGACTGGAGCGATTCCATGTAGCCCCGGCTGGTGATCGAGGCGCCCGAGACCGTGTCCACTCGGGCACTCTGGGCTGTCAGCGACTCGGCCTGCAACTGGGGGAGGGCGACATTGTTGATTCGAATGCTCGTGTTTCGATCGTTGGGGTAGCGAAGGACAGCAACGTCGGTGAGGGCGCCGTTGGCGAATGCAGCCTGAACCTGCACAGGTCCCCAGCTCGTTTGGACGAGATCACCGTCGAACGTCTGGGTGGTGGCCGTCTGGGCTCCGGCGGACGGATCGGCCGCAGCGGTCGCCGGGACCGGGAGTGCGGCGAACGCCGACTGGGCCTCTTGGGACATGTTGAGGATGGAGAAGGTGACCGTGAGGAGGGCGGTGACCAGGAGGCTCATGACCAGGGACAGACGGCGGGCCTTCTGAGCGGCATGCTTCCGCTTCTTCTGTCGGTCGTTTGGTCCGGCGGGCGTCGTGGGTGCCCCGGCGGCGCGAGCGGCGGCGGCTTCTTTGGCGGCCTTCGATCGTTGGGCCATACGTGCGAGACGTTCCGCCATTGCCGGATCGACCTGGTCTGCAGCGGTCTCGTGAAGAGTGGTCTGGTTCATACAAGACATCCAACCGACATCGCCTAAGAGTGGGGTGAAGAGGACCTACGAACCCGATGAGATCGGCGTGCGATCCAACGCCAGGCCAACCAACCTACGGAACGTGGCGTAGAGCCCGACGGCCAGACTCGCCACGAAGCCGATTCGGAACGCCAGGTGCGAGGTGTCGGGACCGAGTTGATAGGCATGGATCAGGGCGAGGGCAACGCCGAGCACCGAGGAGAGATGGACGGTCCTCCAGAGCCATCGCCGGAAGCGCTTCTTCGGCCAGCTCGTGAAAACAGTGATCGCAAACAAGTAGGTGGCGATGACCCCCCAGGTGACGCCCCATTCGATCCCTGATGCGGTCCCAGGAACGAGGATCTGGAGCAGCCCCATCCCGGATTCCGGTGTGAGGTAGACGGTCACCAGATGAGCTCCGGTGAAGATCAGGGCGAGACCTCCCAGCCAGTTGTGGAGGTCGAGCCACCAAGCCGGGGTGTGGCGCTCTCCGAAATTGCGGGCCGAGAAGAAGAAACCCCACACCAGGGCCGCTACAGCGAGGAGCGTGGCGACGATTCCGGTCGCTCGGCTGAGAAACCACCACAGGTCAGTCATTTGTTCAATCCGGTGCTTGGCGATCCCGTGTCACGATTCAAGCGTGTGAAGCGGTCGAACGGTGGCATGGTCGCGGAGTATCTTCTGGGGGTTCGTGCCGACGGCAACCAAGACCGGACACGGTTCATCGATTCCGACAGGAGAGTGGAGAGGGCTCGTTGGTGGCACCGAAGGGAGACCCCATCTCGAACCCGTACTGGGCCATACCTATCGAGGAGGTATGGGCGCTGACCCGCGCCCACCCAGAAGGCCTTTCGGAGGAGGAGGCGGCGGAGCGTCTCGCTGGCGATGTCGATCGTCCGGCGGGATCCGGCGGCCGGCATCGGGTGATCCGGCTGCTTCTCGCTCAGTTCACCAGCCCCATTGTCTTGATCCTGGTTGTGGCGACCGTGTTGTCGATGGGATTGGGCGACATCGTCGACGGCTCCATCATCCTGGCGATCATCGTGGCAAGCGGCGTGCTGGGGTTCTCCCAGGAACACGCAGCGGGAAAAGCGGTGGCAGCGTTGCTCGATCGGGTGCGGGTCGAGGCGACGGTGCGACGCGGAGCTGTGGAGACTCGGGTGCCGGTCGAACAGGTGGTGGTTGGCGATGTAGTCATTCTGTCGGCCGGAGCCGTGGTTCCTGCCGACTGTCGGATAGTGGAGTCCGACAGCTTGCTGGCGGATGAAACGGCACTCACCGGTGAATCGTATCCGGCTGAGAAGGCGCCAGGGATCGTCGAACATGGTGCCCCGCTCGTCGACCGAACCAACTGTCTCTTCATGGGTACGCACCTGGTGAGCGGGAGGGGGGTCGCCGTCGTGGCTCGTACCGGCCGGGCCACGGAGTTCGGGGCTGTTTCGACCAAGCTCGAGGATCCGGACGTGGTGACCGGCTTCGAACGTGGGATCACCCGATTCGGGTTGCTGCTCGTCCGGATCATGGTGGTTCTCGTCACCGCCATCTTCGTCATCAACGTGGTGCTCAATCGACCCCTCCTCGAATCCTTTCTCTTCTCCCTGGCCCTGGCGGTGGGTCTCACGCCCCAGCTGTTGCCGGCCATCATCAGCGTGAGTCTCGCCACCGGCGCCCGCCGGATGGCGACGAAGCATGTCATCGTCAAGCGTCTCGACGCCATCGAGGATTTCGGGGCTATGACCGTGTTGTGTACCGACAAAACCGGGACCATTACGGCTGGCTCGGTCCGGCTCGACGGAGCAGTCGATCTCTCGGGAGAGCCGAGTGGAGCCGTTCTGGATCTCGCCCGACTCAATGCCGGCCTGCAACGGGGATTCACCAATCCGCTCGATCAAGCCATCTTGGCTGAGGCGGCGTCGATCGATTCATCGTTGCGCATCGGCGAACTCCCCTACGACTTCCAAAGGAAACGCTTGAGCGTTCTCGTGGCGGACGAGGCTGGGCCGGTGCTCGTGACCAAGGGCGCCTTCGACACGGTGACGAGGATTTGCGCAACGGCCAGACGTGGTGGCGAAACGATCGCCATGGATGCCGTTCGTGAGGAACTCGACGAACGCTACGCCGACCTCAGCGCTGGAGGCAATCGCGTTCTGGCCGTCGCCACCCGCGGCCTCGCGGGCCGGACTTCCGTCGAGATGGCGGACGAATCCGAGATGATTCTCGAAGGCCTTTTGGTCTTTCACGATCCGCCCAAACCGGATGCACCGGAGGCGATTGGCGAGCTTGGGAGGTTGGGTGTCTCGGTGCGGCTCGTGACTGGCGACCATCGTCTCGCCGCCGGGAAGATCGCTCGTGATGTCGGACTCGACGGCGCTCGCATGCTGACCGGACAGGACATAGGCGGATTGGATGACGACGAGCTCGTGAACCGGGCGGCGGTTACGGCAGTGTTTGCCGAAGTCGAGCCGCTTCACAAGGAACGGATCGTGCGTGCGTTGCGGGCCGGTGGAGAGGTCGTCGGATTCGTCGGGGACGGAATCAACGACGCTCCGGCGATCCATGCGGCCGATGTGGGAATCTCGGTGGACACCGCCGTCGATGTCGCCAAACAAGCTGCAGCCATCGTCCTGTTGGACAAGAGCTTGTCGGTGATCGTCGACGGTATCGGATTGGGACGCGAGACCTTCGCCAACACCCTCAAGTACATCCGGGTGACCACCAGCGCCAATTTCGGGAACATGCTCAGCATGGCGGTCGCGGCCGTCTTTCTCCCTTTTCTCCCGCTTCTTCCCCGTCAAATCCTCCTGCTCAACTTCCTGACCGACTTCCCCGGGCTGACGATCGCCGGTGACGCGGTTGATGCAGAACAGTTGGAGCGCCCGCGTGCGTGGAGCCTCAAATCGATCCGGACCTTCATGATCGTGTTCGGCTTGATCTCGACCGGGTTCGACCTTCTCACGTTCGTGACCCTTCGTCTCGGCTTCAATGCTGCCGAAGAGTTGTTCCGGAGCGGATGGTTCGTCGAGTCGGCGCTGACGGAATTGGCGGTCATGCTCATTCTGCGGACCAACCGTCCGTTCTTCAGGAGTCGGCCTGGATCGGCGCTGCTCTGGTCCAGCGTGGTGGTTGCTGTCCTCACAGTCGCACTTCCCTTTACTCCGCTGGCGGCCGTCCTTGGACTCACGGGTGTTCCGTTGCAGATCCTTGGCGTGTTGGCGGGCCTCACGGTGGTGTACGTGGCAGTCAACGAGATGGCCAAGCGGCGGATCCCACCGGATGGGTGAGTCGCCGCTTCCTCTCGGCGTGAGGCCGGTCGTGCCTCTCAAACACAGCGTTCGGTTGCTGCGAGAATCATCCTTGTGGATACTGTGAACGCTCCGGGGTGGCCCGGAATCCCTGCCACCTGGACCTCGAGCACCAAGACCGGCGTCGGATGTGCCCTGTCGGCTACCAGCACGGTTTGGTTCTCGTTGAGTCACGGCATCGTCAACGAGCTCTACTACCCACGCGTCGACCACGCCTGCACTCGCGATCTCGGGCTGATTCTTTCGACCGATGGCGGCGACTTCTGGGAAGAGAAGCGGGCAGCAGCCAACGAGATCCGGTCCGTTGCCGCCGGTGTCCCCGGCTACGTACTGCGGAACCGACTTCCGGCCGGCCACCTCATCGAGAAGGTGGTGATCACCGACCCCGGTCGTAACGCGTTCCTTCAGCACACCAAACTCGAGGCGCCGAACGGGGAACTCTCCGGACTGCATCTCACCATCCTGCTGGCGCCGCATCTCGTCAATCGGGGTGCCGGCAACACGGCATGGCTGGGCGAGTACAAGGGAATGGAGATGCTCTTCGCCGAAGGAGCAGGCGTGAGCCTGGCGATGGCCTGTGACGTTCCGTGGGTGGCTCGTTCGGTGGGGTTCGTTGGCGTGTCGGATGGTTGGCAGGATGTGTCTCGGCATGGCCGAATCACGCACGAGTACGAGCGTGCGGAGAACGGGAACGTGGCACTTTCTGCCGAAGTCGACCTGTCGGGAACGACCGAGTTCACCATTGCGGTCGGGTTCGGAGCGGCTCCAGCGGAAGCGGCCCACGCGGCCAGAGCGTCGCTGCTCGGCGGATTCGATCGGGCGCTCGAGGCCTATTCGACCGAGTGGAAGAGTTGGCGCGGTGAACTGCTCGACCTCGACGATTCCTTCGCAACGGATTCGGCGGCCGTCTTGCGGGTCCACGAGTCCCAATCATTCCCCGGGGGCATCATCGCCTCGTTGTCGATTCCGTGGGGATTCTCCAAAGGTGACGACGACCTCGGCGGTTATCACCTCGTCTGGCCACGCGACCTGGTGGAGAACATGGGCGGGCTCCTGGCGATCGGCGCCACCGACGATGCCGGCCGGGTGGTGGAGTACCTTCGCACCACTCAGGAATCGACGGGTGCGTGGCCGCAGAACATGTGGCTCGACGGCACGGCCTACTGGGGTGGTATCCAAATGGACGAAACAGCTTTTCCGATCCTGGCTCTGGACGCTGCGGTCCGACACGGTTGTCCGATCGACCCAAACGACTATTGGCCCATGGTGAAGGCGGCTGCCGGATTCCTCGTGAGGAACGGGCCGGTCACCGGTCAAGACCGATGGGAGGAAGACCCGGGCTACTCACCTTTCACCCTTGCCGTCGAGATTGCGGCGCTCCTGGTGGCTGCCGATCACGCCGAGTCGGCGGGCGAGCAGGAAGCGGCGACATTCCTGCGAGACACCGCAGATGCCTGGAACGCCGGGGTGGAGCGGTGGACGTATGTGGGCGGGACGGAGTTGGCGAAAAAGGTGGGCGTTGAGGGCTACTACGTCCGGATTGCCAGCCCGGAATCCGCTGAGGCCGCCTCGCCGGCGGGCGGATGGGTGCCCATCAAGAATCGCCCACCCGATGAGGCCCAGGTTGCGGCCGTTGAGATCGTGAGCCCCGATGCCTTGGCGCTCGTTCGATTTGGGTTGAGATCTGCCGACGATCCGCGAATCGTCGATACGGTTCGGGTCATCGATCACGTTCTCCGGGTCGAACTTCCTCAGGGACCTGCCTGGCACCGATACAACGAGGACGGCTACGGCGAACACGAGGACGGCAGCCCATTCGACGGCACGGGTATCGGGCGTCCCTGGCCGCTCCTGACGGGCGAGCGGGCTCATTTCGAGTTGGCGGCCGGCAACCTCGACGAAGCGGCTCGGCTGGCCGACGTCTTGAGGGAGTTCGCCGGCCCGGGGGGGCTCCTCCCCGAACAGGTGTGGGACGGTCCCGCCCGACCGGACCGGGAGCTCGTGACCGGGGGCCCGACCGGCTCGGCCCGACCTCTGGCGTGGGCTCACGCCGAGTACATCAAGCTCCGTCGTTCGCTGCGGGATGGGACCGTTTTCGATCGCCCGCCGCAGCCGTATCAGCGATACGTGGAAGGAGTGAACGTCCCCGACCACGTCGTCTGGAGTCCGAACCTCCGTTGCCGCACGATCCCGGCCGGCAAGGTACTGCGTATCCAGGTCTCCCGAGCGGCGACCATCGTGTGGACGACCGACGGGTGGTCGACCACCCGCGAGACCCCGACTCTGGACTCCACACTCGGCGTCCATTTCGCCGACCTCGAAACGGGGTCGTTGGCGGCAGGGTCCGAGGTGGAGTTCGCCACGCATTTCCTCGACGGCGACTGGGAAGGCCAGAACCAAAGGGTTCACGTCGCAGAGGAATTCGCCGTTGGAGCCGTTGGATGACCATGATGCCGCCCCGCGGAGACTGCCTGGTCTGGTTCGGATGCACGGGCGATCTCGGATTCAAGATGACCTTCCCGGCGTTGTTCCGCATGGAACGGCGAGGAGTGCTCGACGTTCCGATCATCGGGGTGGCGTCAAGCGACTGGACCACGGAGGATCTGGCCGAGCGGGGGCGCCAGAGCATCGAGGAACATGGCGGCGGATTGCGAAATGAAGACGATGGGGCGGCTTTCGGACGCCTGGTCGGCCGTCTGTCGTATGTCGCCGGCGACTACTCCGACGATGCGACCTTCGACCGAATCCGGTCGGTGGTCGATGAGGTCGGCGCGAGTCGGCCCGTCCACTATCTCGCCATTCCGCCGGGATTGTTTCCCACCGTCATCGACGCGCTCGGCCGACACGGCCTGGCTGACCAGGGACGGGTGGTCGTGGAGAAGCCATTCGGTCGAGATCTGGCAAGCGCCCAGGAGTTGAGTAGCGCCGTCCACGCGGTGTTCCCCGAGGACCGGGTGTTCCGAATCGATCATTACCTCGGGAAGGAGGAGGTGCTGGGCATCCTCTACTCCCGTTTTGCCAACTCGATGCTGGAGCCGCTCTGGAATCGTCAGACGGTGGCGAGCGTGCAGATCACCATGGCGGAGGACTTCGGCGTCGAAGGACGGGGTGGTTTCTATGATCAGGTCGGGACGCTTCGCGATGTCGTCCAGAACCATCTGCTCCAGGTGGTGACGTTGCTGGCGATGGAGCCCCCCGTCGACATCGGCGCGGCGGCCATCCGGGCTGAGGCTGAGAAGGTCCTGCGAGCCATCGATCCCCTCGGACCGCAGGATATGGTGCGGGGACAGTTCGAGGGGTATCGATCGGAACCGGGGGTGGCCGCCGATTCGGACACCGAGACCTTCGTGGCGTTGCGTTTCGAGATCGATAACTGGCGCTGGGGCGGGGTTCCGTGGTTGATCCGAGCCGGAAAGCAGCTTCCGGTCCATGCGACGGAGGCCCACGTCAGGCTTCGGCGTCCTCCGGCCAAGATCTTTCCCGAGGACCACGTCCTCTCGGGCGACTCGGACTACATCCGAATCCGGGTCAGTCCCGACGGCCAACTGGCCCTCGGTTTGCGGACCAAGACTCCGGGTCCTGAGTTCGTCGGAGAGATGTCCGAGTTGGTGTTGCGTGAGGAGGGCGGCACACAACAGACCGCCTACGAGCGTCTCCTCGAGGATGCCCTCGACGGGGATCAGACCCTGTTTGCGTCGAAGGAGGGCGTCGAAGCCGCCTGGAAGATCGTCGATCGAGTAATCGAGGAACACCCACCAGTGGAGCTGTACCCGCCGGGTACCTGGGGTCCGATCGGCGGTGCCGATCGTCTCATCGGCCGACGCGGCCCCTGGTACGACCCCGCACCTTGAATCATCGGCGACTCCGACTCTGAGCGAGTCAGTCGGCTCGGTTCGAGGTCGGCCAGGCAGCCGGGTCCTGGTGGTAGAAGTCCCGGAGCAAGGCGTACAGGTCGGGCTCGTCTCGTTCGAGGCGTAATGGCGTATCGAAGAATGCCTCGGTGGCCACGGCGAGGAGTTCCGTTGGATTCGTCCCTCCATAGGTGTCGAGGCCGGTGGAGGTCTCGTCCCGGAGCCGCTGGAGAATGGACAGGATGATCGGTTCCCATCGGCTCTTCAGTTCGGCGGACATGGGAGGCACGCCGTCGGACATTCCGTTTCGCATGTCGAGCTTGTGGGCGAATTCGTGGAATACGACATTGTGACCGCGCTCGGGATACCGGGCCTCGTCGGAGAGGCGGTCCCAAACGATGAGGACCGGACCGTGCAGCATCGCTTGACCCGACAGGAGGGGGTTGTCGCTGCTCATGACGTTCCCGTCGAGGTGCCGTTGGCCGTGGTGACGCACCACCGTCGGGGAGACAATGATGGACGAGACGTCTTCGTAGTAGTCGTAGTCGAGGCCCAGGATGAGCAGGCAGGCCTGGGCTGCGATCGCCAGTCTCATCTGCTCGGTCGGTGCGAAGTCGCGGGTGCCTTCGAATGTCTTCTCGGCCAGAAAGATCCGGATCAGGTCCTCGAGGCGGGACCGGTCGCTTTCGCCCAGTCTGGACCACCACCCGAGGTTTTCGGAGAGGTACGTCCGCCACGAGTCGGGAAAGGGTTCGCGGAGAGCTCGGTGGGTGCGATGTCTCATGGTTGGGCAGAGCCTTCGACCAGGTCTCCTGCGGGGCCGGGCGGCGTCATGGACCGCACCCGGGGGTCGAGGACGGCGCACGTGAGGAAGGTCCAGATGGCCGCCACGGCCATGCCGCCCAGCCCGTCGCTGGGGTACTCGACGAGCAGTGCCACGCTCGAGGCCCCCACGAGGGTGGCGGCGATGGCGGCCACTCCAAACCGGATGCTGACGGCGGACCATCGGGTTTCGGCCCACGGCCAGGCCAGAACCAGGAAGAGTGCCGAGACGACGGCGGTTCGTGGCGACGGGAACCCGTACCAAACGCGCTCCACGAGCGGGTCGAACGGTGGTGGAACTCTGGCAACGAGCCGGGCAGCGAGGGCCGCCACGCTCCACGCCCCGGCGGGAGCCAGCAGGGTGGCTACCGCGGCGCGGGGTTGTCGGCGCCACAGCCAATACAGTGTGACGCCGGCGGTAACCACGCCGAGCACCGGGAGCGTGGTCGCTTGATGGATCCATCGTGCGCCTGTCAGAATCGGTGCGACGGGGTTTGCCGCCAAGTACCGCATGGCGGCGCCGTCGTACAGGAAGAATTCTTCGCTGGCGAGCACGTCTTGAAGGAGTCCGGCGAATACCCACGAGGCGATGATCACCATCGTGGCGGCTGCGGCGAGCGCTACCGAAGCACGGATGCGGCGCACGGGCCCTGCGGCCGCACCCACGAGCCACCGCACCGCCCGCCACCGGAGGAGTGGTTCGAAGCGGCGCTTGACCCGCTCTGGGTGAGCGGCGATCCATTTGGTGATCCACACCAGGCCGCCGATGGTGAGTACGAGTCCCGCCACCACCAAGCCGCCGGCTCGAAACCACGTTTCGACCCTGGCGTAATTGGCTCCGGCCAGGAAGCCCACCAACGTGAAGGTGACGCCCCAAAGCACTCCGCCGATCACGTTGCCGACGAGAAATCGGCTGTAGGGCATGGCGCCCATGCCTGCCGCGAAGGGGACCACCGCTCTCAACACCGACGTGAACCGGGCCACCACGAGGGCCCACCAGCCCCGGCGGCTGAGCATCGAGGTGGCGGATTCGAGGCGGGCCGTGATCTTTCCAAAGCGTGGGCGATCGAGGAGTCCCGGGCCGAGCCGGTGGCCGAGCTGGTAGCCGATCGAGTCTCCGGTGATGGCACCGACCACGGCGGCGAGAATCATGGTCCACAACGGTGCCGCTCCGGTAGCTGCGGCCACGCCTCCGAGGATGACTGCCATCTCTCCGGGCACGAAGACGCCAAGGAACGCAGCCGCTTCGGCGGTCGCCAGGATGAATACGAGGATCGGGGCCCAGGGGCCGATGGACTGGAGGAATCCGGCCATCACCGGAGGCTACTGTCGAGCTGGGTCTTGTGAGCCGGGCAGGTTCGGGCCGGAGCCGGTTTGCCGGGCCCACGATGCGGTCGTCGAGGGCGGTTCGCCTGATGGCGGCGGGGTGGCGCGACCTGGTGGATCCTCAGGTGGTGACGCCGCTGGTGGCAAAGAGGCGGTGGGGGACCAGCAGCTCGCCTGGGAGCTCTGTCTCGCCAGGGAACTCTGTGGCGAGGAGCTCTGCCAGATCCGAGTCGAATGCCTTGACTTGCGCAGCGTCGAGTGCCGAACCGACCCCATTGCAGGTGCGCATGCGTCCGCGCCAGCCGAGGTGGGTGAACGGAACGTCGACGGTGAAGCTGAAGCTTTCGACCTGCCGAAACCCGCCGACGTCGAGTGCTTGGACCTGTTCGGGGTGGACGCCCCGCCAGCCGGCTTTGGGCCAGCCGGGATTGTGTTGGAGGATCAGGTCTTCGGTGCGGCCGGCCACGTTGCCGGGGAGGGCGAGGTATGAGAAGTTGCAGATGAGGAGGCGTCCACCGCGGACGAGGATGCGTTTGGCTTCGCTGAGGACAGCATCGGCGTCGAACCACCACCAGCATTGCCCGGCGCTCACGAGGTCGAAGGCGGCATCGTTCTGGCCGGTTGCTTCGGCTCGGCCCTCGACGAATCTGGCGTTGAGTCCTTGGGCTGACGCCCGATGGCGGGCGATCTCGAGAAGCTCGGGGGCGATGTCGAGTCCGGTGACATCGAGTCCGTGGGCGGCGAAGCCGAGGGCGAGAGAGCCGGTGCCCGTCCCAAGGTCGAGAGCGCGCCGGCCAGGGCTGATCCAGCCGGTCGCGACGAGGCGGTCGAAGAAGGCGTCGGGAAATCCGGGCCGGTGGTGTTCGTAGTCGGCGGCCGTCTGGCCGAAGTCGATCACTCTGCCTTCATGGTCGGTCGGTCCGGTGCCGTGACTCATCGAGTCGAGGCTAGTGGTGACGCGATTCGATCGGCCGAGCAGGTGGGGCGCGTTGGTGTGGCCGAGGGGTTCGGCCGCGGGCTGGGGTGGCTGGTGTCTGGGTGGCTTGTGGAGGTGGGTGGGGGAGTCTGGACGAACTCGTGTGGTCAGGGGGTCTGTGCCGGTTCCGGTTCCGGTTAGCGAGTCCCCGCAGAGGGCGATGAGGGCGTCGGCGTGGCGGGTTGCTCGGGATTCGGTTCGGCTTTCCTCGGGGAAGGAGTCGCCTTTGGCCAGGAGCGCTACTTCGACGGTGGCTCCGCCGCAGGCGGGGAGTTCTCCCCATACCTTGAACCGTGAACGGTCCAGCGAGGGTTGAAGGTTGATGGCCCGTCGTTCGAACGTTTCTCGTTCCGAGGCGGGGGTCAGGTGGCGTTGTCGGGCCACCAGACGGCGCAGGTTCCCGAGGTCGAGGTGAGCGAAGTCGTCGGGCCGTCCGCCGAGTTTGGCGAGGAGTTCGGTCCGTTCGAACGACACGTCCCGGCGAGCCTTGTGCCTCACGCAGCGGTGAGTCGGGGCCGTTGCTAACGCGAAGACAGGCCGGCCATTCGCCTTGGCCTAGCCGCCGGCTGGCGGGTCCCGGCGCCTCGTAGAACAACGCCACCGCATCGCTGAAGCCTGCGGCCCCCTGAAGGTGTTGGGGTCTTCGGCCATTGGCAGTTCGGAGCTGGCAGATGAGGCTGCAACGACACCGCTCAGCGTGGTCTTGCGAGTGAGCGAGAATGCCGGTTATCTCTCGGTCTGTCCTGGGGGTTCAAGAGCCTGATGGCTGGTGAGTTGGACGCTTCGTGCTTCTCTATTCGTTGG
The DNA here is from genome assembly GCA_963752075.1 of uncultured Acidimicrobiia bacterium. Classification (GTDB taxonomy): domain Bacteria; phylum Actinomycetota; class Acidimicrobiia; order Spongiisociales; family JAENVV01; genus CBDUEV01. The sequence goes on from CAVVWO010000007.1 coordinate 12,662, forward strand.
ATGCATCTGTGATGTACAGCGTCAGCTTGGCGAGATCTTCGGCGGGGTTGGCGCACTCGTCCAAGCAGAGGTATGCCCTCCCGGTATGGATTGCAACGATGACTGTGTTCTCACCCGCATGCCCGATGCCTATGTGGAAGCCACTGGTGAAAGGGACATCGTCTGCTCTTTGACATGCCTCTTCGCCGCAGCGCAGGAGGTTCAGATCCCACTGCCCGTCCCACTCCTCGTCCTCGGGCCATTGCGCTTCCGATTGGTAGAGCACGAACAACGCATCATCGACAGCGGTAGCGACCACATTCCCCGTGGCGACCGCATCCGCAATGGTGTGAATCAGGCGATCAGCGATCGTTGAACATGCCGTGTCAACGCATCGCAGATGATGAATCTCGTTGCCCTTGAGATATACGATCGATGGGAGTCCGAAGTCAGTCAGCGGGTTTCTTGCACTCCAGTTCGCGTCTTCTTCATGGACTACTACCTCGGAGCAGGTCGGGTCCTCGCAGACGGTGACCACCCACCGTCCGGGCTCATCTGGTTGGCCTCCAATCGTGAAGAACAGCACAGGCGATCCGTCGGGCAGCACGTGTAGTTCAGGGGACCCGAACCCGTTGGTTACGTGGTGGACGGGTACAGCGCGATGGGACGAGCATGCGGTGTCTTCGCAGAACCCCACAAACATGTCATAGGAGGGGTCAGACCCCGACCCCGCTGCGTAACCGATCACCGGCAGGTGGTGGGGGGTGCTGTAGAGACCGAGGGAGGCAACTTGCCGACCAAAGTCTGGGCCTCCGATAGCTAGTTCGACTGGAGACTCGCATTCGGGCTCAGAGCAAGTCCACAACATGGCGGAACTGAAGCCTTCCTCACTTGTTGCCCACCCGGCGACCATGACACCGTCTTCGGTCAACCCGGCAGAAGGCCCCCATGCCAGCCACAACGGACCTGAACCCAGCGTCGAATGTGTCATGGCACTGCAGACTGGGTCCACGCAGGAACTCCAAACCACCTCCAGGTCATTAGGTGCAACTTCTCGGAGATACGCAACAGCCACCCGGCCATCCGACGATCCGACGACCCTGGGGACCTGACCCGTAACTGCTCGCGAATCCACCTCAACGACAACCCACCCTTGCTCGCCTGATCCCACCGAGGTTGAGGTGGACTCAGAGATGACGGTCATGTCCGTGGCATCACCACTACAGGCTGCCAGCACCGCCACCAAACCCATTCCAGCCAAGATGCTTCGCATCAGAGTCCCCGCAACGCCGCGTTGATCTCATTGTTGGATCAGGAATGCACCCAGCACAAGAGGCCAACGTCCAACCCCGCACAGAACGGCACGTATGTGCTCCTCTCCGCGGCATCATGTCCGTTGTGGAGTGGGGTCTGTGATTCAGGCCGAGGCTTGGTCCGGCTCTTGGCTCGTTTCCTTGTCGTATTGCCGTTTGAGGTAGATGGCGACGGCCCAAAGAGCGAGGTTCGCTATCACAGCCGCCGGTGAGTCCTGGAAGATGAGAGCCATCGCCAGGGGAATAGTGTTGAAAGAAGCGCGAATGAAAATGTTGACAAAGACGCTTTGGGTTCGTTCGTAGAACCATGCGTGAAGGATTGCGGCGGCGACAGTCCCGATGCTGAAACCGGCGAGGCTGCCGACGATTGCGAAGAGTTCCAATCCCTGTTGGGCGAAGATGATGACCACGATTGGGAAGTGCCAGACCGCCCATGGGAGTCCCACCGCCCAACCGGTGTCCCAGAAGTTCCTCCCAACTCGGAGCTTCTTGTTCAGGTAGCCACGCCATCCGATCTCTTCGGTGCCGGATGTGAGCATCTGGAACACGAAGTACACGATTAGGAAGGCGAGAACGGTCCCAACGCCTGGGGCGTCCGGAATCATGTCAGTGGTCAGTGCCACGATCAGGGCTGCTGGTCCGACTGTCAGAAGCAAGATCCCGATGACCAGGCCGTAGGTGCGGCCACCGACCCGCACTTTGCGAACGCTCTGCCACAGATCATCGGATGAAACGGCAGGGTCGAGTCGCGTGGCAACGATCCCACCGATCATGGGGCCGTAGACACCGAGCAGAGACAACAGCGACAACCACACGACCGTGGAGGACGCTTCGCTCTCGAAGAACAGATCCCACGCCAAGTCGGCGTTGATGAGTTGATCACCAGCATCCATCCCCTCGGCAATGATCAGCGACCCAAGGCAACCATGACCGCCAGGGCGTCATTGGAAGCCGTAGACGGCCATGGTCCACGCCGATCAACAAATACGGCGCACGAACGCACACTTTGACCAGTGCGCTGGATGGGCACGTCGGCGCTTGGCCTCCACCGTTGGCCACCACTCTCTGTGCCGCGGCGCCATCCACTCAGGCTGGTGCGTCGCCGTTTCTAGGACGGGCAGAGGTCCTGAACGCTCATCCCCAGCGATGAGCGTGAGCTCGGCCTCCCATCGAGCCATTGCGACTCGAGTGACCCGTCGCCGGCTGGCGGGGCGGATCGCTCCGGAGGTTCAACGGGCGTTGATATAGCCTTCGAGTTGTTCGATCATGACCGCCTGCTCGTCGATGACTGCAGCGACCACATCACCGATCGAGACAACTCCCACCGTCTGGCCGTCCTCGACCACGGGAAGGTGACGAATGCGGTGATCGGTCATCGTCGTCATACAGTCCTGCAACGTCGCAGTAGGCGAGACGGTGAAGACGTCGGTTGTCATGATCTCGCGGACACGGGTTTCCTTGGATAGGCGATCGAGCAGGATCACTTTGCGCGCGTAATCGCGCTCGGAGATAATTCCAGCCAGGTCTTGGCCGTCCAGCACGAGAAGGGCCCCCACCCTCCTGTTCGCCATGTCCTCCAGCGCCTCGAATACGGTGGCATCGGGGCCGATGCTGAACACCTCGGCGCCTTTAGTTCTCAGCAAATGCGCCACGGTCGACTGCATGCGCGATTCTCCTCAGGTGTGTCTCCTTCGAACATACAGGCCGGTCTCGTTTCGGAGCGTCTGGAATACCAAAAAGGTCAGTGTCTGGTGGGATCTCCCTGTCGCCCTCGGGCCAAGGTTCGCACCACCCCCGATAGACTGACGAGTAGACCATCAGCGGATCGCCGGCGATCCCTCTTCGATCCCGGCAACGAGAGGAATAGCCCATGGCTCAACCAAATCCCGTCGATTTCCTGGACATTCGTTCGCAGCTCGATGACGAGGAGCGGATGATCCAAGACACGGTGCGGCGCTTCGTGGACGAGCAGGTCCTGCCGCACGTCGCCGACTGGTTCGACGAGGGCACGATCCCCACTGACATCGCCAAGGAACTCGGAGCGTTGGGCCTCCTCGGCATGCACCTCGAAGGGTACGGATGCGCCGGCACGAACGCGGTTTCGTACGGCCTTGCCTGCCTGGAACTCGAGGCGGGTGACTCGGGAATTCGTTCCCTCGTATCGGTCCAGGGTTCGCTGGCGATGTTCCCGATCTGGAAATACGGCTCGGAGGAACAGAAACAGGAGTGGCTGCCCCAAATGGCCGCCGGCGAGGCGATAGGCTGCTTCGGCCTGACCGAATCCGATTCGGGCAGCGACCCTTCCTCGATGCAGACCCGAGCCAAACAAGACGGTACCGACTGGGTTCTCAACGGCCGCAAGATGTGGATCACCAACGGCAACATCGCCGACGTGGCGGTGGTCTGGGCGATGACCGATGATGGAATCCGCGGCTTTGTCGTCCCGACAGACACCCCCGGATTCTCGGCGAACCTCATTCACAAGAAGATGTCGCTACGAGCGTCGATCACCTCGGAGTTGGTGCTCGACGACGTTCGGCTCCCGGCAGAAGCCATGCTTCCCGGCGTGGCCGGCATGCGAGGGCCGCTGTCCTGCTTGTCGGAGGCCCGGTACGGAATCGCCTGGGGAGCGGTTGGGGCCGCCCGGGCTTGCTACGAAGCCGCCCTCGAGTACTCCAAGGAACGGGTCCAGTTCGGTGCCCCCATCGCCTCCTTCCAACTCACCCAACGCAAACTGGTGGAGATGATGGTGGCGGTCAATCAGGGCACCATGCTGGCGCTGCGCCTGGGCCGTCTCAAAGACGGCCCAGGGGTGCACCCGTCGCAGATCAGCATGGGGAAGATGGTCAACGTACGAGCTGCGCTCGAGGTGGCCCGGGAGGCGCGCAACGTCTTGGGGGCAAACGGCATCACGCTCGAGTACCCGGTCATCCGTCACATGAACAACTTGGAGAGCGTCTACACCTACGAAGGTACGAACGAGATTCACACCCTGATCCTCGGTCAAGCGATCACCGGCATGGCGGCGTTCAATCCGCCTCAATCGTGAAGGTCGGGATCCAACTTCCGGAAGTCGAGCGGGAGGTCCGCTGGCCGGAACTCGCCGAGATGGCTCGGAGAATCGAGGATGGCGGATTCGACTCGATCTGGGTGGGTGATCACCTCCTGTATCGGGACGACCAAGACGAGTTGGGGCCGTGGGAGGCCTGGTCGCAGATGGCTGCGATCGCGGCCATCACCCAACGCGTCGAGATCGGACCTCTGGTGGCGGCTACGTCCTTCCACAGCCCGGCGATGCTGGCCAAGAAGGCGATCACCCTCGACGAGATCAGCAACGGTCGATTCATCCTCGGTCTGGGAGCGGGGTGGAACGAGGCTGAGTACCGCGCCTTCGGATTCCCCTTCGACCGGCGCGCCAGCCGCTTCGAAGAGGCTTTCGAGATCATCAGGCGCCTGGTCGCGGGGGAGCGGGTCGACTTCTCCGGCGAGTTCTATCACGTCGAGGAATCGGTGCTGCTCCCGACCGGCCCGCGGCCGGGCGGTCCGCCGCTCCTGATCGGCTCGGAGGGACCGCGGATGCTGTCTATCACCGCTCCGTATATGTCCATGTGGAACGCCTGGTACGCCTGGTACGGAAACCGGCCCGAGGGATTGCCGCCACTGCTCGCCAAGGTGGATGCCGCGCTGGTCGCGGCGGGACGGGACCCGAGCGAGGTCGTCAAGACCGTGGCCGTGCTGGTCGGCCTCGACGGGTCAGCCGGAAGTACCAGGGCGCTGACGAGAGTCGAAGCCGAACCACTCCGTGGCAGTGTCGATCAGCTGGCCGGCGCGTTGGCGAGTTGGCAGGACCACGGCATCGGACACATCCAACTCGTGCTCGACCCGATCACGGTGGAGTCGATCGACACCATGACGGCCGTGTTGGCCCGCCTCCGTCCCCTGACGGGCGAGGGTGGCGGGAGAGCATGAGCGAAGTGTGGAGGTTCGCCCAGTTCTCGACGTTTGCCGGCGTCCCGTCCCGGCATCCCAAAGCGCTGGCTGACGAACCGGCTGATGTCGTCATCATGGGTGCCCCCATCGACTGGGGAGCCACCTACCGGGGAGGAGCCCGATTCGGGCCCAAGGCCATCCGGGAAGCCGACTACCTCGATGCCGACGCCCGCCGTCCCCATCTGCCGACGGGAATCGACCCGTTCGAGGTCCTGAGTGTCGTGGACGTCGGTGACCTGGAGACTGCGCCCGGTTATCTGGAACTCGGTCTCGAACAACTCGCCGACGCAGTCGCATCGATCGCTGGCACGGGGGCCGTCCCGATCATCCTGGGAGGCGATCATTCGGTCACCTACGGAAACGGAACAGGGTTGGCGCGTGCCCATGGCGCCGGCTCGTTCGGGCTCGTTCACTTCGACGCGCACGCCGACACCGGTGAACTCAACATGGGTCAGCTCCATGGCCACGGCACCCCTATGCGGCGTCTCATCGAGTCCGGAGCAGTGCCAGGTTCTCGTTTCGTGCAGATCGGCCTGCGGGGCTATTGGCCCGCCCCCGAGGTGGTGACCTGGATGCACGAGCACGACATGAAGACGTTCTTCATGTCCGAGATCGTCGAACGGGGCCTCGGACCTGTGGTCGACGACGCCGTCGCCGCCTGCACCGATAACTCGAAGGGAGTCTTTCTCTCGATCGACATCGACGTGGTCGATCCCGGCATGGCACCAGGCACGGGTACGCCAGAACCGGGCGGGCTGACCTCGCGCGAACTCCTGGATACGGTGCGGCGATTGGCGCGCCAATTGCCGATCCTCGGAGCCGACATCGTCGAGGTTTCACCCCCCTACGACGGTCCTGGCCAGGTCACCGCCTTCCTGGCCAATCGAGTGGTGCTGGAGATTCTCAACGGGATGGCTGAGCGCCGAGTTGCCGCCCGCTGAGCCCGGCGGCGTCTGGCATGGCGTCCGGCAGGGGCGTCCGGCCGACGCGCTAGCGTGGACGTATGGAAACGCTTGAAACGATTCACTCACTATTCCGTTGGATAGTCCTGGCGGTACTCATCGCCGCCCCCGCCCTGGCGCTGGTGCGATGGCGCCAGAAAGCCGAATGGTCGAGCGAGAAAGCCAAGCCGTTCGCCATGGCGATGGTCGTGTACGACATCCAGGTCTTGATCGGAATCATCCTGTGGATCATCGGTGGATCCCCACGGGCGGACCATCCCTACATCATGCTGGTAGCGGTGGTCGGCGGCCACATCGCCATCGCACGAGCGCGCAAGACCGAGGGAGAGCGTGGCTACTTCGTGGTAGGCGTGGGTTTGGCCATCACCTTGTTGCTCACCCTCGCCGGCATCCCCTGGTGAGATGCTGTCCAGGCGCGTGAAGGGGTCGACCGGATGGAGCTGACCCCACAGGAATCCCGGGTTCTCGGTGCGCTCATCGAAAAGCACATGACGACGCCCGACCTCTACCCGCTCACGACCACTTCGCTCCGGGCGGCCTGCAACCAATCGTCGAATCGCGAGCCTGTCGTCGCGTACGACGAGGACACGATCATCGAAGCGGTCAATCTGCTCCGCGAAAAGGAAATGGCACGAACCGTGAAGCGGGCGGGCGAGCGGGCCATCAAACACCTCGAGACTGCTGAAGAAGGCCTCGACCTCGACCGGCGCCAGAAAGCCCTCTTGGCCGTGCTGCTTCTGCGGGGGCCTCAGACGGTTGGCGAACTACGGGCTCGAACGGAGCGATATTGCAGCTTCGCCGATATGGAAGACGTCGAGTTCACCCTGCATGCCATGGAATCTGCCGATATCCCGACGGTACGCCTCCTGGCCAGGCGTCCTGGACAAAAGGAACCCCGGTACGTACACCTTCTTGGCTCGACTGAAGCGTCGGATACCGAGGGGTCCGACTTTGCGCACGACTTGACACCCGACGTCGAGCAGACGACCGAGCGTACTGATCTTCGCTCGGAGGTGGCCCAACTCCGCAGCGAAGTCGAACACCTCCGGAGCGAAGTCGACGAACTCAAGACCCTCCTCGAGGACTGACAGACTCGACCTCCAGGCAAGGCACAACTCCCGATAGCGCTCCTTCTCGAGAATATTGCAGGATGCAACGACCCCGTTAACGCTCGATTAACCGCGCGCGGCGTAGAAAGGGCCGCAGACATCTGTGGAGGTGAGCTGTGCGGTCCCATAGGACCATGATTACGAGGGGTGCGGGACGAGTCCGCTCGAGGACCGTGGCCCTGGCGGTCTTCCTGTGGGCGATGGGCACACTGGTTGCTCCTGCCGCCCTGGCGCAGACTGTCACGACCGTCTCGATCACCACGACGCTCACCCCGCTGGCCGTCACGGTTGCCCCAGGTACCACGATCTCGTTCGTCAACAACGACGGCGAGCGGCACCGGATGCGGACGACCAACTCACCCGTGGACTTCGACTCAGGGAACCTCGAAGCGGGTGAGAGCTTCAACGTGACGCTGGATGTCCCAGGTATCTATCTCTATGTCGACGACCGAGATGACGCCAACACGGCCTATCACGGGGCGATCACCGTGGAGGAGGCTGCCGTTGATCCAGGAGATCCGCCCCCGCCTCCGCCCCCATCGGCCACCTCGGGGGATGTGTCGATGGCCGGGCGTCAATTCAGTCCTGCCTCCCTGACCGTTGCCGAGGGGGCAACCGTGTCCTTTGCCAACGACGACGACCGAGATCATACGGTGACGGCCAACGACGGTTCGTTCGACAGTGGCACCAAAGCTCCGGGCACCGCGTACGCGCGTACTTTCGCGACTGCGGGGACCTACAACTACTTCTGTGTGTTCCATCCCGACATGACCGGCACGATCATCGTGACCGGCGCCGATGGGGAGCCGCCACCTCCCGCGGAGGACCCACCTCCGCCGCCGCCTCCTGCACCGGTGTCCGGTGATGTCGAGATCGTAGACTTCGCGTTCGCGCCAACTTCGTTGACCGTTCCCATCGGTTCCACGGTGACGTGGGGCAACAACGGCCTGGCTCCTCACACCGTGACCGATCGCGCCGGGTCCTTCGACAGCGGGTTCATCGACCCTGGAGCGACGTATCAACGCACTTTCGCCACCGAAGGCACCTTCGACTACTTCTGCACTCTTCATCCCGAAATGACCGGCACCGTCTTGGTCAGCGGCTCCAGCGGCGAGCCGCCGCCTGCGGCGGAACCGATCCCGCCCCCAGCAACCCCGTCACCGGTGTCGGGTGACGTGGAGATGGTCGACTTTTCATTCGGACCGTCGTCGCTCACGGTTTCGGTGGGTTCTACCGTCACGTGGGGGAACAACGGCGTCGCTCCGCACACGGTGACCGATAAGGCCGGCAGCTTCGACTCCGGAATCGTGCCGGCGGGCGACTCGTACCAGCGGACGTTCGCAACCCCGGGCACATACAACTACTTCTGCACCCTGCATCCCCAGATGGTCGGCACTCTCGTCGTTCTCGACGCGTCCGGGGAGGCGCCACCGGCCGCAGACCCGGTCCAAACCAGCTCGGGTGCTCCCGCCCCGCCCGGCGCACTCCAGATGCAAGACTTCTCATATTCCCCCTCTTCCATCACCGTCACGGCAGGTACCTCCCTCACGTGGTTCAACAGTGGTTTGGCGCCCCACACTGTCACCGGTCCCGGATTCGACTCCGGCCTCGTGCAACCAGGCAGCAGTTACCGCTGGAACTTCGACGCCCCCGGCACCTTCAACTACCTCTGCACGATCCACCCACAGATGAGGGGGGTGGTGGTGGTCACCGACGAGAACGGCGAGGCGCCATCCGCAGAAGAGACCGACGCTTTGGCGGGCGGCGGAGGCATAGCCGAGCTTCTGCGCCAGTCGGCTGCGCGCCGAGCCATTCTGGGACTCGCCGCTGAGAGCGAAACTCCGATAATCCAGGCGACCATGTTCGAATTCGGATACGACCCGACCCCGTTGGTAGCGCCGGTGGGAAGCACGGTGATGTGGACGAACACCGGTCAGGCGCCCCACACCGTCACCGATCAGTCAGGAGCGTTCGACAGCGATTGGGTCGACCCAGGCGGGCTGTGGCAACGCCGATTCGACGACGTCGGAGAGTACGAGATCTTCTGTACCATTCACCCCCAGATGGTGACGACGTTGAAGATCGTCGAAGAAGTAGCCACCAGTACAGCTGGTGACCTCGAAACGGATGGCTCACTTGTGTTGGCCGGCGGTATCGATCTCGGACTCGACCAATCTCCGCCCGCTTGGCACCAACGGCCCATGTCGGCGATCGGAGTGGCAGCCGCGGTCCTCGCTTTGGCTGTGACGCTCGGAGGTGGGGTTCTGGCGATCGTGGTTGTCGGCCGCCGACAGTAATCGGGCGATCAGGTAGCATCGGCCCCCGATACTGGTGACCCGGGCGACCGGGCGTTGGATGTCGGCTGCCACCGGCGACCTTTGGTCGCCTTGACCACAACCCACGCCAAATCCCCCAACCTCCAGAAGGTGGGGAGAGAGGAGCGACCATGGGGGACCAACCCCAGAAGGTGAGTGCCCCAGCCATCCGGGCCCGCAAGGGCGGACCGAAGATCGGCATGGTGACTGCCTACGACACGCCAGGTGCCCACATCGCCTCGGAGGCAGGCGCCGACATCATTCTCGTCGGCGACTCTGTGGCCAACGTAGTGCTTGGGTTCGAGGACACCCTTTCCGTCGATGTCGACGTGATGATCCACCACACCGCAGCCGTTGCCCGGGCCAAGCCGCATTCCCTGGTGCTCGGCGACCTTCCATGGATGAGCTATCACATCTCTCTCGAAGAATCCGTCCGGAACGCGTCTCGTCTCGTTCGGGAAGGCGGAGCCGAAGCAGTGAAGCTGGAAGGCGGTCGGAAGCGAGTCGAGGTGATCGAGGCCATCGTCGGCGCTGAGATTCCGGTCATGGGTCACCTCGGCCTCACCCCCCAGTCGGTCCACTCGATGGGTGGGTACAAGGTGCAGGGCAGGGCGGTGGCGGACGCCAGAGAGATGATCGCCGACGCCGTTGCGTTGGTGGAGGCCGGAGTGTTCGCCATGGTGCTGGAAGGAGTTCCCGAGCTGCTCGCCCAGTTGATCACCAAAGAAGTGTCGGTACCGACCATCGGAATCGGCGCAGGGAAGTACTGCGACGGCCAGGTGCTCGTCTTCCACGACGCACTGGGATTACACGGCGGCCACTACCCGAAATTCGTCCGCCAATACGCGGATCTCAAGTCACAGGCGGTTGAGGCCTTGCGCCAATACTTCACCGATGTCCAGTCGGGTGAGTTCCCGAGTGACGACGAGACCTATCACATGTCGGAGGAGGCTGCGGCCGCTCTACTCGAGGAGGAGCCACGCGACCTTTCCTGGCCGCTCTCCTGGTAGCAGGAGTATCGCTCTCCGCCTGTGGCTCGTCCGGCGTCACCACCTCCGAGGGAGTGGTGGTGGTCACCGCTGCTCCGCAAACGACCGTGGCGACGACGTCGACTACGTTTGGTGAACCGGTACCGGAAACCACCACCGTCACCACGCTCGGTCTTGCGTCGCTCGACACGGGTGACATCTTGGGTTTCGAAATCGAGACCGTCACCGTCGGAGGCCAAACGCTCGTCGTAGCGGTGGCGGACGAGGGCGAGTTGCGCCAGCGCGGACTGATGGGCGTCACCGACTTCGGTGACGTAGACGGGATGCTGTTCGAGTTCGAACTTCCGACGCTGGGCGGCTTCTGGATGAAGGACACACTCGTACCGCTCGACATCGCATTCTTTGACGAGGAAGGCAACCTCGTCCAGATCATGACCATGACCCCGTGCGTCACCGAAGACTGCCCCTCCTACACACCCGGTGGGGCCTATCGGTGGGCGCTCGAGCGACCGGCCGGCACCTTGCTCGGCTCTTCCAACGACATCACGCTGATTCGCTAGGGAGACACCGCTGAACCGTCGCGGACGGTCTTTTTCCTCTCCGTGGGTCGCCAACCTCGGCGTACAGTAGAGGTGGCATTGGCGAAGGCGGCGTGCAGGAGGTTTGTGGCTGCGGCCTTCCGAAGAAGGGAACGATCATGCGAGTACGCGTGGCGGTTCTTCCCGTCGTGATCTGTTTGGTGATGTCCCTGGTGACGGCCGCCGTCGCCACGGAGGACTCCCCGATCGGCACGTTCTGGGACGACAACGGCAACACTCACGAGGGATACATCGAGGCCATGGCGGACGCAGGCGTCACCAAGGGGTGCAACCCTCCGGCCAACACCAAGTACTGCCCATCGCTCGGCGTGACCCGCCAGCAGATGGCTTCGTTCTTGGTCCGTGCGTTCGATCTACCGGCCAGCACCGAGGATTACTTCGTCGACGATGATGACAGCATCCACGAAGACGACATCAACGCACTCTTCGCATCGGGTATCACCAAAGGCTGTAACCCGCCGACCAACGATCGCTTCTGCCCCACCCAGGTGGTGTCGCGCGATCAGATGGCCGCCTTCTTGACCCGCGCCCAGGGGTATGTGGACGACGACCCGGCTGCTGATCGGTTCGTCGATGACGACGGTTCGATTTTCGAACCCGAGATCGAGGCCCTCGCTGCGGCAGGCATCACGCTGGGCTGTAACCCTCCGACCAACGATCGTTTCTGCCCGACTGACACGGTGCTGCGCGATCAGATGGCGTCTTTCCTGGGTCGGGCCATCCCTTTGACCCCGGTCGTGTTGCCGACTGAGCTCACGGCCATCTTCTTCGCCCTCGATCAGCCGGAAGGGGGCCCATTCCTGGCACCGGTTGCCCGATACGGCACCCCCGTGCCCACCCCTGAAACCGCGGTGGATCTCCTGCTGGTGGGCCCAAGCGCCGACGAACTCGCTCAGGTGCCGGCGTTTTCCGACGCGATTCCGGCGGGCGTGACCCGCAACGGCCCGATCGATGTGGTGGCCGGAGTGGCGACCGTCGATCTGTCGAGCAACTTCGAGGCGGGTGGGGAGTCTTTCGGGATGTTCATGCGGCTCGCTCAGCTCACGTACACCGTCACCGCCTTTGACGACATCGACACGGTCGAGTTGGAGTTGGACGGCGTTGAGGTCGACGTCTTCTCCTCGGAAGGCATCGACATCGACGGTGGCATGGACCGCGAGTACTTCTTCGGGCCCGGGATCATCCCCGAGCACTTCGTTGACTCGCCGGCATGGTGGGAATACGTCGAGAGTCCGATCGAGGTGACCGGCTACTCCCGGGCATTCGAGGCGACGATCGAGTGGGAACTGTACGACCGAGACGGCCTGCTCATCGCCAGCGATTTCGAGACAACCGGTTCTGCCGGCCCCGACTTCGGTCCGATGAGTTTCACCGTGGACTACACCGTCGACGAAGTGCAGGTCGGCACGCTGATGGTCTTCGAGCTCTCCGCCATGGACGGCAGCCGCACCGACGTCAGAGAAACGGTGGTGTGGTTGATCCCATAGGCAATCGTTGGCCGGAAGGGAAGTGACGCTCCGGGTTGATGAGCCTGGCGGCGCCATCACTAGCCGGCGGTGATGAGAACCACCAGGCTGCCGACGGCGGCGCCCGACAACAGCCCAACCACCAGGGCATGGGCGAGCCGTCGGCGGCTGGGCTTGACCACGAACCAGGAGACGGCAACCGGGACAGCCCCGCCGCCGAAGGCAATCCGAAACACCTCCCAGTCCCAGAAGGGGACCCTGGGACACGTTCCGGTGCCCTTCCATCCGGCGCAGTCGCCAAACGTCGCCGCAACGGCCAGCATCGCCGCCCCCACGAGCACCGAAGCCAAGATCAGCATCGTCTGAGCGACGATTCTGGCGATCCGTACCGCCTGCCGTGTCGTGTGCTCCATGCCGACATCTTTCCCGATCGACAAGCCGTTGGCGATAGGTGAACACCCTGAATCGGACCTCGGGGTCTCCGGAGCTGCTCGCCAGGTGCGTCCGCGTCGCAACGGGCAGTGGGAGTGAGGGCTCGAGATTGCCCGTATCGAGCCGGGAGACCGATCGCGAAAACCATTCACCGATGCGACTTCGCCTCGTTCGGGGTTGGCCGTTACACTCTCCTCACCGCAGGTTCCCTTCCGCAGGGAGCCGTGCGTTGATCCTGCTCCGTCGCTGTGACGGGGCCTTCCGTTCCACGGATGCCCGAAGGAGGTACACCATGCGGAGATATGAAGTCATGACGATTCATCGTCCTGAGATACCCGAGGCCGATGTGCAGGGCAAGGTCAAGGAGATCGAAGATCTGCTGGCCGCCCGCGGTGGGTCCGTCACCGAGACCGACCTTTGGGGCAAACGGCGCTTTGCCTACGAGATCAACCACATCCGCGAAGGCTATTACTCGGTCGTGACCTTCGAGACCGAGCAAGAGGTGGCAGTCGAAGAACTCGATCGCGCCCTCAGTCTGTCGGATGCCGTGGTGCGTCACAAGGTGATGCGCCTCGACGAGGAGTAGGACGCTTTTTGTCGGCCCCACCTGAGATAGTCGGGGGGCGACGAGGACGTTCCGAGAAGAGGAATGTATGACGAACACCGTAACCGTTATCGGCAATCTGGTTGAAGACCCCGAACTTCGCTACACCCAGTCGGGTGTACCGATGGCCAAGATCAGAGTGGCCGTCAACCGCCGTTGGAATCAGAACGGCGAATGGCAAGAAGAGACGAGCTTCTTTGGGGGAACCCTCTGGCGCGACGCCGCTGAGAACGCAGCCGAATCCCTCCAAAAGGGCGTCCGCGTGATCATCACCGGCAGCCTCGAGCAGCGCTCCTGGGAAACCCAAGAGGGCGAGAAGCGCTCCGTGGTCGAGCTCCGCATCGACGAGATCGGACCAAGTCTTCGGTGGGCGACGGCATCCGTGACCCGGACGGCCAAGACCAGTGGTGGCTTCGGCGATTCCGGAGGCGGAACGGCCATTCCGGCCGCGCCGGTTGCCCGAGAAGATTACGGCCCAGACGAAGCCCCTTTCTAGAACCAGAGTTCAGGAGAATCGAAACATGGCGAAACCACAGTCTCGCAAGCGTCGCCCTGACCCACGACGCAAGAAGAAGCCTTGCGCATTCTGCAAGGACAAGAAAGCTGTCATCGACTACAAAGACGTAGGCGTGCTCCGCAAGTATGTGTCGGATCGTTCGAAGATCCGGGCGCGTCGAGTCACGGGCAACTGCGCCCGCCACCAACGTGAGGTGGCCATGGCGATCAAGAACGCTCGCGAGATGGCCCTCCTCCCGTACATAAACCGATGAAACTCATCCTCACCTCCACAGTGGAAGGGCTCGGGACCGAAGGCGACATCGTCGAGGTGGCCGACGGGTACGGACGCAACTATCTGCTGCCCCGCAACCTGGCCGCCAGGGCGACCGCCGGCACTCTGAAGCACGCCACGAAGATCAAGGAAGTCCGTGAGGAATCCGCTCGCAAAGCCCGTCTGGAAGCGGAAGCCATCGCCAGCACCCTCGTCGGCTCGCGGGTCGTGATCGCGGCTCAGTCCGGCGACGAAGGAAAGCTGTTCGGTTCCATTGGAGCTTCCGACGTCATAGAGGGAGTGAAGAAGTTCACCGGCGTTGAGCTGGAACGTAAAGCAGTGATCCTCGAACGACCCATCAAAGACATTGGGTTGCACGAGGTCCCGGTCAAGCTCCATCCTGAGGTTGAATTCACCCTCACCCTCGACGTCATCCCAGCCTGATCAGTGGACAACGAGGGGACGTCGATCGCTGACGCAACCGAGCCACCCCCCGACGCCTACTCTGCCCCGGTGGCCGAGCCCGGCGTCAGGGGGGGTTCCCCTTCACGAGGGATTCCCGGACGGAGTGGTGCACGCAGGGGTCCGGACACCACCGCACAGCGCCGAGGCCGAAGAGTCGGTTTTGGGAGCCATCCTCCTCTCGCCTGACACGGCCAACCTCGTGCTCGACAAGCTCGATGCCGAGGATTTCTATATCCCGGCGTATCAAGCGGTCTTCGAATCGATCCAGGAGCTCTACAACGGCAGCCAACCGATCGACGCGGTCACGGTCACCGATCAGCTCCGTCGAAAAGGCGAGTTGGACCGGGTCGGAGGGATCGGCTTCGTCACGGAGCTCATCGACGCGGTCCCTGTTGCGAGTCGCGTCGAGTATTACGCCAGCATCGTCGAAGAAACCGCTCTCAGGCGCCGCCTCATGGCTGCGGGCACGAGAGTCTCAGACCTGGCGATGGACGTGGAAGAGGAGATCGATACCGTCATCGACAAGTCGGAGCAGACCGTCTTTCGGGTCGCCGAGCGCCGGGTCGGTGATGGGCTTCAGCTTCTCAGCACCCACCTCCAGGCCTCCATCGAACTGATCGAAGAGCTCGGTTCGTCCGCCACCCACATCACCGGGACGCCGACCGGCTTTCGCGACCTCGACAAGAAACTGGCAGGCCTCCACGCTGCCAACCTGATTGTCATCGCCGCTCGGCCCGCCATGGGAAAATCGGCGCTCGGACTGAACATCGCCGCCAACGTCGCACTGCAGGGCGGGACCGTGGCCGTGTTCTCGATGGAGATGGCCAAAGAGGAGATCATCCAACGGCTCCTGTGCTCGATCGGTCGAGTCGACTCGATGAAGCTCCGGTCCGGCCAACTCGATCAGCGCCAATGGCAAGGCGTGGTCAACGCGGCGGGGAAACTCTTTGGAGCGGAGGTCTATGTCGACGACTCGGCGAACGTCACGGTGACCGATATCCGGGCCAAATGTCGACGTCTGAAACGCTCGAAAGGACTCGACCTCGTCCTGGTGGACTACCTCCAGCTCATGACCGGTCGGAACCGTGAGAATCGTCAGCAGGAGATCTCCGAGATCAGCCGGAGCATGAAGAACCTGGCCAGGGAGTTGGATATCCCGGTCATCGCCATCTCGCAGTTGAACCGCAGCCTGGAAAGCAGGGATGACAAACGGCCGCGTCTCGGTGACCTGCGCGAATCGGGCGCAATCGAACAGGACTCGGACATCGTGATGTTCATCTACCGGCATGAGTACTACCACCCGGACGACATCGACTCGAAGGGTTTGGCAGAGGTCATCGTGGCCAAGCACCGGGCCGGCTCGACCGGCAAGGTCGAGATGACATTCCTGCCCGAGTTCACGCTCTTCAGCGACCTCGGCCGCGACGTCGCCCCATAGAGCGCCGGTCGCTGAGGATCGAGTCACAACCGGCACTTCGCTGCCGAGGTAGCGGAGTCCCGCCCCATGGCCGTGATAGTCGCCGATCCCCGCGGGACGGATGGCGAGTGAGCCGTTGGGCGCCACGAACGCGGCGCTCAAAAGCACGGGTCAGGGCCTCGGTCGGTGGCCGGGGATTTCCGCTCAGATGGGCCGATAACGGCGGCTGGCAATCGCCCCGAGAGCTACGATGCATCGACCAAGGATGAGAGGTAGCGATGGGCGAAGACGACGCAGCGGTCTGGTATCTTGCGGACGGCCGCACTAGCTGTCATTGGATTGTTGACATCGGTTGCCCTCAGCTTGATCGGTATTGCATTCATGAACTCGGGAGTGCTGCCACAAGTGCTGCCAGACCCTGGAGGATTCCGAGTCGAATACGAAATCGTCGCCGTCGGAGTCGTGGGGATCATCAGCGTCGTCCTTGCCGCAGTAAGCCTCGTCTGGACGCTCTTTACAGCGATGGGCTTCTACAAGAAGGGGGTCGCCGCCCAGCTCGACCAGACTGGCTGATACCGAAGCGGGCGAAGACTCAATGAGAAGCGCCAGGTGCGGAGAATTCCCGTATGCGGGCTGGCCGGAGGCCCGCAGCGCCCCGATCGCAGGACGACCGACTCCCCGGACAGCTACTCCGAGCGATGACCTTCTGCGCTTGCCGCTGTGCCGATATCGAGCGGCTATCTGAGGGGCGGAGTCCCCATTTCTCTAGATCGGAACCCTGCGTCCGGCGACGTCGGACATTTCGATGTGAGCTGGAAGTCGATTGCTTCAGAAGCTCGCAACTGCATCGTTTGCGGTACCCGATCCTCATCCCGATTTGGGCTCAACTGAATGCTCATTCATAATGAATGGACATTCAGTTTCTCTACGAGGTGCACCATGGCCTGGACCGCAACCAACATTCCCGACCTCACAGGAAAGACCGCCGTCGTGACGGGGGGCAATGGGGGCCTTGGACTCGAAACCGTGCGGGAACTCGCCCGCAAAGGCGCCCACGTTGTGATCGGCGCCCGCAATCTCGAGAAGGCCGCCGCCGCCGAATCGGACGTGAAGACCGAGATCCCGACGGCTGCGATCGAGGTGCGCAAACTCGATCTCTCGTCGCTCGCGTCTGTCAAGGAATTCGCCGATAGCGTGCTTGCCGACCATCCAGTCATCGATCTGCTCTTCAACAACGCCGGGGTGATGGCGACGCCCGAGTGGGAGACCGAAGACGGCTTCGAGATGCAATTCGGCACAAATCACCTTGGCCACTTCGCACTGACTGCCCACCTCATGCCTGCCCTCCTGGCCGCCGATGGGGCCAGAATCGTCAGTACGAGTTCCACCGCGCGCTTTGCGGCCGGCGCCTACGACCTCAACAACGCCCACCATCGTGGGGTGTACGACTCCTGGCGGGCCTACGGCTATTCGAAGCTCGCCAACCTGCAGTTCATCCTCGAACTGAACAAGCGATTGTCGGCTGCCGGGGCGAAGGTCAAAGCCTATGCGGCCGATCCCGGATTCTCGAAAACGGATCTCCAGGCGACCAGTACCAAGAACACGGGTGGTCACCCGCGTAGCCGCTTCTTCGAGAAGGCTGGTGCCGGTGGTCGGTCAGTCATCGGCCCGTGGGGCCCTTCCGCAGTTGAGAGCAGGGACCGATCCCGCCGCCGAGGGAGGCACGTTCTTCCGTCCGAAGTGGATCTCTGCGGGCGTTCCGGTGGTTGGCAAGGTAGGTCAGAGGCTGAGGAAGCCCGCCGACCTGGCGAAGCTGTGGGAGATCTCCGAAGAGGACACCGGCATCGAGTTCGATGTTGCGAAGATGGTCGCAGAGGCGGCTGCGTGACCACAACCAGGGTGGACCGGGCGGCGCTGGTCCGCCGGGCGCTCGTGGAACTCGTAGCCGAACTCGGCTTTCGAGGCACGTCGATGGCAGCCGTCGCCGAGCGGGCGGGGGTCGCCACCGGTACTGCCTACGTGCACTATCCGTCGAAGGATGCTCTCGTCATGGCCGCCTACCAGGAGGTGAAACGTGCTCTCGGTGAGGCAGTGAGCGCGATCCACCTTCCGACGGAGCCTGCCGAACGCTTCAGGGCCTTGTGGTTCGGTGTGTACCGCCACCTTGCAGGGGACCCGGTTCGGGCGCGGTTTCTCGTGCAGGTCGACTCGTCACCGTGGCGGGACTGGCGCACGATGCAGCAGTGAGCGACGAGGAGAACCAACTCATCGGTGCGATCGGCGGGGATCTCATGGGGACGATCGTCGATCTCCCCGTGCTCGTCCTGTACGACCTGTCGCTCGGTCCGGCCGTGCGCCTCGTCGCCTCTGGGCAAACATTGCCGGCCGACTCGCTCGACCGGTTGGCAACAGCCTGCTGGCGAGCGATCACCGATCCGGAGGCATCCAGGAGATAGTCGGGGTCACGGTCTCCGTTGTGCTTGGGCAGACTCGGTTTGGCGAGGGTTGGATACCGATCGACCCGGGCGGCTCTTCTCGCTCCGGGCCGCAATTGCGTCCGCGATGTGAGCTGCGTCCCGTCCTACGCCGTGGATCTGCTCTGACGAAACTGCGTAGAGGAACTTGAGGCCAAGAAAGTAGAGTCCGGGCTCTGACCGGACAACGCCACGATCATGGTCGAGCCGTTGCGGATCGATCGCTGGAAGATCGATCCAAGAGAACCCTGGGTGGAATCCGGTGCACCAGATGACGTTGGCGACATCGAGTCGCCGACCACCTTCGAGCTGAGGCTGTCCCTGTGCGACCCCGGTGACACGAGGAACGCGTTCTACTCCTCTTTCGGCCAGGTCTCGTGGTTTGGTCCTGATCAAAGGTTCGCCGGTGGATATCATCTTGGGCCGGGCTCTCCTGCCGATCGGTGTGCTCGTGGTCAGCACTCTGTGAAAGATGACCCGCCCGACGAAGGGCATGAGAACCCTCGCCAAGACGCTTTCCGGCCGGAATGGGAGGTTGCCGGTACTGGGGCCGGCCAGCCAGACGTCGTGCGTTCTCGACAACTCGCTGGCGACCTCTGCCCCCGAGTTGCCGGCTCCTACCACAAGGACTCCTCCTTCCGCGAGCTGGCTCGGGTTGCGGTAATCGGCGACATGAAGCTGGACGATGCCCGGATCGAGCTCGTCCGCAAACTCAGGGATTCTGGGTTTCTGCCAGCTCGACATGGCAACGACCACGTTGTCGGCCTCGAACCGTCGATCTCCGGCGGTCGCCACGAAACGGTCGCCCTCTCGGGAGAGCTGCTCCACTCGCACACCGGTCGCAACGCGTATATCGAAATGGCGGGCGTAGGACTCCAGATAGTCGGCCATCTCGTCTTTGCTCGGGAATGCCCAGTGGTAACCCGGAAAGGGCATCCCCGGTAGACCGTCGAGGCGTTTGGGGGTGAAGAGCCGAAGAGAGTCCCAGCGGTTGCGCCAGGCGTCACCGATTCGGTCATTGGCGTCGACCGTCGCGAATGGGAGGCCGCGCTGGGAGAGGTGGTATCCCAAAGCGAGCCCAGCCTGTCCTCCTCCGATAACGAGAGTCTCCACGTAATCGTTTCCAGGCCGATGGCTCATCTCACTACCTCCTTGAACGGCGCCCCTTGGTCACCTATACTCCACATTGGAGTATATCTAATACTATCTTTTGGAGTATGTCAAGGGGTAAAATGAACGATCAGCTGACGACCACGTCGTATGCGGTGCTGGCCCAGGTGGCGGTGCGCCCTTGGTCCACGTACGAGCTTGCCCAACAGCGAGTTCGTTACTTCAGATACGTGTGGCCCCGGGCCGAAAGCGCCATCTACCGGGAGGCGAAACGGCTCGCCTCGATGGGCCTCATAGAGGGCAAGAAGGAATACACGGGGAAGAGGGCCCGAACGGTCTACTCGATCACCGAAGACGGCACGAAAGCCGTACGGGAGTGGCTGGGGACTCCGGTCTCACCGTTTTCGGTGGACTTCGAGGCGATCTTGCGTATCTTCGTTGCTCCTCTCGGGACCAAGGACGAGCTCCTCGGCACGCTGAAACAGGTCCATGCCGACGCCGAGGACATGCTCCAGTTCGGAGGCGAAGTCAAACAAGAGTTCATCGACGGGATCAATGTGACCCAGGATCAGGTCTATATCAGGGCACTGGCGGTCGACTTCTTCATCAGCCTCTTGAACACCGTCGAGGAATGGGCCGAACGAACAATCGACGTAGTCGAGACCTGGGAAGACCTCGTGGCCTCCGAGGAGAAGAACGAGAAGGGCCTCGAAATGATCGCCCAACTCCCCGTCGATACCCCCAGCGAGCCGCTCGAAGACATCTCCAAACCCCCCGGAAGCCAAATCCGGTCCCGCTCCTGAAATGGGCTCTCCGACCCGAGAGAGGGCAGGCGTGATCGCGCCTCCAGTCCATCAATCCGACTGACCGCCCGTTCGAGGACCTGCCGACCACCGAGTACTACGTCGAGGCCACGACCAAAGCCGTTACCTGCGCCAGATGGGAGCACAGGCGACCGAGAAACCGGGAATCTCGATGAGATCGCCCCCTCCGGGTTGATGCAAGTGGTCGTTTCGTAGAAGCACCGAACCTTTCCGCCAACAGCCGGTCAACTATTTGGCCGGGCAGGCACGCAAATGTGCGGGTAGGCCTTGGCTACGATCTGACGTAAGGAGAAGGAGAACATGCGTGTTCAATGCCAATGATGCGAGCGAAGCTCTCGAGCTAGCGGGTATAGATATCTCAAACGAGCGGTACACCGTCGAGGACGTTGCGACGGGGATGAACGTCGAATCGGAACACGGGAAGCGGTTTCCCGATCTAGACGTGACCGGCGACGATCCGGTTATCACGGCGAAGATCGCCCTCGCTCACCTGCGGGAGTTCCCTGACTACTACGACCGGCTCGAAGTCATGGAGCGTGAAGCAGAAGCGGCCTGGGAGTCTGAGGACTAGCGAAAGACCGGCCCGATCTAGCGAACCGCAGAACCGAGTCCGTGAGCGCCTCGATGTGCCTCATATAGGGCCTTGCGGGTGACAGTTGGCTTGGCCATCGCGTGTGGAGCAACCATCCCGACTGCGCGGTCTGGCGGGCGTGACAGACGCACTACGTGTCCCGGTTGTCATGCTTCAGGTTGCCTGCTGTTTGGAGTCGGGAGAGTTCGTCGCTTCGACGACGTGTGTCCTTGATTCGCTGGTCGGACCACCGTCGGCGTTCAGGTGAGGGCTCCGGTGAGCAGCGTCTGGAGTTCGGCGACTTTGGGAACCCGCCCGGCCAGTACCACTTGCTCGTCGATGACCAGCGCTGGGGTTGACATGACCCCGTAGGCGGCGATAGCTGCGTAGTCGGTGACTTTCTCGACATCAGCTTCCAGTCCGAGCAGGTTGGCTGCCTGGGTGGCGCGTTCCTCGAGGGCTTTACAGTTGGCGCAACCCGAACCCAGTACTTTGATCTTCATGTGAGCCTCCTTATAGGACCAGATTGAAGAGGAAACCGACTGTCAGTATCCCAACGCCGACTACTCCGACGAAGACGCCGAGCAGGCGGGGTTTGAGTACCCGCCGCAACAAGACCAGTTCGGGGACCGATAGGGCAACCACCGACATCATGAATGCCAAGACGGTACCCAAGGCGAGGCCTTTGGCGTAGAGGGCTTCGACCAATGGCAGAATGCCGGCCGCGTTGGAGTAGAGGGGGATTCCGAGGCCAACCGCCACCGGTACCGCAAGAGGGTTGTCGGGACCTGCGTACTCCACGAAGAACCCCTCCGGAACCCAACCATGGATGACGGCTCCGATTCCTATCCCCACCAAGAGGTAGGGCCAGATCTTTGCGATGATGGAGCGAACTTCTTCACGGGCGATGTCGAAACGGTCTGCCCAGCTCAGAGCAGTAGACATGTCCACCGGTTGGCCTCGAAGGGTCGTCTCGAAGACGAAGGGTTCCACCCACCGTTCGAGCCGGAGTCGGCCGATGACCCATCCGGCCAGGATCGCCACAGCGAGGCCGGCAGTGACATAGAGGGCGGCGACCTTCCAACCGAACAGCCCGAACAGCAACACCACTGCGACCTCGTTGACCATTGGGCTGGCGATCAGGAAACTCATGGTGATCCCCAGGGGTACTCCGGCTGCGACGAACCCAATGAACCCCGGTACTGCACTACAGGAGCAGAAAGGGGTTACCACGCCCAACCCGGCCGCAGCCACATTCCCAACCCCTTCGCGGCGGCCCCCCAGCAAGGCCCGGGTGCGTTCCACGCTCATGAAACTTCGCAAGACGGTCACCGCGAAGATGATCGAACCCAACAGCAGCAGGATCTTGACGGTGTCGTACAAAAAGAACTCGACCGCCAAACCCCAACGGCCGACCGAATCAAACCCGGCTAGGTCGAAGACCGCCCACTCCCAAAAAGGCCTGTTCAGTTGATACGCGATCAACCAGGCCCCAGCGGCTACCACCAACCCACCCCACGTCCGCCACGGCGCACGCACGACGGGCGCTGATCGCAGGCCGGTGCTCACCGCCCGGCCTCAACGAGTTCGGCGGGGAGGGACCCGCGCACCAGGTCGGCTGCCGCAACTGCGAGCTGATAGTCGACCCATCGGCCCCGCTTCGAGGCTTCCACCAAGCCGGCTTCCCGGAGGACCCGCAGGTGATAGGACAGCAGGTTGGGGGCAACGTCGAGGGTCTCCTGCAACTCACACACACACTTCAATCCGCCGGTCAGTGCATCCAGGACCTGCAGCCGGATGGGGTCGCCGAGAGCAGAAAACAAGGTCGCCCGTGCTTCAAGCGTTATTGATTCAAGAATCGTTGAACTCATGAGCCGATTGTCCACCACCGGCTGATCGGGCGGTAGAGGCGAAATTCCCTGTTGTGGCCCACAGATCCGGTGCCGCTGGGTCGCGATCGTCGCGGTGACGACCGGTCTGATGGTCCGGAAACGACGGGAACGCTGAGCTGGGTGGATTCACCTGGGCGGTCGACGGGTTCATGGCGCTCGACACGCTGGGGAACGTAGCATCGCAGAGCCTCCTCGAGCAGCGAGTGTTCGCTCCCGTCACGGCCGAGCTCACAGGGGGTCGCGATGGCGTCGACCGTAACGGCCGGGACGCTGCCCGACCCCATGGGAAACCTCGATCGGCCAAACCACCCAGCGGGCTCGGTAACCTCTCTGTATGTCCGCTTCCGTGCTGGGTACCTCGCTGTTCGGCATCGTCTTCTGGTTCGGAGCCCCCCTGGTGGTTCGCGCATTCGGCCATACACCGCGGTTGTGGGCACGCCTCTGGCTGGTTGCCGCGATCGGAGCGGTGGCGGTGGCCTGGGATCTACCCAGCCCCTTCTTCACCGAACACACGGCAACCTTCTCACAGCATGCTGTCGGAGGGGGCGTTGCCTCGGTGTGTGTCGCTTACTACCTCCTCCACCATGCCGTCGAACACACGGTGATTCGCCGTGCCCTGGCGGTCTTGGCGGTCGTGTCGGTCCTGGGCGTGTTGAATGAGATACTCGAACTTCTCCTCGACGCGGTGCGGGGCACCCGGCTGGCCGCCGACGCTTCGTGGGATCTCCTTGCCAACACGGTGGGTGCTGTGTTGAGTTTTCTCGTGATCGAGGTCATCGGCTGGTTCGGCAGGTTTCGATCTGGCGTGGTCCTCCCGAGCTCGGATCGACCGAATTTGGGGTGATCGCCACACAATCATCTAGCCTGTCGTCCGTGGCTGCCAAAGAACTCAGCACCGACCGCCTGCGTCTTCGAGGTTGGCGGCCATCCGACCGGCCCGTCTTCGCGACGATGAACGCCGACCCTGACACGATGCGGTACCTCCCGAGAACTCTGTCGACCGACGAATCCGATGCGTTCGCCGAGCGGATCGCCGATGACCTCGACCGAAACGGGTACGGACTGTGGGCAGTCGAGGTTCCCGACGTTGCGCCATTCATTGGCTTCGTGGGTCTTGCGGTACCCGATTTCGACGCCCCCTTCACACCTGCGGTCGAGGTCGGTTGGCGTATCGCGGCGCACTACCAGGGAAACGGTTACGCGCTCGAAGCCGCCCGGGCGGTGTTGGCCTACGCGTTCTCCGAGCTTGGCTTGGACCAGGTCGTCTCTTTCACGTCGGTTGCCAATGAGCCGTCATGGAGGCTCATGGAGCGTCTCGGAATGGAGGCGGACCCCGCTTCGAGTTTCGATCATCCTCGACTGTCGGCCGACAGCCCGCTTCGCCGCCATGTGCTCTATCGAGCGGAGGCGACCAGCTGGCTACGCCGGCACCACAACCGTCGGGTTGTTCGCGCCCCATGGACCGCCAGCCAGAAGCACCCGATTGTGGTGTCCGAAGGGGATCGGGTCACCGTTGGGAGGCGCGACGACGAGTGGACCGACTATCGATGGTGTGTCGCGGAGACCGGTGAGACCAGTTGGCTACCGGTTTCGATTCTCGAAATCAGGGAAGACGGAACGGGCGTTGCGCTCCGCGACTATTCAGCGGCCGAACTGACGGTCGGCGCCGGGGATGTCGTGGAAGTCGAAGAACGCATCGCAGGTTGGAGTTGGTGTGTGACCGAATCCGGCCGCGCCGGCTGGGTGCCCGACCGGGTCTTGGGCGCATGAAGGGAGACAGTCGGATGGCGGCCGCTCCACAAGCCATCAGGGCGGCGGTGCCGCTCATCAAGCAAGCCATGGCCGGCTTCAAACGTCATCGCGTCCCTCGGATGGCCGCTGCCTTGGCGTATTACACCCTCTTCTCGCTGGCGCCGCTGCTCCTCTTGCTCTTTGCGATCGCCGGCTTCGTGGTGGGTGACGACGCCGCCCAGGACACCTTCCTCGCCCAGGTCGAGGAAGTCGCCGGAGAGGACATCGCCGCCACGCTCGACGATTTGGTGTCTGCTCGCGACGGAGGGACCGGCAACGATGTGATCGCATCCGTGTTCGGTTTGGTGCTGCTCTTCGTGGGGGCGTCTGGCGTGTTCCTCCAACTACAGGCGTCACTCAACACGGTCTGGGAGATCCCCATCGAGGAAACCACCGGCCTGGTGCCGATGCTCTGGAAGCGGCTCCGGGGCTTTGCCGCGGTCCTCGTGCTCGGAATCGGACTCATTGTGTTCACCGTGGGAACAGGCCTCGTGGCTTACTTCGCCGATGAAATCGCTGAACGGATGCCAACGGGAAACGCCATCATCCAAGTACTCAATCCACTGGTCGCGATTCTCGGCGTTTCGGCGCTCATGGCTCTGGTGTTTCGCTATCTGCCCGCTCGCCAGGTGAGCTGGAGGGTCGCAGGACTTGGTGGGCTTCTCACCACGGTGGTGATCATCCTCGGCTCGGCGGTGATCGGCGTTGTCTTTGCGCTCTCAGATCCCGGGGCGAGCTTCGGTCGGTTCGCCGCAATCGTGGTTCTACTCGTCTACATCTACTACCTGGCTCAGGCCTTCTTCCTGGGAGCCGAAATCACGGTGGCCATCGACAACGGTCCGGAGAATTAGACCGAGGCGTCGGATGGCCGAGCCACGGGCCCCGTTTTGGGTGATCCGATGACCGCGTCGACGATGAGTTCGATCACTGCCTGGATCGTGTCGTCGAGCTGTTCCATGAGAATCACCGGAACCTGGCGGGTGGCGGCGACCGATCGAAGGTAGCGGTCGATCCTTCGCAGTTCGTCAAAGGAGTCCAGATATCGATCGGCGCTGCGGGTTCTGGCCTGCTCGGCTCGAGCCAGGAAGTGCGACCTGTGGGCGTCGCTGTCCTTGACTGCCAGGACTCCCTGGCAGATCACGGCGCTGTCGCTCCAACCGTCCATCTCGTCGTCGAAAAGACCGGGCACCAAATGAACTCCCTCCACCACCAGGCCGGTGCCCTCAGAGATGGCTCGGTCGACGAGGCCTCGGATACCGCCTGCGACCATCTCGGCCTGTTGCTGAAAGCCGACAATGACCGGATCGTGATCGGACGGAACCGGGGCTCGCAACGCTTGATGGGCTTCAAACGAAGAGACGTGCAGTATCGGCACCAGCGACGGCGAAACCAGTTGTCGCATCACCTGCCTGACGGCATCGGTCGGGATCACACTGGGGATCCGGAGCCGCGCCCCGATTGCACCGGCCACGGATGATTTTCCGACCCCGGGGGCCCCTCCCAGGAGGACGATGATGGGATGCCCAAGGCGTCGACCTGCCACCCAGGCCCGGTAGCGGGTCGCTTTCCCGAGCCCGGCGTTCTGTTCGATCGCCTTCGCCGTGATCTCCAGCAGCTCCTCGACCGAGACCTCTGTCGAAGTCCGCTCGAACAGGCGCACTTCGGTTTCCTCGGCGATCGTGTAGGCGATCTCGGGTTCGATGCCGGCGACCATCATCGAGGAAGCGACGACGAATTTGGAGAAAGGCAACGGTGTCTCCTGCCGATCCAGAACCCAGATATATCGTCCGTGCGTACCTGCCATGGACTCGTCGCCCCTTCTCAAAAGCGTCCGGATCACCAGGGTGCTCATGGGTAGTATGACACTGCCATGGCCTCGCTGACGATCGCCCAGCTTTCGGATATCCATTGTGGCTCGCCGTTCTTCGATCCGAAGCTGCTCGAGGCCGCCGTCGAGGAGGTTCTCGACCTCCAGCCGGATATCGTTGTCATAGCCGGCGACCTGACGCAAGAGGGCTACGCCGGAGAGTTCGAGACCGCCCGGGACGCGCTCCGACCGCTTCGAGAAGCCTTCACCACCGTGGTCGTGCCCGGAAATCATGACTCGAAGAACGTCGGCTATCTCCACTTCTACGACCACTTCGGCAAGGGGACGGCCGGACCGAAGGGTGATTGGTCCCTGACCATGGACCGGGCTCACTTCCCCCAGAGAGTGCGGCTCCTCGCGGTCGACAGTTCGAAACCCGACCTGGCGGAAGGCGAGATCGGCCGGGCGCGCTACGAGTGGATTCGTCAAGAGTTTGGAGATCACGCCGACCTACGTCTCTTTGTCATGCATCACCATCTCGTTTCGGTTCCTGGCACCGGCCGGGAGCGGAACATCGTGTGGGATGCCGGCGACGTCCTGGCGCTGCTCGAGGATTCGGGTGTCGACATCGTTCTGGCCGGCCACAAGCACGTACCCCACGTGTGGCAGGTGGGTCGGATGCTGATCATCAACAGCGGGACCGTGTCCTCGTACCGACTCCGGGGTTACACGCGCCCCTCCTACAACGTCGTGCGCATCGACGAAGAGTCGGTTGAAGTGACGTTGGTGTATCCAGGATCCGGACAACAGACCGCCGCACAGTTCGATCGAAGAACCACAGAGCTCACTCGCAATCCCGACATGGCCGGGATGTTCTCGAAGGCGGCCTGGCGATGGTGACCGTCCTCCGTTTGTTCCTGTCAGCCGTATCCGAAGCGGATCTGGACGAACTGATGTCCGGTTTTCGCGAGGATGTGGTTCCTGCCTTCGAAGCGGTTCCCGGGTGTCTGGGCATCGAGTTGGTGAGGGCCGATCAGGCCGGGGTGGGAGGACTGATCGAGGGGGGAGTGATCACCCGATGGGTTTCGAGTGAAGCAATGGAGGCCGGGCTCCAAGACCCCACGGTGATCGCCAGTCAGACGAGAGTGAGGGCGTTGCTGCGGCGCGAACCCTTGCGAAAGGTCTACGAGATCATCGGCTGAGGGGGCCACGCGCCTTCAGCAACCGCAACGAGCTCCATCAGGCCCCCGCCCGGGAAGAGCACCCGGTTGTGGATAAGGCCGACGTCCATCTCTCGCCGGGTAGCCCATGGCAACACCAGGTCCACGGCGGCGGCCTTCACCTCGACCAGCATCAGATCGGCGGGTTTGGTCGAATCGAGGTCGGCAATCAGGCTCGTGCGATCCGAGAGGCTGTGCACCACCGTCACCGACCTCGCACCTGCTTGCACCAAGTCATCGGTCAGGTGGGCTCCCGCAGAGGGGGGAGCGGTGGTGGCCACCACAACGCTTCGCCCGGACACCGACACGCTCGGCTCCAGCCGGTAGCCGCCCTCGACCACCACGATCTCCGGGTTGATGGAGCTGAGAATGGTCCGGAGACGAGCCACGCTCTCGGGTTGACGGAGAGCCGGGTCGATGATCACCGCGGCCGCGGCGGTTCGCACCCGATACGGGCCGAGGTAGCCCCTCAGGTACTCGTGGTCGATATCCGCCGGCATGACCAGGATCTGGCTGTCCGCTCGGGCGGGTGGCACCGCGGTGCCGCTCCCCTCGAAGAGAAGAAGATCCGCCCCCAGTGTCGAAGCCACGCTGACGCCCGCCGCGAAATTGTGGCGGTCGGTTTCACCCGACAGGCCCGCTCCGCAGCGGTAGGTACCGATGGTGTCGACCCCTGCGAAGACGGCATCTTCGACATAGTCCGATGCGGCGTGAAGGCCGAGCTCCGCCATACGAGCGAGTCCGACGACCGATGCCTCGAACTCGCCGACCTCGAGAATCACCGGGTCGGGCGGCCCGCCACGTCCCATGGTCACGATGCAGACCCGCCGTCCAGAATCTCGCCAGTGCCTAGCCAGCTCGATAGCCACCGCGGTCTTGCCTGTCCTCTTGCCGGTTCCGGTCACGGCCACCGTGGGAATGGAAGTGAGCGTTGGTTGGGTGGGAGGATCAAACCGGTAACCCGCACCCTGGTACGACACTCCTCCCTGAAGGGAAACCGAAATCAGAGCGAAACGTCTCCGGTGGTCCAGCACGGGCTCGTCGCTGAGATCGACGACGAGATCAGGGCGGTGGGTCTCGATGAGCTGTTCCAGCACCCTCAGCGGATCACCGGCGACCACGGGCACAGACAGAGTCGGTGGCCGATCCGTTTTCTCGCTGCCTCCGAGAAAGAGTGCCGCAACCAACGTCAGCCCGTCCGCCCGAAGCTCGCCAAGGGTCCGCTCGACGACCGGTGGGTAGTGCTGTCCGTCGATGAGCACAAGGCACCGTGGCATAGGGAATCGTACCCCGCCGACGCGCCGATGCGTCGGGACGGATTCCGCGATCCCCGGATCGGCGCTTAGGCTGCTGCCATGGTTTCTCCCCGAATCGACGCATTGCTCGACCGCACGGTCGTTCTCAGTTTCACGAACTTCGGCTACCAGCTGCGGAAATCGGAATGGTCCGAGATCCCTCGTATGGACGGCAAGACGGTAGTGATCACCGGGGCCACCTCGGGACTCGGACAGCGCCGCCGCCCATCGTCTCGACGCCTTGGGCGCCAACCTCGTGATCGTTGGGAGGAATGAGGCGAAACTGAACACAGTCCAGGCCGAGCTCGGGGGCCGTGTGGCCGTCGAGCAGTGCGATCTCTCGAGTTTGGCGGAGACGCGCGACCTCGCCGAACGGTTGCTTCGTCTCGACCGGATCGATGTGCTCATCAACAACGCCGGGGCAATGTTCGGGAAGCGGGAGCTGACCCCGGAAGGCTTCGAACGAACCTTTGCCACCAACCTCCTGAGCGGGTTCCTCCTCACCGAACTCCTCATACCGAAGCTCGTCGATTCTTCGCCCGCCCGGATCATCAACATGTCCTCTGGAGGCATGTACGCGCGTCGACTCCAAGTCTCCGACCTGCAGAACGAACGTGACTACAAACCGGCGGATGCGTACGCCCACACGAAGCGAGCGCAAGTGATTCTCACCGAGGTGTGGGCGGAGCGCCTGGCTCCCCAGGGAGTCACGGTGCACGCCGTTCACCCCGGCTGGGCGGACACGGCCGGGGTACAGGACGCCATGCCGGTGTTCCGCAAGGTAATGGGGCCGTTCCTGCGTTCGGCCGACCAGGGAGCAGACACGATGGTCTGGCTAGCCGCCGCGGACGAGCCGGCGCAAGCCTCCGGACAGTTTTGGCTAGACCGCCGCCCGCGACCCACCCACCGGCACACGTCGACCGTCGAGTCGGAAGCCGATCGGATGAGCCTTCTATCTCAACTGCGCGACTACGCCGGCCTCAGACCCTGAGTCGAACGGTTAACGGTGAAACCCCCCGGAGGAGTGGGGGGTTTCGGTGTCCTCAGGCCCTGGGGATTCGGGAAAGGGGGTACCCGTTCCGCATAGCCTGAGAAAGTGTTGCACCATAGATATCGGCTGAGCCAGACGCGAACTTGAGAGATTGTTTCGAAGCCTGGGTAGGCTCCACGACCCATGAAGAAACCCTTGCTCGGCCCGGCGTTGGTCATGGCCGTCCTCGCCACATCGCTCGGTGCGATCCCCTTGCTGGTGCTGGAAATCGACTTGCCGGAACTCCAAATCGTCGCCCTTCGGGTCTGGTTGGGCGCCGCGTTGCTCTTGCTCCTCACCCGTCGAAATCCGTTCGCCCTACCGAAGGGTCTCGGGTTTCGGGTGAGCGTGGTGGGCGTCCTTCTGGCAACCCATTGGTTCACGTTCTTCTA
Organism: uncultured Acidimicrobiia bacterium; assembly: GCA_963752075.1. GTDB lineage: Bacteria > Actinomycetota > Acidimicrobiia > Spongiisociales > JAENVV01 > CBDUEV01. Next base: position 43,477 of record CAVVWO010000007.1, read on the forward strand.
CGCGATAACTCATTCCTCTGTTGCCGTCGCTCTCTCCCTTGTCTTCCTTGCCCCGGTTCTGGCGGCGACCGCGGCATCTCGAATCTTCGGCGAGGCAGTCACTCCGGCAGTTGGCTTGGCCCTCCTCGTGTCGCTCCTGGGGTCGGTGCTCGTCGTCTGGGGTGCAGTCGCCGTGGATCCGTTGGGCCTGGTAGCCGGCGTGGTGAGTGCGGTCACCCTCGCGACGATGCTTATCGTGGGGAAGCCGATTGCGGAAGCGACCGGCGGACTGGCTACCGCCACGGCCCAGATGAGCGTGGCCGCCATCACCCTCGCTCCGTGGATGGTGGCGGCGTTCGCCCAGGTGCCGTGGGAGCCGCCCTCGTCGGCTTCCGCTCTCGAGTTCCTGGTTCCCGTGGCGATCCTTGGATTTGTTCTCACGGGGGTCGGGGCTCTCGTGAGCTGGTGGGTGATCGCCCGCATTCCGATCGCCACGGTGGGGGTGCTCTCGTACCTCGAACCTGCCTCAGCGGTCCTGTGGGCAGCTCTCGTCCTCGGACAGCGCCCCGAATTGCTCGCCTGGGTCGGAGTGGTGCTGGTGATCGGTGGCGGGATGCTGGTTGCGGTGGGCCAGGGATGGGGGGCACGGGACATTCGCGTGGCCGCGCCGTAGGATTGACCGTCACAAGCGAAGGACATCGCGGTGGACGGTGATCAGATCATCATTGGAATCGATGACGACTCCGCACAGGCCGCGCCTCCGAGCCGTTCCGGTGGCTGGCCTCTCGTGGTGATGGGCCTGGCCGCTGCCCTGGCCATCGGTGTATTGATCGGAAACGGCCGGACCTCAGCGGAACCCACCGCCGCTGAAATCGAGCAGGTGGCCAGAGTGGAAGCCGTTCGTGATCGAGCCAATCTGGTGACCGAGTTCCCGGAAGTGAGAGAGTCCGAGCCCGCGGGGGAACCACGGCCGCTCGGACGCCCGCTCCGAGAACTCATCCCGGGCTTCTCCGACGTGCTGATCGTCAGCTTGCTCGACTCGGCCGGCGAACCCCTCTACCAACTCGTGTGGGGGCCCGGTGCCAGCAGTGCAGTCCGCGCGACAACCCTCGACCACGGCGTCTTCGACCAATCCGGCAACTTCTTTGCTCGAGTCGAACATACGTTGTGGAACGGTCAGATGCTGGCGGTGGGGGACCTGTCTTCCCGGTCGACCGGCCCCGTCGCCATCGGTGCCGATGGCTTCGTATGGCATGACTCCGAGGATGCCCGGATCGCCTACACCGGCGAGGTCGAAGATGCCCGGCGGGCGTTGTTCACCGGAAAGCTCGAGCGCATCGTCGGTGACGGGGAGGTGGCGATTTCCTATGTGACCGATATCGGAGGCGCCCGGCTGCTCGCTTGGGACGAATGGGGGTTCGCGCTGGAGGCGGACGGAGAACTCATTCTGCTCAACCCGCCAGGGGGCGATCTCGGTCGAGGGACACTTCGCTTTCTCGGTTCGGCGTCTCGGAGCACCGTGGCCGTCGCCGACGGCCAGACCGTGCTGGTTGGCCCACCCGACCTCCAAGACCTCGTCGAGCCCTGGTGGGCGAGCCGAATCGGGGGCGAGGTCCTGGCGGTCCACAGATCTCCTGCCAGGAGCGTCCTGGCTGTCGAAGCCATTGAGGCGGAGGGAACGGTGACCTACGTGGTGACCGACGATGACATCGTCAGATTGGCGTTTGCGTCGGCGGATCCGCAGCGCTGGTCCTCAGACGGGCGATTCCTCATCTTCAGCTCAACGGGCGTCGAATCCTCGGCCCTCACCTTCTACGACATCGACTCCGACACGAGCTACGTCCTGGAGATGGCCGACCAGGTCGATCGCGTGTTCGTTCGTCCCTAGGCGCCCGGTCGGCAGACCCGACACGCCCGAAACCCGGCCTCGAGTGCTTCGCCCATGGTGCGGAACCATTGCTGGTGGCGGTCAGTGATCCGGCGGGCATGAGAGCACGTCGGGTGGCACACGATGTGGGTGGTCTCGCTGCCGAGCAACAATCGCCCGACCGTTGCGTTGGCCTCGGCGTCGGCAGTGTCGATGCCTTCGGCCTCCAAGAGGGCTCTCTTGGCGTCCACACCAAAGAGGTAGTTGCCGAGATGGCCGTCACCCTTGATCACCCGGTGGCAGGGGATGAGCACCGGAATGGGGTTCCGAGCCATGGTCGTTCCAACCGCCCTGGATGCGCCAGGGTTGTGAGCTTCGCGCGCTACCCATCCGTACGGCCGTACCTGACCGGGCGGGATCTTGGCGACCACCTCGAGCACGGTCTTCTGGAAAGGGCTCACCGAGCGTAGGTCGACTGGCAATGCACCCAGCTTCCCCGTGGTGAGTGCCTGATCGAGCTTGGAGGCAAGCGACGGCGGCATGGCAGAGACGGGATACGCCGACCGCCCAAACCGTCTCGCGATGTTCTCGACGAAGCCCTGGCGATCGCCGGAAAGCGCGGTGGCGGAAACACCATGCGTGTTGAAGGCAACCTGGAGCGTTCCCGCAGGGGTGGTGCGTTCAACGATTCCGTCTGCCAGCCCAGTGGACAGCAGAACGGTCGGGGCGACCGTCGGCGGCGCCGTGCGGTTCAGTGCTGCGAGTCGGTCGGCGATATCAGACATGTTGTCCTCCCAAGATGGTGTGAAGGCGCTGGAGGCCTCGGTGTACGTCGGACTTCAGAGTCCCTTCGGGTCGACCGGTTGCTTCGCTCATTGCCGGGTAACTCAGCCCGACTACATGCCGGAGTACCACGCACTCGCGCTGGTTCTTCGGTAGCTTCGCCAGCGCTTCGATCAGTGGACCTTCGCTCGCCAGTGCCTGCGCCTCGGTGTTGTCGCTCCCCGGCGGGTCGATGTCGATCAGCGGGACCACTCGGGGTCGGCGGCTCCGACTCCGTGCTCGGTTGCGGCAGAGGTTGAGAGCGATCGTCCACAACCACCCCTCGAGGCGGAGTTCCCGGATCCGTTCGCTGTCATAGTCGCGCAGTGCTCGGTAGGCCCGCACGAACGTTTCCTGGGTGAGGTCGGCCGCATCCTCGCGACTCGACGTCATCCGGAGGATGCCGCCGTAGATGCCGTTCTGGTGGGTCGTCACCAGTTCCGGAAACGCGGTATCGACGTCTCGGGAAAGCTTGGTTGTGATCGAGAGTGTGTTCATGGTCGGCACATGAGATAGAACCCCGCTCCGTTGCCAGAGGTTGCACTCATCTCCTAGCCGTCAAGGTTGGGCCGTCAAGGTTGGGCCGTCACGCTTGGGCCGTCACGGTTGGGCCCTCAACGTCGAGCCGTCACCGTCGGGCGTCCGAGCCGGACTACTTGAAGTCCCGGTGAATCCGGCTCGGAGTCGGCCCCCGCTGGCCCTGGTATTTCGAGCCCGCCTCTGCCGATCCATACGGGTTCTCGGCCGGGGTCGTCATCTGATAGAAGGAGATCTGGCCGATCCTCATCCCCGGGTAGATCGCGATCGGTAGGTTGGCGACATTGGAGAGCTCCAAGGTGAGGAAGCCATCGAATCCCGGATCGACGAATCCGGCGGTGGAATGAATGAGCAGTCCGAGCCGCCCCAAGCTCGACTTCCCCTCGAGTCGGGCCACGACGTCGTTGCCCAGGTGCACGCGTTCGAGGGTGGATCCGAGCACGAACTCGCCTGGGTGAAGCACGAACGCTTCTTCCTCGGCGACCTCGACGATGGTGGTCAGATCTTCCTGGCGAGCCATGGGGTCGATGTGGGGATACTTGTGGTTTTCGAAGACGCGAAAGAAGCGGTCCACTCGCAAATCCACCGACGAGGGCTGCACGTGAGACTCCTCGTAGGGGGTGATCGTGATGCGACCCTCCGCGATTGCCTCTTTGATGGTGCGATCAGAGAAGATCACCGCAGCTGCCTTTCGTCGTGGTCCGTCGGCGATTGTAGAGCCGTCTTCCGGTGGCCGCGACAGCCGGCCGTTCGAGCCCGTGGCGAACTCGGCTCGGAGCGGGTGAGGGGAATCGAACCCCCATTCCAAGCTTGGGAAGCTTGTGTTCTGCCTTTGAACTACACCCGCAGTTCGCCTCGCATCCTAGCGGTCGCATAGTCGACCGGCCTCTCCGGGGTACTGGAGCAGCCGAGGTTGAGCGAGGGTCAGAAGCTCAAGGCTCCCCACACCGCCATGATCAGTCCGATACCCATGAGAAAGACCACCCGGCCCTTCCTGAATTCGCCTTGGATCTCCTCGGGTCGCTCCCCGCGAGACGCCTTGTACCACGCATATCCGTTGCCGACCATGAGGGCCAAACCCAGGCCCAGCGTCAACTCTGCAAAGAGGGTGTCTCCGAGTAACTCTGACATGAGGCATCACCGTAGCGGTATCGTGGCATGCCTCGAAGCCGGGAAAGGACACCAATGCGCCACTGTTATGTCTTGCGGGTCTTCACCCGTGACGGGCTCGGCGGAAACCACCTAGGCGTGGTCACGGACACCACTTCGTTGACCGACCAGGCGATGCAGGGAATCGCCGCAGGGCTGGGTTTCTCCGAGACCGTGTTCCTCGACTGGAACGAACGCGAGGTTCCCCACGCTCGCATTTTCACCCCGACCACGGAGATGCCTTTCGCGGGACATCCGCTGGTCGGGGCGGCCTGGATCCTCCACGCTCTGGGTCCTGGGGGACCGGAGGAGCTCACCTGCGAGATCGGTCGGATCGGGATTTCGTACGACGGGACGGCAGCATGGATCGACGCTCCTCTCGGACAGGCTGTGTCAACGATTGACCGCTTTGACGCAGCCGCGCTGGGACTTCCGGTGCCGAGATCTGCCGTGGCGGTGGAGATGCCGCTCAGGTACGTGCTGGTGGAGTTGAGCGGAGCGAGTGAAGTCGCCTCTTTCCGTCCCGATCCGGAGATCATGGCCGCCCATCCGGACGGCGAGCACACCTATGTCTGGGCGCGAGCAGGTGACGGCCGGGTCCGAGCCCGTTTCTTCGCACCGGCGTCGGGCATCTTCGAAGACCCAGCCACCGGAAGCGCCGCCGTGGCTCTCGCCCGCGCCCTCCAAGCGGCGGGAGAACCGGAGGGAGACTTGTTGATTCGACAAGGTGAAGAGATCGGAGCCGCTTCCGTTATCCATCTATCGTGGACGCCGGATGGTGCTCGAATCGGAGGATCGGTCATGAGGGACGAAGTGCGAGAATTGGATGCATGACGAGGTTCAGGCAGGCGCGGGGATGGTCAGGCATGGCTAAGGCTTCTGCACCGGCTTCATCCGGCAATCTGGGACCAGGCTTCGACGCCTTTGCTTTGGCGTTGGAGCTTTGGTGTGAGGTAACGGCCGAGCGGTCCGATCGGTGGTCAGCCATGCACCTCGGTCCTCATGAGCTTCCTGCGGGCGCTCCTGATCTGGTTCTGGCGGCAGCTCAGAAGGCCGTGGGGGATCAGCCGCTCAAGCTCACGGTCGCCAACTCGATACCACTTGCGCGTGGATTGGGCTCATCGTCTGCTGCCGCTGCTGCGGGTGCGGCGGCCGCTCTCCTGGCCGTGGAGGCCAAGGTTGATCGGAAAGAGGTGTTCGACCTCGTGACCGAATTCGAGGGACATGCAGACAACTCGGGGGCAGCAGTGTACGGAGGGGTCATCGCCGTTGACTCGACCGGCTCTCCATTCTCACTGACGATGTCCGACGTTTGGCGGGTCCTGGTCGCGGTGCCTTCCTACGGCCTCGCTACGTCGCGAGCGCGGGCAGCGCTCGGCCCAACGGTCGACCGACAAGCCGTGGTGCGCAACATGGGAAGGGTGGCTGCTCTGATCGAGGGCTTGCGAACCGGTGAGGCAGCCCTTCTCCGACGCGCGGCCGGTGACGAACTCCATGAACCCGTTCGTGCGCATCTCCACCCCCGGGCCACCGAGCTGATGGCAGCCGCCCGTTCGGCCGGGGCCGCCCACTCGGCCTGGAGTGGTGCTGGTCCCGCCATAATCGCATTCACCACAGCCGATGCCGTTGCCCCCGTTGTGGCTGCCATGACCGAAGCCCTTCAGGGCGAAGGCGAGGTATGGGAGCTGCCGGTGGCGTATGGCGGCTTGTTCTTGCACCCGACCGACAGCTGAGGCCGGACCTGGCGGGCCGTTCGGTTTGCGATCGGCGGCCCAACCCGGCAAGCTATGAACCCGCATCGTTCATGTTGAGGAAGTTTGTATGGGCTCGCTGATCAAGAAGCGACGCAAGAAGATGTCGAAACACAAGTACCGTAAGCGTCTCAAGGCGAACCGCCACAAGCGCAAGCGTTGACCAGCCGCGGTCGGCCACCGTTGGGTCGTTTGCGTAGAGCTCCGATTGCCTAGAGCGCGGTAGCTGCAGCAAAGATCCCCAGGCTGACCAAGAGCGTCGCCCCCTGGAGGGCTCCCCGGACGGCAGGTGTCGTTCGGCGCGCCGTGATCTGGTGTGCGAGCGCGATCCCGGCCACCAACCCCACGAGCGCGATCTTGGTCCGAAACCAGAGAGCTCCGTCCAAACCGACCCGGTTCGGCCAGTAGCGAAGCCCACCCGAGACCACGAGCACGGCCATCGCAGACCACGACACCCTGCCGAACTGTCGGGCCATCGCCTGTAGCTGGGCTCGGTCGACTCCGGCTCGTCTGAGCGCCGGAACGAGTGCTCCGAGCGTGATGAGCCCCCCCAACCACACTGCCGCCGCTACCTCGTGAACGAACTCGAGCATGCGTGTTCCTCCTTCTTCTAGGACGGTGTCATCCGTCGGCACCGGACCCGATGTCGATGAACCTGACGGCGAGTAGGACGGCCGCAGCTCCCGCCAAGGCAACGAGACCCACCGTCAACATGAGGCTCCTGTCGGAGCCCACCGGCGCGGCTCGCTCGGCGCAGCCCCCCACCTTCATCGCCTCGGCAACGAATGCGCTGCGCTCGACACGGCCCCCGTTGATGAACACGAAGTCGCCAAAGAGGTCGGACCTCTCGAAGGGCAACAGGTAGGTGCTGTCTCCGACCATGATCAGCTCGAGGCGCCCGACCGGAAGTCGCTCGAATGTGACGAGCTCCTCGAAGGGTTCGGGAGGTTGGCCGGCGATGAACGTCGTACGGCTATCCGTGTCCGCTCCGGAGAGGTGCCAGAGGAGATCGCCGGTCCGTACCTCCCGGATTTGGATGTCACTGATCGTTTCGGTCCCGCAGGGGAGGAAGCGGGCCGCCACCGTCTCTTCGGCCTCGATCCAGGTGACCCCGATCGGTACTCCGATCGCGCAGGACCGGTCCTCACATCCGTCGGGCGATGGCAGGAGAGCCAGGATGCCGAGGATCAACACGCCCAAACCGACGATCCCGACCACGGCGAGCAACACCTGGTTCTCGTCGAGCACCGACCAGTGGAGGATGGGTCGCGGTGGTCCCTGAAGCGATCGGGGTGCTGCCCGGGGAGTGGGTGTGGTTCCGGAGCCCCACGGATCGGTTGGTGGTTCGTCGGTGATCATGCGCCGCAAGGGTACCCAGCGTCCCGGTTCAGATGGCTGATTGGCCTCCCACCCAAAGGGCCGGTGGATCAGCGATCGGGGTCGAACCGACGCAGGCGAAGACTGTTGCTGACCACCGTGACACTCGAGGTCGCCATGGCCGCTGCGGCGAACATCGGATTGAGGAGACCTGCCGCCGCCAGAGGGATCATGGCCACGTTGTAGAAGAACGCCCAGAAGAGGTTCTGCTTGATCGTGCGGAAGGTAGCTCTGGCCAGCCGCAGGGCTGTCTTGACGAGGAGGGGGTCTCCCGACATCAGGATCACGTCGCCGGCCTCGATGGCTATGTCGGTTCCCGTGCCAATCGCCATTCCCAAATCGGCCTGGGTGAGGGCGGGCGCATCGTTGATGCCATCGCCGGCAAAGGCCACTCGGGTACCTTCTGCCATCAGCCTGGCTACCTCGGCAGCTTTGTCACCTGGAAGCACTTCCGACAAGACTCGATCGATCCCCACCTGACGGGCTATTGCCGAGGCCGTTCGGTGGTTGTCCCCGGTGATCATCGCCACGTGGACGCCCATTTCGTGAAGCTGGTCGACCGCTGAGCGAGCAGTAGACCGGAGCGTGTCCGCCACCGCCAAGACACCTCGAACCTCGCCGTCCCAACCAGCCACGAACGCCGTGTGTCCGTCTCCCTCCAGGCGGTCGAGCGCTTCGGCCAGGTCGGTGGGTAGCAACAAGCCCTCGTCGGCCAGGAACTTGGTGGTGCCGGCCGCGACCACCAACCCGTCCACCTGTCCGGTAACGCCGCGACCGGGGACATTGCGAAAATCGCTGGGGGTCATCAGTTCGAGGTCGCGTTCCTCGGCCCCGAGCGCCACTGCCCGTGCCACCGGGTGCTCGCTCGCCCCCTCGAGTGAGGCCACCACGTGAAGGAATCGGTTCTCGTCGATGTCGTCGGCGGTAACGACCCCGGCCAGGGTCATCACTCCGCGGGTCAGCGTCCCGGTCTTGTCGAATACCACGGCATCGATGCCACGAGAGCGCTCAAAGATCTCGGCGCCCTTGAAGATCACTCCAAGTTCGGCGCCTCGGCCGCTGCCAACCATGATGGCCGTCGGGGTGGCAAGACCGAGGGCACATGGGCACGCAATGATCAGCACGGCGACGGCATTCCGAACGCCGGTAGCGACATCACCCGAGGCCACCCACCAGCCGAAGAACGTGAGGAGTGCAAGCGTGATCACTATCGGAACAAAGACGCCGCTGATCTGATCGGCCAGTTTCTGGATCGGGGCCTTGGATGCCTGGGCATCCTCGACCAGCTTGACGATCTGGTGCAGCGCCGTCTGGCTGCCCACCTTGTTCACCTCGACCACCAACCGACCTTGCTGGTTGAGCGTGGCACCGAACACGTCGTCGCCGGCGATCTTGTCGACCGGTACCGATTCCCCGGTCAGCATGCTCTCGTCGAGGGAGCTCGCTCCCTCCCGGATGACACCGTCGCTCGGGATCTTCTCGCCGGGTCTCACGACCACGAGGTCACCCGGGCGCACTTCGTCGATGGGGACGCGAACCTCGGTGCCATTGCGAAGTACGACCGCGTCCTTGGCTCCGAGTTCCAGGAGCTTGGTGATGGCGGCCGAGGCGTTTCCCTTCGCCCGCGCCTCGAAGTACCGGCCGAGCAGGATGAACGTGATGATGGCGCCTGCTGTTTCGAAGAAGACCGGGGCGTCGGCAAAGAAGGCCCACACCGAAAATCCGTAGGCGGCCAACGTGCCGATGGACACGAGGGTGTCCATGTTGGCGGTGAAGCTACTCAGGCGCTTGGCGGCCGCCCGGTGGAACTGGGCGCCGAAGACGAACTCGACAGGGGTGACGAGCGCCCATTGCAGAGCGAGGCTCCAGGTCGTATCGGGGCCGGCCATCGCGAGCACCATGACAGGGAGGGTGAAGAGAGCCGCCAGCAAGAAGTTCCGCCACTGCTCGCGCTGCTCTTCGGTGTACCTCTCGACCTGGCTCTGCCGCTCGGTGTCCTCCTCGACCAGGGTGAGGTCGTAGCCGATCTTGCGGACCGCATCGAAGAGGGAAGCCGGGTCGACGCCCGGTTGGACTCGGACGTGGGCTTCGCCGCCGGCGAAGTTGACGACCGCGCCGTCGACGGTGTCCTGCTTGGACAGCACTCGCTCAACGCGCACCGCGCAGGATGCACACGTCATTCCCCCGACCTCGAAAACGAGCTCCTCGGATGCGGCGGGGGAGCCCACAGAGCCGGTGCGAGCGTCGATGTCTGACTTGGCCACGTTACGAACGGGCTACGTCGTAGCCCTGTTCTTCGATCGCTTCGATGATGACATCGAGCGAGGTCGTCGACTCGTCGAAAGCGACGTCGACCGTCTTGGGGTCGATGTGCACCTCGACCTTGTCGACACCCGCAAGAACGTCGACTGCGCCTTCGATGGAGCTCTTGCAGTGACCGCAGGAGATGTCGGGGACTGAGAGGGTCAAGTTGGTCATGTTGGTTCCTTTGCTGTGATCGGGTCGTCGATGAGCGGCCGTGCGGCCGGACCGGTGACGGCTGCGGTGTACCGCATCGTTTCCATGAGCTCGTCCACGATCTCGGCTCCTCGGCCTTCCTGAACCGCGTGGGCGACGCACGTCTCGAGATGGTTCTGGAGCAGGATCCGGTTCACTCCCTCGAGTGAGCCCTGCAGCGCCGACACTTGCTTCATGATGTCGGGGCAGTATCGCTCGTCCTCGACCATGGCGATCACGCTCTCGAGGTGGCCACGCACCGTCTTGAGGCGGTTGAGGGAGTTTTTCTTGTGGAGATCCTTCATGCCGTGATTGTACCACCCCACCGGGGGTGGGGTAGAAGCGCGTGGTTTTCTCGCTCATGAGCAGATTTCGGGGAACCAAAACCTCATCGGCTGCGTATTAAGGGCAAACGCTCCTCACAAGGTCGAAATACAACCGGAGTCAGTTTGGTTGTACCAGACGCAATCTGTATCGAATGAATAGAGCCCGATACCTAGCCCGTTACAAAGGAGGGCGAACATCATGGCTGAGACCAATTTGAAAGGCCGCCGTATCACCGGATCGGCACGACCATCCCGAACCGTGAAGGGCGACCGACGCTGTTCGAAACGCGGCTGCGAGACCATTCTCTCGCAGTACAACAAGCGTGAGTTTTGCTACGCCCACGCTCCGGTCAAGTTCCCCCGAGTCCGGGGCCGCGTCATCACCGACGGCATGGCGTAGAACAACCGTACGGCGCCGTCGCTCCGGTCGACTCTCTCCCCGATCTGACCGGCGCCGTGTGCTGGACCTGGGTTGCCCGCTCTGTCCAGCAATCGACTGAGGTCCCGGACTCCCTCCCCGGGACCTCAGTCATGTGATGCACGACCCGAAACCAACGCCGCCACGTCCTGACTTCGCCGGCGCCTGGTCTCGTTGCGCTACCGGCTCTCGATCACGGCGTCGAGGTGTGAGCTTCGATCCCGAGCTTGCGCAGAAAGGCGGCGTTGGAAGGTTCTCGACCGAGGAAAGCCCGGAGCAACTCTGCTGCGTCGCGGATGCCATTCGGCTCGAGCACCTCGCGACGGTAACGCGCTCCCACCCCGGCGTTGGCGAGTCCCTCTTTCTCGAAGACCGAGAACATGTCGTCACCGAAGACCTCTGCCCAGAGGTACCCGTAGTAGCCGGCGTCGTAGCCGTACATGTGTCCGAAAGACGCCGGGAAGAAGGTGTGCGGTTGGTGGGGGAACGGGGTCACGCTGCTCGACTCGATCGCCGCCTCCTCGAGGGAAACAACCGGCTCAGGACCGTGGATCGCCATGTCGAAGACCCCGAATGACACCTGGCGGAGGGTCTTGATGGCGACATTGAGATTCTGGACGAGGGCCATCTCTTCGATGAGCTCGGCCGGAATGGGCATCTCTGTCTCGTAATGATGTCCAAAACGGGCGAGGATCTCCGGCTTCCAGCACCAGTGCTCCATGATCTGAGAGGGCGCCTCAACGAAGTCCCACTCTGTCCCTGCTCCTGAGAATCGCCCAAAATGGGCTTTCGTCAGCGACATATGGAGCACATGCCCGAACTCGTGGAACAAGGTCACGACTTCGTTGTGCATCAGCAGTGACGGTCTGTCGGCGCTGGGTTTGGTGAAGTTGGCCAGCACGGCGGTGACGGGCCGAACGTAACCATCGGTGTTGTGCCGGCCCTGGACGAGCGGAAAGGCCGCCGCGTGTCCGAATTTCCCCTCCCTGGGGAAGAGGTCCATGTAGAAGTGAGCGATCAGGTTGTCCGAGCCTGCGTCGCGAATCTCATAGAGCGTGGCGTCGGCGTGCCAGGTCTCGGGGTCGGCAACCTCGACGTATCGAAGACCGAATACCTCGGCGGTGAGATCCAGCATTCCTGCCACGACTCGTTCGAGGGGAAAGAACTTGGCGACTTCGAGGTGGTCGATACCGTATTCGGTCCTGAGCAGTTGCTGGTCGTAGTAGCGCCAGTCCCACAGCTGCACCTGTCGGTCACCGGATTCGGCCTCGAGGAGATCGGCGATACGCTCTACTTCTCGTTCCGCAAGGGCGGTGAGAGGAGGGATGAGATCCTCGTAGAAGGCAAGAACCGCCTCCGGACCCTCCGCCATCTTTTCCTGCATTCGGTAGTCGGCCCACGAGGGAAGCCCAAAGATCTCCGCGCTTCGAGCCCGGAGATCGACGGTTTCGCGGAGCAGGGGACGGTTCTGTTTCTCTGCGCGGCTGTTGAACTTCTGAGAGAGCGCCTCACGGAGATCGCGTCGCTCGGCGTGGTCGAGAAACGGGATGACGTCGGGGTAGTCCATCGAGACACAGAACGTGTTCTTCTTCTCGCCCTTGTCGAGTTGATCGATGTAGTCCTCGGGAAGGCCGGCCAGATCTGCTCGCGTGACGACCAGATAGTCCTGATAGTCGGCGAGGTTGGTCTGGAATTCGATGCTCAGCTCGACAAGCCGGTCGTTGATCTCTCTGAGCTCTGCCCGGGCGGCCGGGTCCAGCTCATGGCCCGCCATCCTCAGGTCTCGTAGGGTGAAATCGAGCAGCCGGCGGTGTTCCCCGTCGAGGTCGGCAGCCTCGTCGGTGTCTGCATACTCCTTGACCGCCACGTAGAGGTCGTCCCGGAACATCAGTTCGACCTGCCACTTGGACATGCGTTCTTCCGCGCTTCGAGCCGTCTCTCGAATTGCCGGATCGGGTGAAGCCTGCGCCAGGAAGGGTCCGCGCCCATAGAGGTCGCCGAGGAGGTCCGACATGTCGGCCAGCGGTTGCATCGTGTTGGCAAACGACCGAGGGCCCGCCTGGGACACCACCGAGGCAACGATCTGGTCAGCCCGGGTCAGAGTGTCGCTGACATCGCCGGCGATCACCTCTGGAGTTGCGGTGGTGTAGTCGTAGAGCATCATGAGAGGGTAACGGAAGCCCATCCTCGAGGAATCTCAGGCGGTCAGCTCAGGGTTGCCCGAAGGGCTTCAGCCACCTCGTCGAATTCGGCGTGCCGACCAGTTGCCTTTTTGGAATAGATGAGATCGTCGCCGGCCATGACCTCAAATCGCCCACCGGACGACGGAATGAGTTCGAGGGAAGTCACGGACCCCGCGAAGGTATCGAGAAGCTGTTCTGCCATGCTGACCGCACGGGGCAGATAGTTTCACTGGGTGCAGTATTCGATGCTGACCCGCACGGGGTCCTCCTCAGTCGAGCGTGCGGTGATGGTAGTGCGGCCGTTGGCAGCCTCCTTGGCGACCGACCCAACGGCCCTAGTCCCAGATGAGGGCAGACGGATCGAAGGGGTGTGATTCGCCGTCGATCCAGGTACTGAGCACCGTCGTCCTTCGCAGGGCGTCGGGGTCGGCAGTAACCGGATCCCCATCCAGGATGGTGAGATGGGCCGGGCTGCCAACCGAGAGAGGTGTCTCGGCACGGAGGGCCAGTGCGACACCGTCGGTGAAGAGGCCGAGAGCTTCTGACCCGGAGATGGCTTCCGCAGGGACCAACCCGCATCGATCACGGGCGGCAGCCATCCCCAGCAGCGGGTTTGGTGGTTCCACCGGACAGTCGGACCCCCCGGCCAGGGAGATGCCTGCATCGAGCATGGAGCGAAAGGCGTAGGTTCGCTTCGTCCGCTCCGGTCCAAGCCTGTTCTCGAGCCAGTCGAACTCCGAGGCCAGAAACGCCGGCTGAACGGATGCGGTGGCTCCCACTCGGGCGAGGCCCTCCAGATCGGCCTCATCGAGCACGGAGGCATGTTCGACGCGCAGAGCGTCGGGGGGTGCGCCCTCCGAGCGGAGGGTCTCGAAGAAGTCGACCACGCGTCCCGAGGCTGCATCGCCGATGGCGTGGATGGCGACGGCGCCGCCCAGCGCGAGCGACGCTCGGGCCACAGGCCCAATGAGTTCCTCTTCGAATCGGAGGGTGCCGAGCTCGCCCGGATTATCTGCGTAGCCGGCCCGCATGGCTGCGGTGTGACCCCCCAGACTTCCGTCGGCGAAGTCCTTCATACCCAGAAAGCGCAATCTGCGGCCCGCCCCGTCGAGGCGTTGGGCGGCCCATTCCAAAGTGTCGGGGGAGTCGGCGATCGCGAGAACTGCCAGCTCCAAGGGCAGGTCCGGGGCCACGTCGAGGAGGAGCTCGAGGTCGTCACCCGACCCGCCCCACATGGGGTTTCCGACTTTTATGATGGCTCCGAGACGTGTCAAACCCTGGGTGACCAAACCCCTCAATGAAGCGAGAAAGGCTTCGGGATCCAGTCCTTGGCTTCGCCCGCCGATACGGTCGGACACGAGGCCGATGGCCGTCTCGCGCAGCACGCCGGTGGGCAGTCCGGCTTCGTCGCGATCGATCGATCCACCAGGGGGATCCAAAGTCGACGCGGACAGGTCGGCGGCTGCCAGGGCGGCGGTATTCGCAACGGCGACATGGCCGCAGTATCGAAAGAGGAGCACAGGTCGATCGCTGAGCGCCGAGTCGAGATCCTCCCTGGTGGGTAGCCTGCCTTCAGCCAAGTGCTCATTGTCGAGCCGGATTCCGATGAGGGGGCGGTCCGAGGGAAGTTCCCTTCCGGCGAATCTGACTTGGTCGAGCAATTCGGCCAAGTCCCGGGCACCGGAAACATTGAGGCGAGTGAGCGCCGCGGTGTAGCCCGTGGGATGAAAGTGGGCGTCGCCGAGACCCGGCACGATCACGGCGTTGGAATACCGCTCCTCGATCTGGCCCGGTGCTCGCAGGTCTTCTGACCGACCAACGCCCCGGATCACGCCGCCCTCGACCAGCACGGCATCGCCGACGACACCCTGGGCCGTCCTCACGTGGTCTGCGACGACGAGGGTGGGTCGGTTCAGCTCCATCGGGTTCGAATTGCCCAGTCCGGATCGATAGAGAGGACCGGCTCTATCGGGTGGGATCCGACCGATTCGACCCATGCATCGATCGACTCTTCGACGTTCTCGAAGGGCCTCACGAAGAAGTGCAGTCGCCGAATGCAGTCCTCGGTTTCCCTGGCCGCGAAGATGGCGTTCTCTCCGAGGGTGTGGATGAGGTCCTCTTCCAGAAGGGTGAGATCCTCCGATTCGTCCTCT
The DNA here is from genome assembly GCA_963752075.1 of uncultured Acidimicrobiia bacterium. Lineage (GTDB taxonomy): Bacteria > Actinomycetota > Acidimicrobiia > Spongiisociales > JAENVV01 > CBDUEV01. Next base: position 58,535 of record CAVVWO010000007.1, read on the forward strand.
GTTGGGAGTCCGAGGTCGGTCCATTTGTTCATCTCGATGATCATCTCGAGGTGCAGGGTGTGCCGCAGGTGATCGAGAGGCTTGAGGGCCCGATTGATCGAGCTGATGGCCGGAAGTGCTCCCGGTGCCTGCTCCTCGACGACGTCCCACTGCTCTCCCGTGGCCTTCGGGGCAAAGGCGTCAACGATCTCCGCCAGGCTACGCAGGGGTACGCCGTCGGCGGGCGGCTCGTCCACGGTGTCGATGAAACCGACCCAACGCTCGACCTCGTCTTCGCCGAGGCTTGCGTCCAGCAGAAGGAGCGCGACTCGCATCTGGATTTCCGGGTCCACCTCTTCGAATCCGGGCACGTAGATCGTCACCTCGAGTTGCTCGTAGAGCCCATCCTCCTCGGTACGAATGATGGCGCTGCCGGAGTCGACCGCCATTCCGTCCATCTCGAAGGGTGCGATGTCGATGGGCACTCGAGCGGGGCGGTATTCCCATGTCTCGGTGGCCTCCGGCCCGAGATCGACCCAACGCTGGGTGACCAACCTGAGTGAGGGGTCGCCGCCTGCCGATAGAGCCAGGGCGTGGGTGGCCGTCGGGCCCGGAGCTAGTTGCCACTGCAGTTCGGGATGAATGTCGTCTACGAGACCCGAAATCGTATCCGGTAGATCGGTGGGCCCTCCCTGAGTGACAGCCTCTTCGAGGAGGGCACGACCCGACTCCCACCATGACCAGAACGCTTCGATCGCTTCGTCGTACATGCGATCAGGATAGGCAGGTCAGGGCGGCGTGGTTTGTGTGGCGGACATCACCGACGCAGGGTGTCGAAGAGCTGGTTGTGGATGGCGCCGTTGGTGGCGAGCACCGAGTCGAAAGTATCGATGGAGATGGCGGCTCCCGACAGATCGGAGACCCGTCCGCCGGCTTCGGTCACGAGAAGTACTCCAGCTGCGATGTCCCAGGGAGCCAGGTTGCGTTCGAAGTAACCATCGAATCGGCCTGCTGCGACGTACGCCAGGTCGAGGGCGGCCGCACCCATCCTCCGCAATCCGCGCACCGCCCGCAGGGCCTTCGCCACGTCAGCTGCGTAGGCGTCGGCTCGCTCGCGACGATCGTAGGGGAATCCGGTTGCGATCAGTCCGGCGCCGATTTCATCGGTTTGGGACACCGTCATCGGATGACCATTGAGGCTGGCACCCCGACCCCGCTGGGCCGAGTACACGTCGTTGCGAAAGACGTCATGGATGACTCCCACGAGCGGCTCTCCCGCTTCGAAGAGGGCGATCGATACCGCCACATGCGGGACCCCGTGTACGAAGTTGACCGTGCCATCGAGAGGGTCGACGATCCAGGTTCGATCCGGGCCGATGGTTCCCCCGCCCTCCTCGGCCATGATCGCATCTGCGGCTCGGTGCGCCCCCAGCGCTTCGATGACGGCCGCTTCCGCTTCCCGATCCGCCTCGGTGACAGGGTTGACGACCCCTTTCATTTCGGGGGCAATCACGTCGTGTGACCACCTCGTCACGACGGCAGCCGCCAGTGAGGCGACGTGGATGGCCAGCTCGAGATCGTTCACGCGCAGCACTCTAGAGGCTACGTGAGTTGCTGTTCCCGCTACGCTCGCCGCCGTGGCTCGTTCGATCGTGATTGCTCTCGTGTCGGCCCTCCTCCTGTGGGCTTCGTTTCCGCCGTTGGAGTGGCCTGTCCTCGTCCTGGTGGCGCCGGCCGGCCTCATGTACGCCGTCGTGTCGGCCCCGAGCAGACGGGCCGCAACACTGGCCGGGGCCCTTTTCGCCCTCCTGTTCTTCGGTGCGCTCATGGAATGGATCGCCAACCTCGGCGAGGAGGCCATCATCGGGCTGTTGGTCGTCCAGGTCCCCTTCTACGCGGTGTACGCCGCTCTCCTCTGGGGATTCAAGAAGAACCCGAGTTGGGAGGTCGTGGTCGTGGCCACCGGTGGGTGGGCGGCCCTCGAGTTCCTCCGGGAGCGCATCCCTGTTGGTGGACTCAATTGGGGGGCGCTGGGCTATCCCCTCGGGGCGTGGGACTGGGCTCGTGACAGTGCCCAGTTGGTTGGCACCTCGGGGCTGACCATCGTCGTGGCTGGGGTGGCCTCCGGACTGCTCCTGCTGCTGTGGCGCAAGGACAGGCGATGGCTGGTGGGCGCCGTGGGCGTGCTGGTGGTCGTTGGCGTCTTCGGCGCCTCCTCTGCCGAGCTGCCTTCCGGGCCGGTGGTGCGGGTGGCGATCGTCCAGGGCAATTCACCCTGCCCGCTGGAACACTGTGCCGGGGAGCGAGAAGCCATCTTTCAGAACCACCTCCGTCTCACCCGTCAGATCGAAGAAGGCTCCGTCGATCTCGTCGTGTGGCCCGAGAGTTCCACCACATTCGAGGTGGACCCGACGAATCCGTCTGAAGGGCAGCGTCTGGTCGCCGCAGAAGCACGGCGTCTCGGCGCCACCCTGCTGGCCGGGGGTGATCGTCCCGCCAGCAGTGAGACCTTCATCAACTCCAATGTTGCGTTCGGACCGGACGGTGAGTTGTTGGGTGAGTATCTGAAGAACCACCCTGTGCCCTTCGGCGAATACGTACCCCTCCGCGCCGTGTTCGGGCTCATTCCCGAGACCGCCCGGGTGCCACGCGACATGGTGCGAGGTTCCGATCCCACAGTGTTCTCGGCACCATTCGGCGAGTTCGCGTCCGTGATTTCATTCGAAGGGGCGTTTGCTCGATATGCCCGCGAGGCCGCAGGGCAAGGGGCGAACCTGCTCGTCGTGGCCAGCAACGAAGCGTCCTACGGCATCTCTTCCGCCGCCGACCAATTCATCGGCATGACTCGGATGCGAGCTGCAGAGAACGGCGTCGACCTGGTGCACGGCGCGGTGACCGGTGCCTCGGTGATCATCACCGAGGGTGGTCGCCTCGGACCTGTGTCGGCACTGTTCGGCGAAGACATCGTGCGCGGTGAGGTGTCGATGAGATCGACCGGACCGACGTTCTACACTCGATGGGGAGACTGGGTGGCCGTATTCGCCATGGCTGCCCTCGTCTCTACGTTGATGTGGCGGTGGCTCCAGGAGTGGGGCGGGCGGGAAGCCAGGTCGGCGGAGCCATCAAGGGCAGACCTGAAGACCCTGCCTCAATGAGGAAGACCGCCTTGCGGCGGCCTTCCATGTCGGCTTGGGGATCGAAAACGACCCCGCCAGGGACAAGCCGACGAGCTGATTTCTACCTTTTTCCAGACCGCTTGTCCAGCCAATGCGGCCTTTTTTCTTTGCAGAGTGCAAAAAGTTTCGTCCTACGGGCCGACGCCCTCGATTCGGACCCGCCCCGCGCCGGAGACGATTTCGCCGATCGGCGTGGCGTGGTGTCCGTGGAGCGCCAGGATCTCGATCACCTCATCCGATCCCGAGGCGTCGATCACCGCCACGAACCCGATCCCCATGTTGAAGGTCCGGAACATCTCGGGCGCGGTCACGCTTCCCCGAGCCGCGATAGCCCCGAACACGCTTGGTGGTTCCCACCGGGCTGAATCCAGGACTGCGTCAACCTGCTGGGGGAGGATGCGAGCCACGTTCCCAGGGAGGCCGCCTCCGGTGATGTGGGCCAGGCCGTGGACGTGACCTGTTGCCACGGCATCGGTGACCGCCGGTGCGTAGATCACGGAAGGCTCGGTGAGGACCTCGCCCCAGGAGCGATCGGTCCCGGGACACATCTCGTCGAGACGGTCGAGATCGACAATGGCCCTGACGAGTGAGAAGCCATTCGAACGCAGGTTGGGGCTGGCCACTCCGAGGAGGAGATCGCCGGGACGGATCGTGGCACCGGTGACCTCGTGGCCTTCCTCGACCACTCCAAGAGCGGCTCCGGCCATGTCCACATGATGTTCGGCGACCACCCCGGGGTGTTCTGCGGTTTCGCCTCCGAGCAAGGCGCATCCGGCGGCGATGCACGCGGCGGCCACGCTGGCGACGATGGCCTCGTCCCGTTGCGGATCCAGATGGCCCACTGCCAGGTAGTCGGTGAAGCCGATCGGACGCGCCCCAACCGCAGCCAGGTCGTCGACGCACATGGCGACCAGGTCGAAACCGATTCCATCCATCCGGCCCGCCCGGCGCGCCACCTCCAACTTGGTGCCCACTCCGTCGGTCGTCATCATCAGGACGGGGCGCTGGTACCCGGGTGGGATGCGCACACCGGCCGCGAAACCGCCGAACCCCCCCAGAACGTCTGGACCCCAGGTGCCTGTGACGGTCGGGCCGATGGCTTCCACCAGGCGTTCTCCCGCTTCGATGTCGACACCCGACTCCCGGTAGCTCGCCATCAGCTGGTTGATTCCAGGGCGAACTTCCCAATCGTGACAGGCACCTCGGTCGGGTAGTCGCCGCTCAGGCATGCCGTGCAGAAGGCGTCGATCTGAGCCCCTGTCGACGAGAGAAGACCATCGAGCGAGAGGTAGGCCAGCGAGTCCACACCGAGATACTCTTGGATCTCTTCCACTGTCTTGTCTGCTGCCAGGAGGCGGCTCCGGTCCGAGGTGTCCATGCCGTAGAAACACGGCCAGCGATAGGGCGGCGACGAAATCCGAAGATGGATCTCCTTGGCGCCTGCTTCTCGCACCATGCTGACCAGCTGTCGTGTGGTGGTTCCCCGGACGATGGAGTCGTCGACGAGCGCCACCCGCTGGCCGTCCAGGTTCGAGGGGATAGGATTGAGCTTCATGCGGATCCCCCGGTCTCGCAGTAGCTGGGTCGGCTGGATGAACGTACGCCCCACGTAGCGATTCTTGACCAACCCGTCGGCGTAATGAATGCCGGAGGCCTCTGAAAAGCCCTGGGCCGCCGGAATGCCGGACTCGGGTACCGGAACGACGACATCGGCCTCGGCGGGTGCCTCGGTGGCGAGTCGCCGGCCCATCTGCTGGCGCGCCGCGTGGATGTTCTGGCCGTAGAGGCGACTGTCGGGTCGGGCGAAATACACGAACTCGAAGACGCACAGACGATTCGGGTCTGACCCGGAGAATGGGTGGTAGGTACGCAAGCCCTGGGCGTTGATGACCACCATTTCGCCGGGTTCGACCTCCCTCACGAACTCGGCCCCGACGATATCGAGTGCGGCTGTTTCCGAGGCGATCACCCATCCACCCCCGTCCAGCCGACCCAGACAGAGCGGTCGAAAGCCGTGTGGGTCTCGCACTCCGACCAGGTTGCCCTGATCCATGATCGCCAGGGAGAATGCTCCCTCGAACAGGGGCAGAACCTCGTTCAGTGCTGTGGCGAGTCCTCGTCCGTCGGATCGCTCGTCGCTCAGCGCCCGGGCAATGGTCTCCACCATCAACTCGGAATCGGTGATCCCGGCCAGTTCGAGGGAATCTGCCAGTGCGACGGTGTTGGTGAGGTTCCCGTTGTGAGCCAGGGAGATGGCGGTGTCGCCGACCTGGCGATAGGTGGGTTGAGCATTCTCCCAGGTGGTCGATCCGGTGGTCGAGTAGCGGGTGTGGCCCACTGCGACGTGACCGGTCAAGGCGGCGAGGGAGGCAACGTCGAACACCTGCGTGACCAGTCCCATGTCCTTGCTGATCATCGTGGTCACGCCGTCTGAGACGGCGATTCCGGCACTTTCCTGGCCCCGGTGCTGCAATGCAAAGAGCCCGAAGTAGGTGAGTTGAGCCACATCCGAGCCGGGTGCATACACCCCGAACACTCCGCACGCTTCACCGGGTCGAGAGGCTTCGTCGATCACGCGGCGATTGTAGGCAGATCGGGAAGCCGGAACGACTTTCGGTGCGAAGGTCGAGGAGTTGGAGGTCCGGGAGCGCCAGATGTGGGTTCAGGCGACGCCGGGGGTTTGCGATCCCCGCCAACTATCGAGCGTCGCAGAGATTCGTTCTCGGGTCTCATCGAGAATCTCCGCAGCATTCTCCCCGCTCTTCCGGAGGATCGGCGCGTCGAACCGGACGTTGATGCGAGTGCCATAGGGAATGGGAAAGAGTTTGTGCTTGAGAAGTTCCCACGAGCCGTCGATGGCGGTCGGGACGACTGGCAATTCCGGAGCGGCCCGCAGCAATGCGGCTGTGCCACCTGGCTTGAACTCTTTGAGTCGGCCGTCACGGGAACGGGAACCCTCCGGGAAGATGACCGGCGAAACACCACGCTGCTGACACGTCCTCCCGAAGTCGCGGATGATCCGGATGGCCTGGGTGCCCCCGCCACGGTCGATGATGGCGTTGCCTCCACGCCTCAGATTGTAAGAAACGAGCGGGATCCGTTTGGCAAGCTCGATCTTGGCGATGTATTTCGGGTAGTTGGAGAAGAGAATCCCCCCGAAGATGGGGACGTCGAGAAGGCTCTGGTGGTTGGAGAGAAAGATGTAGGCGCTCCTCTCCTCGACGGCGGGATGGCGCTCGACGGTTATCCGGGCGCCGGAGAGACGGAAACACCACAACAGGACCCGCTGAACGGCGCCGGCCGTTACTTCCATAGCGTGAAGGCCGAAGAGCCGGGCGATCCGAATGGCGAGGTCGCCGAACAGAAAGGTGAGCCCAAACGCGACGAGGGTGGGGATGGTGGTGACCCAGTCCCTAATGGTGCGCAAGGTGGAGGAGAGGCCCATGGAATCCCTGATATCGGTCACGGCCGGTTGCCAGCTACCACGCTACCCCATGCGGCTGGGGATGGCACCTCGCCACGCCCGGGCGGCGTCCGAGAGAGCGACCCGGGCCGATTCGGGCCCTCCGTTGTCGAACACCAGGTCTTCGCCTCCGAAGACCCCCAATCGCGAAGCGGTCACACCCAACTCTCCGGCCACCCGCTCGATGTGATCGGCGTGGCGGCTGGGGACGGCGGCGAGGAATCGGTGAGGGTTCTCCGCGAAGAGTCCCACCCAGTCTGTGAAGTGGAATTCGGCGCCGACTCCGGACCGGATACACATCTCGGCCAGCGTCACAGCCACACCTCCGAGCGAAACATCGTGGAGGCACGGGCTCAGCTCCTCGCCAACCATCAGGGCGGCGAGCGTCATGACCCCCTTGGCCATCGCGGCGTCCGGAGCATCCGGTCGCCCGCCCACATGGCCGTGCATCACCTTCTCGAACGCGCTCCCGGCGAGGTTGCGCGAATGGCGCGGGCCGAGCATCCAGACCTCCATGCCCGCCTCGGCTCGATCGAGGCGCGGGGGATTGTCGGGGATGGGCTCCACCATGCCCAGCATTCCGACGATCGGGGTGGGATAGATGTCCTGTCCGTCCGTTTCGTTGTAGAAGGAGACGTTGCCGCCGATGACCGGGATCCCGAGAGCTTCGCAAGCCTCCGAGATACCCTCGACCGTTTCGGTGAACTGCCACATCACCTCGGACTTCTCAGGATTTCCAAAGTTGAGGTTGTCGACAACGGCCATCGGGTGGGCCCCGACCATCGCCACGTTCAGCGCCGCCTCGAATACCAAGCGCGCCGCTCCGCGCCGCGGATCGAGGTAGCAATGACGTCCGTTCCCGTCGGTGGAGACCGCCAGACCTTTCTCGGTGCCTTTGACCCGAAGGAGGGAGCCATCGTGCCCTGGTCCAACCATGGTGTTGAGGAAGAGCTGGTGGTCGTACTGTTCGTATGCCCAGGCAGGGTCGGCCAGAGAAGGGTCGTCGAGCAACTGGAGGAGGCAGGCGCCGACGTCGGGCGACTGCAGGACCTGGAGAGTGTGAGTCCACACGTCTTCGAGCCAGTACGGTTCCCCGGACGGTCGATGGTAGAGAGGCGCATCCTCGGTCAACGAGGCTGCCGGTAGGTCCGCCACAAGTTCCCCGTTGTAGCGAATCCGTAGGGCACCGCCCTGCTTGACTTCCCCGACCACTGAGGCATCGATCTCCCACTTTCGGGCAATGGCGAGGACCTCGTCGACGCGGCTCGGTTCTACGAACGCCATCATGCGCTCCTGCGACTCGGACATGAGGAGTTCTGGGGCGGTCATGCCGCTTTCGCGAACATGGACGTTGTCGAGATCCACCTCCATGCCTACTCCAGCCCGAGCGGCTGGTTCTGACGTGGCACACGAGAGGCCGGCCGCTCCGAGGTCTTGGACGCCCACGACCAATCCCTTCTCGTACAGCTCGAGGCAGGCTTCGATCAGTTTCTTCTCTTCGAACGGATCCCCGACTTGCACGGAGGGGCGTTTGGATTCGGAGGCTTCGTCGAAACTCGCAGAGGCTAGGACGGAGGCGCCTCCGATCCCGTCGCGGCCGGTCGAAGACCCCAGCAGGACGGATACCGAGCCGGGGGCGCCGGCCGTCCCGAGCACCAACTGCTCGCGACGGAGAATGCCAAGGCACATCACATTGACGAGGGGGTTGCCGCTGTAGCACTCCTCGAAGGCGATTTCTCCCCCAACCGTCGGCACGCCGACCGCGTTGCCGTACCCCGCGATGCCCTCGACGACCCCGGAGAAGAGGTAGCGGTTGTGGGGATCGTCGAGCGGTCCGAAGCGGATCTGGTCCCAGAGGGCGATCGGACGGGCTCCCATCGTGAAGATGTCGCGCAGAATGCCGCCGACGCCGGTTGCCGCCCCCTGGACCGGCTCGACATAGGAGGGGTGATTGTGGGATTCGATTCGCAACGCCGCCAGCCAGCCGTCCCCGATATCCACCACCCCGGCGTTCTCGCCCGGCCCTACGACCACCCACGGCGCCTCCGTCGGAAACCGACCGAGGTGGGCGCGCGAGGATTTGTATGAGCAATGCTCGGACCACATCACCGAATACATGGCCAACTCGGTGTCTCGGGGCACTCGGCCAAGGATGTCGACGACCGTTCCGTACTCCTCGTCGGTCATGCCCAGAACCTGATGGAGTGGTCGGTCGATGGTTTCGGACGTCTCGGATTCAGACAATGGCCGGCTCCATGGAGACGACAAACGATTCCAGGAGGACCCGACCATCGGTCGAACCGAGCACGGCCTCGATCGCACGCTCGGGATGTGGCATGAGTCCGGCCACGTTGCCGGCAGGGTTGCTCACACCGGCGATGTTGGCCATCGACCCGTTCGGGTTGGTGCTCTCACCAACGCTGCCGTCTGGCCCCGAGTAGCGAACGATCACCTGGCCGTCGGTTTCGAGGGCCGCCAGCTCAGATTCGGGCACCGTGAAGTTGCCCTCATAGGAGTTCAACGGAATCCGCAGTACCTGGCCGGGCGTGGCGGCGCGGGTGAGCACGGATGCTGTGCTCTCGACACGAAGATGGACGTCGCGACAGATGAACTTCAAATCTCTGTTCTGAAGCAGGACGCCCGGGAGCAGACCGGCTTCGCAGAGAATCTGGAAGCCGTTGCAGATTCCCAGGACCGGCTTCCCTCCTTCGGCCATCTTCTCGACCTCGGACATGATCGGCGAGAACCTCGCGATGGCGCCGGTGCGGAGGTAGTCACCATGGGCGAAACCGCCGGGGAGGATGGCTCCGTCGAACTCTGAGAGATCGGTTTCACGATGCCAGACCAACTCGGCCTCGGCGCCAACCGAGCGGAGTGCGTAGACGGCGTCGTGTTCACAGTTTGACCCGGGGAACACGATCACCGCGGCCTTCACCCGTGGACCTCGATTTCGAAATCCTCCATGACCGGATTGGCGAGGAGTTTCCGACACATTTCGGCTACCCGCGATTCCACTTCGGCGCGATCGGCGCCCTCGACCTCGAGGGTCACCACCTTGTCGATTCTGACCCGGGTGACCTCTTTGTAGCCGAGATCGCGTAAGGCGCGACCGACCGTGCTCCCTTGAGGGTCGGAGATCATCGGCCTCCGTTTGACCATCACGGTCACTTTCATAGATTCTCCATGTAGGAATCGAAGGGGTTGCCGGTGACCCGGGCATAGGCCTCGGTGTAGCGTGCCCGGGTTCCGGCGATGATGTCCGGCGGCAACGCAGGAGACGGGGGATTGTGATCCCAGCCGGTCGAGTCGAGCCAGTCGCGCACATACTGCTTGTCGAAGGAAGGCACCGGACTCCCGGGTCGCCACTCGTCGGCCGGCCAATAGCGAGACGAGTCGGGCGTCAGAACCTCGTCGATGAGGAGTAGCTCATTGCCGACGAACCCGAACTCGAATTTCGTATCGGCGAGAATGACCCCACGTTGGGCGGCGTACTCGGCTGCCTCGACGTAGATGGCCATCGAGGAGTCGCGGAGTCGCGTATACAGGGCATCTCCGAGCGCTTGGCGGGCCTCAGCCTCGGTGAGGTTTTCGTCGTGGCCACTCTCGGCCTTGGTGGCCGGCGTGAAGATCGGTTCGGGTAGCTTGTCGGCAAGTCGGAGGCCGGCCGAAAGGTGCTCGGTCGTCGGTCCACCTCCGTCGCGGTACTCCCGCCAGGAGGAGCCGTACAGGTATCCCCGCACGACACATTCGACCGGAACGACCTGAGCTCGTCTGACGATCATCGATCGGCCGGCCAAGTCCTTCTTCTCTTCCTCGGTGAGGCCGTCGATCGTCGAGAGGTCCGTCGAGATGAAGTGATTCGGAGCCTCGAGAAGATCGAAGAAATGCAGGGACAACCCGGTGAGGACCCTGCCCTTGTCCGGGATCGGGTCTCCCAGGATCACGTCGTATGCGGAGATTCGGTCGGTGGCCACGAAGAGCAGGCGGTCAGGGTCGACCTCGTAGATCTCCCGAACCTTGCCTGAACCCAGATGTCGTAACGCCGGCACGGCGGGGATCATACTGGCAAACGAACTGGTTGGGCGATCTTGTCGGATCGGATGGCGAATCCGGGCCTCGACCTCCCGTCCGTGACCTTGGCGGCGCGGGAGGGTTAGCCTTGTGGAATGGCGCTGGCAGACGACCTCCGAAAGCTACTGGGGACCGATCAGGTCCTCTCCGAACCGGTCGAACGGCACCTCTACGCCAAGGACGCCGGCGTCGTCCGGGGAAGCGCCGGTCTGGTCGTCTTTCCCGAGACCGCCGAAGAGGTGGCAGCCGTGGTTCGTGCCGCCCGGGCTGCGAATACGCCTCTGGTGGCGAGGGGCGCCGGGACGGGGCTGGCCGGCGGGGCGGTTCCCTTTGGGGATGCGGTGGTCGTCGCCATGACGGGACTCACCGACGTCGACATCGACCCGGAGAATCGCACAGCATGGGTGGGACCGGGCGTGATCAACCTCGATCTGTCGAACATGACCGCCCCGCATGGTTTCCATTTCGCGCCGGACCCGTCTTCGCAATCGGCATGCACCATCGGAGGCAATGTCGCCAACAACAGCGGCGGACCGCATTGCCTCTCAGAGGGCACGACCGTGAACCATGTGCTCGCCCTCGAGCTGGTGACGGCCGACGGTGAAATCGTGACTCTGGGGAGCGCCGCACCAGACCCCATCGGATTGGATCTCCGAGGCGTGGTAGTGGGCTCGGAGGGCACCCTGGGGATACTCACCCGCGTGCTCGTGAAGCTCACTCCGAATCCCCCGGCGGTCCGAACGGCGCTGGTGTCGTTCGGTCGGGTTGAAGACGCTGCAGCAACGGTGTCGGGAATCATCGCTCGAGGGGTCGTTCCGGCTGCGCTGGAGATGATGGACCAGGTGATGACCCAGGCGGTGGAGAACTTCGTCCATGCCGGTTTCAACACCGACGCCGCGGCAGTGCTCTTGGCCGAGGTGGCCGGCCACGCCCAAGCGGTCGACGCCGAACTCTCGATTGTTGAGGAGGTGGCAAGGGAGAACGGCGCCATCGAGGTCCGGGTGGCCCAATCGGAGGAAGAACGAGCGCTGCTTTGGCTGGGCCGGAAATCCGCTTTCGGGGCGGTTGCCCAGATGGCCCCCGACTACTACCTGCATGACACAGTGGTTCCGAGAACTCGTTTGGTACCGGTCATGAAGGAGGTGTACGAGATTGCGGCCCGATACGGGATCACGATGATGAACGTCTTCCACGCCGGCGACGGAAACCTCCACCCGCTGATGGCGTTTGACGCCAAGGAGCCAGGGATGCTCGAAAGGGTGCAGGAGGCCGCCGAGGAGCTCGTCACTCTCTGCGTCGACAACGGAGGAGTGTTGTCCGGGGAACACGGAATCGGACTCGAGAAGCGCGACCTCATGCCGCTCATGTTCTCCGAAGCGGATCTCGACGCCCAGGCCCGACTGAGAGAGGCATTCGATCCCGAAGGCCTCTTCAACCCGAACAAGGTTCTCCCGGCCGGCTCCAGGTGTTTCGACCTCGGCCATCCGGTCCCTGAGGGTGCCTGGCTGTGACCAGGTCCCTCGATGTCCTGCTCGCCGATTCCGATCACGACCGCCCCGCAGCTGCGCCGGATGCGGAGATCATGGTCGCACCCGGCTCGTCCGAGGAGGTCGGACACATCCTCGAGTACGCCTCCGAGAACTCCCTGCGAGTTCTGGTGTGGGGCAGCGGAACCCACCAGGGTTATGGCGACCCGGTCCAGCCGGACATCCTGTTGTTGACCGCAGGCCTCGACAATGTGGCTGCCTGGGAACCGGACGATCTGACGGTGGTGGTCGGCGCAGGGGCCACGGTTGGGCCTCTCGAGGAACGCCTCGCCGAGCGTGGCCAGACAGCTGTCCTCCCGGAGTTCGCCCCCGCCGCGACCGTCGGGGGCGTGGTGTCGGCCGGATTGTCGGGTTGGCGGAGGTCTCGCTACGGACCGACGCGGGACCGGATCCTCGAAGTGGACCTGGTGACCGGGGACGGGCGCATGGTTCGGGCCGGCGGGCGGGTCGTCAAGAACGTCACCGGGTACGACTTACCCAGACTCGCCGTTGGCTCGTTTGGAGGCTTGGGGGTGGTCACGCAGGTCTGCCTGAAGCTGTGGCCGCTTCCTGAGTCGACCATGACCGTGGATGTTGATGACGGGTCCCGGGCGGCGGGGGCGGCCTACCGGCCCTTGGCGATTCTCGAGGACGACGACGGGGTGCGCGTCTTCCTGTCGGGAACCCGCGCCGAGGTGGAGGGTCAGGCATCTGCGTTGGGCGGGCGAGCCGAGCCTGGTCTCCAGTGGCCCAAACCGATGACCTGTCCACCGGGGAGCGCCCACTGGTCGCTGCGCATCCCACCGGCCTTGCTCGATGACGCGCTCACTCGGGTTCCCGCCCGGTGGAGCTTCTTGGCTCAGCACGAGGTGGGCGAGGTCGAGTTGGTCGACGAGGTGGCGGATGCCGATCGAGCCAGGCGACTACGCCAGTGGGCCGAGGCCGAGGGTGGGGCCCTCGTCATGGTCGACGCTCCCGACTCGGTGCGTGCGGTCATGGATCCGTGGGGCGCCTTGCCGCCTCTCCTCGAGACTCAGCGTCGGATCGTGGCGAGGTTCGACCCTGCTCGGGTTGTCAATCCTGGCCGGCTCCCGGGAGGCATCTGATGGCGTGGGCGACTGCAGATGCGCCGAGCCGGGCCGAGCTCGACTCCTGCGTGGCGTGCGGTCTGTGCCTCCCGCATTGCCCGACCTTTCGGCTGACCGGACGCGAGACCGAGTCTCCTCGGGGACGCCTGGCCGCCATGTCGGCGGTGGCGGAGGGCGCGGTCGAACTCGATGCCACCTTCGAGTCCATCATGGATTCGTGTCTGCAATGCCGCGCCTGTGAGCCCGTGTGCCCCTCCATGGTCCCCTTCGGAAGAGCGATGGAAGGAGCTCGGATCGAGATCTCGGTGCAGCGCCCCACACCCGCCCGTCGGCTCAGGCACCTCATCCTTGGTCGGGCGCTCGGTCGACCGGCGCTGGTCGACATGGCCGGGAGAGTCGCCCGAGTAGCCAGGCGCGGTCCACTCCGGCTGTTGGCGCCGCCTGCCTTTCGGACCTCAATGCGAGGTCTCCGACCAGCCACAGGTCGACCCTCGATCCGTGGTCGGTCGTATCCGGCCGTGGGCACCAGGCGGGGAAGGGTGGGCTTGCTGTCCGGATGTGTCATGGATTCCTGGTTCGGTGAAGTCCATGAAGCCACCATCGAGGTTCTCCGACGAGCCGGATACGAAGTGGTCGTTCCCCCGCGTCAGACCTGCTGCGGAGCCCTTTCGGCACATGACGGGGATGCTCCGGGAGCCCGAAGAATGGCCAAAAAGAATGTGGCCGCTTTCGCCGGCTTCGATTTCATCGTCACCAATTCGGCGGGGTGCGGAGCGCACCTCAAGGAGTACGACCAGTGGGCGGGCGCGGCCGGCGGAGGCGTCAAGCGGCGAGCTCGCGACGTTTCCGAGTTGGTGGCGGAAGCGCTGGAGGACGGGCGGCTCCCGGCTTTCGAGCAGGGGGGTGGGCAGGTTGCCGTTCAGGATCCGTGTCACCTTCGGAATGCCCAGAGGATCACCGAGCAACCGCGCGCCATCGTCCGAGCGGCCGGCTTTGAGCCGGTCGACGTCGATCCAGCGGGCATGTGTTGTGGTGCGGCCGGCGTGTACGCGATTCTTCACGGTGAGAAGTCCGCCGAACTCGGATCTCGAAAACGAGCCGAGGTACTCGAAACGGGCGCGTCCGTCGTCGCCTCCGCCAACCCCGGTTGTGAAATGCAGCTTCGGTCCCACTTGGGCGACCGTCATCGGGTGGTGCACCCGGTTGAGCTCTATTGGGAGGCGCTTTCGGGAACCGTTGAGTCCGGTTGAGCTACGCCGGGTAGTCTGACCGCCAACGAGAGGAGCGTGAGTGTCGACACCGCGCGACACCCCACAATTGGATCCGGCGGGTCAACCGCTCGTCGAATCCGGTGAAGTCCCGCCGGAGGGGTCGGTCCGGCGCGCTGTCACCACGTTTGGGTTTGCGCTGGCCGGCCTCGCCGATATCGGGCTCTTGGTGGCGGGGAGTGCGCTGATGGCGCTGGCGGCGGCAGTCCTGCTCGACGGTTTTGACGTGGTTCCGATGAACTTGACGGATTCGACGGGGGCAATGCTCGGCTCGGCGCTGGTCATTGCGGTGTTTGGGGGGTTCGCGCTGGGGGTGGCGTTTGAGGGCCCGATCGGCCACGGTGCACTTGCCAGCTTGAGTGATGCCCTTCAACTCACCATCGCCAGGGTGGTGGCGGCAGTGCTCGTTGGGCTCGGCATCACTGTGCTTGGAAGCTTCATCGCCGGCTACACCGACGAGTTGCCGTACCCCTTCGAGTTGGGCGCCGAGGTCGTGCGACGGAGCGGAAGGGCAGGGATGATCTTCGCTGCGCTCGTGGCTGTTCCTCTGACGTTCTTGCTTCGGTGGCGATTTCCGGACGAGAAGTGGATGGAAGAAGCGGAGTTGCCGATCATTTATCTCGTCTGGATGGCAGCCACCATGGTCTCCGTGATCGAGATCCTGTAGGCGTTCGTCGAGGGAACGGCGTGGCGGGAGGCAGCGAGGGCGCCGCGTGGCGGATGACTCAGAGCGTGATTTCCCAAACCGTGTTGCTGGAGATCTCACACCCGATGCGCGTGAAGGCGCTGATCAACTCAACCGTGGCCGGGGTCGAGAAAGTGAGGCGTTCGGCGTCGGTCTCGACTGCCCGGTCGAGGATGGCTCGAACGAGCCGGAAGGAGTCATCGGGGGTCGACACCATCCAGTCGACATGCATGGCCCGGGCGTCATCGCGCGTGATGATCGCCCAACCCGAGGGACAGTCGAAGAAGGAGTGACTCTTGGCCGCCACGAAGAGATCATCCACGGCTAGGCGCCGCCATCTCCACTCGACGGCGAAGAGCCCCCGAGCCATCCGCATCAGGCTGCTCGTCGACCACACCAAAAAGGCGGGTTCTGACTCGACGGCCGGCGCGGGCTTGAGCCGCTCCGGGCCTTCCACCCGCTTGCCGCCGTTGCCGGTCGGCTGCGGGTCTCGGTTCACGATCGGCCGGGTTGCCCACACCCACTTCGATGCCGGCCGGTACCCGGCTTTGGCGACCTGCGCTTGGGCAGGTTCGTTCCAATCCTCGACCAGCAGCCGAGCAACCAGGGCCCCTTGCGATCTGCCCCAGTCGAGGAGGTGCCTGTTCATCGCCAATGCGATCCCCTCACGCCGCCGGTCGGGGTGGACGCGTGTTGCGTGCAGCCAGAGTTCCGTCGGCGAAAGCATGACGGCTCGAGACAGCGCGATCGGAGCGTCCTCTCCATCGACCGAAACGATCGTCAGCGAATGTGGCTCTTCGAGCCATGCCTCGAACCGGTCGGGAACGTAGTCCCCCCAAGAGAAGGTATCAGTGCTGAAGGCGCGAATGCTTTCGAGATCCGAAGTGCGGCCTGGCCTGATCGTCGCGTCCATGGGACGGAGCATAAGGTCACCGAACCAGTTCTACATGCGTTCGGGCACCGAGATACCCAGCAGGTCGAGCACCTGCCTCAGAAGGCGACCGCTCGTTTCTACGAGAGTGAGCCAGGAGGCGCGTCGAGCGGGGTCCGGTTCTCGCAGGACGTTGCAGTGTTCCCAGAATCGATTGATGTCGCTGGCCACCTCGTAGGCGAACTCTGCCAGATGGTTCGGCGACCGGGTCGCGTAGGTGCGTTGAATCGTCTCCGGGAGCCTCAACAGTCGGAGGATGAGGTTGCGTTCGACTTCTCGAGTCGGTGGGACGATGGGGCCGGCCTCAAAACCCAGTTCGGCGGCCTTGGCCAGGAGAGAACTTGTTCTGACCGCCGGATACAGGAGGTACGGTCCGGTTTTGCCCTCGAACGAGGTGAACCGCGTCAGGTCGAAGGTGTAGTTGGTCGTGCGCTGATTGGAGAGGTCGCCGTATTTGAGAGCGGCCAAACCGACCCGGGTGGCGATCTCGTCGCGCTCCTCGATCGAGTAGTCGGTGGCGAGTTCCCGACTGGCGAGTTCGGCCAGGGCTGCTTCCTTCACCATGTCGATGAGATCGGCAAGACGGATCACGCCTCCCTTTCTGGTCTGGAAGGGCCTCCCATCAGGTCCGTTCATCGTCCCGAACCCGATGTGCTCGGCGTCGACATGCTCGGGAAGGATGCCGCCCTTACGCGAAGCCCGGAAGACTTGCTCGAAGTGGAGTGCCTGGCGACCGTCGACGACGTACCAGATGGCATCTGCCCCGAGACTGGTGACGCGGAGTTGGATGGTGGCCACGTCCGTCGATGAGTAGAGGTAGGCGCCGTCTGTCTTCGTGAGGAGAAGCGGCGGGATGTCGGCCTTGTCGGACTCCTGTGCCACATCGACCACGAGGGCTCCCTGGCTCTGGCGAGCAACTCCGGACTCGACCAAATGGTCGATCATCGGCTCGATCAGATCTTCGACCGTTGATTCCCCATACCAGAGGTCGAAATCGACACCGAGGTCGTGGAAGTCCCGCCGCTGGGAGGTCTGGGACACGGTGACGAAGTGCTGCCAGAGCGCCCGGTACCCCGGGCGGCCGCGTTGGAGTTCGAACGTGGCACGGGCGATCCGATCGGCGAGATTCGCATCCGACTTTGCCTGTGCCGCCATCGCGGGATAGAGCTCCTGGAGATCGGCGAGTGTCACCGGTGAAGATTCGGGGTAGTCACCCGAGAATTCAGGATCGAAATAGGGGAGATCGGGCTGCGCCTCCTCGACTGCGATGAGCAGCATGCCCATTTGGGTACCCCAGTCACCGAAATGGATGTCGGTGGTGACCTGGTCACCGACGAATCGGGCGAGACGCTGGAGACTGTCGCCGATGATCGTCGCACGGAGGTGCCCGACGTGCATGGCTTTGGCTACGTTTGGGCCTCCGTAGTCGACGATCAGATTGAGGGGCTGTTCTTTGGAAGGAACGCCCAGCCGATGATCGTCGGCCGCCGCCTGAGCCCAACGGGCCACGGCTTCGTCGGTCAGGGTGATGTTGATGAATCCGGGCCCGGCGACGTCCAGGTCGGCAATGAGCGTGTCCCGGTCCACGACCGCTGTCACTTCCTGGGCCAGCTCCCTGGGGTTGCGGCCGGCAGGCTTGGCCGCCGGGAGGGCGCCGTTGCACTGGAATTGGGCGAGTTCCGGACGCTGGGAGACCACCACGGCCCCAAAGGAACCGTCGAGGCCGAGCTGCTCGAAAGCAGCCGCGAAACGTTCAGTGAGAGCCTCGAGGAGGGACATCGGTGTTCAGGCTAGCTGCTGACTCGGACGCCCCTCTCGCCCTACTCCGGTCGCCCGATCCAGATCCCTTCGTCCAGGACGATGGCGATCCGCTCCGTTCCGATCGCCATCGAATAGGACGTGCTGGCCGGGAGGAAATCAACGATCCAAGCCTCCAGGTCGTCGGTGAAGATCACGGCGGCCCGATTGGGCAGCAACGCCGAAACGGCAGCCACCTCCTCGGCGGTGACTCGCACGACCGGTTGGGCGGCCGAATCGAGGTACTGGACCGAGTCGCTCTCGAGGTCGTATTCCACCAGCGCAGGGTCGATCCCGAAGATGGGCTGCGTCCACAGGGTTTCCTCACCCCTGACGAGCTCGACGGTTCCTGCGATGAGGTCGTACGCCACCCGGGAATCGCCGTGGGCGATCTCAAAGCGGAAAGCATCTCCGGCGTCGTTCGCAGGCGGATCGCTGCGGTCGACCACCAAGGCGGCGATACCCGCTGGGCCGGCCTCCACGCCGTCCAAGACCGGCTCGGCCTCGAACGCGTCGGGTGTGGGCAGCGGAGCCCAGGATCGCAGGTCTCCCGACCGGAGCAGAAGCGCCTCGGAAGCTCCGTACCCGGCCAACACGAACTCCCCGCCATGCTCGGTGAGCTGCCAGCTCGATGCCAGCGGCATGGGATCCCACCTTCTTCGATCTTCTGTGACGTACAGCTTCGAGCCGGTCCGTCCGGCCAAGAACGACTCGTCACCCACGTCGAACAGCTCGGTGGGGTCGAAGCCCTGGATGATCTGCCCCGATGGAACCCGAGCCCACGAGACCAGGTCATCGGTCCACCAGTATCCGAGATCGGTCGGTTCTGAGATCTCGAGTCGCGGTTCGACTCCCCTTTCCGCCCGGTCGAACGAGTAGACCTCGACGAACAGGGTTCGGTGTACCACGCGTACGGTGGTGTTCGAGACCTCCACGAAGAAGGAAATCGGGGAATAGGTTTCCTCCAACGACAGCCGGATCGCCCTCGTGAGAGGATCCAATCCGTCGTATCCGGCGTAGACGAGCAAACCGCCATCCATCTCACCGAGGATGCGAAGCTGCGTGGCAGTTCGAGAGGTCGGCGGAACGGTGCCGCGGCTCCAGGTCGCCCCGTCATCCGTCTCCCACAGAGAGAGGTTTCCGGTGGTGCCGTTCACGAACACTCCGGCCACGCCATTCCCCCACGGCTCGAGCTGGAGAGGCAGGCCATCGACCGGATTGCCGAGATCCACCCATTCCTCGCCGGTCAGGGTGCGCCGGAGATGGGCGACCGGTTCCAGTTCCTCTCCGGCGATGAGCGGTCGAAGACCCTGGTCACGATCGAAGACGAGGAAACCATCACCGATCGGTACCACGGCGCTCACCTCCACCCCGAGAGTCTTGTTCCAACCGAATTCGAGGTCGCCTACGAGCGGGTCGAGGCCGCGGACGGAGGGGGTGATGGAGGCTTCCGCCGGGAAGGTCGGTAACACTTCCGAGTCTCCGTCGGAGTTGCCGGCCGCATTGACGAGGTAGCCGAGTCCCCCCAACGCCAGCGCCACGATCGCTGCGGCTGACAGGGCGTTCCCCGCCCGGCTCTTCCGGGCCGGAATCGGTGTGACCTTCAGGCTTCGCTCGGGAACCTCGATGGTCTTTGCTTTTTCGGTGAGGTGGGCGCGCAGGTCCTGTTCGAAACTCATGGCGTTGCTCCCATTGCTTCCTGAAGCGCCGCCAACGCTCGATGGAGGCGGCTTTTGACCGTTCCCTTGGGAATCCTGAGTGCCTGAGAGATCTCTTCGAGCGACCAGTCGAGGTAATACCGAAGCACGATGACTCGCCGATGCTTGTCAGAAAGGGACGCCAGCGCAGCATCGAGCCCCGGTTCAACGCGATGTGGCCTGTCGACGGCAGAATCCACCCAGATCGAGGGCAGTTCCCTGTTGGACTTGCGCAACCGTGTCCGCGCCCAGTTCATGCCCACTCGGTAGACCCATCCTGTCGGGTTGGCGTAGTTCTGCACGTTGGCCCAATGCTGATAGGCGCGAGTCATGGCTTCATCTGCTGCCTCGATGCCGAGTTCACGGTTGCCGAGCGAGAGAACCAGGGCCTTGACGATCCGGTCGCGTGTGAGGCGGTAGAACTCGTCGAACGAGCCCACCGCAATCGGCTGCGACGGCGCTGCCAGGGTTCCCTCTATCGGAGTTACAGACTCTTGGGAGGGGTCGTTGGTTCCACGCTTTTTGCCCACGGCAGCACGTTACCGGGTCAGGTCGCGAGGTCGGCGAACCGGCTGTGCCGTCGCTTCCCTACAATCGCCGGGTGTCGAAGCAACGCTCTCGCGATACAGCCGGGCTTCTCGGGCTGGGCCTGTCCCTTGTGGTTTTCTTCGGATTGGCGTTCCTCTCGATCCGAGAAGGGGCTCCGCTCGGACACGATGAGGCCGTGTACTCGCTCCGCGCTCAATGGGCGACGGGCGACCACTCCGTGAATCTGTCCGGGTATTGGATTGCCTATCGCGCCCCTGGGCTGCCATGGGCTCTCACCATGGCGTGGCTCGTTCGGTCGACCGAGCCCTATTTACGCTTCGTTGTTTCACTGTTCGGTGGGCTCGGGGTCGTTCTCACCTGGTGGATGGCGAGGGAACTCTTCGGTTCGCGCGCCGCGGTCCTTGCCGCTACCGGGCTGGCCATGTCCCCATGGTGGATGTCGCCGTCGACGCATGTGTGGCCCGACGTGCCCGGCGCCGTCCTAGGTCTCGCAACCATGGCGGTCCTCGTTTGGGCCACCCGAGGCGACCGGGTCAGCGGGTGGGCGGTCCTGGCGGCCCCGTTGGCGGTCCTGACGACGATTGTCCGCTTCGGGGCTCCCCTGTCCTTGGCCGTCGGAGCCGTCGCCATCTGCTGGTGGCGATGGGATGTGGTCAAACAGTCCTGGCCGATCGTCGCTGCCACAGGGCTTCTCACCGGAGCCGGAACGGCGCTCGTGTTGTTCACGACGATGGTCGCCGACGGTACCGAGACACCCTACGACGCGGTCGGGCGGCTGAGGTCGGGCCGGGAACGATCGTTGTTCGACGGGTTTGCGGGATATTGGGATCTGGCCGCTTCGGAATTGGCGACACCGGTCGCGGTGGCGCTGTTCGCCGGCGTGGCGGCTGCGTTTCTCTTCGGCTGGTCGGGGACGACCAAAAGGCGCTTGATGTTTGTCGGCCTCGTCTCACTGGGAACCTTCGTGATCTTGGCCGGGACGTTGCACGCCGAGTTGCGGTATCTGAGTCCTGTCTTTCCGTTCCTGTGGATGTTCGCCGGTTATGGATTGGCGGAGCTGAGCAAGCAGTGGCCGAGACGGGTGTTGGTTCCGGTAGCCCTCGTCGTGATGATTCCTTTCCTGCTCGGGACCACGGCCAAGTCGAATGCGGGGAATCAGGACCTCAAGGAACGTTTCACGGTGCTCAAGGACGTCATGGCTGAGGTGGAGTGGCCGGAGAAGTGCCGGATCGCCACCTCGTTCACCCCTCAAGTGGGCTGGTATTCCGGGTGTCAGGTTGTGGGCCTGCGACACGATGGCAACCCCATCCCCGAGCCCGAAAACGTCACCCACATTGTCGACGTGTACGCATCGAACAAGGAACCGGAAGGTCTCGATGAGTGGCTCGTGGACAATGCCGTCGAAGTATCGCTGTACGGCGACCCCGGCTTGGGGGCACTGCGAGCGGTCAGGATTCTCGTTCCCAAAGAGTGATTCACCGGGCGCGCCGGGTCCTTCCCGCCTCGCCTCATCGACCCGCCACGGGGCGGCCCTCCCAAACCTGGGCGGGTGCGGCGCCCGGCCCCGGACCGAACGCCACGAACACTCTGTCGTTGCTCACCAGGACGTCTGTGACCGGCCCCTCCGCTCCGATTTCAGCGGTGAGGTCAAAGAGCCTCCATGGTTCCTGGTTGGCGGCGAACAGCATCGACGAGTCATATCCCACCTCGGCGTCGGCTGCATGGATCGCGGAGAGGACGTCGGAGGCGGCGAGTCGGATGAGTTCTTCCCCTGTCTGGGGGTTGTTGAGGACCAGGGCGTCGCTGACGCTGTCGTAGCGGACCCCCGGGTTGGGCTCATATCGGTCGTACTCCAGGGTGACCGGTACGGTCCCGTCGCGTCTGATGACGGTGATTCTCTTCTCGGATCGTTCGATGTAGACCAGAGTGTCGGGGATGTCGCCGAGGATGAGTTCGCCCGGCCCACCCTGGGAGTTGGTGTAGACCACGGCCGTGCCCAACCCTCCCTGGTCGAAGGCGTCGGTAGAGGTGGCATCCGGTTGGGAGGCGTCGTCGGCCGTGATCGGCGCCCACTCCGACAAGTCGCTGGAGGTGAAGAGCCGGGGCGGACTGGCGCCCTCCAGGCTGGCGAGGTACCCGCCACTCTGCGAGGGTCGCACGTCGTACAGGTCTTGCGATACCCCTGAGAGCTCCCAGATTCGTAAATCGGGGCTGGTCAAGAAGTAGCTGGTTCTGTCGGTGGCGGTGGCGGTGACGACGTAGTGGCTACCGTCGTGAAATCCGGTCCAGTGCTCGATCGAGGTCCCGAGGTCCGGCATCACCACTTCCGTCCAGTTCTGGTAGTCGGAGGTGAGCCAGAACCTCTCGAACGCCGGCTCCCGCTGGCGCAGGAGAGCACTGGTCGAGAAGGTGGCTACGGCGAGGTCGAGGTCGGTGACCACCACACTGGCCGCCCCGGTGTCGTCGTCGAGGACGTCGAAGCTGAACGCCGAGTTCACGTAATCGGCCCCAACCGCCTCCCACGCCTCGGCGGCGCCGGGCGACCGCTCTCTCGTTCTCAGAAGGACGCGGCCTGCGCCGGCGACGATCAGTTCGGCGCGTGCGTGGGGCGGGTCGACCACCATCGGGATGAGCTGCTCGGACCACTGCTGACCGTCGCCGGACACCAGCAGTGTGCCGCCGGCCAGCTCTGGAAACTGAAATGCCCATGGCGATCCGTAGGCGAGGGCGACGATCCCTTCGTCGACATGTATCGACTTGGCCTCGTAGGCCAGTCCGGCCACCGGGCGTGGCCCCGTCCACCCCTGGTCGGGCCGGTGCGTCCACACACCCAGACCCTGGTTGGTCACGACGTCGGCCGGCCCGAAGGCCAGAATGGTCCCGTCCTCGGCTTCGAAGAGCTGCGTCGCCTGAACGCCCGGGGCGCGCTGCCACTCGAACGTGGTCCGGGACTCGGCGGCTCGAGAAGGCTGGGTGAACAGCGACGCCGTCTCCGGGAGGGCGAGCTCAGAGAAATCCTCCCTGGGTCCAGGTCCCCGTGACGCCACCGAAACGCCGATCACCGAGACGAGGACGGCGATGGTGGCAAGGCTCGTGGCGATGGCGCGGCTGCGTGGAGGGGTGGGATGGGGGGTGATTTCGAGACGGCGCGCAGGAACTTCGATACCTTCCGCCTTGGCGGTGAGGTGGGCGCGCAACCGATCTTCGAAGTCCGTCTCAGCCTCGCTTCGGATTCGCCTCAACTCTACGGCGAGGCGAGCGCTAACTGGCCAGCCGGCCGGCGGGCCGGCGTCAGGAACATGAACGCCGAGTGCGGCCCCGACCCTCCCGCGGGTCGGGGTCCCACTGTGCTCAGCCCAGGTCGATCATGGGGCCGAGCAATGCCCCGCCGTCGACGATGAATTCGGTGCCCGTGCTGTAGGACGCGTCGTCCGAAGCGAGGAAGAGCACCATCTTGGTGACTTCTTCGGGCTCGCCGAAGCGAGCGATCGGCTGTGCCGCGGCGGTCTCAGCCGGGATGTCGTCCGTCATGGGTGTGTGGATGGGTCCTGGATGGACGGACACGACGCGGATTCCGTCCGGTGCGAATTCCATGGCGGCGGTCTTGGTCAGGCCGCGAACGCCCCACTTGGAGGCGACATAGCCTCCGATCCCAGCGTATCCCATCATCCCGGCCGTCGAGGAGATGTTGACGATGGCTCCGCCTCCGGCCCTGCGCATGGAAGGAACGACATTGTGCATGCCGAGATAGGTTCCGATCAGGTTGATCTCGATGATCTTCCGGAATTCGTCCGGTGGGCTGAGCTCCAGCGAAGTCGGGAAGAAGACGCCGGCGTTGTTGATCAGAACGCCGATCGGTCCGAACTCTCGCTCGGCGAATGCAACAGCTTCCGCCCAAGCCTCATCGCTGGTGACGTCGAGTGCGACGAAACGAGCCATGTCGCCGAGCTCGGCCGCGGTGCTCTTGCCTTCGTCGACGAGAATATCTCCGAGCACGACCTTGGCGCCTTCGGCTACGAGTCCGCGTGCGTGGGAGGCGCCCATGCCGCGGGCTCCTCCGCTGATGAGCGCCACCTTGCCGTCGAATCGGTTCATGGGTGGCCACCTCCTCCTGATGACGGAGCCACCGGGCGGCGGCCCGTGTCTTCGATCGTTCGGTCAAACGATCGAAGAGACAAGAGGAAAAAGACCACTTCGCCGCCCATCGACCGGAGGAGCGCCGTTCAACGAAGTGGAGCCCCTAGTACTCGACCAGCTCCTTGATTTTGGCAACGATGCCGGCTGGGTTGGGGAGCACCATCTCCTCGAGGACCTCGGCGAAGGGAAACGCGGGAACTTCTGGAGCTGCATAACGTCTGATGGGGGCGTCGAGGTGTTCGAAGGCCTTGTCGGCGATCTGGGCGGCCAGCTCGGCGCCGAACCCCATGAACTCGTTGTCTTCATGGACGATGAGCACCCGACCGGTCTTGGCCACGGAAGCCTCGATGGTTGGCCAATCGAGCGGGCGTAACGAGCGCAGGTCGACGACTTCTACGTCGATCCCCGCTTCGGCGAGTGTGTGAGCTGCTTCGAGCGAGAAGTGAGTCATTGCGCCATACGTGAGCAGGGTCGCATCGCGGCCCAGTTTCCGGATCGCTGCCTTGCCGAGCGGAACGCGATGCTCCCCGAATGGGAACGGGCCTTGTCCGAGGCGGTACAACTTCTTCGGCTCGAGGAACAGCACAGGGTCGGGGTCTTCCACTGACTCCCAGAGCAGGCCCTTGACGTCGGCGGGCGTGGACGGCACGACCACCTTGAGGCCGGGTATGTGGGTGTAGAACGCCTCGACCGACTGAGAGTGATAGAGGGCGCCGTGGATGCCGCCACCAAAGGGAACCCGAATGGTGACGGGCATGTTCCACGCCCCATCCGACCGATAGTGAACCCTGGCCAGCTCAGAGACGATCTGGTCGAAGGCGGGATGGATGTAGTCGGCGAACTGGATCTCCGGGATTGGGCGCTTGCCCGCAGCAGCCATTCCCACCGCGGCTCCGATGATGATCGACTCGGCAAGGGGAGTGTTGAAGCATCGATCCTGCCCGAAGGTGTCGGTGAGCCCCTTGCTGGCCTTGAAGACGCCGCCTTTCGGGTCTGCGACGTCTTCTCCGAAGACCACCGTGTCGTCGTGAGCGGCCATCACCTCGTGCAGGGTCCTGTTGACCGCCGTGATCATGTTGACGGTCTCGCCTTCGGGAGACGGCTCGAGCTCCGTGGCCGCTGTGGTCGGTTCGATGGGCCGCGCGTAGACGTGACTGTAGGGATCGTCGGGCGCAGCCGATGCCTCGGCCTGCTCGACAGCCACGACCAGCTGATCGATGATCGACTTCTCGAGTTCGTCTTCGACCTTCTGGGGGAGAAGGCGTTGCTCGATCAGATATTGCCGGAGGATTTCGACCGGATCCTTGCGTCTCCACAGCTCCACTTCCTCGCGGGACCGGTACAGGCGGTCGTCGTCGTCCGAGGTGTGTGCGTAGTACCGATACGTCTTGGCTTCGATGAGGGTCGGACCGGATCCCGATCGGGCCCTGGCCACCGCGCTCTGCATGGTCCGATAGACCTCGAACGGGTCGTTGCCGTCGATCTCGATGCCGTACACCCCGTAGCCGTGGGCGCGGTCGGCGATGGCGCCGCCCACTTCCTCGGTTGCGGGTACCGAGATGGCGTATTGGTTGTTCTCGATGACGACGATCAGTGGCAGCTCGTGGACCCCGGCGTAGTTCATGGTCTCGTGCCAGTCGCCTTCCGATGTGGAGCCTTCTCCGCCGTACACGACGACGACCGCTTCCTTGTGATCGTTCTTCAGGGCGTGGGCGATGCCGGCTGCGTGCGGGTATTGCGTGGCAATGGCCGAGGAGTGGGTGAACATGTTGAGCTTGGGGTCTGACCAGTGGCTGGGGAGCTGGCGGCCCCCAGAGGTGGGATCAGCCTTCTTGGAGAAGACGCCCAGGAAGACATCGAGCGGGGACACATCCCATGCCAGTGCCACGCCCATATCTCGGTAATAGGGAAGCACCCAGTCGGTGCCCTTGGTCAGGGCGAACGTGCTTGCGACCTGAATGGCCTCGTGGCCGGACGCCGAAACGACGAACGGTGCACGGCCTTGGCGGTTGAGCGCCCACATCCGATCGTCGAGTCGGCGAGCCAGAAGCATGAGCCGGAACATCTCGATCGCCTGTGCGTCGGTGAGGCCTAGTTCGCGATGGTCTGCGACGACGTCGGGAAACCGGAAGGCGGCCTCGGCCGGCTCGTTCGGCAGAGTTTCAGAGTTGATGGTGGCTCCCACGGTGCATCCTTCTCAGCTCGCCGATGTCGTTGATTCGTTCTTCGGCCAGAATCACTGCGGCCTCGTGAGGAGTGATCGCCCGCTCGGCGGCCGCCTGGAGGATTCGGGTCGTCGCAGTGCGAATATCCGATATGTGATGGAAGGCCCGTTCGGCCCGGTAGCCGTGCAGTTCGTCCGCCACGTTGATCACGCCGCCGGCGTTCACGACGAAATCGGGGGCGTAGAGGATGCCGCGGTCGGCGAGTCGGTGAGCGTCCTGGTCGGTGGAGAGTTGGTTGTTGGCACAGCCCACAATGGCCTGGCAGTTGAGAGTGGGGATCGTCGTTTCGTTCAGAACGTTACCGAGGGCGCACGGCGAGAGGATGTCGCATTCGATGGAGACGATCTCGTCAACGGTGGCGACCTTGGCGCCCAGAGTCTCGACGATGCGGTCCACGGAGGGTTGCCATTCGTCGGCAACGATGAGCTCTGCGCCGGCTTCCGCCATCAGGCGGGCATACTCAGAACCGACCTTGCCGACCCCTTGGATGCCGACGCGACGGCCTCCCAAGTCGGCGTTGCCCCAGAGGAATTCGGCGACGGCCTGCGTGGCGTTGAACAGGCCCAGAGCAGTCGCCGGCGATGGATCACCCGAGCCTCCGTCTGCCGAGGACTGCCCCGTCACCCATCTGGTTTCCTTGGCGATCAGGCGCATGTCGTCCGCGGTGGTGCCGACGTCCTCGGCGGTGATATAGAGCCCCCCGAGCGAATCGACCATGCGGCCAAACGCCCGGAAGAGCCGTTCCGACTTGTTCTTGCGGGGATCGCCGATGATCACGGCCTTGCCGCCACCATGATCGAGTCCCGCCGCGGCGTTTTTGTACGTCATGCCGCGCGAGAGACGGAGCACGTCGTGGAGAGCTTCTTCTTCCGAAGCGTAGGGATGGAACCGAGTCCCGCCGAGGGCGGGGCCGAGGGCCGTGTTGTGAACGGCGATGATGGCCTTCAAGCCTGATGCGTCATCGGAGCCGTAGAGGACGTGGGTATGTCCGTCGTGGGCGTCCGAGGAAAACGTGCCCATGGGTGAGGGCCCCTTTCCTGATATGTGGGTTGTTGAGATGACCATACCCGAACGGTCATCCATGACCAGGGGAATGCGTCAGGATTCCTCGGGACATTCGCCTGGCGGTCCAAACGCCATCGACTTCGATAGGATGACCCGATGCTCGTCAAGACTTCGTTTCTCAGGGTCTACGTGCCAGACGACCTCGCCACGCTTTCCGTGGTGCGCCTCCCCGAAGCGGGGGAGACGATGACCCCCGGACTCAGAGCGAGCGCCTTCGGACTCACTGAGGAGCGAATGGCTGACGATGCTCTCACCGCCGAGCACCAAGGCCGACGGTACCGGTGTCCTCGCCACCCGCGACTCCGGGTCCTGGAGGGTGTTCTGGCGTTTCACAACGCGTACGCCGAGGTGGATGGCAACCTGCTCGTGCCCGAATCGGTTGCCAGGAGGGCCGCGGAGGAGCTGGCATCCATTCAGGACCGTGAACCGGAACAACGCTCTCATATTCTCGCTTCGAGCTGGCATGTTCCGCTGCGCTGGTTCATCGCGTTCTCGCCGGAAGAGCGGGAACTGGTCGAGTCGGTGGACGGCCCGACATTGCGGTACCGAACGATCCGAAGGGAGGCGTCGGCCCGACTGCGGACCGCGCTGGATGTGCTCGAGACCGTGGGGATAGACGATTCGGTGGTGGCGGACCTCAAGGAATACGACGAGTGGCTCGAAGAGTTCCCCGCAGAGGCCCTCGTCGAACTGGACTATGCGTCGGTGGCGCAACTGTTCGACCCAACCGAACTCATCGTCGACGAATCGGCCAGCGAACTGTGGGAGTCGATCGAACACCTGGCCAACGAAGACTTCGAAGAGGCCGGTGAGATGTACGCTCGCAGCGCCGGCCGCTGGGCTCATGCGCTGTCGGTCACCTACTCCAACTGAGACCGGCTGAGCATCCCGAGGATTCCATTAGCCTTGGTCCCATACGCACTCCTGAAGGGACCGAATCGCATGGGCATCATCAGTTGGTTGATCGTGGGTCTGATCGCCGGATACCTGGCTCGCGGCATCATGCCTGGCAAGGACACGATGTCGATGCCTCAGACGCTGGGGTTGGGTTTGGTGGGCTCCCTGGTTGGCGGCATGCTCGGCGCTCTCTTCACCGACAACCCCTTCGAACTCACCGGCACCGGGCTCATCGGGTCACTCATCGGCGCTCTCATCGCACTGTTTGTCTACAACAGAGTGAAGACCCGCTCCTAGGCACATCCAGAGACCATGACAGAGCCCCGGGTGGACACGGGGCTTCGTCGTAGGGTTGGCGCGGCGACGTGGAGGGGGAAGTAGATTCGCGAGATGCGACGATTTCCGTTGGCGCCGATGAACGGTCTCATTCTTTGGCTGACCGTGTTTCTTCTGCCGTTGCCACTCATGGTCGGGTTGGCCGGTGTGGCAGCTGGCACGGCCCTCCTGTGGATTCCGGCTGGGTTCATCGTCGTGGTCTACGGGGTCGTCTGGTTCTTCATGCGTCCAGCGGCGTTCGAATTGTCCGAAACGTCCCTCGACATTGTGTTCCCGTTGCGGAGAATCGCGGTACCGATGGAGGTCATCGGAGACGCCGAGTTCTTGAGCGGCAAGGAATTCCGAGCCCGCTACGGCCTCGGCTATCGAATCGGTGCCGGCGGTCTCTGGGGCGGCTTCGGCCTGTATAGGACGAGGACGGTGACCTTCCAGTTCTACATCTCGAGGGTGTCGGACCTCGTCGTGCTGCGGCGGTCCGGAGATCGGCCACTCCTGATCACGCCCAGGGATCCCAAAGGGTTCATCGGCGAACTCGAAGCCCTTAGGGCTTAGGAGGCCGGGGCCACTGCGTTCGGTGGTCGCTGACGACGACCTCTTCGGTGGTCGCTGACCACGAGGTCGTGGTCAGGGGCAGAATCGAACTGCCGACCTACGGTTTTTCAGACCGCCGCTCTACCAACTGAGCTACCTGACCGCTTACGACGAGAGGCCCCCGGAGGGACCTCTCTGGCGGGAGCGACGGGATTTGAACCCGCGACCTCCGGCTTGACAGGCCGGCGTGAACTCCAGACTTCACCACGCCCCCATCCCGTCCGCCACCCACAGCGGGACGACGGTCGAAATCGGCACCGCCGAGACTAGTGGCCTCGAAGGTGGCGACGTCAGAATCACTGACGCGGACGGCAGTATAGGCGCGAACGCGCCCCCGCGAATCAGGGTTTGGCGCCGGAAGCCAGCCAACGGACCCGAGCAGCGAGAGTCAGGCGTCGGCGGTATGGCGTGTGGTCGGGTTCCTCAGCGAGCCCCATTACCCGGGCAAGGTTTGCGTCGCTGGGTCAGCGCCTGCTCGTCGGTGGCGTTTCGCCACGGCTGGGTTGCCACAAATCGAGCGAAGAAAGGCGGAGCCTTTCTTCAACGGGCCCGAAGGGCTCGCGGCTACCGGCCGATGACAACCTTGCCGAGTTGGGCGCCTTCTTCGAGGCGGGCCAGGGCGGCTGGCACGTCCTCGAACGGGGTGACCGAATCGACCAGGATCGGCACCTTTCCGGAACCGACCAGGTCGGTCACCGTGGCGAACTCGCCGTAATCGAACATGGTCGAGCCGATGATCTCCAACTGCTTGAAGAACAGGTACGGCACCGAGATCTCCACCTTCGGTCCGCTCGTCGAACCGCAGATCGCCAACCGGCCCCCGGCATCGAGACTCCGAACCGACTGATTCCAGGTGGCGGGACCCACGTTCTCGATGACGACGTCCGCCCCACGACCGAGCGTCGCCTTCAGGCCTTTGGCGAACTCGCTCGTCGAATCGAAACCGCCCTTTGCGCCAAGTTCGACGGCTCGGGCGATCTTCTCCTCGCTCGTCGACGTGACGTAGACGTCGGCACCCATCGCCTGGCCCAGCAGAAGCGCCATCGAAGACACCCCTCCGCCGACGCCCACCACCAGAAGCACATCGCCCGCTCCCAGCCGAGACCTGCGCAACATTCGGTAGGCGGTCCCAGTCGCCAGCCCGTAGGCGCCCGCCTCCTCCCACGACAGTCCGCCAGGTTTGGTCACGAGGTTGCGAGCAGGGACGACGACCGACTCGGCCAGAGTCCCCGGGCGGTGCTCACCCAGAATGCTGTACGACCGGCAGTACGGGGCATCTCCTCGGACACATGCCGCGCACATGCCGCACGATATGGACGGATTGAGCACCACTTCATCACCGACGGACCAGCCCTCGACCTCTTTCCCGAGAGCCTCTACGACCCCGGCCCCGTCGCCACCGGAGATGTGCGGGAAATGGTGAGGCGCGGGAAGGCCCTTCGAAACCCACAGATCCAGGTGGTTGAGGGCTGATGCCCGGAGGGTCACCCTCACCTCTCCTGGGCCGGGTTCCGGGGTCTCCACCTCGGCGAGTTGGAAGGAGTCGGGTCCGTTCGTGTCGTTGAGAATCCATGCGTGCATGGATGCGAGGCTACCCGGCCGGACGGGGATCAGGTGGGGAGAGCGAAGGCCCAACTGCAACCACGGCATATCGCTCGTCGTTCACGGCGTGACCCCAGAGCTCGGGCGCCCGCGCCAGGTCGAACGTTTGAACCTCGGCGAACCAGGGCTCGAGCACCTTCGTCAGTGTCCCGGCCGAGACGCCGCCGTTCCACGGTAGGCGGGTCGACGTGTCGCCTGCATAACTCACCTCGCCAGGGTCGAACCACCGCCCCTCGATCAGCACCAATCGCCCGCCGGGCGTCAAGAGTTCGACCCACTGTCGGAGCGTTCTCGATGGATCGAGCAGAGTCCAGAGAACGTGCCGACACACCACCGCATCGAATTCGCCGGGCGGAAGCTCGGGATGTTCGACGTCACCCACCAGAAATTCGGCGTGCACGTCCCGGCCGGCGAGCTTGGTTCGGGCGAGGGCCACCATCTCCGGCGCGGAATCCACTCCCAGCACCGTGTGACCGAGGTCAGCGAGCAGCAGGCTGACCGAGCCGGTCCCACATCCGAGGTCGACGATGGTGGCGGCCCCCTGAGGGATCCATTGGCGGAATCGTTCACGCCACGCATCGCGCACAGAAGGATCGGCCAACCCGTGATCGGGTTCGTCGTCGAATACGGGCGCGACGGCCGACCAGTAGCTTCTGATCACTTCTCGATCCTGACGCTCGATGTCGGCCGACCTCCAGCTTCCTGCCCATTCTGCCCGGTGCGACTCGGTCGGGTAGCCTCGGCGTCGGGTGGCAACGAGTCGGGAGGAGAGGCGTGAGTCTCCACACATCGATCAAGGTCCGCTGGTCGGAACTCGATCCGTATCACCATGTCAATCACGCGGTGTACCTCACCTACCTCGAGTCAGCCCGCATCGAAGCCCTCGACGAGATCGGGTTCGGGATGGACAACCTCCGCGAGGAGGCTTGCCAGATCGTCGTCACAGAGATGTCCATTCGATTTCATCGATCGGCCATGGCCGGCGATCTCCTCGATATCGAGACGGAGATGCTGGAGGTACGTCGCGCCAGCACCCGCTGGCGTCAAACCATTCGTCGCGCTCGACGAGGTCTTCGTGACCGCAGAGTTGGTTGGGGCCATCACCGATCTGTCGGGACGGCCCCGCCGCTTGCCCGACGGGTTTGCCGCAGCGCTGGAGACGATCCTGGCGCCAGATCGAACAATGTGACCATCTCCGGCCGGGTGGTTAGCCTCCTTCGAGCATGAGCGACACGGCACCTCGGGAACCGAGTTCGACCTGGAAGAAACTCATGGCGGTTTCCCTCACACTCGCGATCGGGTCCGGGGTGTCGGCAGCCTACGGACTGTGGCAAGAGCGGGGGTATCAATGGGAAACCTGCGAAGGTCCCCGGGTGGAGGGCGTAGCCATGCTCGCGGATGTCGACGTCGATCGATGGGGCGAGGGAGTGGTGAGCGCGTCTCCCCTGGCCGACTTGGAGTTCGCTATCGCCTTGGCCGATCGAGTCGGCGACTCCTCACTCTATGTCACCACCCTCGCCGGAGTGGTCTACGAACTGCCACCCGACGGCGACCCGATCGCGGCTCTGGACCTGTCCAGCGAAGTCCTGGTCGGTGACGAGCAAGGACTCCTCGGAATCGCCTTCGCGCCCGACGGGGCGTTCGGGTACCTGACCTTCACCGACCTGGAAGGCACCCTCCATCTGGAGGAGTACACCATGCCTGGATTCGGGGATCGGCGGCCGGTGCTCGCCGTGCCCCAGCCGCAACGTTGGCACAACGGTGGCAACCTCCGGTTCGGGCCTGACGGCTACCTCTACATGGGATTGGGCGATGGAGGAGGGATCGCAGACCAGTACCGAAACGGCCAGAACCTGGCGTCGATCCTCGGCACCATCATTCGGATCGACCCGCGCCGGGACGGTTCGGCGGCGTACCGGATACCCGCCGACAACCCGTTTGTGGACGGCGAGGCTCCGGAGGTCTTTGCCTACGGTCTTCGCAATCCCTGGACCTTTGGTTTCGACCGCGCCAGTGGCGATCTCTGGATCGGGGACGTCGGCCAGAACTGCGTCGAGGAGATCGACCGGACGTCCGTCGACCCGGCCGACGGACGGAACTTCGGGTGGTCGGCCGTCGAAGGCAACATGCGAGTTCGGGGAACACTCCCTGGCGACCACGTGTTGCCGGTACTCGCCTACAACCATTTCACGGGAGGCTGTTCTGTCATCGTCGGCGACGTGTACGACGGCGCCGCCTTTCCGGAGCTACGAGGCAAGCTCCTGTTCGGGGACTATTGCCGGGGTCGCCTCATGGCCTTGAGCTTCGATGATGGCGGGACCGTTGAGGTGACCGAGATCGGGGTCGACTCTCCGCTTCTCACCGGGATCGCTTTCGACCTCGAGGGCGAGGTGTATCTCCTGACTCGCGCCGATGGGGTGTTCAAGCTGGTGCCCGGATAGCCGGCTCACCCGAAGGCAATCACCCCGCCAGGATCCACGGTCACCCCGATCCGGTCCCCAACCGCCGGCGGTGGCTCTTTGGTCGTGATCCCGAGGGCTACCCCCTCCTCGGTGATGATCCGAACGAGATGCTGACCAGCTCGGAACGACACGGCCGTGACGGTGGCCGGCGTCGGGCCGCCCAACGAGACGGCGTCGTTTCGGATCACGGCGGATGCGCCGCCCACGCCAGGGAAGGCGTCAACCGGCGTGCCGAGGTCGAGGAACTCGGCCACCCATTGTGATGCGGGACGCTCCCACAGTTGGCGGGGCGTCCCGGTTTGGATCAGCTTGCCGCCCCTCAGGATCGCGACGCGGTCTGCCAATGCCATGGCCTCGTCCTGGTCGTGGGTCACATACAGAGAGGTGATGTGTTGATCGGCCAGGACTCCCCGCAGCTCCTCGACGAGTCGCTCTCGCAGATTGCGATCGAGTGAGCCGATCGGTTCGTCCAGCATGAGCAGGCTGGGCTCGGGCGCCAAGGCCCTGGCGAGAGCCACCCGTTGCTGCTCGCCGCCCGACAAGGTGGCAACCGATCTGGTCTCGAATCCGGCCAGATTGACCCAGCCGAGTACTTCTGCAACTCGGCTTTCGATGCCGGCCGCTGAGTCCCCCCGCATCCGGAGTCCGAAAGCGACGTTCTCTCCCACCGTTCGGTGAGGGAACAGCGCATAGTCCTGAAACATGAGGCCAAATGATCGCTTGTGCGGTGGGACGGCGGCGAGGTCGACGCCGTCCCATTCCACCGTTCCGGCCTCGGGCACGACGAGCCCTGCCACGGTTCGGAGAAGTGTTGTCTTGCCTGCTCCGGAGGGGCCGAGAATCGCCACCAGCTCACCCGGCGCGGCGTCGAGCGACACATCGTGCAGGACTTGCGTGCCTCCGAATGCCACGGAGAGATTCTTGATTTCGAGCATCAGAACTCGCCTCGGCCTATCCGGAAGCGGTCGATGACCGATACCGAAAAGGCGGTCACGACCATGAGAACGGCACTCATCGCCATCGCTGCGCCGAAGCTGGCGGTCCCTGGTCGCCCCAAGAACCGTTCGATGGCAATGGGCAGGGTGGGCACGTTGGGGCGGGCGATGAAGGCCGTCGCACCGAATTCTCCGAGCGACACGGCGAACGCAAACCCGGCCCCGACCATCAGTGCACGACTGATGATGGGCAGGTCGACTTCCCGGAAGGCTTGCAGCGGTGAGGCGCCCAGAGTGGCGGCCACCTCCCTCAGCTTCTCCTGCACTGACCGCATGACGGGGACCACCGAGCGCACCACGAAGGGAATGGCGACGAGCGCGTGCGCAATGGGGATCAGCCACACCGAGGTGCGCAGGTCGATGGGCCAGTCCAACGCCACCAGAAAGCCGAACCCCACGGTCACGGCGGAGGTGCCGAGGGGCAGCATGAGGAGCGCATCGAACCAACGAGCTCCGGGCCCGGAGCCGTACGAGACGACCACGGCAGCCAAGCCCCCGATGACCACGGCCAGGATCGCGGCCAGGAGCCCGAACCGGAGGCTATTGGCGATGGCCGTCGTGGGAGGCACCACAAAAGCGGCGTCCAGTTGTCCGAGCGCCAAGAAATGGTCGAATCCGTACCCGTCAACGGTCCGAAACGCCCTCTCGATGAGAACGAGCACCGGTGCTGCCAGGAGTCCGAGCGTGACCACCAGAATTCCGCCGACTCCCGCCCACTCCCTGGCCGAGGCCGGCACCCGGGCGGTGTCGATGGGGCGGCTGAGGGTCTGGCGCGTGGCGGACCGGGCCTGGTATCGCGAGTAGGCGACGAGCACGGCGGCTACCCCGACCAGCTGGATGAGGGAGAGGAGGGCGGCTCCCTGGAGATCGAGGGAGATGAAGACGCGTCGCCAGATGGCCACTTCGATGGTGGCAAAGCGGAGCCCGCCGCCGAGGATGAGGACCACCCCGAACGAGGTGAACGTGAACAGGAACACAATGGCGGAGGCCGCCGCCAGGGACGGGCGGAGCAGGGGGAGCGTCACCTCCTTGAATGCCCGCCAGCGGCCGGCACCCAGTATGCGGGCTGCATCCTCGAGTCGGGGATCGAGCGAGGACCAGAACCCGCCAACGGTTCTGACCACCACCGCCACGTTGAAGAACACGTGAGCGGCGAGGATGGCCCAGATGGTGTCGCTGAGGTCGAGGCCCAGTAACCCCCGGGGTCCGAGCAAGGCAAGGAATGCCGATCCGACCACCACCGTCGGGAGTACGAATGGGACGGTGATGGCCGCTCGTAACACGCGCTTGAGGGGAAACTCGTAGCGAGCGAACACGTACGTGACGGGGAGTGCGAAGACCAGGGTGAGCAAGGTCGACGCCACAGCCTGCCACAAGGTGAACCAGGTCACCCGTGCCAGCGAGGTTGCAGCAAGGCTTTCGGCGAGGGTTCGGTCGGCGCCGCGAAAGGCCTCGAACAGGATGGACACGAGCGGGTAGGCGAAGAACCAAGCGAGGAAGGCGAGCGGTGGCGCGGCGGCCCAGCGGATCCACGGTGCAGGGCGCCGCTTCACGGGGTGGCGAGCTCCAGCCACTCCTCGATCCATCGCTCGCGGTTGGCGTCGATCGCGGCGGGGTCCAGGGTGGCGGGCGCCTTCGGAACCTCAGCGTATTGCACGAACTCGGAAGGAAGAAGCGCATCTTCATTGGCGGGAAACACGAACATGTTGAGAGGGATATCTTCCTGGAATGGAATGCTGAGCATGAAGTCGATCAGTTGTCGCGCCGGTTCCGAGTCTCGGAGAATGCCTGCGTACTCGATCTGGCGGAAGCATCCGTCGGTGACCACGGCGGTAGGTGCATCGTCGAGCGGCTCCTCTGAGAAGATGACGCCGGCGGGCGGCGACGAGGCGTAGGAGACGACGATCGGCCGGTCTCCGCCCCCGCCTACGGTGAAGGACCCGAAGTAGGCCGTGTCCCAACTGGTGGTGATCTCTACTCCGTTGGCGATCAGGCTCGACCACCACTCCTGCCAGCCGTCCTCGCCGTATCGATCGATCGTGGCATACAGGAAGGCCAGCCCGGGGGAGGAAGTCGCCGGACTCTCGACGACCAACAGGTTGGCATAGGCTGGATCGACCAGGTCATCCAGCGAAGTTGGTGGCGGCAGGCTCCCAGCGAAGTAGCTTTTGTCATAATTGAGACACACATCACCGAAATCGATTGGCGTAACCGCGTCTCCGTGTCTGAGGTTCTCCGGTACCGATGCCAGTCCCGGCGACGCATAGGGAACAAACACCTCGGCGTCCAGGGCCCGGCTGATGAACGTATTGTCGATGCCGTAGAGAACGTCGGCCGTCGGGTTGTCTCTGGTCAAGATGACCTGATTGACGAGAGCACCGGCGTCGCCACCCTCGAGAAGGGTCACGGTCACCCCGGTCTGGCGGGTGAATTCCTGCAGCACCTCGTCTGAGATGGCGAAGGAGTCGTGGGTGAGAAGCGTCAGTGTGGTGGGATCGCCGGTTTCGTCTCCGCAAGCTGTCCAAGCCAGGACGGCTACCAACAAGGGAACCAGCCACCGCAACCCAAGCGACCGGCTTCCGGCGGGCGCGGCGGACCGGCCGTGGTGCATGAAGTTGTTGTTCGGGGCTTCCACGCGCTTCCTCCGCTGGCATGAACCAGATCAGGTTCCACGGGTCGGCGGCGTGCCGTCCTTCGACGGGCGGCCACCCTCTCAGCTCGTGGCACCGAGCTCCCCGGGGTGGTTGTACCCCATCAGTGTAGGCGACGCGACACTCAGTGCGACTGTCGCGACCGGGAGGTCATTCCTCTCGTGGACGCCGGACGCCACTGAGGGCAACGGCGATTCCGACCAAGATGAGGAGAAGCGGGAAGAAGTATCGAGCGCTGACCTCCCACACTCCGAACTCCTGGAGGAGGTAGGCGAAGCCGAGCACGGCGAACACCGCTCCCGTCACGAATACTCCTGGGTGCCGCTGCATCACCGTGTCACCTCCACTTCTCCCATGCCGACGCCAACTTTGAGCTCGAGGGTTCGATCGGGGTTGACGGCCACAGTGTCTTCGAGATTGGGGCCGACTCCCTCGCGAACCTCATCGAAAACGGTCACCTTTCCGATACCGGCGTTGGCATCCACAACTACGGTCGTGTCAGCGGGCACCCTGACCAGCAGGTTGCCGATGCCGAGGCTGATCTCGACCTTCGTCGTGCCCTCCTCGATTTCGATGGATCGCAGATCGACGGTGAAGTCTCCGACTCCGTGGGCGTATTGGGCCTCGAGTGCGTCCACTGTTTGGGGCCGCTCGAGCACCTCACCGACTCCGTCCCAGGGGGCTGCCGTGAAGAACCCGGCGGTCACCACGATGACGGAGATGATGGTTCCGATCACGATCAACCCTGAAACATCCTGACGGTCGGCGCCGTACATCACACCAACTCCGATGGCGATGAGGGCGATGGGGAGAATGGCTCCCCATCGGATCTCGACGTCGGTGGCCAGATCCAGGAACCAGGCTGCGCCGATGACGATGACCAGCACGCCTGTGATGATCCGCCCGATCGGGCTTCGGCCCGGGGTAGGGGTTGATGTTTCCTCGAGGGTGCGTTCTTCGAGCCCGATCATCTCCGACCTCCCAGGACGATGAAGGCGCCTATCGCCACAATGGCCAGCGGCCAAAGGTACTGATCGATGGCTGGAAAGACGGTCGAAACCAGCAGGATGGATCCGACCAGGATGATCGTCCCCCCGACGATGAGACGTCCGGTGTAGCTGTCTCGCTGGAGGCTCTCACCCACCGGGTCGCCTTGCCTTCTCCTCGGGGATGGCGATCCAGGCGATCAGATAGAGCAAGACGCCCGATCCTCCGGAGATGGCCAACAGCACGAAGGCAATGCGCAGAATCACCGGGTCGATGCCCAGATAGCGGCCCAGGCCGCCGGCTACACCGCCAACGACGCGTTCGGTTTTGCTCCTCCTCAAGAGGACTGGCCGTCGTGTCACCTCTTCGGGCGAGACCGGTGGTGGGGTGAGTTGTGTCGTCATACGAACCCCTCTCGGTCGGGGTGCCGCCGGGGTGACGAGCACCCATTCATACGGTACGACGGCTCCGGATTCGCCCCTAGGGCCAATGGTCCGCGGCTACCCCTTTCCCGCACCGGCCGTTAGGTTGCTGGAGAGGATGAGAGGAGAGCAGCGCATGGTGCGACTCGAGGAGGTGGTGACGGTTCCCACCCCGATCGGTGAGGCCTTTACCTATGTGGCGGAGTTCGGCAACATCGCCGACTGGGATCCGGGAGTGAACGCCGCCACCAAACGGGGAGATGGTGAGCCGCGGGTCGGTCAGGTGTATGACCTCGTCACGGTGTTCAAAGGGACGGAGAGCGACATGGTGTACACCATCACCGAGCTGCACCCCACCCAACCAGGTGGTCCTGAAGGGCATCGGAGACCGGCTCACTGCGGTTGATACGATCTCGTTCCGCGAGACACCTGAGGGCACCGAGATCCGTTATGTAGCCGAGCTCTCATTTCGTGGATTCGCCCGACTCCTGGAGATACCACTGAGGAGTTCGCTCGATCAACTCGGTCGCGATGCCGTCGGAGGTCTGGCTGCTGCGTTGAGTTGATGCCGCCCGACGGACCCCAGCGTGTGGTGGATCGGGACGGATCGTCGTAGGCTGGCAGGATGGCTATTGCAAGCGCGTCCTATTCCATCACCATGCGGGTCCTCATCGACTCCGACGACACCACGGCCATTGGCCGCATGACGACTGCGGTCGGGGAGGCCGATGGGGTCGTGGCGGCCCTGGACTTCGTCGAGAGCGACAGTCGGGGACTGGTGGTAGACCTCACCACCAACGCCCGCGACGTCGAACACTCCCAGGCGATCTCCAGCGCCGTCGATCTCCTCGAAGGCGTGACCGTCCACCACGTGTCGGATCGTACGTTCCTCATGCACCTCGGCGGCAAGATCGAGGTGAACTCCAAGGTGGCCCTGCGCACTCGCGACGAACTGTCCATGGCTTATACCCCTGGCGTGGCGCGGGTGAGCATGGCGATTGCCGAAGACCCGGCTGCCGCTCGCAACCTGACCATCAAGGGCAACACCGTGGCGATCGTCACGGATGGGACGGCAGTGCTCGGGCTGGGTGACATCGGTCCACTGGCAGCCCTGCCGGTCATGGAGGGCAAGGCGGCCCTGTTCAAGCGGTTCGCCAACATCGACGCGTTTCCGATCTGTCTCGACACCAAGGACACCGACGAGCTGGTGCGGGCCGTGGAGATGCTTGCCCCCGTTTTCGGCGGGATCAATCTCGAAGACATCTCGGCGCCCCGCTGCTTCGAGGTCGAGGCGAGGCTGCGCGATCTTCTCGACATCCCGGTATTCCACGACGACCAACACGGCACCGCCATCGTCGTCTTGGCGGCGCTCACGAACGCCCTCAAGGTGGTGGGCAAGACCCAGGGCGAAATCCGGGTCGCACTGTCTGGAGCGGGAGCTGCCGGGGTTGCCATCGCTAAAATCCTTATGGCGGACGGGGTGGGCGACATCGTTGCCTGCGACTCCCAAGGCATCATCCACCAGGGCAGAGAATTCGCCGACGAGTCGAAGCGGTGGTTGGCCGCCAACACGAACCACATCGGCCGGACGGGCACGCTGATGGACGCACTCGACGGAGCGGATGTGTTCGTTGGGGTATCGGCTCCCAATCTCTTCGAGCCGAAGGACATAGCTCGCATGGCGGAGCATCCCATTGTGTTCGCTCTCGCCAACCCGACGCCGGAGGTCGATCCGGCCGGAGCACGTGAGTTCACGGCGGTGATGGCAAGCGGCCGGTCGGATTTCCCGAACCAGATCAACAACGTTCTCGCCTTCCCGGGGGTCTTTCGCGGAGCATTGGACGCTCACGCATCGGGGATTACGGAATCGATGAAGGTGGCAGCAGCGCGAGCGATTGCGGCTGTCGTGACCGACGAGCAGCGGCGCGCCTCCTACATCATCCCCAGCGTGTTCAACCCAGACGTGGCGCCCGCAGTGGCCAGGGCGGTGGCAGAGGCCTGGGAGTCGGAGCATCCCGACAGCTGATTTGTCCGTCTGGCGTCGCCGCCTGACGGGACCCAAAGGCTCTACTCGCCGAGGCTTTCGGCCTGCGTCGATCGCTGCCTGACCTTCCCGGTTTGGATACCGACATTGCGTCGGAATGTGGCAAACTGTACGGATGGACAAACGACGCTGGTTCGGTTTGGCTGTGCTTGCCTTGGGTGTTGCGATCATCATCGTCGACGCCACGATCGTGAACGTGGCGATCCCCTCGATCATCGAAGAGCTCGGTATCGAACTGGTCGAGGCGGAGTGGGTGAACACGATCTACTCGTTGGTCTTTGCCGCCCTCCTCATCACCCTCGGGAAGACCGGCGATCTGTACGGCCGCAAGCGACTCTTCCACACCGGCGTCGTCGTCTTCACCGTGGCCAGCGCCATGGCGGGG
Organism: uncultured Acidimicrobiia bacterium; assembly: GCA_963752075.1. Taxonomy (GTDB): domain Bacteria; phylum Actinomycetota; class Acidimicrobiia; order Spongiisociales; family JAENVV01; genus CBDUEV01. The sequence continues at coordinate 99,564 of CAVVWO010000007.1, forward strand.
CAGGCGCCCTCAGCGGCATGGCTCATCGGCGCCCGGACCCTGCAGGGGGTAGGCGCCGCCATGATTCTTCCCGCCACGCTCTCGATGGTGAATGCGACCTTCCAGGGGAGGGATCGTGCGATCGCCTTCGGGATTTGGGGTTCGGTCATCGGCGGGATGGCCGCCCTCGGACCATTGCTGGGTGGTTGGCTCACGACCGAGCACTCGTGGAGGTGGGCGTTCTACATCAACATCCCGATCGGGGCGTTGGTGATTCTGGGGTCAGTCCTGTTCGTGACCGACAGTCGCGACGAGTCCGCAGCCCGGGGGTTCGATGTGGTGGGGGTCCTTTCAGTGTCGCTGGGCTTGACCAGCCTCGTCTTCGGGCTCATCGAAGGGGCTCGCTACGGGTGGTGGACGCCCACGGATCCGTTCGCCATCGGCTCGTGGGCTTGGCCATTCGAAGCGCTGTCGCCGGTGCCCTTTACGTTTGCGATCGCGGTGACCGGCTTGGTGGTTTTCGTCCGCACCGAGCTACGACGTCGCCGCGCCGGCCTCCCTGTGTTGTTCGATCTCGGTCTCTTCCGACTCCAGAGCTTCCGCAACGGGAACATCGCCGGGGCCATTCTGGCGCTGGGGGAGTTCGGCCTGATTTTCATCCTTCCGCTGTTTCTCCAGGCCGTCTTGGGTTACACCGCCTTCCGGACCGGATTGCTCCTCGTGGCACTCGCCGTGGGAGCGTTCATCGGCGGGCCGTCGGCGGCGGGCTTGGCCCACCGGTTCGGGCCGCGCCGGGTGGTGTCGGCCGGGATGGGCTTGGAGGCAGTGGCGATCTTCATGATCGGCGTGGTGATCTCGCCCACCGTGGCCAATTCCACCTTGGTTCCCATTCTCTTCGTCTACGGCGTTGGAGTGGGGCTGGCGTCGGCCCAACTCACCAGCACCATCCTGGCCGAGGTGCCACCCGGCGAGTCGGGACAGGCGTCAGGCATGCAGTCGACCTTTCGCCAGGTTGGATCTGCGCTCGGCATCGCCCTCCTCGGAACGGTCCTGGCCGTGAATTTGGCCTCAGCGACCTCGGACGCCTTGGCCGACGTTCCGGGGCTTCCCCCGGCAGCTGCCGAGGGAATCGCCGAGGCGATGAGCTCTTCAGCGGGCCAAGCGCTCAATGGGTTCCGTGAACAACCAGGCTCGGAGGAAGTGGTCCGAGCTGCTTCCCAGGCGTTCGCCGATGCGGCCCAACGAGCATCCCAGCTGGCCACCGTCTTCGTCGTGTTTGGATTCCTCGTCAGTCTCCGGCTCCCGGACTTGAAAGGCTACGGAAGCGACGAGGGTGTCGACTCCCAACCCGTGTCCGACGGCGGCTAAGCCACGGACAGCGCCGCCACCAGAGCGACAATCGCGAAGACCACCAGCAGGATCATGAGCGCAGCCGGGATGAGCACCACTGCGATGGCAGCCCCGGTGGAGAGTCCGTGGACTTCCCGGACTGCGATGACCGAGCAGACCAGGACCCAGATCGAGCCCAAGAGACCCACGATCGGAATGAGGCCGAGGGCGGCGGGCGCATAGCCGTGGCCGAGTGGCCGGAGAAGGGACATGAAATCGCCGGTGCCACCGAAGACCTTGGCGATCAGATGGAAGACGCCGGTAGCGATGAGGAGACCGAGCGGGGCAAAGATGATGGCACCGACGATGGCGCTGCCGATGCCCACGTCGGCGTTGCCCAGCGAGGTGCCGATTCCTCCCAGCAGAGAGGCGGCGATGGCCACGATGAACGCACCAGTTGTAGCTGACTCGTCCTCTGCCACCTCGTGATAGGCGTCCGGTTGGAGCTTGACGATGCGCATCACTCGATCGATGAGCTGTTGAAAATCCACGGTGAATCCTCCCTTGTGGTGCCTGTTCGGTGCCCATTCTGCCCTATCCACGACCACGGCCGGTGGACCTGGATCGGTCAGTTGGCCTCGTCGATCTGAGCGATTCGACGGGCAAGGTCCTTCTTTGCCTCGACGTCCATGTGACGGGTGATTTGGACGCGCTGGGCTTGAGGCGACCCGGCGCCATGGAGGGACTCGGTGAGGTATCCAACGGCGTTGCGGCCCATCGTCATGTTCTCGATGAGGCGAAGGATGCGAACCCTCGCTTCTGTCGGGATGTCGTCACGACCCCGCAGATACTTCTCCAGCAGCGGACCGATCTCCTCGTGATCGAAATCCTGCTGCGACGGCATCGTGGCCACCGCGCCACCGGCGAGATCCTGGGCGAGACGACCGATCTCGTAGGGGAAGCGAGTGACATTGTGCTTCGTCACGTTGGTGAGCATGGCATCGGGTTCGTAGTTGCCCGCCTCGGTGGCGAACGACTCGTAAGAGGCGGCGATCCCGGTGCCGTAGATGGTCTCGTTGAGATGGGTCATTTCGACGAGCTTGTCGCGAATGTGGGAGGCCTTCTCCACCCCGTTGTATTCAGCGATGCAGGGCGGCCGCGCCGATGAGGACGTCGCCGACCCCGGCCTTGCAGACGTAGCTGCGCCGGTGATAGGCGGTGAAGCGTTCGACGAGGGTGGCCGCGTAGCCGACCTCACCGTTGAGGAACACGTGCTCCCATGGCACGAACACGTCTTCGAGAATGATCATTGCCTCCTGCCCGGAGTAGAGCGCGTTGCCCACGTCGAGATCGCCGTCCTCCATCGCTCGCGTATCGCACGACTGGCGGCCGTACACGTAGGTGATGCCGGGTGCCTCAACCGGTATGGCGCAGACCACGGCATAGTCTTCATCGCCCTCGGTGAGCCGCATCGTGGGCATCACCACGATCCAATGCGAGTTGATGCATCCAGTCTGGTGGGCTTTGGCACCCCGGATGACGATGCCGTCGTCTCGCCGTTCGCTGATGTGCACGAACATGTCAGGATCTGCCTGCTGAGACGGACCTTTCGATCGGTCGCCTTTGACGTCGGTCATGGCACCTCCAATCACGAATCCGTGGCGCTGGGTCATGGCCACGAAGTCCCTGAAGCGCTCGTGATAGGGCGTGCCGAGTTCGGCGTCGACGTCATAGGTGAGCGAGTAGAGCGAATTGAGGGCGTCCATGCCGACGCAGCGCTGGAAACAGGTTCCGGTGATCTGGCCGAGACGGCGTTGCATCTTGTTCTGGGCGACGACGTCCTCCACGCTGTCGGTGATGTGGAGGAACCGATTGACCCGCTCGCCCGTCAGTGCCGACTTGGCGGTTGCCAGCTCCGGGTGGCTGGTGGCGAGGTTGAAGGTCTCGGCGACCGCGTTGATGGAAGGCCTGATCATGGGATGGTCGACGGGTTCCTCGACCCGCTCTCCAAACAGGTAGACGGTCAGATCCCGGCGTCGGAGGCTTTCGATGTAGTCCTCGCCGGTCCGGATGGGGTCGCCCCGTTGCCATGCCATCGGTGCTCCTGTTGGTCGGTCGCTGGTTGAGCATACCGACGACGGTGCAGGGGGTTCTTTCGAACCGCGAGGTCACACGGGAACGTTGAGCGTCGGATCGTCAACGAAGATTGCCGCCGGCCGGTGCCTCCGTTGCGGCAACCGGCTTGAATGGGTGCATTCGACAAGAGGAGATCCGATGAGACGCCCGGTATTCATCCTGAGCCTGGTTCTGCTGATGTCGGTGGTGGCGGCGCCGGCTCTCGCCATTGTCTTCGGTGAGCCTGACAACGGTCGTCACCCTCAGACGGGTGCCCTGGTCATGGAGTTCGACGATGGATCAAGGGACTGGATTTGCTCGGGCACGCTGATCGCCGACGATGTCTTCCTCACCGCCTCGCATTGCACAGAAGGCCTGGAACAGGTCTGGGTGACCTTCGCGGCAGATGCGGATGATGCGATTGTGGCCGACGAATTGCACTCTGGTCTCGCCGTCACTCATCCCGAATACGGATCTGGCGGATACAACGACCCACACGACATCGCCGTGGTGATACTCGACGAGCCGATCACCGATATCGTGCCTGCTCAGCTCGCCCCTTTGGGGACCATCGATGCGTACACGGCACAGGGGTACCGCAGTGAGAGCTTCGTGGCGGCTGGGTATGGAGGTGTCCGCCAGGCCATCACGGGCGGATTCGACGAGATCTACTACGACGGCCTTCGGCGCATGGCCTACCAGTCGGGTTCGTCCCGAAACTCCGTGTGGGCGAAGTTCAACATGAATCCCGCCACCGGTAACGCCGGGACGTGTTTTGGTGACTCGGGTGGGCCGCACTTCATCGGCGAGACGGATGTCGTCGTGTCGATCACGGTCACGGGCGATTCGCAGTGCAAGGCAAGCGACAAGACCTATCGGGTGGACACAGAAGAGGCTCGAGCGTTTCTCGGCCAATTCGTCACCCTGCCCTGACCTCGGGGTTTGCCAGCCTGGACACGACAAGTGGGAGTGGAGGCTGGTCGGTTCAGGCCCGAGATTTCGACAGGTTCTGAACCCGACGCACTGGTCGGCCGCCTCCCAGCGGCCGACCCAAGCGCGGATACGTCAGCTGCTCACGTCGCCGTAGAACGCTCCGTGGCCGATTCCGCCGAGCGGATCCGGTACCAGGAGTTTCACGGTGAAGGCGGCGGTGTAGGTGCCGGTTGCCTGGGCGTAGCGGCCGGTGCCACCAGTGACCTCGGCGTTGATGACAACCTCGCTGAGACCCGATCCAGGGTCGAAGCAAAGGCTTCCGTCGACGAGGCGCGAGAAGGCGAGATCACCGTTGCTGTAGCGACGAACGATGCTGTACTCGACGATCGTGCCCTCGAGCTCGTCAGCGTCACAAAGGCCCGTGGGACCGAACATGATCTCGACGAGACCCTCGTAGGTTGGGCTCCCGTTGCCTTTGGCCACCCCGCTGAAGTAGTTGGCCTGGGTGCCGTCTCCGTTGGTGTCGATGGCGGTGTCGATGAAGTTGCCGCTCACCTGTTCGTTGAAGGGTCCGGCCTCCGCAGGCTGGAGCATCACAAGACCCACCAGGGCGGTCGCTACCGCCAGGAAGGGGATGAGGGACTTCTTGGTCATGGTCATGGTCTGTCCTCTCGTGTCGCGTTCCATTCGATCGGTTCTGCGTTCCGAGCGGAGCAGGCCGCTTCCACGAGAAGCCCGAGCGGCACGGTCAGCCACTGGTTTGGTCATTGGGCCGATCACTGGGCCGATCACTGGGCCGATCACTGGGCCGATCACTGGGCCGATCACTGGGCCGATCACTGGACCGGACAGACCACCAGGTCACCCAACGGGCCAGCGATCCATCACCGCGACTCCGGTTGTCGAGCCACTGCGGGTGTCGGCTGACCTCAGGTGAGACATCTCAGCGGAGGCGAATCGGGTTCCTCCCGACTCGTCGCAGAACCCTCTGCCTCCTCCACCACCTCCCACGGCCGCCTCTCCAACCCTACGCGGCCGGCCCCCCGAGTAGGGAGGCAATCTCGAGAGCGGCCTCTCGCCGGATGGCAGGTGCGCCGGCCGTGGGTCGGCGTCCCTCACCTGCCGCGCTGTCCAAGTAGCGTGGTGGGATGACCTACCTTCATACCAAGGCGCTTCGCATCCATGCCGATCTTCCGGTCGTGGACGGACACAATGACCTGCCGTGGAAGTTGCATACCGAGGCCGATGGCGACCTTGATCGAGCCGACCCCAGAGGTCCTCTGCCGGACTACCACACCGATGTTCCACGCATGCTCGCCGGGGGAGTGGGGGGCCAGTTCTGGTCCGTCTATGTACCCGCCAGCATCGACCACCCTCACGAAATGACTCTCCGGCAGATCGACCTCGTGGAGCGAATGACTGCGCGAGACGATCGGCTGGCGCAGGCCCGCTCTGCCGATGATGTTCGTCGAGCCATGGCCGCCGGACGGATCGGAGGACTGCTTGGCGCAGAGGGTGGGCACTGCATCGAGAACTCACTCGAGAAGCTGAACGCGCTCGCCGAGCGAGGCGTCCGCTACATGACCCTGACCCACAGCGACAACACCTCCTGGGCGGACTCGGCGACCGACGAGCCGCAGTTCGGCGGGCTGACAGACTTCGGGCGGCAGGTTGTCCGGGAGATGAACCGCCTCGGGATGCTCGTCGACATCTCTCACGTCGCCCCGTCCACCATGCGCGACGCCTTGGAGGTGTCGACGGCGCCGATCATCGCCTCGCATTCGAACGCCCTGGCGCTCGCTCCTCATCCGCGCAACGTTCCGGACGACGTCCTCGCCGAGTTGGGAAAACGAGGTGGCGTGGTGATGGCCGTGTTCTTCCCGGGGTTCGTCGTCCCCTCCACGGCCGTTGCGATGCGAGACATGTTCGCCGAGTGGCGTCGCCTGCGGATCGAACTGGGTGGTGACGAGGAGGCTGTCGCCTCGGAGATCGAGCGGATCGAATCAGAGCTGGACCTCGACCGTGGTTCGGTCTCCAACGTTGTCGACCATATCGAGTACATCGCCGAGGTGGCAGGTATCGATGGAGTGGGTCTCGGATCCGACTTCGATGGGGTATCGATGATGCCCGACGGACTGGAGAACGTGTCGTGCTACCCGGCGATCACCGAGGAACTGCTGCGGCGTGAGTGGACCGAAGGCGACATTCGCAAGGTCCTCGGAGAGAACTCTCTCCGAGTGCTGGCCGAAGCGGAAGCCGTCGCCGGTTGAGGTGCCTTCGCCGTCAAAGGGGATGCGACTGGGCGAGCGGTGGTCCAAGGACCTCCATCCAGGATCGCTCTGCTATCTCGCGATAACGGTCCGGGTCGACCGGCCCGGGAGGCAAGAGTGAGTGCTCCTCGAAGAACCGCTCCATGCCTGATGGTGCGAACAGAACCAGAATGCGCGAAGGGCGTTCCTCGAGGTTCTGGAAGCAGTGGCTGGTGCCCCGAGGCACGAACACGGTGGAACCCGGTGTTGCCTCAAACAGGCGACCATCGGCCATGAATCTGAAACGGCCGTCGAGCAGATACCACAGTTCATCCTCGCGCCGGTGGACGTGGGATGGCGGACCCTCTGCCGGGCCAACGGTCACCTCCAATAGGCTCAGGCTGCCACCGGTGCTCTTCGTGTCGGCCTTTATGGTGGCCGGCCCGCCGGCGGGACCTTGGATGAGCCTTCCCTCGCCGTCTGGCACGACAAACGCCTCGATAGCAGTCACCATGAATAACCCCCGTTCACGGCGTCGGCCCCGATGGTCGGCGCTGCGGAGGATTCTACGACCGGCCAGCAGCTAGCGATGGGGTTCTGACTCAGTGCAAAGTCCCGGCGAGGATGCTTCAATGGTGAGGTGTATTCGCTTGCCTCTTTCCTGGTGTCTCTATGACCGAGTTCGACCGATGACCGAGTTCGACCGCTTTCGGCCGCACCCTTGGCATGGGTTGTCTCCGGGTCCTGACCCGCCAAGCGTCGTGGATGCCTACATCGAGATCACACCGTTTGACGCCGTCAAATACGAGATCGACAAGGGGACCGGCTACCTCCGAGTGGACCGGCCGCAAGGAAGCTCGGCTCTTCCACCGACGCTCTACGGTTTCATTCCGCAGACCTTCTGTGGCAAGAGGGTTGCCGAACTCACGCCCCTCACCGCAGCCGGCGATGAAGACCCGCTCGACATCTGCGTGCTCAGCCAGCAACGTATCGATCGCGCCGAGGTGGTCATCCCTGCCCGCGTGCTCGGTGGGCTGCAGCTGCTCGACGGCGGCGAAGCGGACGACAAGATCATCGCGGTCCTGGCGAGCGACTCGGTGTTCGATTACGCCACGGAGCTACGCCACCTTCCCGAGCCGGTCGTCAATCGAATCGTCCACTACTTCGGGACCTACAAAATGCAGATGACCGGAGACAAAGAGAACGCCATCGACGTCATTGGCACCTACGAGGCGGATCACGCCCGTGCTGTGATCTCCGCCGCGCTGGAAGACTATCGGGAGTCGTTCCTGGCAGGTTGAGTCGCCAATAGGTGCTTTCCGACTGACGGGACTCAGTTGCGGGACTTGCCCGAACCGGCACAGTCGAGGCTGTGCCAGAGCCGCCCAGAGTGGTGAGTGAGGCCTAGAGGGGGGATGGGCCCCGGCTCGATGGCGTTGGATCAGAGCTTCCGGGGCGCTTCGTCGGGCACCCCGGAAACCCCTTTCCTCAGAAGTTCCTTCCGTCGACGCCCCGAGGCCTGCCCAACGTCACGGTTGCAGTGGCCAGGTCCGAATTGCCCGCCTCATCGGTGCATTTGACGGTCAGCTCGAACAGCTTGCCGAACACAATCAGGTCGCCTCTTCGCACCACCCAGCGCGGCTGGTTGCTCGGCACGAAAGTGACGATCTGGCCGTCCCGGACCGCCGCACCGTTCAGTCGCGCTCGGACCGCCGGGTCGTTGTCTCGGTCGTCGGTGCAGCTCGCCACCACCTGATATTGACTGCGGCCGATCCCGTTGCCGCTGACCAGTAGGAGGTCGGCGACGGCCTCAGGTGGAACCACATCCGGTGCCTCGTCTACGAACACTGCCGTCGTGCGGGCCGGCACGGTGAACGTGCCTGTGGCGTCGTCGAATGCGGCTGCCTGCACCACCGGGTCGGCCGACTCCGCCAGCACCGGATGGAGCACGACGGCTTCTCCGGTCAGTTCGTCGACCACGTACTCGACTGCCTCATCGGTCGGGTTGATGATCGTCCAGAGGGCGTCTGCCCCAGGATCCAGGTCGGTCCCGACCGTGTCGGAGATCGACATGACGACCACCCCGGGGATCTGGCTGGGTCCGGTGTTGTGGAAGGCCACCCGGGCATTGATCTCATCCCCGGTTGTCAACCGGAACAGCGCTGAACTCCGCCGGACCTCCAGGATCTCCCGGAGATGCGTCACGGATGCCTCGACATCCGCCTTCTCGGGAGCCAACGTCGGGTCGGCCAACCGTGGTCCGATGAGGTACCAGTCGTTCTGGTTCTTCCCCGCCACCGGTAACCCCACCCCGTAGCGAGTCGACTCGTACGAGAAGTCGAGGCTGTTGAACCAATCGCCCGAGTTGAAAGAATCACGGTCGAACGATTTCGACCGCAACATGTCCGACCCGGCGTGGAAGAACGGAATGCCTTGGGACAAGGCGACCACATCGAGTGCCACGTTTTGGGCGCGCACCCGATCCTCCATCGAGGTGGCGAGGGGGTGGTGATACTGCCCGACGTCGAAGAGGGTCTGATTGTCATGGGCCGACGCGTACGAGATGTGCTCTTGGGGATCACCGGTGTACCCGGCCGGGGCGCCGTTGTAGTCCACCTGCGAACCGGTCACCGTGGTGCCGTTGCGGTCGACGAACGTGTAATCGGCCAGGTTGCCCGCCAGTCCCACCCGGATCTGGTCGGCCGACAGGAGCAACTCATCGAGCTGGGTGCTCTCGGGAACTCCCGTCGTCGTGACCAGTTCGTTGGGGTCGTACCACGCACCATTGACGTAACCCTGGTTGAGTACCAGGTTGTCGCCCTCGTCGAACGGTCCTCCGCCTCGGATTGCGTCTCGAATTCGGTCGTTGAAGGTGCCGATGCCGGTGCCGGCCATGTTGAGCTGGGTGGCCTGGATGAATCGGGCGTTGTCCGCCACCTCGCCGAAGTTCCAGCCTTCGCCGTACAGGTAGATGGATGAGCCGTCCACGCCGTCATCGGCCAGGGTCAAGACGTCCAAAGCAGAGCGCACGGCGTTCATGTTGGCCAGCGAGTGGTGGCCCATGAGATCGAAGCGGAATCCGTCCACCTTGTACTGCTTGGCCCAAGTGACCACCGAGTCGACCATGAGCTTCTCCATCATGGCGTGTTCGGTCGCCGTGTTGGCGCAGCACGTCGAGGTGGCAACCACCCCGTCGGCGTCGAGCCGGTGGTAGTAGCCCGGGACGATCCGGTCGAGCACCGACTTGTCCGCTTGGCCCGAGGCGTTGGTGTGGTTGTAGACCACATCCAGCACCACCCTCAGGCCGGTCTCGTTGACGGCCTGGACCATCTCCCGGAACTCGACCACCCGAGTGGTCCCGTCCGGATCGGTGGCATAGGAGCCTTCCGGCGTCGTGTAGTGCCACGGGTCGTAGCCCCAGTTGAATCCGTCCAGGTCCGCGGTGGCGGTGACGGCCGCCTGTTGTTCCTCGGAGTCGGACGGGTAGGCGGAGAGGACCGCCGGATCAGGCGCCTGCCACTCTGCCTTGTTCTCATTGATCGTGGCGATGTCGAATACCGGCAACAGATGCAGGTGGGTGAGCCCGGCCTCGGCCAGAGCACTCAGGTGCCCCATGCCATCGGAGTTGTCCACCGTGAAGGCCTTGTAGGTGCCTTGGTACGCCTCGGGCACCGAATCGTCATCGACCGAGAAGTCGCGGACATGGAGCTCGTAGACGGAGATGTCCTCCGGAGCGGCCAGGGGCGGCTTGGAGGCGGAATCCCATCCTTCGGGTGCCAGAGCCGGGTCGGTCAGATCGACGATCTGGGTCCGAGCGCTGTTCGTGGCCAGGGACAGGGAAGCAGGGTCGGTGACCAGGTTGGTCTCGACGGACTGCGTGGATGGCGCCCACACCTCGACGTCGAACAGGTAATACTCGTCTTCCCATGACGCGTCGCCGGTCACGCTCCACACGCCGGTGGCGTCATCTCGGACCATGTCCTCGACGATGGCGATGGAGGACGGATCGGAATCAGCGAACCGCTGGAGCACCACGTTCTGAGCTGTCGGCGCCCACAACTTCACGGTGGGAACGTCTCCGTCCCACACGACACCCAGGTCTCCGTCGTAGAGGTACAGGTCGTCGAGCACGCCGGGAATCTGCAGACCGGTTGCGGCCAGGCGAACCCCAGATGTCGAGGTGGCCACAACGGCGAACTGCCCGCGCAAGATATCGGGCACCACGGCCAGGTCGCCGGCGTCCAGCCGGAGCTGGGGAAGGTCGACCGAGGTGAAGTCGACCGTCGATGCCGGTCGGGTAGGTGCCGTCGAGGGTGAAGGGGATGGCGGAACCGCCGCTCACCGTGCCGTCGTCGGCAAGCTCCAGGGAACCGTCTGGCGACCACCACAGCTCGTAGGTGGCTGTGGAGTCGGTGGCAGCGGGCCATACCACGGTGTCGGCCGCCACCCAATGGGCCCTCGCCTTGGTCAAGTCGCCACTGTTTCCAGGCGCGGCGGGGACGGGCAGAATGTAGGGGTTGTCGGGATCGGCCTCCGAGAGCTGCCAGACCTCGAAGCCCCATTCGGTCCGATCGAGGAATTGGTCAGGCCCGGGATCCTTGGTGTCGCCTCGGTGAATGATGTAGGCCAAGGGCAGGTCGGCGTTGGTGATCGGAACGTCCCAGAAGACTCCGAACTTGTCGGCTGCCGGTCGGTTTGCGCGGCGTGGTCCATCCGGGATCATCGGCGGCGTTCCAGGTGTGAAGGCCCCAGAAGTCGTTGTAATCGCTGCTGGTGGCGTCGCCATAATCGCCGTCCGGGCGGTGGTAGTGGAGCCTGACGAATTGCTGGGCAGCGCCCTGCTGGGGGTAGATGGTCTCGTCACCTGACGTGACCCACACCGTGGCGTCGTCGGACGGCACGAAGGACTGGTCGGGTCCGGGGTCCTTGGTGTCGCCGCGATGGATGATGAAGTTGAGCGCAGCCGTCGGGTCGGCCAACTGGACGTCCCAGAAGACGCCGAAGTCGTCGGTGCCGGTCGGCGGCTTCGGTGATGTCCAGTCGGTGCCCTCGGCCGGGTCGATGGCATCGCCCCACAGGTGGACACCCCAGAAATCGTTGTAGTCGGCGCTGGTCGGATCGCCGTAGTCACCGTCGTCGCGGTGGTAGTGAATGGTGGCGTAGCCTTGCGCAGCCGCCTGCGAGGTGTAGATGGTGGCGTCGTCCTGACGCAGCCAGATTTCGGGGGTCTGGCTGGGGTCGAAGAATCGGTCGGCGTCGGTGCCGTCTTTGACGTCGCCGCGGTGGACGATGAAGCCCACCTCGGAAGCTCCGGGTGCCAGCTTGACCCAGGCGAAACGTCCGTACTCGTCCTCACCGAGGAAGGGTTTGGGGGCGGTCCACTCGATGGTCTCGTCGATGTCGCCCCACAAGTGCAGACCCCAGAAATCGTTGTAATCCCCGGTGGTTTCGTCGCCGTAGTCGCCGTCTGTCCGCAGGTAGTGGACGATGGCGTAGCCGGGCCCGGCCCCAGGTGGGGGTGGTTCCTCGGTTTCGATGACTGGAAGCACGCCTTCTACCTTGTCGGCGTTCAGGTTGCCCGACAGGTCATCGACGATTGCCTTGAACGAGACGGATGTTCCTTCTGGCAGGTAACTTCGACGTCGTAGAAGACTCGATATGGCGGGTTGTCGTCGGTGCCGATCGGAACGTAGTCGCCGCCGTCGATGCAGGCCGCGAACGTGACTTCGGCGAACAGGTCGCGGTCGAAGGTGGCGCCGATCTCGAGCCGCTCGACGACATCGTGGCCGTCCATCGAGTCGACGCCGAGCGTCACCGTCTCGCCGTCGACCACGCTGGTGATAGCGATGCCCGGAGCGGTGGCGCTGGCGGGGATGGGCCCGGTGGCGCGGTAGACGACGATTCCAAGCGCCGGGACGTTCACCGGCAGGTGTCCATCGGCATCGGTGCGTGAGCGTCGCGGCAGAGGTTCCCGATGAGATCACCAGGTCGAAGTCGATTCCTTCGCCGTAGTAGGTGGCGATGTCGGCGCCTGCGCGTCGTTCTCGGCGTTGTTGAACGCCACGTGTATTCGACCTTCTCATCACGGCCGATGCGCGAGAACGCGTAGATGCCCGGACCATCGGTGCTCGAGCGATGGATCTGTGCGCCGGTTCGCAGGGCAGCGTGCTCGGTTGCCGAGTACACGGCCGCGTAGTCGGCCAGGGCTTGATAGATCGGATGAGTGGGATCGAAGTTGTCGTCGCTGGGGGTGGCGGCGGTGCCCAGGAGATCGTCGTCGGCGTAGTCAGCGACCTCGTTGGCGAACATGTCCTGGCGAGCCAGCTTGTCGCCTCCGGTACCGGTGAATCCCTGTTCGTCGCCGTAATAGATGACGGGCTGACCCCGGGAGAAGAACATCAGGGCCTGGGCGAGTTGGGAGCGGGCCACCAGTTCGGCGTCGTCGGCGCCGACTTGGTCGACACCTTGGAGGAAGTAGCCGATCCGACCCATGTCGTGGTTGCCGACGAAGGTGGGCATGGCATAGGCGTTGCTGTCGGCGTCGGTGTACCAGTCGTCGAGCGCGAAGAATTCGGCAGGTTGTCGGTGGCGCCGCCCTGGGAGGCGAAATCTCGGACGGCCAATTGGAAGCCGAAGTCGATGGTGGATTGGAGATCGCCCTTGGTGGAGAACTCGCTCATGAAGCGTGGTCCAAAGTTCTGGTCGTAGACTTCGCCGAAGGCGAAGAAGTCGTCGATGCCGGCCGCCTCGGCGGCGGTCGAGGATGTCGGGGCCGAACTTCTGCCAGAACTCGAGGTTGACGTGCTTGGTGGTGTCGATCCGGAATCCGTCTATCGCCGAACTCATCGATCCAGTACGAGTAGATGTCGACCATGCCGTCGACTACCTCTTTGCGTTCGGTCCACAAGATCGTCGAGGCCGAAGAAGTCGCCGTAGAGGGAGTTCTCTCCGGTGAAGCTCGGTGTCGCCCCGATTGTGATAGAAGAGTGGGTCATTGAGCCAGTCAGGGTTCTTGACGGTCTCGTCGCCGGCGGAAGGGTGGGTGTGTAGGGGAAGCTGGTCAGGTCGACCTCGGGGAAGGTGTAGGGATCCTGTCCGGAATAGGCGTAGTCCGAGTCGTCGAACGGAACGTCGGCGGACGTCGAGGTAGGGGTAGTCGGTCTTGTTGCGGTAGCCGGCGTTGCCTTCCAGTTGGATCACGTCGGCGGTGTGGTTGGTGACGATGTCCATGAAGACCTTGATGCCGCGGCTGTGGGCATCGTCGATCGAGCGATTGGAACTCGGCGTTGGTGCCGAGGTGCGGATCGACCTCGAGGAAGTCCTCGATCCAGTAGCCGTGGTAGCCGGAGGAGTGGCCGTACAGGTTGGAGGAGTCGGGCTGGACCGGCTTGTTCTTGAAGATGGGGCCGACCCAGATGGCGGTGATGCCGAGGCCCTCGAGGTAGTCGAGCTGGTCGTGGAGGCCGGCGAGGTCGCCGCCGTGGTAATAGCCGCGATCGCTGGGAAGGTAGCCGTGGGTGAGGACGTTCTGCTTCCGTGTCGTCGGCGACGCAGGGGCCGGGGTAGTCGCCGCAGTTGTTGGTGGGATCGCCGTCGTCGAAGCGGTCGGGCATCGTGAAGTAGAGGATCTCGTCGGCGAATGGGTGGCGGAGGGCCGGGCGAACCAAGTCCTCGTCTCCGGGCTCGAGACCGCCACCGTCACCCGCGTGACGGTGATGGTGAGCGTGTTGGTGGCCGAGACAAAGCTGAAGGTGACCTCGTCACCGCGGCGTCCACCGTGAATGCGATGTTGGCGCCGTCCGGCACTCCGCCTGCGCCGTAGTTCTCGTCCCATGCCTCGTTGATGGCGGCTTTGGCTTCGTAGGCGCCGGCCGGTAGCGCCGTGGTCGTCATCTCGTAGGTCCCGTCTCCGTCGGGGTCCTGGAGCCAGGAGCGGAGGCAGGAGGGATCCCAATCGGCTGCACATCCGAATGCGGCCTGGAAGGAGCCGGGCGCGGTGACGATACGCGGAGGTCTGGTCGTCGGTCGCCCAGTGGGTGACGTGCGAGTAGTAGAACTTCACGGAGGTGTCGGCCGCCAGGGGGAGGAGCGATGTTGGCGCCGTTCGAAACGCCACCTGCTCCGTAGTTCTCGTCCCAGGAGTCGTTGAGGGCTATCTTGTACTCCCAATCGCCGGCGGGCAGGTCGAAGACCGCTTGCCAGACTTCGTCGTTGGCGTCGTAGTCCAGTTCGGTGTCGGGACAGGCGGGGTCCCAGTCACCGGCACACCCCAACTCGGACTGCAGGCTCCCCACCAGGGCCACCCCGACCGGCGCGTCGGTGTGGTCGGCAACCGCCGGAACCGTGGCGAAGACCGAAATTAGCAGGGCGAGAGCGAGAGCAAGACGGACGAAACGCGAGCGGCGCATGACTCCTCCGAGGGAGACGGGATCACTGCTGTCCGAGCCTACCGATTTCGGCGCACCGGCTTGGGGTGATCAAGGGTAATCATTGCGGCGTCCAACGAGCCTGCCTATCGGCGGATCGCGGGGCTGCTCCGAGCCGAAATGTCGTCTGGTGGATCGAGGCCCGGCGACGCCGCGATCGTTCAGCTGACTACTTGAAAAACGGCCACGCGGTGGGAAAGACCGATCCTGTCTGCGAGGAGCAGCCACACATTCCTTCGGGTGCTTGGTCGTGGCGGCGAGCATGGCGGCGCCGGCGGCCATCAGGCTCAAGGCGAGAAGAGCCGTTTGTCCTGAGCCCAGTCCGGTCATGGGGAGTTGCTCATTCTGGACGACGACTGTGCCCTCGTAACCCAGCGCGCCCATGGCATCCAGGACGACTCGCTCGGCGGCCTCGATCGCTGCCACCGAATCGACCGCCGCGCCTACCTCGACCACGATGCCGTCCTCGGTGATGGAGATCACCGAGACGAAGATGCCGGTACCTGCCAGGGCCTCTTCGAGGGCAGTGACGGGCTCTCCACGCACGATCATGGTCGTTTCTCTCCCGGAACCGAAACCGGCGAGGGCGTCCACCACTTCGCTGTACTGCTCGAACGGCGGAATCGGTCCCTCGACCTCGACCACGATCTCGATCTCGAGTGGTCCAACCACGACGTCGAGAACCACGGCGTCGAGGGTCTGCCCGATCCACTCCGGCAGTGTGGCCAAGCCACCGGTATCGACTCCGCGGTCCACGCCTAGGCGCGTCAGCTCGCCCCTGACGATCGTCTCGGCTGCCTCACGCTCCCCGTCCGATTCGACGACTCCGGTCAAGACGACGCGGCCGTCCGTCACCGCCAGCATCAAAGCCGGATACTCCGTGAGCGTATTGGTGAGAATCTGCTCGAGGGAGACGAGCGCCCCCGCCACAACCGCCCGACCAATCGATGCATTTTCAAGAACTCGCGTCGTGAGTTCTTCGACCGCTCTCGCATCCTGGCCAGAGTCGACAACGCCTTCGAGCCTGACGGCTGCATCCGAGACGGTGACGACCACGTCGGTGAATCCAGCCGTTTGTAGAGCGCTGCCGATGAGTTCATCCACGAACACCAGGTCTGGTTCGGCACCGGTGACACCGAACGCTTCGAGGATCGTCTCCACCACCTGATCCGTCTCGATGGTGTCTGTGTTTGCCACGCCTCCGATGATGGTGTCCGCTCCGTCGACGGCAACCTCGAAGGTTCCGACCCCGGGTGCGGGAATGGTCAGATCGAGCGTGGTGGGGCGATCTCCCCCAAACTCCGCGATCACATCCTGGACTACCCCGATGTCCTCCACTCCGCGGAGGGTGCCTTTGACAGCCAAGCCCGACCCTTCGATTCCGACCCGGACGTCGGTGAGGCCGGCGTCTGCGAGCGCTTGTTCCATAGCCGCAGCGGTTGCAGCGAGGTTTTCGCCGTCCAGTGTGGTGGTCGTCTCGGACCCCAGAGAGAACAAGCCGATCGCGCCGGCGATACCCAGCACGGCAACCGCCAGAATCGCCCAACGCCATGGTCTGCTCTTCGAAGGTGCTGCCGCCGCGGTCGGCGGCGACTCCTGCGGTTGCGGCCCGGCGGCAGCCTGATCGGCCATGGGATTCGGAGCTTCCTGCGCCTCGACACGTGTCTCGACGTCCTGGGGGGTCAACCTCACTTCGACGGTTCGCCCAATCCCCGCCGCGGTGAGGGCCGTCTTGACGGTCCGTTCGACCAGAGCGCCTGCAGCATCGTCGTCGCTCGTTCCTTTCACGGTCACGGTGGTGGGTGAGGCATCGACCTGAAGGGTGTAGCCGGCGTTCTCGAGGCTCTGCGCGACGACCATTTCCACACTGTGGACCTTGAGACTGACTGGAGTGTCCCGGTCGAGCCTCGCCAGGTAGGCATCCGCCAAACCCGCGATTCGCCTGAGGTCACTCTCGCTGTCGACCGTGCCTCGCAGCTCGATTCCACCGGCGGCCGTGACCACCTCGACAGGGAATCCTTCTTTGGCGAGCGAAGCCCGGATCTCATCCTCGACCACCACGAGATTTGTCGTGATCATCCTGCCGACTCCGAGCGCCGTCAGTGAAGCCTTCACCGATTCTTCGACAATCCGTGCGTCGCCCTGCCCATCCACCATGCCCGAGACGACGATCTCCGTGTCGTCCATTTGGACGTCGAGCTCATACCCGGCCCGTTCGAGGCTTCTGCTGATTCCAGCGAGGGGTGTCGATTGTGTTCCCGATGCTGGCTCGCCGGGTTGGATCGGATCGGAGCTGGGCGGAACGGGCGGCGCTGACTCGTCGATCGTGAAGACCTGCCCGTCTGGCGAGCGCATGTAGATGACCGGCGTCGCCCATTCCACATAGTTCCCGGCGGTGTAGAGGGCTCGCCTCGATTCGCTCAGCGCTGCGTCGATGGGATACCCCTTGCTGACGCTGCCGTAGAACTCCTTTGAGAAACCGATTGCTGCCTGGTCCGAGATCGAAAACTGCATCGCTACGACGGCGGGCATGCCTTTCGACAGCAGCTGTTGGGCTACCCCGGCGAACGGGTCGTCAATTGAGGAGCGGGCCCCTTCGCAGGCGTTGAGAATCGCCAGGCGGAGGTGCCGGTGGTCGGCTACGGAGACGGCGAGGTCGTCACCGGGACAAAGGACCGCCTGATGGTCTTCGCCTTCGAGAACCAGGGTGCCCCCACCGAGTCGCTTGTCATAGGCTCCGTGACCGATGTAGTGGAGGATATGGATTGGCGCCGACTGGAGCCGATGCTGAAGGGCGAGGAGGTTTGCGTCCTCCAGCCTCTCCATGGTGAGGACCCCGGTCTGCTGGAGCGGCCTCGTTGCCTCCTGGAGTTTTTCCCATTCACCGTCTGTGTCGAGTGGCTCGTAGTCGCGAGGACTCGAAATCATCACCAGCACCGAAATCGGAGGAGTCACCGCCAGCGGCTTGACCGTTCGGGGAAGGTCCAGGTACCGAACCATCGGAGTCCAGGACGAAAGGGCGAGGAATCCGCTGGGAGCCGAACCATACATGTATTCCCAAGGGACGCCGGCCAGGTCTGGGGCGTCCGCAAGGCGGAGCCTCACTCGGAGGCCACGCCCTTCCCGCTCAGCTTCTTGATGCGAACTCATGAGCAGTGCCCGCAGGTCGGCGTCGAACACCGAGTCATACAGCCGCTTCCCGAACTCGACCGCGTCGCCTTTCTGAACTTCGGCGGACACCGGAGCGGCTCTACGGCCGGTGGACGAGTGTCCCATCTTCAGGACGAAGTTCTCCAGCTCGAGCGTGGAGAATGGTGGAACGAAACCGGCGCTGGCTTGGCCAGCCGGCGACTCGAGGACGCGGACGGTGTAGCCCTCGTCTCGGGACCCCGAGATCATGACGTCGAAGAGGAGATAGTTGTGTTCGTCCATGGCTGACCATCGGACGCAACGATGTGAGAGCCCGATGCTCCTTCCGCTCTCCGAACCCTATCGGAGAATGACCTAGGCGGCGTGCCCAACTCCCGGAGCAGGAGGATTGTCGTTGGGTCAACGGGGTCTGTGCGAGGTTCGGGAAGGGCCTTCGCCAGGTTCGTTCGCCGGCAGTCCGGGCCGCGACTCAACCGTATCCTGAGAATCCCCGGGTCGCGGCCCGATCGGACCGCGACCCGGGGGATTTTCGTCCTAGCGGCTCGGTCTCACCACCCCTGCGTCTCCTCCGCCGCGTCTCTCGGGTTCGGCCACCGCCTCCAGCAGCCCGTCCCCGAGGAACTCGAGCCCGGTGGCCGCACCGATTTCGGAGGCATCGGCCATGGTATGACCCAACGCCTCCAGGCCGGCTCCGTACAGGTCGCGATAGGCGGCCTCGGCTACCACCGAGGTTGTGTTCCGTTGCGTCGCCCTCGCCGCAGTGATCGCCTCCGGCAAACTCATGCCGCGATCGACGCGGTTGAAGAGAATTGCCGCGACGGTGGTGATGATGGTGGAGCCACCCGGCGAGCCGACCGCCAGGAACGGTGCTCCGTCGTCGAGGACGATTGTCGGGCTCATCGAGCTTCGTGGTCGTTTGCCCGGAGCAGGCAGGTTGGGACCGTCGCCCGTCGAGTTGAAGTCGGTCAGCTCGTTGTTGAGCAGGAACCCGCGGCCCGGCACCGTGATGGCACTCCCGCCGGTGGACTCGATCGTCAACGTGTACGAAACCACGTTGCCCCATTGGTCGGCCGTCACCAGGTGGGTAGTCGAGGTTCCCTCGAGCGGCGCCGAGCGGCGGCGTCGTCAGGAATACAGAGGGGGTTGCCGTCCTCGCCACAAGGATCGCCGGGTGCCACCGGCTTCGGTGCCGCGGCTAGTGGATCGAGCAGCGCAGCTCGTTCGTCGGCGAACGCCTGGGACAGCAAACCGGTTGTGGGCACATAGTTGTATTGGGGACGGTCATCGCCGATGTAGGCATTGCGGTCGGCGAAGGCCAGGGCGGTCGCCTCCAGAACGTGATGTTGGAAGGTCACATCGTCCACGGCATCGAGCGGGTAGTTCTCGCCGATGTTGAGCGATTCACCGACCGTGATTCCGCCGCTCGAGGGTGGTCCCATGCCGTAGACCTCGAGACCGCGATAGTCGACCATCGTCGGTGCCGGATGAAGCACTTCGTACTGCTCGAGGTCGTCGAGGATCATCAGCCCGGGACGGACTTCGAACGGCGGATCGTCCACGACCGGCGGGTTCTGCACGGTGGCGACGATCTCCTGGGCGAGGGGTCCGCGGTAGAAGCCGTCCATGCCCTGTTGCTGGAGCAGTCGGTAGGTGCGGGCCAGATCGCGGTTGCGGAATACCGAACCAACGGCCGGCACTTCGCCGTCCACCAGGAAGGTCTCGGCGGTCGAGTGGATGGCCCGGAACCGCTCCAGGTTGCCGGCCGTCTGGTCGGCGAAGGTCTGGTCGACCACGAACCCGCTTTGGGCTACCACGCGACCTGGCTGGAGGGCTCGGGCGAGGGAGATGGTTCCGTACCGCTCGAGGGCGTCTACCCACGTGGCGAACGTACCGGGTACGCCGACGGAGAGTCCGCTGGTGATCCGCTCGGGGAAGAACGGAATGGGAACGCCGTCCTCGAGGAATACTTCGGAATCAAAAGCCGGGTCGCTCGGTGCTTCTTCACGCCCGTCGATGGTCACGACTTCGCCGGTATCGGCCAGATAGATGACCATGAATCCTCCTCCACCGATGCCGGCGGAGTACGGCTCTGTGACACCGAGCACGGCCGCTGCGGCAACCGCTGCATCGACGGCGTTGCCGCCGCTGCGAAGGACCGCCAAACCAGCGTTCGTGGCGAGTGGGTCGACCGTTGCGACCGCTCCGCCTGTGCCGACTGCGACCGGATGCTTGGCGGGGGGTTTGGGAGCAGCACCGACTGGGAGCGCGGCAAGAACCAGAACGAACACCGTTGCCATGACGAGGGGGAATCGCCTACGCATATGTCTCTCCTGTCAGGGGGTATTCACTCAACCTACGCGCCGGCTCGTGACCTGAGATGAGGACTTTTCGCGAGGGTGACCCATGGTGGTGTCGGTGTCCAGGCTCAGTGGCTCTGGATAGCGACGGCTGGACGCCCGCCTCCTCCGGCCGCAGACTCGCCTTCGGAGACCCCGGCTCGCCGAGTTGGCAGCGCCGGGGTCCAGCCTCAGGTGGCGGACTCGGTCTCCAGGGCCAGAACGATGAACTGGGTGAACTGGCCAGGACTGAAGTTGTTGTCGCTGACGATGACCAGGGTGGATCTTCCGTCCGGCAGCGCGAGGCCCGAAGGTCATGCCCTCGATGTTGTCGATCGGGATGCCCAGGTCGTCGAAGGCGAACACTTGGCGTTTGGTCACCGTTGTCAGAGCGATGGGGGCACCATTCTCGTAGAGAGCGTCCACGGCCAAGACGTCGGTCGCACCGAGTGTCGAGACCTCGAAGATCTTGACGACGTTGCCGGTACCGCCCCCGAGCACTCCTCCGACAGAGAACGACCGTTCCATCACCAACAGAGTGCCGGCGTCGTCGATCGGCAGAACCTCGACGATCCCGTTCACTCCGAAGATGACCGAATCCTCGGCCCACGGAGCCACCTCGTATACGTACTCGCTGATCGGGGCGCGCATGCGGAGGTCGTAGGTCAGGAGGCGAGCCAAGCTTCCATTGGTGAACGTCGAAGCCGGTCCGTCCTGGAGGAGGGGCCCCTCACCGGCAGTCACCAGGGTGCGGCCGTCAGGGGTGAGATTGAGGCTTTCGAAGGACAGGTTGAACCGCACCCCGTGATCCACTCCGTTCGGAAGATAGTGGTCGGGTATCGGAAGGTCCGCCGTGGCCCTGCCGTTGCGGTTGATCCGCCGGATGAAGGGATCGATGATCGGATCGGCCAAGGGGTTCCCTTCCGACGACATGAAGAAGGAGCCCCGGCGCGCCAGCACGAATCCCTCCGGGTCCACGCCCCCGGGTGGGAACGGGGCCTTCTTGTTTTCGAAGATCTGCGTCGCCTGCAAGAACTCGACGTCCCCGGCGTCGAGCGTGCCGTCCGCCAAGTCGATGCCCACGGTGTAGTAGCGGACCGGATCTCCCGTCGCTCGGTTGCCCTGATCGTCCGACAGCGTGTAGTAGACCCCCCGGCCCTCGTCGTACGTGATGCTCGACAGGCCTCCGATCTCGGTTCCGTCGAACAGGGTTCCCGTGGGAATGATGGCCTCGCCAAGGAATTCGACTCCGACCACGGTCTGAGCGTCGGTGGTCGGGTCGGCAGATACCGTGCCCGATGGCAGGACCAGGAGGGCCGACAGGGCTGCGACGATGAGGAGTAGGCGTCTTGATTTCGAGCGCATGATGTGGCTCCCTTCTTGGCTGGAAAGGGTTCTCAACCGAGGCTACTCCCATGCGCACCCCCTTCGCCCTCGGTCGGTGGCCATCGAGTGAGTGAGGCTCTAGAAGTGGGCGAGGCGAGCGGCTTCCTCGGCGAGGACCACCTGCACCTCGTCGTAGCGGCGCTGGGCTTCGTCGGCGGAGTTGCCGACACAGGTCACACCCACGAAGCCGTGCGTGGGCATCGCAGAGAGCATGTGGAATACGGGCCGACGAGGCGTGTCTGGTCAAAGTGCAGGTCGCGCAGAAGGGCAAGCTCGAGCAGGTCCTGCGGGGTGAGCACTTCGAGGTTGTCGACCCGGACGTGATCCGAGGCGACGTAGTGCTTCTCGGTGCCGTCGGGAGCCACGAACACGGCGCCCTCCTCGTCGTAGTGCCGTCGGTGAGGAACTGCAAGGTCAGGAAGGGGTGGGTGGTGCCACCTTTGCGCAGGTTCACCTCGATGGCGTAGTCGTCCCATGAGCCGTCGCCCCGGCGCACGACGACGAAGTCGAGGGCGAAGCGTCCGATCACCCCACGCTCCGGCGAGCGTTCCCCGACCTTGCGGGCGCTTGATCGGAGATCTGGTGGCGTAGCCGGGGTTGCCGGGAAACGAGAGCCCATGAAGACCTGGCCGCTGGCGCCGCCGAGCATCTGATCGTGGGTGGAGAGCAGCTCGACTTGCCGAGCGGAGTGATGCGCAGCTGCACCGAGGGGCTGGAGATCAGGCTCCCCTTCCACCATCTCTTCGACGATGCCTCCCTCACGTGCCAGCGTTGTCGAAGTAGCCATCGACGCCGCCCACGTGGTCGTCGACCGGCAGGAGTCTCGAGTATGCCGGTCGATATCGCCACCGTTGCCGTCGAACGGAAGCGCGGTCAGATCCACGATCGCGTTTCCGAAACCGGAGACTCCCTCGTTGTGCTTGACGATGGCCCGACGTAGGCCGGGCACGGCGACCGACGCAGAGCCAAGACGGCCTCGATGACCTGTGGGCGGCGTCCGCAGCTTCTTCCGTCCCCCGGGGATGCGGCACTCGGCCTCGGCGAACAGGCGTCTGCCTCGCCATCTTCGTGCCGAATGCGGCGTGCGCCGGGTCGGCACCGTACATGGGAATGCCGAGCCGCATGGCGAGCTCCCGGTCGTCCCAGGTGGTCATGAAGGGAACGAGATGCGCCCGGTCGGGGTTGGGGATCAGCGCGCCGGATGCGTCGAGCGTCTGCGGCCGGTCGAGCAGCTTGCGGGACAAAGGCCGAAACCTGGCCTCCATCGGCGACACGAAGAACAGGCGGCTTGCGAGCGTTCGATTGGATGACTCCGGGAAGGAGATCGAGGTAGTAGTCGACGATGTCGGGATGAATCGCCTGACCTGTCACGTACACCATCCGGGCGCGCGGCTGGCGAAGCAGGAACAGCAAGAAAGAGTAGCGCTCCTCGTAGGCCTGCAGCTCGCTGGCGGACAGCTCGACGTCGACGTCCGCGGACGGGACCACCACGATGGTCTGCTCATCGGTGTTGAGGTGGTCGATCGACGACCACAAGGGCACCAGCTTCGCCTGCAGGGCGTCGAAGGCAGCCTGGTCCCGAGGGTCGAAAGAGTCTTCCATCGGGCGGACGCTACACGCCACTTCACATCGATGAGGAGCGGTGTGCGGCGCCCCGCGACGGCGTAGCCTTCGGTACGCTGACCTGACCAAGGAGGGGTGCTCGATGGCGAACGGTTATGACTTGGTGGTGATCGGGTCTGGTCCGGCCGGCGAGAAGGCGGCCGCCATGGCTGCCTACTTCGGGAAGTCGGTAGCGATCGTCGAGCGGGATGCCCGGCCCGGGGGAACGGTCGTGTCGCGTGGTGGCATTCCCACCAAGACTCTGCGCGAGGCGGCGATGTATCTGTCCGGCTTCCATCGCCGCGAGGTGTACGGGGTCGGCCTCGACCTGTCGAGCGACAAGGTGCTCGATGTGCTGCGCGGACGGGCCCACGACGTTACCGAGCGGGTGGCCGATGGCGTCAGTCGGAATCTCGAGCGGCATGGGATCGACTATCTGCACGGCTCTGCAGCCCTGACTGCGGAGGGCAATGTCTCGGTGACTGATAGGGCCCGCGCTGTCCGCATCCTCGAAGCCGACAAGGTGCTCATTGCCACGGGGTCCCGGCCATTCCGGCCCTCTACCGTGCCTTTCTCCGATCCGGCGGTGGACGACTCGGACTCGATTCTCGCCCTCGAGTCGATACCGCGCTCCCTCGTGGTCATCGGCGGCGGCCCGGTCGGCACCGAATACGCCTCGATCATCACCGCGCTCGGCGGCAGCGTCACGCTGGTGGACGCCGGCCCGCGGCTCATTCCGTTCGCTGACGAAGAGATCTCCGCACAACTCGCCCGAGCCCTCACCGCCGACGGAGCGAGATTCGTCTTCGATTCTCCGGGCACAACCATCACGAGAACCGAGCAAGGCCTGGCGGTTGCATTGCCCGATGAAGAGACGTTGTATCCAGAGAAGGTTCTTTTCGCGGCCGGCCGAGCAGGCAACGTCGAGGGTCTCGAGTTGGAGGCGGCGGGTATCGACACGGACGACCGGAACCATATCCTGGTCAGTGCGCATTTCGAGACTTCGCGGGCAGGGATCTACGCGGCCGGCGACGTCGTAGGGCCGCCGGCGCTCGCCTCCGTGTCCGCCGAGCAAGGTCGGATCGCCGCTTCGCACACGTTCGGGCTGCATGTGGTGGACCGACTCGACGCGCTTCCCACCTACGGCGTGTACTCCATGCCCGAAGTCGGGATGGTCGGTCTCACCGAACAAGCGGCGCGAGACACTGGTGTCCCATATGCCATCGGACGTTCGTGGTTTGCCGACAACGGACGGAGCAGAATCGCCGGGACCACGACGGGACTGATCAAGCTGGTCTGTGACCGCGCAGACCATCGCCTGCTGGGTGTGCACATCCTCGGAGAGGACGCCGCCGAACTCGTGCATATCGGTCAGGCAGCCATCCATGCCCGTGACAAGGTCGATCGATTCGTACACACCACCTTCAACACGCCGACCAGGTCGGAGGCCTACAAGTACGCGGCATACGATGCCCTTCAAGACATCACGGGCCGCCGGCTGCCGGAGGACTAGTCGGCGATCAACCCGTCGGCGGCAGACCATCCTGGCGGACTGCTTGGTATGGTCTGGTTGGTACTGCCGTTCTCGGCCGCGCAGCAGGGTGTTCTGCGGTCCCCAGGTTGGCGGAATCCTCCATTGGGAAAAAGCGACGCCGGTGAATGCGCCGGAAGAAGGGGTGCAGGATGATCGACGCGATCTCGAAGGGGCAACCGAAGGTTCGAATGGCGGCTCTTGCGCTGTTGGTTGCAGTGTCGACGCTGGGGTTTGTTTCGGCAGCTCCGGCCTCGCTGGCGGTTCCCGATGCGGCCGGTGCGGTCTTCGATGACTTCGAGGACGGCGATTCGTCGGATTGGGGCTTCTTCGGTGGCAATGCGGCCGGCGGCGGGGGAGGAGTGGCCTCCGACCGCCCGTATGAGGGCGCCTTCTATCTCAGTACCGGCTGGGGCGGTGAGGGCACGGCCAGCGGCTTCTACGGCGGGGCTTTCAAGAACCTCGACAATGCCGCCCAGGTGACACCACCTGCCGACCCCTGGTTCAACGTGTGGCTTCTCAATCAGAGCGACGCCACTGCTGACGGGTACACCCTCGAGATCACGATCCGCGAGGACCTCGACGGCAACGGTTGGACGGACACCCAGGAAGACTCGTTCCGGCTCAATACCACCTTCGCATCCAGCTCGTTTGATGATCAGTGGACGCTGGTCAGCGCCCCGGTCAGCGCTTTCACCGATCTGGCCACTGGAGGCGACGGCACCTTCAACGGGGACCTCGACGAGGTGGTGCTCGTCGTGGCCGGTGTCACGGGTGCCAACCCGTCGACCGTTGAAGTCGATTTCGACTTCTTGGCGTTCAGTTCGGGCGGCCCCCTGGCGTTCGACGAGGCCTTGTTCGACGACATGGAACACGGGGATCCCTTCGCCAACGGCTGGTTCTCGTTCGACGGTTCCGTGGGTGGCGGTGGTATCGGTCCGAACTCGGCCGACCTGCCACCGGCGCTGGGCGGCGCCTTCTCACTCGAGACCGGCTGGGGTTCAGGTGGCACCGCCGGGTTCTACGGCGGGTTCGGCCGGACCAGTTCGACCGACATCTCGGGCACCGATCACTTCAACTTCTGGATCAACCCCGACGCCGGCCAGGAGTACACGCTGGAGCTCAACCTCCAGGAGGACGACAACGGCGATGGCGCCATCAACCCGCCCGACGACGACGAATTCCAATTCAACTGCGTCGTTGGGGCGGTCGGGCCGTGCGCCGTGTCGGGCGACGGCTGGCAGCTCGTATCCATCCCGCTCGACGACTTCTTCGACGACAACTCGTTCCTGACCGGCGGTAACGGCGTTCTCGATCCCACTCCGGCTGCCCGAGGCGGCAACGGTGAACTGGTCAGTGTCGTTGTGGCCGTGATCGGTAGCGGCAGCGACGTGAACTTCCGCACCGACTACTGGACGTTCACCCGCGGCCCGCTGGTTCTCGACACCGCCATCGGGGGGACGGTCATCGACGACTTCGAGAGCGGCTTGCCGTCAGGCATCGACGGCGACGGTGTGGGAATTGGATTCCTCACGTTCCAGGGAGCGGGCAGCTCGGTGGAGCTCTCGAACCCCGCGACTCCGCCGGCACCGACACTCCCCGAGATCGGCACACCGAACATGGTGCTCCAGATGGACGTTGATTCGACCTCTTTTGCCGGCATGATTCACGCCTTCGAGAACTCGGCGGTCGACACCTGGGTTGCGCAGGACTGGTCGACGAGCGAAGGCATTTCGATGTGGCTGCACGGGACCGGTTCGGGCTCGAGCATGTTCATCGACATCCTCGACAACCGGAACGCCGGGGCAACCACCGACGACGCTGAGCGGTGGACGGTCGCCTTCACCGATGACTTCGTCGGGTGGCAGCTCCTGGAGTTCCCGTTCGCCGGCTTCACCCGCAAGGAGATCGGCAACGGTGCCCCCAACGACGGTCTCGGCCTGTTCGAGATGCACGGGTGGGCCCTCGGAACGCTCGACAGTTCCGGACCCCGCACCTTCTATGTCGACCAGGTGAGCCTGTACGGTGTCGCCGAGCCGCCCGCTCTGGCGGCGTCCTTCTCGGTCAACAACACGTTCGTCGACGAGGGTACGACGGGCAATGTCGCCGTGAAGCTGAATCGGGCCATGGGTCCCGACGACCCGGCCCAGGTCAGTATCGACTTCGCCACCGAGCGCTCGAACGCCATCCCGTTCGAGGAGTTCACACCGACGAGCGGCACGCTGACGTTCACCAACGGCGGAGCAACCGAACTCACGTTCCCGATCGAGACCTTCGACGACACCAAGTTCGAAGGAGACGAGCAGATCATCATCAGGCTCACCAACCCTGTCGACGTCGAGCGCGGCGCCCTCTTCCAGGGTTCGGCCTTGATTGCCGACAACGACCCGTTCGATGAGAAACTGCTGGACGACTTCGAGCAGGGAGCCTTCCTATGGGAGAGCGAAGGACCGGTGGAACTCGAAGCCCTGCGGCTCGAAGCCGGCGAACCCGAAGAGCGGCCCGGCCAGGACGCGGTCGAGACCGTGCTGATGGCCGATGTTCCGGTGCACGTCGAGATCGTCGTCCAGGGTCGCTTGTGCAACAGAGGCAACGGCGTCATCCCGGTGCAGCTGCTGAGCACGCCCGACTTCGACGCCACCACCGTCGACCATACAACCGTCCAACTGGGCGAAGCGAGCGAGGCCCACATCGACAGGCGGACCGGCGAGGCGCGTCGACATGTCCAGGACGTGAATAGAGACGGCCTCGATGATCTGGTCTTCCATTTCCGGTTCAGGGCGACCGGGTTGGAGTGCTATCCCGAGACCGTGCCGTTCAACGGCTCGACTTTCGATGGCCAGCCCATCACTGGCGGCGGCTCCGACGCAGCCTTCGGCCATGACTTCGCCATCGGCCAGGATTGGACCGGGACCGAGACCCTCGACTTCTGGTATCTCGGAGCCGGCGGAGGCGAAGAGATCGTTGTGACGCTGAAGGACAATCGCGCCCCCGACCCCGGCCCCTCGGGATGGAGCCTGGCGTGGAGCGATGAATTCGACGACGCAGCCGGTTCCCCTCCCAACCCGGATAACTGGGGCTACGAGATCGGCGACGTCACGCCCGACGGCAAGAACGGGTGGGGCAACGAGGAACTCCAGTACTACACGGACGACCTGGACAACGCGGCCACCGACGGCAACGGCAACCTGGTCATCACGCTCGACGAGGCCGGCGGCACGCAAGAGTGCTACTACGGTCCCTGTGCCTTCGAGTCGGCGCGTCTGCTCTCGCTCAACAAGGCGGAGTTCGCCTACGGGCGCATCGAGTCGAGACTGCTGGTCCCTGATGGCGGCGACGGCCTCTGGCCGGCGTTCTGGAGCCTCGGCACGGACATCACGTACAACCCGTGGCCAGCCGCCGGCGAGATCGACTTCATGGAGTACGTCAGTCGCCTGCCGAACGAGATCTTCGGCACCATTCACGGACCGGGCTACAACGGAGGAGGCAGCTTCGGCGACATTTACGACTTCGGCCAACCGGTGTCCGACAACTACCACACCTTCACCGTGGAGTGGGAACCGAACCTGATCACCTGGTACGTGGACGGGATCCAGTACCACCAGGCCGAGCCGTCCGATGTGCCGGGGCCGTGGGTGTTCGACAAGCCGTTCTTCCTGCTGCTGAACTTCGCCGTCGGCGGCAACTTCGGGGGACCGGTCGAACCGGATATCACCTACCCGCAGCAGTACGCGATCGACTACGTCCGTGTCTACCAAGGTCCCGACACCGCCGAGCGCTTCGCAGCGACGTTCACCGACGACACCGCCGGATGGCGAGAGGTCACCATCCCGGTCAGCGACTTCGTGCGGAGCGAGGACCAGCCGGTCGGCGCGCCGATCGACGGCCTCGGCCTGAACGAGGTGTGGGGGTATGGCTTCGCCCTGCCAGACGGGAATGCGAGCGGTGAGACCATGGTCGATCTGGTGCGGCGCACACCATTCCCGCCACCGACAGAACTGGTCGTGACCAGCCTCGACGACAGTGGCCCCGGTTCGCTGCGTGAGGCGCTGACGGTGATCGCCGAGGGCGGCACGATCACCTTCGACCCCGGCCTTACCGGTGGCACGATGACGCTGACGTCGGGGCAACTCGCCATCGACCGTTCTCTCACGATCGACGCCGCCGCGGCGCCGGGCGTCGTGGTCAGCGGAGGCGAAGCCTCCCGAGTGTTCGAGATCGCGGCCGCATCGGTCGTCGCCATGAACGACCTGGTCGTGGCTGACGGCGTCGGCGCCCCTCAAGGCGGCGGCATTCT
Source organism: uncultured Acidimicrobiia bacterium (assembly GCA_963752075.1). Lineage (GTDB taxonomy): Bacteria > Actinomycetota > Acidimicrobiia > Spongiisociales > JAENVV01 > CBDUEV01. The sequence continues at coordinate 128,897 of CAVVWO010000007.1, forward strand.
CAACTTCGGCACCCTCGACCTCGATCGAGTCGTGGTGAGGGACAACACCGAGACGAGCACTGGACCGGCCAACTTCGAGTTCGGCGGGGGAGGGATCTACAACGGTGGCGGGGCCATCTTGAACCTCACCGACAGCACTGTTGCCGACAACGTCAGCCTCAACCAGCCGGCAGGTGGCATCTATGGGTTCCTCGGAAGCACGATCAACATCACGCGGAGCACCGTGAGTGGCAACGTGGCGGCCGTCGACGTGGCGGGCGGCATGCGGTCGCTGGGTGACGCCACCGTGGTCAACAGCACGTTCAGCGGGAACGTGTCGACGGCCTGGCATGGGGGCGGGATCTTTCACACGGACGGCCAGCTCACCGTTACCAACTCGACCTTCACCGGCAACAGTGCCCCTGGTGGTACTGCGGCCGGGATCGTGGTGGCGACGTTCGGAGGCGGAACACCCAATCTGGCGCTGACCAACACGATCATCGCCGACAACGTCGGCGGCATCGTGCTGTGCCATCGAGAACCAGGGAGGCGCGGGCACCATCACGTCGGCCGGCTACAACATCGACGACGACGGCACCTGCAATCTCACGGCCACCGGGGACCAACCCACCACCGATCCGTTGTTGGGATTGCTGGCCGACAACGGCGGGCTCACACTCACCCACGCGCTTCTCGCCGGCAGTCCGGCGATCGACGCCGCCGAGGCGGGAGCCTGTCCGGCCGTCGATCAACGTGGGGTGCTTCGACCGCAGGGCGCCGGGTGCGACATTGGAGCATTCGAGCTGGAGTGAACCTGACCTGCTCCTACCGGGGTTTTCGCCGGGCGACCGGTCGGGACCCCGGTTCGGAGCGCTACGAGCAGCAGCACATCCCGTGCCCGATGAGTCTCCGATCCGTGTTGGGTGCGATCTTGCGCAACGGTCATGCTCAGCTGGTGGCTAGAGCGACCGAACGGGTGTCTGTCTGCGCCGGGTAGCCTCCCGCTGAGAGAACCGCCAGGCAGTAGGACGAGGAGCGTGCATGGTCGTCGCATCATCGCAGTCGACGTTTCCAGTCAACTCGGAAGGGTTCGTCGACATCGACGGCGAAGGCTTCTACGTCATTCCCCACACCGATCGCATGGGGCCGTTTCTCATGAGCATCGTCAGCGATGCCGATCACTGGATGTTCGTGTCGAGCCGGGGTGGACTCACCGCAGGGAGGCGCGATGTAAGTCTGGCGTTGTTCCCGTACGAGGCCGACGACCGACTCCACGTTGCGGCCGGGTCCAGCGGACCGGTCACCCTGATTCGTCCCGTGGGCAGCGAAACCAGCTGGGAGCCGTTCGGTTGCGTTCCCTCCACGGGAGTGCAACGCAACCTCTACAAGTCCGTGATCGGTAACCAGGTCATTTTCGAGGAGATCCATGAGGGGCTCGGCCTGGCGTTCAGGTATCGCTGGTCGAGTAGCGATCGATTCGGGTTTGTGAGGACTGCAACTCTCTCCAACCTCGGGGATCAACCCGCAACCGTTGATCTCGTCGACGGGCTGGTGAACCTCCTCCCGTACGGGCTGGCACCTTCGCTCTATCAGGGAATGAGCAATCTGACGAACGCGTACAAGCGGAGCGAGGTCATCGATGCCGATGTCCGGCTGGCCGTCTACACGCTCGAGTCGCACGTCGTCGATCGGCCCGAGCCGGCGGAGGCATTGACCGCTTCGGTGGCCTGGTCCGTTGGATTGGCCAACGCAACGATCGGCGTCGATCCCGGAGCGATCGACGCGTTCCGACGAGGCGAGGAGCGCCGGCCGGGTGCCCTGACAACGGGACAGGCGGGTGCCTACCTGCTCACGGCCCGCGTCGAGCTGGATCCCAATGCCGACTCGACCTGGACCATCGTGGCCGACGTCAATCAGAGCCAGGAGCGGGTGGTCGAGCTACTCGGCTTCCTCGAGACATCGGCGGATCCTCTGGTGGAGATAAGGGCCTCGGAGTGCCACGGCTCAGAGTCGCTCGTGGCCATGATGGCAAAGGCCGACGCCCTCCAACGGGCCGGCGACCGGATGGCCACAGAGCATCACTTCGCCAACGTCATGTACAACGTGATGCGGGGCGGCGTCTTTCTTTCAGCGAATGTCATCGACCGAACCGACTTCGCCACCTTCCTGACCGGCCGCAACCGCGCGGTTGCCGCACGCCACCAAGGGTGGCTCGATGCGCTGCCTGAGGAAGTCGAGCGTGCTGACTTCGAGCGAGACGTGAGCGCATCGGGCGACCCACAATTGATGCGACTCTTCCTCGCGTACCTTCCACTCACCTTCTCGAGACGACATGGCGACCCGAGCCGGCCGTGGAACGCCTTTTCGATCCGAGTCAAGGACACGAACGGCGAGCCGGTCATCTACTACGAAGGTAATTGGCGAGACATCTTTCAGAACTGGGAGGCGCTGTGTGCCAGCTTCCCGGCCTACCTCCCCAGCGTCGTCTCTGTCTTTCTCAACGCGTCCACCGCCGACGGCTTCAATCCATATCGGATAACCCGCGGCGGCTTCGACTGGGAGGTTCCCGAACCCGACAACCCGTGGAGCAACATCGGTTATTGGGGAGACCATCAGATCGTCTACCTCCTGCGGCTACTCGAAGCGACCCGCCGGTTCTTCCCGGGAACCTTGAACGACATGCTCGGCCGTGCTTGGTTCTCCTACGCCGATGTCCCGTACCGGATCGGACCTTACGAGGACATGGTGCGCGATCCGAAGGCGACGATCCGCTACGACGAAGTAGCCGCCGACCGGTCGTCGAGTCGCGTCGAGGAACTCGGAGGAGACGGCCAGCTCATGCTGACCCCGGATGGAGAGGTGCACCTCGTCACGATGGTCGAGAAGCTCCTCGTCCCGGCGCTTTCAAAGCTGTCGAACTTCGTGCCCGGCGGCGGGATCTGGATGAATACCCAACGTCCTGAATGGAACGACGCCAACAACGCCCTCGTTGGCAACGGTTTGTCGATGGTGACGCTCTACCACTTGCGACGCTACCTCCAGCACCTCAGTTCCCTGCTCCGCAACGCCGACATGACCGGGATCGACGTCTCGATCGAGGTCGCCGAGTGGATGTCGACGATCGCAACGGTCTTCGAAAACAGCGCCGCAGATCTCGGCGACGAGCTCACCGACGTGCGGCGAAGGGCGATCACGGACGAGCTAGGCCGAGCGTTCTTCGACTACCGGTCTCGGATCTATGCGGCCGGCTTGACGGGCACCGCGCTCGTCGAAACTCCCAAGATCATCCGGCTTTGCGACACCGCCGTCATGCACCTCGATGACACGATCATCCGCAATCGGCGGCCTGACGGGTTGTTCCACTCCTACAACCTCGTGCACTTCGCGACGGACGGATCGACGGCCCGCGTCGAACATCTCTACGAGATGCTCGAAGGCCAGGTGGCTGTGCTCAGCTCTGGCGTTCTCTCTGCGGACGAGCAACTTGGCGTTCTTCAGGCGCTGTTCGATAGCTCTATGTACCGGCCCGATCAGGACAGCTTCATGCTCTACCCGGCGCGGCGCCTGCCTTCGTTCCTGGAGAAGAACGTGGTGCCGGAGGGGCAGGTCACCGCCAACCGTCTTCTCCAAGGTCTTCTGGCGGCTGGTGACAGGTCCATTGTCCTCGTCGACCCCGAAGGCCGGTATCGATTCAACGCCGGATTCCGAAACGTGAGCGATCTTGGGGCGGCGCTGGATGAGTTGGCTCGCCAGGAGTCTTGGCGCGAGTTGGTTTCCGAACATCGCAGAGCGACCCTCGACGGCTACGAAGTGGTCTTTCAGCATCACGCCTATACGGGTCGTTCCGGTTCGATGTACGGGTACGAGGGAATCGGCTCGATCTACTGGCACATGGTCGCCAAGCTCCTGGTAGCCGCCCAGGAATCGGTGGTGCAGGCCTCCCGAGAGGACGTATCCGTCGACACGCGCCGGGGCCTGATCGACCTCTACTGGCGCATCCGCTCGGGCCTGGGTTTCGAGAAGACGGCAGCCGAGTTCGGGGCGTTTCCCATCGACGCCTATTCGCACACTCCCGCCCACGCAGGCGCCCAACAACCAGGCATGACCGGACAGGTCAAGGAAGAAATCCTGACTCGTTCCCTCGAGGTGGGTGTCCGCGTCGACGAGGGTGAGATCCGATTCGACCCCGTTCTCTTGAGGGACAAGGAATTCCTGAGCGAGCCGGAGACGTGGCAGGTTCAGGGAGTGGGTGGTCAATCAGAGCCGATCGAGCTTCCGGCGGGGTCGCTTGGTCTGACCATCTGCCAGGTGCCGGTAAGCGTCGCCCTCCGGGACGGCCCGGCATCGATCGAAGTCCAGTTCGCGGACGGCGCCGTTGACCGCATCGAGGGTCTCAGGCTCGACAAGGAGATCAGCAGGTCTGTCTTCGAGCGAACCGGCCGGGTGGCCAAAGTTCATGCGTCCCTTCCCCGGTCGGCTGTCGAGCGTGCACCCGCCGTCGATACGTGAGATCGGCGCCCTGGGAAGCCCTTGTGGACGCCAGGATTGCTGGTTGGACGCCGAGTGGACCATTGGCCGAACACGACGTCGTCCGGGTTCGATGGTGGTCTAGGCCTTCCAATACTCGACGATGGCCGAGAGCGTTCCGCCACGCCTCATCGTCGGCGCTTTGGCGGCCCGTTAGAAGTGCTCAAGCGTCTGAAAGGCTGCCCCTTGGTCTCTTGTTGGCCTTCGGAACGGTTGATACGTTGGGTCGAGTCAGATTGGGACGGTTCAGTGACGCTCGACGTTCTCACAGAGGTCTCGCTGGAGCCGACGTCCATCAAGGCCTCGCCTTCGGAGAAGTTGACCTTCCGGGTCACGGTGAACAACCGGACACGTGGGCCGCGGACGTATCGAGCGTTGGCCGTCGGATTGAAGAACGCGATCGCTACCTACCGGTGCGTCTCACCTGGCCGTCGACCGGACGGTTCTGCTGACCCCCAGTTGCTCCTTGTCCCGGCACACGATACCGGCCACATCGAGGTGACCATTGCGGCTGTCAGGACTGATGCGACCTTCCCGACTGGCCGGTTTCTCATCGGAATCGAGGTGCACGACACCACGCCCAGTGACCCGTCTGTGACGCTTTTGAACGCCGAGGTCGAGGTGAGCAGTATCGAGGCGATCTCTATTGAGCTGCGCGAGCCCAACCTGAGCGGCTGGCGCGGCGCACGCACAACCGTCCACCTTCGCAACGAAGGCGGCGCTCCCGTTGAGCTGAGCCTCTGGGGATTCGATCCCGAGGGTCGGTTCGAATACCGCTTCTCGCGGAAGGGCAAAGCCCTCGGGTCGGGCGACGACGGCAATGAAGAGAAGAACCTCGTAACGGTTCCTGGGAAGTCGAGCCGCGCCCTGACGATTCGCTTGAAGTCGCCACCGCAGTATGTGGGGATCAACGCCACGCGCTCGTTCGAGGTCCTGGCACGCAATCCAGGGGGTTCGGTTGCGACGACGGGCACGTTCAAGCAGAGACCGTTGTTTCATCCCGTCCTCTTCAAGATCGTGGCCGGCGTCCTGCTCGTTTTCGCCGGCATGCTCGTAGCGCGGGCGGCGGTTCAGAAGTTCATCGCCGACCCCCCGGTGTTCACCTGGGAAGAGCTCGCGGAAAGCGACGTGGGCGGCCAAGCTCCCCTCGAGCCGCGGGTGGGCCACACGGCTGTGTGGCTTCAGTTCGAGCGCCATGTAGAGGACGCTTTCTTGACGCGCCAGTGGCGAACCTTCCTCAACTGGTTCCTGGGTAGGGACCAAGAGGTCGAAGGATTGATCGTCTGGGGCGGACGGGACGGGGCCGGCGATGCGCTCGGCGACGGGGCGTTCTACCGCGTCCGGGACCAAACATGGGTGGGGCTCACCGACGACAACAACGTGGCCGGCGTCCCGGTTGCTCGCGTCGACCACACCGTCATATGGACTGGCGAAACAATGGCGATTTGGGGTGGCCTGGTCCCGGAGTCTGATTCGCTGGACGATAGGGGCTCTGAATACGATCCGAGTTCTCGCACTTGGACGCCGCTTCCTGTCGATGGCCCTTCGCCACGCGTGGGCCACACTCTGACTTGGACCGGTGAGGTGGCGGTGATGGTGGGAGGCTACGACGCTCTTGGTGGCCCGCAGGGGGACACCTGGCTGTTGACCCCTGGGCAGCTCGATCCCAACGTCCACCCCGGAGCCGACCCGGATCAACGAGAGTTGGCGTTGAGCGGAGGTAGCTGGGCCCAACTACCCAGCTTGCCCTCCTCCTTCGGACCTCGGTATCACCACAGCGCAACCTGGACCGGGCGATATCTCATCGTGTTTGGAGGCTTCGACTCGAGGGGCCAACCTCTCGCGGACGCATATGCGATAGAAATCGCCGGAGAGAACCCAACATGGATCGACATCACTAGAAACCCGGCTCCGACCGCTCGCGCATGCCACAGGGCGCTCTGGACCGGCTCCGATGTGCTCTTCCTCGGAGGGACAGCAGCTCGCGTCGACGTGACCAACCAGGCGGAGGCGGCCCCCGTGTGTCGCGGCACGGCCTCGACCGAACTGGGGCAGGGTTCAGACGCGGCTCAACCTCCGGCGCTGGAGGCTCTTATCGATGACCCAGAGGCGTGGTTGCTGTCGATTACCGACCCGGAGAAACTCACCGATCAACCCAAGATCGACTGGTCGCTCCCTGACGCGGCACCACCGAATTACCTCGGGTCCGACTTCGAGGCGTTGTGGACCTCCAATGAGGCCACCGTTCTGCAAGCCGTTCCGCAGCTGGAGACCCTGGCTGCCGTTCGGTACTCACCGAAAGAAGGTACGACGACGCTGCCAGTGCCTGGTTCGGACATCTTTGGCGCGGCCAGGGGTTTCACCAGCATCTGGATCAATGGCGGGGTTGTTGTTTGGGGCGGAATTGTCCCGGTCGACAGAGTTGAGCCGGGTGCCGACACCGTCGAGTTCTCCAACGATGGGGCATTGCTCGTGCTCCCGGATCGATGAGTCGTCGTGAAGCCTCCGCGGCACTCATCAGAGAAGGGGGAGGGATGACGACTTGACGCAAGCGATGCGGATGCCAGTTCACGTTGACCCCGAGATGGTGGCCGTCACTCCGGGCGAGCCGGTTCCGATTTCGGTGTCGGTCTTCAACACGTCCAAGATCATCGACGCCTTCGAAATCACCCTCGTTGGCGCCGATCAGAAATGGGTTACATCCGACCCGGCCGAGGTGAGGCTCTTCCCGGACACCGCGGATGTTGTTGACGTTTCGATCACGATTCCGGCTGAGTTTCCGGCTGGCCTCCACGATCTGACCGTGCGAGTCACTTCACAGACGACCGGGGAGACAGTGGCTTCTTCGGTCGTCGTGCTCGATGTCCAAGAGAAGCACGGCGTGACCGTCCAACTCGATCCCGAACAGGTGGTCGCCGGAAGAACGGCACGCTTCGGACTGGTCGCAAGCAACGACGGAAACGTTGCGATCGACCTCAAGCTGAGCGCAGATGACAAGACCAACGAGTTGAACTATCACATAGATCCGAGGCACCTCATCCTCCAGCCGGGCGGAACAGGTCTCAGCCAGGTCGTCGTGAGAGGGTCACGGCCGTTGACTGGCTCACCCCGTGTCCGACCGTTCGTCCTGACCGCCGAGTCCAAGGATGTGCGAACGGAACTGCAAGCCAGCTTCGTCTCCCAACCTTGGATACCTCACTGGGCAATCACCTTCCTGAGCGTGGCACTGCTCATGGGGCTTTGGGCATTCGTAGTGGGGTTGGCAATCGACGCGATCATCGAAGATGGCAACGGCGATCTGACCGAGGCTTTCGCGGAAGGCATGGAGTCTGTCGTCGATGCGATCGATCCGGACGCAATCACCGGAAGCTCCTCGACCCAGACCGCCAACGCGTCCGCTGCGCTCGCTGCCGCTGGAGCTCTGCAGGGCGCCGATGGTACGTTTGTAGGGAGGGTTGTGGCAACGGTCGACGGCGCCCCGGTTCCCGGCGCCACCGTGCTGGCCATCCCTCTCGGACAGGCAGGAACCAAGAAGGGCTTGATCGACCCAAGCACAGACCCTGTGGAGGCAGCCGTCGCAGAAGACGGAACCTTCGTTTTCGAGGAGATGCCCGATGGGTCCTACATTCTGTTCGCAGCCGCGTCAGGGTTCCTGACTCCACCGCTTCCCGCTCCGACCGAGGCATACGAGTGCTCACCTTCGGGCCCAACAGATCCGCCATGCCTTTCTGTCCCAGCCACAGGTGCTCTCGGCGAAATCGTCCTCTCGCTCACCGGGAAACCGGGTCTCATTTCGGGCATCGTGACGAACGATGGCGATCCGCAAGAAGAGGTCTTGATTGAGGTGAATCGGCTGGTCGATCCAGATGCTGTTCAGAGTTCTGACTCTGGCGAAAGCCCGGAGGCGAAGTCATTCACCACCGACGAGTCTGGTCGATTCGCCCTCGAACCACTTGCGACTCCCGCCAGCTACGAACTCGTGGTTGCCGCCCCCGGGTCCCCCGTTCAGCGACTCGTTGTGCCCCTTGCGGCCGGACAACGCCTGGTGGAGCTCGAGCTTGCTGTCCTGCCGCCCGGGATCGGGAAGGTCTTCGGCACGGTGACGGATCGAGCCACCAGAGCGCCGTTGGGCGGGGTGATGATCGAATTGACCAGCGCCGAAGGCACCTCGACCCTGACAGCGGCCGCTTACACCGTGAGCACGGCTACGAACGGAATCGGCGATTTCCAGCTGCTGAACCTGCGCGAAGGCGAGCACGTTGTCACCTTCAAGCTCGACGGATACGACGACGTGGTGATCCCTCTGTCAATACCCATCGAGCCTGAACGCCCATTGATTCTGGCCATGACACCATCCTCAGGCCCCGATGGAGCGCCCATCGGCACCGTCGGGGGAATCGTCACGGACGCACTGACAGGGCAAGGCATCGGAGGAGCCGAAGTCACCTTGAGCGGCTCGAACGGCACCTTCGTCACTTCGACGCTGAGTTCTCCGGCGGGATCCCTCGGGGTTGGGTCGTACTCGGTGTCCGGAATTCCGCTCGGTTCTTACACCGCTTCGTACTCGGCGACGTACTACCGGCCGGCAGCACTGCCGGTCAACGTAACTGTTGACGACGCAAGGCCGGAGGTTTCGGCGCAGCTCGAGATCATCCCGACGCCGGTCACCGGAACCATCTCAGTGGTGACCGGGACGACGGATAAACCGAGTATCGAGCCGTTGCCGGGACTCGATATCCTCTACGACCCAACCCCCGCTAACCCGGACGACGAGACCCTCACGTTGGGTACCACTGATGCTGTCGGCGGGTTCGCGATCGAGGTACCTGCGACGCCAGGGATCCACTCGCTCACCCTCGACGGAGAGTTCCTGGTGCCCGCCATCGAGCTGGCGATCGAGCCCGGAACCTCGATCGACGCGGAAGAAACAACGTTGATTCGGCTCTTCACGGTGACGGGATCGCTCGTCGATCAGTTTCGGCGGGCCCTGGTTGATGCTCTCGACACATTCAATCCACCCCTCTCAGGTGATGTCACGGTGACCATCACCCAGTTCATGCCTGCAGATAACCTATTCTCGATCGACACCACCGACCCGGACTACCAATTCAGCTTTCCGATCGATGAGGAGCTATCCCTGCCGGGCCTACCAGGACCGGCGAAATACCGGTTCAGGGTGACTTTGCCGGCTACGAGTTCCCAGTTGACGCGCACTGTTACCACCGATGAGATCGACGTGCCTACCAACACGAAGACCGGAGATATCGAATTCAAGTTTGCTTCGGGAGTGCTGTGGGGGACTTTGACCGCACAAGGTGCGCCGCTCGCCAACACCGTCGTGGACCTCAGCGAGGTGCCGGCCAGCGGAAACATGAGCGTTGTCGAGAGCGCGAAAACCGATCTGTCCGGTCAGGTCGTGTTTGGACCGCTGGCCACGCCGGCAACCGATTTCCGTGTGATCGTGCCGACCACGGCGGTGACCTGCACCCCCGACATCGACGTCACATCCTCGTTCTACTTCAGTCTGACGTGTGACTAGGGGCGTTGTTTCGATTGGCTGACGCCTCGGTGGAAGTGCGGCTCGATTCGGAACAGTTCGGAGATGCTCACAGGTGGGCCCGTTGGCCCGGTCGCTCGCATCGCGATCGTCACTGGGCGGACGCTGGTGTCCTCAGCGATGTCCGGCCTCGGAATCGTTAGCCAGGTAGATCCCCGGCTCCGAGGGCCCACTGGTCAGAGCCCAGGTGCTGGCGGTGTAATCAAGAACCCTATGTGGCGCCTGCGAGTAGTCCCGGTTCGGCCGGTTCATCGGGACATGAGGAGCACCACGACCAACACGATCACCAGCAGCACGACGGCCATGGTGAGACCGATGACCCAACCCGTCAGATCTCGTGGCATTTCGTCGTCGAGTTCCTCGTCGAATATCGGGGTGGAGCCGTCAGAGCTCTCATCGGTCGAAGTCGGTGGGTCCGGTGGCGGATTGTGTAGGTTCTTTCCGCATCGCAAGCAGAGGATGGCCTTTTCCCCGTCTGGATTCAGTTCGTGGCAGAACCAGCATTCCAGGGCGTTCAAGTCCGTCCGTCCGGCGGCGCCCGGTGATCTGCGGTCGGATCCGAAGCCGGCGTCGATGCCAATCATGGCGCGAGCCGGCGACTCTTCCGCAACAAAGAACATCGGGTAGTCGCAAACGGGACAATACGAGGTGACGTGGGGAGACAACTCGACGAACTCCGTGCGTGTCTTGCATCGAGGACATTGCAGTTCAGGCATGAGTGACCTCGGCGGATGAGGATCTGGCTTCGTCTCCGATGATGAAGCGGTAGGGGAGCCAGGCGGGCAGAGCCGACTCGACCAGAGCGCTGAGCCGAGATTTGGGGACGCCTCCGAGCGTCTGCAGTGTGATCGTCGCCACCGCTGGTCGCAACGGCTCGTTCGGCCCCTCGGCGGCTCTCTCCGCATTGAGGTCAGGCCCGCGCTCCACTCCTCCTGGTTCGGCCACTTGGCATGAGCCGCCAGTTGCGGCTGCCAGCAGCGCCTCCAACTCGTGGACCGTGCCGCGCGCTCCAAAATTCCGCATGGCGGTCACCGCCAGTGCCCGGCACCTGCGGTCGGGTAGCGCTCCGTCGATCGTCAGTCCTATCCATCCGGCCATCCAACGAGAGATCTCTGGCCCCGCTACGGATGGATCGAACATCCTGGGGAATTCGTCGGCGAAGTCGTACAGATGGGTTCCGATGTCTTCGAAACCGCGGACGAATGCCACCAGAAGCTCATCCTTAGCGAGGATGTTCGGGAGACGATCGACATATAGAGAGCGTGGGTGCTGCGCCTCCAACTCGACACGCGCCCCGATCGCGACCCACTTTCCCGGCTCTCGGGATCGAATCCAATAGCGGCGAATCTCTACATCGGCGGCCGGTACTTGAGCGACAACAAGCGCTTGCCCAGACCTGTCGCCACGTATTACGGGCCGGTATCCCTCCAATTCGAGCGTCTTGCGCGCATCGGTCGCGCGCATACCGATCACGTTGGGCACGTGTACGACCAGTGTCATTCCACAACCACCGAGTGTTTGAACCCGAGGAAGAGATGGTCCTCCTCCAGCTTGAATCCGGCTTGGGGCTCGGCGGTCTCTTGCGGCTTGGCCTCTGATTCAGCTGCGACTTCTATCGGGAGGCGTCTCTCCCTTTTCAAGTCAGCTCCGAAGAGAACTACCTCGGGGACGGCGGCCACGCCATCGATCGTGGTCAACAGATGGCGGACATTCCTCTCGGAGAGAGTCCACCCGAAGGGAACGCCATCGCCGTCAGGTCCACCGAACGTGGGATGGGTGTAGCGGTAGAGGGCTCTCAAGCACCCCTGTTCGACCGTTTTGCGGTCGGCATTGGGAAGCCCGATCACCCGCGCCGCGATACTGACCCCCTGATAGAACGGAGTGCCGACCGAGACGCGGGTACCGACCAGCCTGCGCTCCTCCAAATAGTCGTGGACCGTCTGGTACACGTCGTCGATCACGAAGTCGTCGATGACATGGTTGATCGGGTCCCCATCCACGGTGGGTACGATCAACACCCTGACGACGGGGAAACCGTCACGGCGCTCGATGCAATGAGCTCTCGCTACCCCGGGAGACGCCTCTTCGGCCAGGCGCGCATAGTCCCCGGCGGTCACCGCCCGCCGGCCAGATCGGAGGGTCATCGGCGCTCGGAGTCGCACGGCCTCGTCGGTTTCGGTGTCGTTGCCGCCGACTGCGGGGTCGAGGTTGGTCACGCCTTGCACGAACGGCACACTGGTGCGCATCACTCGCAGCGTCTTGGCGCCAACGTTGCCCAGGATGCCGCCGCCGACCCGATAGGCGGTCACCATGATCTCGGCGCCTTTGTCTGGGATGTCACCCCGCTGACTCGTTCCGCCGTCTGGATGCCGAACCTGGGGCCCGAACTCGATCTCACCGGATGCGGCATGCCAGACCACGTGCTTGTCGTTCTCGTCCGAGTACCCGAAGTGCTCTTTCTCTTCCCAGTCTTCGGAGGAGTCTGCCGTCACCACCTGGATCGTCTCGCCGGACCAGCGAGGAGTCAGCACCGGCGCACGACTCAAGCTGAAGCGCTGACCCGGTGTCCCGTCGCTCACACCGAGGACTTCCGTTTCGACCGATTCGCCATGGAACGCTGACACCAAGCCACCGATGGTCTCAGGTATGACGGTGTGAATTTCCGGTGATCGGCTGTAGTTGTTGGCAGTGTCTGCGTCGAACGTGAGTCGCAGCCAGTGCGCCTCGACCGTACCCAATGTCAGTGGAATATGTCCCGCCGGAAGTGCAAGCTCGATCTCGCCGGTGCGATTCAGTCCGCCGGTCCCGTCTGAGATCAATCTGGCAGGTGCCCACCCGTCGCGGGTGTAGATGTGCCACGAGACGGGTGGCTCGTCCGGCTTGATCCCCCGCCCCAGGGTTTCCGCAGCGATGCGGAGCCTGATCACGTGACGTGACAAGGGCTGGGCGAAACCCAGGTACATGGCAGCGTCCGTTTCGAGCGGATCGAAACACTTGATGGTTGTGTCAGCGAACTGAAGGCGGTCCCATTGGTTGGTGTATGCCCCATGCGCTGGTTGTGTCAAGCATGCCGCCAGCTCCGGAGGACGAAGCACCATTCGCTCGTTGGTCATGAAGACAATCTGTCCCGCGTCACCCGTCTGTGTGGCGACTTCGATTCGCTCTTCGAGGGTTGCCGCCTCTGCTTGCGGCGTGATGCGGAAGAAGAGATCGGTGTGGGCGGGGATCAACGGGTTCGGCTCGATTCCCACCAGGTTCAGGAACACCGAATAGAGGCGGTCCGGCACCCGGTTGAGCCGGTAGAGGGTCTGCTCGGTCATGTAGGCGAAAAGCTCCACGAGCGTAACACCGGGGTCGGAGAGGTTGTGGTTGGTCCACTCGGGGCAATGTAAGGCGATACGCCGCTTGGTCTCATCGACGATGTTCTGGAAGGTTCGATCGTCCAGATTTGGTACTCGCAGCGTCATGTGCCCTCCTCTGGAATCACATAGAACGGAAAGACCAGATTCCTGGTATCGTTGGTGGTGCGGACTCGGAAGCCGACTTCGATTCGCACGGTGCTCGGGGAATCGGGGTCGACCGTGGCTTTCACGTCCTCTACCGCAATGCGTGGCTCCCACTCCGACAGAGCGCTACGGACAGCGAAGCTCATGTCGGCAAGCGTCGCTGTATTGAGTGACTCGTAGAGCAAATCCCAGATTCGGCATCCGAATGTCGGTCGCATGGGGCGCTCTCCCGGAGCGGTCATGATGATGATGCGGATCGACTCAGCGATGTCGGCATCACCGGTGGCAAGCGCAACACGGCCGTGAGCGTCGATCCGCATGGGGAAGGCGAGGCCACGTCCGATGAAGTCGATGTTCTCAGGTCGGCTGGTCAATTGATCTGCACCATCCCTCCTTTGAGTTCGGCCGTAGCGCTTCCCTCGAGGGAGAGGGTTCCGGAGGCTTTGGCTTCAACGGACGCCCCTTTGATCCCAACCTTGGAGGTCCCGTCGGCAGAAACCTCGTTCCCCGTGATCTTCACGTTCGAAGAGGCCTCGATGTTGACGTTTGCGCCTTCCAGCGACAGGTCACCCGTCGCCTTCAGGCTGATGTCGCCCTCCGCGGTGATGGCGATGTCTTGGGGAGTCTTGATAGACACTCCACCATCCTCGGTGATCTCGATGGTTCCCTTTTCGTCCGCGAGCGCGATCATGATGGTGTTGGTGGTGCCGTTCTCGTCGTCCTTCACTTCGATCCTGTGTCCCTTGCGGGTGTAGAGCGCACGCACCGCCACCTGGTCGTTGACCACCGAGGTGGCGTTGTCGAGCGGCGGAGCCTTGGTAGTGCTCCAGAGGCCACCGAGAATCACGGGCCGGAGAGGGTCGCCCTGCTCGAACCCCACGATTACCTCGTCGTCGATTTCCGGGAGTAGCTGCAATCCGTATCCCGATCCGGCGCCCGGCGCGGCGAGTCGCGCCCACGCCGACTCGTCGCTGTCAGATAGGGTCGGCAGCTTCACCTTGATACGAGCTGCCTGGTCTTCGTCGTTGATGGCCGTCACCGTCCCGACCATGAGTCCGGTGGCCGCCGACGGCGGGGGTGGCGACCCGAGCAAGGCGACGAGGTCCGAGGGGTTGATCCCCTCGCACACGAACCTCGTGGTGTATCCACCGTCACCGCCAACGATATGTTCGGTTTTGGTCACGGTGAAGTCGCCTGAGAGTTGCTTTCCCACCTTGGCGAGGGTGACACCTGCACCTGGTGCGAGAGACGGGTCTCCGTCTGCCGTGCCTTTGACGGTTACTTGAGAAGACATGGCGCGCCGTCCCAGCGACTTGGCCAGGGCGTCGGCGGCAACGCTGTCCGCCAGGGTGTGCGATTCGAATCGAGCTGATGGGCCGAAGTCGGCGGCTTTCGCTGCGACGTCAGTCGCTGCTGGAGCATCGCCGGCGAGCCCATTGGTCCGGTTGGCGCTCGCAGTCCAAGATCCGATGATGGCGGACTGACTATCCGGGTCCCACCCCCGCACGGCCACGTCGGAGACAGAGTCGCTGCTCGAAAGCCGGACCCGGAACGAAAGGAGATTCTCGCCCCAGGTCAACGCGGTCGACGTCGAGGGGACCGCCACGTCTTTGAAGAACAGCTTCGATCCGCTGATCCACCATCGGTATCCGAGGAGGCGAGCCCGCTGACTGAGGAATTCGAAGTCCGATGAAGACTGGAGGACGTAGGAGTGCGTCGTGGGCGTGGTGTCGACGTCCGGAGTGAGTGAGTTTTCATTGGCGATCTTCGAGACGATGTCACTATCGGTCATCTCCGTAAAGGTCCGCACCTGAACCTTGCGTGCGAGGCGGTGTCCCTTGCCGAGCGCTGTGATCACGAGCTCGTGCGCCTCACCGCCTCCTGGCTCAATCGAGAGTCCGGTGATCTCGCCCGAGAACACATCATGTTCGTTGGCCTCGTCGTCGGTGAGTGCGATCGACAGTTCCGAACTGATGGCGAGGTCGCCACTGTCCATGTGTTCGAACTCTGGGTCGTTGAAACGCATCTTGGCGACGTCGGGCAGATGAATCGACTGTTCGATGCGCAGGTCGACCATGTCCGTCAGGAGTTCGAGGGACAGCGCCTGGCCGTCGGTCTTGACCGTGCGAATGTCTACATGGGTGGTGTGATGGCTAAACACGTGAGACCTCACCGTTCAGAGGCACCTTGATGGCGGTACCGGGTGGGATCTGGAGCGGGTCGTCGATGCGGTTGGCTTCGGCGATGGTCCTCCACTGGGTTGGGTCGCCGTAGTACTTGGTGGCCAGGGAGTCGAGACTCTCGCCCGTCTGGAAGACGTGGACCCGGTGAGGATTGGGGGTACCGGAAGTGGGATTCTGGGGGAGCCAGGTGTCATCGTCCTCGGCCTGCTCGAGGCCCACTTTTGCCTTGGCCCGGAGCGGGACTCCATCGGCAGAGAAGTAGGTGTACGTGATCGAGACCTGCTTCACATAGGCTTCGAATGACTGAAACTCGCCCCAAGTGAATCGGACGGTGGGCGGCCGATGCACGGCAGAGCCTGGAGTTGGCAGGTTGTCATTGACCTCGGTGAGCCTCAGCAGCTGATCGGTGAATGTCGTGACGGTCTTTCCGGTATCGGTGGTGTCGAAGATGAGTTCGAGGTCGAGCGTCGATGATCCGCCTTTGGTGAACGCCATCTTGGGGGCGTTCACATACTTCGTGTCGGCGGCAACCCAGCTGACGGATTTCGCAAGACTGAATTGCTCGGGGTTGAACAGGCATTTGATGGTGTCTTTCGGCGCGATCTTCGAATTGGGTTCCAGAACGAGGGCCGCTTTCGTCACCATCAGAAGCTCCCTTGATAGCGGCCGCCTCGACGTTCCAGCTGCGCAAGGACGCGCTCTTCAATGGAGTCGATCAGCTCATCCAGTTCCGTGAGCTTCCGCGATGTCGACTTGGCCACTTTGGCCTTCTTGGAATGGGACGCTTCGGTGGTGTCGACACCACCGGTCAGTTCTTCATCCCATTCGGTTGGATCGATGCTGCTGCGCTGGACTGTCGTTCCCGGGGCTTTGCGAAGTCGGTCGACGCGCCGCTGAACAGGTGCTGCCGAGCTCCGCGAGGGCGGTCGACCTGGCTCCGAGGTTTCCTGCCGGCTCGACTGCCTGGTGAGCGCCGATGACTCGATGCTCCTCGGGACCACCGCCGGGCGGACTGGGGCTGTCGGCGCCGTGCTCTGGGCCGGCTCGCCTGCGGGAGCTGTTGAACGGTCAGAGAACTTGCGGTGGGTTGACGAAACTGGGACAGCTCTAGGCCGCAGGGAGGCCGGTCGCTGGGTCACCTGCAGCGCTGATCGCTGTGTTGTGTGGTGACGCGAGCCCGCCGATGCCTTGGTCCGTGTAGCTGGGTGTCGTTGTGTCGGCTCTGGCTGTCGGAACAGGCCGTCAATGACTGGATGGCCGTGATGTGGACCGCCCTCCTCAGCTCCTCCAGGTTTCGATCTATCAAGTCGGTGTTGGTCGACGCGGGTGCCCTGTTGGGCTGATCCAGTGAGCTTCGAGACGTCTGCCGCTTCGGTTGAGCGAGCCGGCCTCCTCCGCACCGAGGTCGAACCTGGCGCGAGGGACGAGACCCTCAGAAGACCATCGGAGATAGCTTTGGGCGCCCGGAATCGCGGTCGAGCTGTAGGCGAATCCTGCCCTCCGTTTGAGAACGACGAGTGTTGAGCGGTTGGTGCGATCTTGCCGTAGCGCATGCTGGCCCGAGTGGCCTCCGGGTCATTCGGGGACACGGACGCTCGGCCCCGCCGGGAGCCGACCAGACTCGACGCGGCGGCCGAGTTCCATCTGATGGACCGTGCCACCGAGTCGAGGGAGTGGGTGAATCTGAGACGCGGCAATGGCGAGACGGCCGAGTGCTTTACGCGGCTGCCGGGGGGGAGCTCTCGGTCTCCGGGCATGTTCAACCGTCGAGCGCCTTGTCCAACTGCTTCGCTCCTCCAGGGCAAATCGCTGTGAGGAGAAGGGATAACTGATTCGGTTTGACCAGCGACACCGATGCGAGCCGTGGCTCGTGCTCTCGTCGACCGACCATCGAGCATGCGAGCTACCACGCCGGGGACTACTTCGGCTGGATGGCTGGGCCGACGATGCAAAGATCCGATCCTTGGCAGGTCGGTTCGGCTGCCGGGCGCCCCCGAAGCACTGCGTGACTGTTGGTTTGAAGGGAGGTGAATCCGCCAGTCGGCGCCCGTCGAACGAGGTGTCCGGGAAGCACCTCCGCCTGCGGAAGGCGTGCCCGTGTCAAGCGGGCCAAAGCCCCGCTCGGTCGAGCGGTTCGCACGGCGTCGGCCGGCCGTTCCTGCGGCTCGATTCGTCTGGAGACCCGAGCGAGCGGCGAGCATGCGACTCAACAGGGTCGGTTGCGTTTTCGTCTGTCGCATGGCTTCGGCCCGGTCTGTCGTGGCCGCCTTCCCGACATGGGGGAGGACGGAGTCAAGCGAAGGCACCGACGGCGGGATGGATTCCGACCTGACGGCCGCGTACCCTCGCACGACCGCCCTGGCCGCCGTACCCGGACCCACGCCGTGTGGGAACCCGTCGTCAGGCTCCCGACTCATGGATTGTGCGGAGGCGTTGGACTCCGTTCGATTCAGCTCACCGATCCTCGATCGCTGCGCCGGAGGCGATTGGTGCAGCACCGGCGAGATGTTGTCAGGGGGGCGGTGGGAAGCCCTCGAAGGTTGCTCCGGGGGTTCTGGGTTCGCGATCAGCTCCTGTGCTGGTTGGTGCCCGACCCGTTGGATCGCCTCAGCAATGGTCGCCTGCTTGGGAACGGGCGCCGCGGAAACGGTTGGCTCGAGGTCAGGACCGGTGAGCGCTGGCGGGCGACGGGTCGAACGGTCCCAAGCCGAACCCGCCGGCGATCCGACTGCCGACAGACCCACCATGCCCGGGATCGGCATCGTCCCTGCTTTCCGGTCGCTCCGCTGTGGAGCGGCACTCCGTTGGGCATGTGTTGATTGGTGGCCACTGGAGCGGGTGGCGATGGTTTGGTTCCCACCCGCAGTATCGCGGGTACCGATAGGAGGCTGAGTCGTGCTACCCGGTCTGCTCCCCAAGGCGAGGGCAACGTTGCGGCGCGTCTGCCTTGGCCTGCTCGGGTCGATCGAAAGGGCATCGGCTACCCCGCTCGGATCGCTGCCGTCCAGTCTGAATCGGAAGAAACGTGGCGGTCGAACCTCCGCGTCGTCGGCGCCGGCGGAACTTGCCTGCCTGGCGCCTTGGATGGCGAGGGGTAGGCGTCGTCGTCCGGTCTTTGCCATCCGTGACGGCGCCGGCGCACGATGGGCGAGTCGACCTCGATTCCCGGCGGAACGAAACAGATGCTGGCGGGCTCGCGGGAGGGGCGGGAGTCCGCCCCAGCCGTCAGACGAGGGTGGTGGACTTGAAGCCATGGTGCGCTATTTCGAGTTCTTCGCTGGCGATATCCTTCGAGGAGAGGGCGAGGTTCGGCCCGGTCCACTTGATCGGAAATGCTCTGTCGACGACCCAGGTTCGCAATACCTCGCCGCTCTTGGTCACGAGTGATATCTGCACTGGGAACCACGGGACGGCTTGGCCGGCCTCGGCCAAGCGAGCGTTCTGTTCGTATCCGCTCCCGCTGGTGATCGAGAACCAGTTGAAGAGGCCGTCGTTTTGTACGACTCCCCGTTTCAAGACGATGTTCGGCCACGTCATGCGCCCCGGCCGTTTGTGCTCGAACTGGTTCTGGCCGCCTTCTCGGATCGTCTCTGGTTCGGCCGAAACCGACAGACCGCTCACTTCGTGGAAGGAGCCCATCCAGGTCCACTCGCGTGTCCCGCTGTAATCGATTTCGAGATCGAACGACTGTGCGGCGACGATGCTGCCCCACTTCTTGGTTCTGTCAGCCAAGGCGTTTCACCTCCTCCCACGCTCGCTCATTCAGGCCTGCCACTGCCCCAACCATTCGACCGCGGTCACCGTGCTCGAGGTCGAGCAGGGTGTCCATTGCCCAATGGAGGTGGTAGCCGAGGTATGCGATCTCGGACCAGACGTCGTCTACCGCATACGTTTTCAGGAAGCCGTTTCCGCCAATTCCTCCAGCTGGGGATCCACGAAAGGGACTCCGTCGTCCATCTCCTCGAGTACGGCTGGGTCACCGAAATTGATGATCCCGTAGAGGTCCTGGAGATACGAAAGGTCAGCCGTGAACAGCTCCTCGATCGTCTTGGTGGTCACTTCGTCGAGGGTTCCCAGCTTGGTGATGACTCGAGAGAGGATCACCACGGTCAAGTACGCCTCGTTCTCTATGACCCGGCGATCCCGCAGCGGAGCGATCTCGTCGCGTGCGGTTGCCAGCCGCATCGTTCCCTTACGGTGCAATGTCCCGCTGGAGTCGACGTATCCCTTGGGAAGGGTGAAGCTGTACTCCGTTTGCAGGCTCACTTCGACCACTCCAGGCCCTCGTGGGTGATGACGACCTCTTCGATGGACACGTCATCGGCACCTGCATCGAGATCGGAAGCCGACCACGACTTGGGCCAGCCGTTGACGAAGTTCCACCTGGCTTGCTCAGTGCCGCCGGGATCGAACATGATGACCGAGCCGTTCTTGCGATAGCCGGCGAAGTCGCCTTGGCGTACCTGGTTGAACCAGTCGAACAGGTCAGTCGTAGCGTCGAGGCTCTTCTTGAGCGTGATCTCGCCGGTGCTGTTGTGGCCGGCGATCTTCTGCGTCACTTGCTTGCCCTGGGCGTTCACGACCTGATGTTCGATCACTTCGACCTCGGCTGACAAGCCCGATGCCTCCTTGAAGAAGGTGATCGAGCTGACCCCATCGATCTCGACAGCGAAGTTGTACGTTGTGAGTAGCATCTCGCTTGTGCAGTTGTCACGTGTTCTCCTCTGGTTGGTCAGTCCGCTCGATGTGGCTCAGGCCGCGCCGCCGGTCCATTGGCTGATGCGGAAGATGACGAACTCGGCGGGCTTCACCGGGGCGATGTCCCGATCTCGACGATGAGCCGTCCGAGGTCGATCGACTCCGGCGGGTTGGTCTCGGCGTCGCACTTGACGAAGAAGGCCTCGTCTGGCCGTCGCGCCGAACAGTGCGCCGTCGCGCCACAGGCCCAGCAGGAAGGCGTTGATGGTGCGCTTCACCCGCTGCCCACAGGGCCTGGTCGTTCGGCTCGAAGACGACCCACTGGGTGCCCGTCCATGATCGACGTCTCGATCATGTTGAAGAGGCGACGGACGTTGATGTAGTTCCAGCTCGGATCCGCGAGAGCGTCCGGGCGCCCCAGACGCGGATGCCCCGGGTGCCGAACGGCCGGATGCAGTTGACGCCGATCGGGTTCAGCGTGCCTTGCTCGCCCTTGGTGATCTTGCGTCTCCACACCGAGCGCACCGCGTGACGATCTCGTTGGCAGGCGCCTTCCAGACGCCGCGGGTTTCGTCGTTGCGGGCCCAGATGCCGGCCATGTGACCGCTCGGCGGCAGCATGATCGACTTTTGGGTCTTCGACGTCGCGGGGTTCATGTTGGCGACCTTGATCCACGGGTAGTACATCGCGGCGAACTTCGAGTCGTACATGGCCGTCGGAGCGCCACTCCTTGACCTGCTGTGGGTTCATGCCCGGCGGCGGATCGAGGATCGCCATCCGGTTGGCTTGACCTTCGCAGTGGGCGATCATCTGCATCTGGACGTTCTTCCAGGTCTCGTTGTCGTGAGTGCCTTCCTCGGTCGCGCGACATTCGGCAGGTCGGGCACTGCGAGCATCGTCACGTCCTCGGCGATGACAAGGCCCGAAATACCGGTGTGGTCAACTGCTTCGCCAACCACGTCCGGTGTGTCCACGGCCTCACGCTCCGGAGCGTTGCCGCCGTCCACCGTCGCCAGCTCGTAGGTGGCGACCGTCGGCATGGAGCGTCTCGTGAACTCGTTGAGCCGACGGTCACGTGTTGTGACACACCGTTGATTCGCGAGACGACGTTGTGTCCGCCTTCTGCCAGTGTCAGGTCCTCGAACGCCTCGAGCGGCTTGTCGTCTGGTTCGCCCTCGCGCTTGACGTAGACGTTGAAGGTCTTTTCGCCCTCTTCACTCTTTGTGACGTCGATCTTGATGCCTTTCGCTGCTGCACCGGTTCCGAAGGCCGTGAACTCCAATGCAGCTGGCTCTTCGATTTCGTCGTCGCTGGCCGGGAGTGCGGCCTGGGGCATCTTGCGGTGCGGAATGCGCACGATGTATGCGTTGCCGCCACCGTTGTTGAAGAAGCCGTAGACGGAATGGGGCAGAAGGGCTTCCGTCTTGTCTCCGTTGGCGTGCTCGACGGTGGTGAATCCGCCATACGCGGCCACATACTGCGCCCAGTTCGTGACAAGCCGCGGCTTGACACCTTGGGGGTCGTCCGGGTCGTCGGTCGGTGCCTTGGCGGTGAATCCCACAAAGGCAGCGACGGCAGTGCCGACGGCGGCGATCGGTTTGGAGCCTCCGTCGATCTCTTCGACATAGACGCCAGGGGTCAGATAGGTCGGCATGCAGCTCCTCCTTGAGCGCTCACGGTCCGTTCACAGCCTCGATGAGGCTCGACGGTTCGAGCTCGGCGGTATACGACGCTCCTGGTCCGGCCAGCACGGTGAGTCGAGGCTCGCTGAGCGAGCAACCGATCACGACGACTGACGGGTGCTTCTGTTGCGAAGAACTGTGCGATCGCGTCCGCTCGTGGTGAGTCCGACGTCGATCACCACGGTTTCGGCTGCGGTCGACCCGCGCCGTTCTCCGCAACATGATCCTCGGAGATTCCGGCAGCCACGATCTCGCACTGTTCCTCCAACAGCTCGCACAACCCAAGAGTTGCGATTGCACCAAAGTCGGCGATGAGGACTCGCTTCACAGCAGTTCCCTTCGCAGACAGCGGCTTCATCACGTGATCGACCGTATCGACCGCGAGGACCTGCCCAGGGGCAGAGGGGCAGACGTCCGTGCAGGAAGAGAACTCCGGTCGTCGCTGCCCTTTCGGGCAGACTTTTGCCCCACCACCAGGTTCCCCCTGCACGAGCGGGCGGAGGTGCGATATCGTCGAACGAGCGCAATGAGGAGGTCGTGTCGTGTTTCAGAGCCGAATGCGTGCCCAGCGCCCTGGTGCCGGTCAGATGGATCGCGAAGGCACGATCTCCTCCGCTCGCGAGGCGACGGCCGGCAATCGTGCCCTGGTCGGCGCCATCCAAACCAAGCTTGAAGTGGGCCCCGCTGGTGATCGCTACGAGCGCGAAGCGGATTCGGTGGCCAAAAGTGTCGTGTCGTCGCTCGGCGCAGCTCCAACACAGCGCCAGCCTGGAGAAGAAGAGCTCATGATGAGCCGAATCCAGCGGCAGGGCATCGAGGACGAGGAGCTACTCCAGGGCAAGTGGCTGCAGCGCCAGAGTATCGAGGACGAAGAGCTCATGATGAGCCGGATTTCCCGGTCGATGGATGCTGAGCCGATTGTGGGAGCTGAAGGTGGAGGCCTCGACGCCGCGACGGAGAGCGCCATCTCCAGCGCCCGCTCCGGTGGTCGCGGACTCGATGCCCCGGTACGTCGTGAGATGGAGTCGGCGTTCGGCGTCGACTTCTCGGGAGTGCGCGTCCACACTGGTCAACAAGCCGACTCGTTGAACTCGTCGATGCAGGCGAGAGCCTTCACGACAGGCAGCGACATGTTCATCCGCAGCAGCGATTACTCCCCGGGCACAAGATCCGGCAAAGAACTCATCGCCCACGAACTTACCCACGTGGTGCAGCAGGGCGCAGCCCGTTCGCTCGAGCAGGAGTGAAGTTGAGGCGGCGCCCTCGGCACGCGCCCAACGCTCAACCGTCGCCCGTGATCGTCGGGTCGCGGTCCGAAGCTGTCAAACGTGATTCCGCACGCTCCCCCGGGATGGGGGGACCGACATCGGTCGCTTCGGTCACGCTTGATCTTGGCGCCAACTCCATCGGAAAGATGATGATTCGCCGCTTGGGTGTCGATGAGCATCCAGTCAACTGTGCCGGACTGACAGGCATCAAGGAGTTGATGGGAGGCCACAAAGGAAAGGTCTTTCTGCTCGAGACTGCCAATCAAAAACTCGTCGTGAAGCTCCAGAACGAGCCGCCGAAGGAAGCCGTGGTCGGCACTGAGATCATGCAGCAGGCGGGCGGTAGTACACCCTCGCTGAGGGTCGGGACGGCAGGCGACCGAACCTCGATCTCTGAAGCTCTAGGAGAAATAGAAGGCTTCGAGGCGGAAAAGTCGAGCTTCCAGGCTGGATTGAAGGCGTTTCCGGAAACAGTGATCATGGAGTTCGCCGAGGCTCAGACGATCATGAGCGTCATGGACGAGACACCACTGAAGCTCCTCGCTGCGCTACGGGACAAGAGTTTCCAAAAGTCGCTCGGTGTGATCATGGCTGCGGATGCTTTCGCTGGAAACCCCGATCGTGCCATGGCAATCCAACAAGGGAGATTTGGCGGTGGAGCCGAGCTCGAGGGCTGGTACCACGAGCAGAATCTCATGATTGCCCAAGAGCGCGACAAGGGCCCCTTCAAAGCCGTCGCAATTGACAACGCCTTCGCACCGCTGCTTTCCGTTGCCGTGAAGCCGTGGGGAATCTACGTTCAGGGAGCTGGCTTTCAGGCGGGCAGCGTTGCCGTTGCGAACCCGAAGCTGTTTCAAGAAGAAGCGTCGCTCGTGATCCGGCGCATTGTTGATGAGATTACGGCAAGGCACGGAAAAGACCCAGCTGTCAAAGAGCGGTTGAAGCGCTTTGATCGCAAGATTCCATCCATCGCCAAGGGGATGGGCAAGGGTGCAGAACAAGCGCTGGACAAACTCCTCGAGCGTGGCCAGCATTGGAAATCTCAAAAGCTCCCCCAGCTCGCTCCAACGGTCACGGAGTCTGAAAAGAAGCAGTTCAAAGAACGGAAGCGATATCTGCGACTGCTGCGTGCCGGCGTGGATCCGGTCGAGGCGAGAAGGATCGCTCTCGACGACGATGCCTACGCACGCTTCAAAGGCTGACAGTCGGCGGGTGGGTCGCTGGTGTGACTGGAGGTACGTCTACCACTCTTGATGTCTATTGATACAGCAGCTGATACTGCTGTGCGGTCTGATATGCGTCGTGCAGCCTGCCGAAGTATGAGTCGTTCCGAGTCTGCATGTCTTTCGTCGATGCGCCCCAAGTCGTCGATCCTGGTGGCGGATTCGCAGTCGTTGCGGTCTGATTGGCGTCCCATTTCGACCTGAGATGTGCCTTTGTGATGGAGAACCGAGACTTGAGTTTCGCAACTTCTTCTGGAACGAGCAGCCCAGCGACTGCGTTGGCAACGTCGTCTTCTGTGATCGCAGGACCGTGAGGCTCGCCGAGTATTCGACCGGCCAACGCTCGATCGACAATCGGCGGGAGTCCTGGTAGCGAGGCCAGGCCTCTGGTCAGGTCGATGTCTTTGCTCCCGAACGCCAGGTCGCTATCGATCGTGGTAACGGTGATGCGGCCTTGGTTGGATTCGATCCAGTAGTTCTGCTCGTGGCGGTCTACCTGGCCGGCGATCAGATCGAGGATGTGCAGTTGAGAAAGTTGCTGTTGGAGTTCCCCGCTGTTGGGGTCGATGTCGAGTATTTTCGTCTCCTTCACCCCTCGCTGCTGTGCTGGTCCGTGGAGTGGATAGAGCCTGTCGAGTTGCTTCGTCTCACCGTCTATATACATGTCGAGGTCCGCCGTACTTGTGCCTTCCCGGACAGCCCGCGCCCGGTCGGCCCGATATCGCGCCAACCGTGCGAGACGACGCTGCAGGTCCTCTAGTTCGTTCGCATTGGGATTTCGGACAGTCTCCTTGGCTGCCGCCTTGCCGCTCGCCAGGCCCATCCACTGACCAAGTTCTCCGTTCGATACCGCAAGCTCCGTTCTCGGCACCAGAGTTTGGTCGTCGCCCAACAGAAGCTTCGCCAGCCGATAGGTTGCTACCGACCTGAAGTTGCCCATGGTGTTCTGCTCGACGATCCCCGCATTCTCCGTGCCATCCGAGTGCTGGCCCTCGGGCTCCGCTTTGAATACACCCCGCAAGATCAAATCGCCCGCGTTGATGTCGGCGCTGTACGCGGTGCTGTTGGCGCCGGCTCCAAGAGCTGGCCCGCGCGGAACGTTTTTGAAGCCAGGTTGCAGAAGGTTGTCTAGATACTGGCGCTTGATTTGAATGAGGGCGTCAGCAGTGATGGCGTATTCCTGCTCTGCCTCGTTACGTAAAGCCGACACCGCCGCCTCCTTTCTCAGTCGGCTCGACCGCGTTGCCTGTCTCGAGGTGACTTTCTTCACGCCACTCTTGAGCAAACCACCACGACCTTGGACGTACGTTCCGCAGAGGTCCTTGATTGCAGTCAGCTTGGTGAGGATCTCCGTCTGGAACCTCGAGTGGTGAGTGGCGACTTTTTCTGGACGTCGATCCCTGGCCACCTCGATCAGGCGGCTGGGATAGTCGTTACGAAGCCGATGAAACGCAACCACTTCTGCGAGAATTGCCTTGTATCTCGTTGACTTCTTTTCCCCGGGCTTCGGATCGCTGCCCATCTGAGCTCTGAATTGGGCTGCTGTCATGAGTCGCCGGATGTGCGGTGGTGCGTGATTGGGGCGACTGAGATTTCCGGCGACGACAGTCTGCAGTGCCGTGTTTCCGGCGTTGGACAAGTGACCGCTGATTCCATTTGTCATGCGGACGGGCGAGGCCGAGTGAACTTCGGAGTGTGGTCGTGATGTTTGGCGCAACTCGCACGATGCGCCCGGATTCGAAACCTTGGTCCGCCTTCGAGTGTCCGTCACGATGATCGCGTGGGACGCTGGTACCTGATGACGTTGGCCTGTCCCTTATCCACGACTGACCCTCCGCGACGATTCGTCTCTTCCGACGGTCTTGTCGAGTTTGTCGCAAGAGGAAACTGCCGTCAACCAACTGCCCGAAAGGCTGCCCAATCTCTTGGTGCGTCTTCGGTGAAGCTCAAATCACGATCGGAGGCCGCGCCTGCTTGTAGTTGGCGGAACGTTTGTCGATCTCCACGCCACTTGTCACAATCCCACCACCGTGATCGCCACCATGGCTCCAATGAGGACGGGCCAATAGGTGACCTTTGCGATCAGGTTGTCGCCGTAGGCGACAGCTCGCAGGTGCGTCGACCACGAGGCTGACACCAGGTAGGTGTTCACCGCCACTCCCAGCAACACCAGGTACATCATGAAGTAGAACCACTCGATGTAGACCACCCCGGATCCGGCGAACTGTTCTCGTAGCTGGATGTGGGCCAACAGCACCACAAAGAACAGTGCTGACACCGTTCCGATCGTGCCTGCCGTGCTGAAGCCGAAGATCGAACTTCGTTTCGGATCCCGGGTCGTCGTCATCAAGGCGGCGAACGCCAGCATGGCCACCACGAACAGCGGCACCAGGTTGACGATGAAGGCGTTCTCGAACCTGCGTGTGATCAGCATGTTGTAGCGCAGCTCAGGGAAGTTGGTCTGACCGGCGTACTGGTTTATCCCGAAATTCGTGTTGTAGTCGGACACGAAATAGTCGAAGAACGTGTCCTCGCGATCCCAGTCGCCGAGGACGATCGTCTCTTCCACGCCGAACGTGTCGCCGGGATCGGTGCATGGCGGGTCGGAGCACGGATACGCTTCCAGGTCGGGAACCAATACCGTGTTGGCCGAGAAGTCACGTGGCCAGATCCGCAGCCAGACCACCTTGTGATCGAACGGATATTGCGAATACTCGAACGGCTGGCGGACCACCCCCTCGAAATACCATCCGATCACCTCACCGTCGCCCTCGGCGACTCGATACTCGAGTCGCATCGGCACCGACGAATCGACCAATTCGGGAAGGATGAAGCCGACCGGGACGTCGTCTGGTTGCACCTCGGGGAAGTGCTGCCACACGTAGCCGGTCATGTGGACGTCGGAGGCCGACTCGAACCGGAGCGACTGGACGAAGACACCCGTTGGCATCACCTGGGCGTCGGCTTCTCCACGCGACTCCCACCGGTTGGAGAGGAACAGGTTGACGGCGTCCTGATCGTTCAGCTGGAATTGTTCGACGTGGGTGCGGTTCTTGGCGACCCACAACTGCACGAGAAGGATGCTGAGTGCCAACGTGACGACTCCCGACACCAGCCACCACCGGTTCCGGCGCACTTCCACCTCCGGGTTCGGATCGCCAGACCCGCCCAACGTCAGCTGATCGGCACTGTCGCTGCCTGGAACGTCGCTCATCCGCCGGCAACCATCGTGATCGGTTTGGGCGTGTGCACCGTGATCGTGTCGCCTTCTGCGGCGGCGACGAGGAAGTTTCCGCCGCTGTCGACCACGGCTGTTCCGCGCGGCGAGGTCACGGTTGCGCCGACTGCCTCTTCATCACCCACATGACCTGCATACCGTCGCCGCTTCGACCTGCGCTTCAATCGATTCGGATCCGTCAAGCCAGTATCGAACTGCGTGATAGGTGGCCCGACCTCGATGAGGAGGTTTGGATCTACCGTCGCCGTAATCGTCAGGTCGAGGCCCGGCTTCAGGTCGCCATCGATCGCCGACCAGAACTCCGCGAAATCCTTCGCTTCGGGCCGCGCCACCCGAATCGTTGGCGGAGGCAACACCCTTCTGAGATCGGTCGCCATGTACCCCTCATCGATCACCGCCGAGCCGAGCAGGACGGTCAACGCATCACCGAGGAGCCGGTGCTCGTCACGCGCCTCTTTCGTCCATGCCGTCAGCAGGTACGAGAAAGCGATGCGGGGCGGGCGGAGCCTCCAGTTGTCCTTTCCTCCACTGGCGACCCTTTCTCGACCGGACGCAGCCTCCTCGACGCTGCGCCTGATGTCCCATAGGAACAGATTCAGCGTTGGCTTGGTCACCCTGCCGGCCCACTCGTGATCGGGTGCATCGAAGGCGATGTCGACATAGTCCTTCGACAAGCTCATCTTGGCGCGGATCAAGGCTTCGAGACTCTCGTCAAGCAGGTGTAACACGGTGTTCTCCATTCACCAGGTCGAGATATCTAGCGAACTCGCTTTCGGTGCGCAGTCGGCCAAGCTTCTGGAACTCGCGCTTCATGCCCAGCACCACGTCCTCCATGCCGATCGGATGGTCGGCCTCTGCCGCCAAGAACGCAGCGGCGAGCGAGGCGTTCGTGATGTTGCCGCCGGACACGTCGAAGCGCTGTGCGAGAAACTCGTAATCGATCTCGCCGACAGGAGCGCTCTTCGGGAACGAGCGCTCCCAGATCGCCCTGCGTTGCGTGGGTTCAGGCAGCTGAAACTCGATCGCCACGTCGATACGCCGAACAAATGCGTCGTCCATGTTCTTGCTCAAGTTGGTGGCCAGCACAACAAGTCCGTCATGTTGTTCGAGGCGTTGCAGCAAGTAGCTCACCTCGATGTTGGCGTAGCGATCGTGGGCGTCGCTCACCTCCGAACGCTTGCCGAACAACGAATCGGCCTCGTCGAAGAACAAGACGACATTGCTGGTGGCAGCGGCCGTGAAGATCCGTTCGAGATTCTTCTCGGTTTCTCCGATGTACTTGCTGACCACAGACGAAAGATCGATTCGGTACAGATCGAGGCCGAGTTCCGCGGCCAGGACCTCTGCGGTGAGCGTCTTGCCAGTTCCGGACGGTCCGGCAAACAACGCCGTGATTCCGCTCGAAGGTGCTTTCGAGAACTTCCAAGAGTCGTACACCGTCGGTCGGTGCCGATAGCGCGCCACGAGTTCGAGGGCCTGTGACAGCTGCTCCGGTGCCAGGACCAGGTCATTCCACGTCCGGCGCGGCCGGATCCTGATTGCCAACTCGTCCAGATGCCCGCCCGCCAGACGGCGCACGGCGGTATCCCAGTCGCCCGTTTTCCCCGCCGGGGTCAGTGAGACGAGACGATCCTGCTCCAAGTCGAGCACATGCGAGCCCCTCACGACGCGGTGCAGAACGTCGTCGACCCGGATCTCCTCGTAGTCGTGCGCCGGGAAGGTCTCAATCGCCAGGTCGTGGGGTGAGGCGATCACCCAGGGCACGTGAGGCGTCCGCTCGATGAACCGCTTTCCGACGCCGGGGAGCGCCTGGTGCGCGGCGAGGTCCACGACGATGCCCGTCCCCGCCACCGTTGCTTGCCGGACCAACGCTCGCCAGCCGGCCTCGTCAGAGGGAAGCGGCGAGATGAGGAATGCCGAGGCTGCAGCGGTTTCGAATGCCGCGACCCGTCGGGCCGTGGCGTCACCACCGCTCACCATCAACAACGTGGCCGACCCACCCTCCCCGTCTGAGAGCCGGATTGTCGTGCCAACGGGGAGATCTTCATCGAGTGAGCGGTCTCCAGCGAGCATCCATCCGACCGAGATTGGCAGCTTCACGGAAAGGCTCGCCCACGGCGCGTCAACATCAACCGAAACGACCTCGCCTCGTGCGAGCGCTGCGTCTGGCCCAACGGCGACCGGTCCGGCGTGTGGCGGCGGAAAGATGCGGCGGAGGAGTCCAAGGGTTGGTCGCTTGAGCGCCACGTTGTCGTTGAGATAGGCAACCAGGCTCTGGCGAGCTGGATCGAGCTCAGTGGCGGCGATCACCGCGAACACCTCGGCTTCATCGGCGTCCAACGACAGACTCCATACCGTTGCTCCGAACAGATCGTCAGGTGCCTCGAGCCACGAGTGGAAGCCGGCCCGCACGTCTCGGACTTGGGCATTGAGAGCAGTGTCAAGCTCTTCGCTCAAGCCAGGACCCTCGATCCGAAGCCCCGGCAGCTCTGCGACCAGATGGTCGATTTCTGGGTCGGCGATAATGAGACCTGCGAAATCCCGGGGCGGCTCACCTCGATCGGCTCGAAAACGCAGCGCTTCCCGCGCCAGGAGACGGTCTGCGAAGGACTGCCACGGCGGGGTCGTATCCATCGGCTCAGATGATGCCCTGCCGCGTCGCCACTGCCACAGCGTGGGCGCGGTTGCGGCAGTTCATCTTCATCAGAACGTCGTGGACGATGTTCTTGACGGTTCGTTCCGAGTAACTCAGCTCGCCGGCGATGCCTCTGGTGTCGGTTCCACCCGCAAGCAATTCGAGCACGGCCAGCTCGCGGGGGGCAAGTGAGCGCGGTTTGTGCGGCGCACCGTTGGCGGCGCGCCGCAGCAGCTTGGGGATTGCAGAGGCCGGGAGGGTTGCATTTCCCGCTTCGGCTGCTTGAAGAGCGGTCACCAACTTCGTTGGACTGAGGTCTTGCCGCATCAGGACCCCGGAGACTCCGGCATCTACCGCTTCGTAGAGGGTTTGCTCGTCTGCGGTCGCGAGTATGGCGACAAGCCCGATATCGGAGTCGCCGACGTGCCGGATGGCTCGACCAAGCCTTTGGCTGTCGGCCTGGAAGACGAGGACATCGAAGTCGCCCGACGGCGGCTCCGGGGCAAACTCGGCACTTTCGCCGACCAGCTCGTAGCCATTGGCCGTGAGGCAAGCGGCGAGGCCTCGCCGGAAGATCGGATGGTGGTCGTCGATCCAAATCCGCACGTGACGGGCCCCTTCTCCTCGCTGGCAACTGCCCGCTCATGCAACCACTCGGTCGTCCGTTGGGGAAGGTCCGGCCGACCAGAACAACGGACCTCTGTCGGCGACATTTCGTGCAACTCGCTCTGCCCCGACTGGCGGGACTGACCGCACGGACGGGTCAAAGTGCTGCACCAGAGACCGCACCCATGGTTGCCACAGGTCCCCCTACCGTTGGAGACAGAATGGCTCAGCTGGTCACGAACACTTCGCTCATTCAGTGCTCGTTTGGTGCGGCGCCAGCACCGCTGACTGTGCTGCCGTCTCGGCGGGTCATGGCAGGCAAACAGCCGGTTGCCGCGATCACCGACATCGCCCCCATTGTGAACATCAGCCCGTTTGGCATGTGTACGAGCCTGAGCAATCCGATGGTCGCCGCCGCCACGGCGGCGGCGTTCGGAGCGCTGGTGCCCATGCCGTGTCTGCCGGCGGTTGCAGCACCCTGGACTCCTGGCGCGCCGAAAGTGCTGACTGGCGGGATCCCCGCCGTCACCAGCACTTCTCAGTGCATGTGCATGTGGGCCGGTGCGATCACCGTCACGATGCCTGGTCAGATGACCGTCATGACCGGCTAGATCTTCGTTAGATGAGAGTCCGTCGCAACGCCACGGCGACGGCATGGGCTCGGTTGCGCGCTCCAAGATCTCTCACTGCGCCGGCGATCACCGACTTGATGGTTCGCTCTGAGTAGCCCAACTCGGCTGAGATCTCGCGGGTGGCAGCCCCATCGGCGAGGAGTCGAAGCACGTCGACTGTTCTGACGTCGAAATCTGGGGGGCGTTGCGGGAAGATACCAACCCGGAGACCCTCCGCAGCAGCCTTGACGGCGGTCACCAGTTGGTCCGGTGTGAGCTGACGTCTGGGAAGTATCCCCGCCAGCGGCCGATTGATCGTCGAGGCATCGAAGGGAGTATCGGTGCAAACGAGTACCGGACAGGCCCATTCGACGCTGTTGAGGTGCTTCGGAGACACGACAGCAACATCGGCTTCTTGTGGGGATCCAGGGACGAATTCGCTCACGGTGATCGATGGATCCTCTCGGAGTGAGGCCGCCAAACCCCGTCCGAAGATCTGGTTCTCGCACGCCACAATCACGGTAATGGAGTGTGTCACTGGAACCTCTCCCACCTCAGCGTTCTACAGCACACAGTCGACCGTACACTTCTTTCGTGGTCGCTGCCTCCAGAAAGACCCGGGCCGACCGCGCGGCGATCGGCTAGTCACTCCGAGTTCATAGATGGTCAGCTGGTCGCGGTCTTGAAGGCTCTCGCGCGCCTCTTCTTGGTTCCGAAAAGACCCGCTGTGGGCGTGGGTGATATATTCGGCTCATGAAGGGTCTAACGATCGAAGCAACCGCCAAGAGAAGGATCAGTAGGAGAGGGAGGCGGGACCCTTCCGACTCGCGGCGGTACTTCCCCTCGGAGGAGCGCGAACAAGCCTCGTACCCGATATCCCACCAGTACTCGGCTGGGAACCGTGCAGTCGCCAGGCTTGTGAGCCGGTCGCAGGTCAGCGTCCGGCGGAGCTATGACACGGTGCCCATGCTCGAGGCCGGACTACAGATGGATATCAATAACAAAGACGCACTTCCGGTCCCTTACATGACGTCAATCGAAAGAGCGGCATACACGGTCTCAGTGCACCGCGGGCTTCTGTTTAGAGGAGGTCGACCGCTCGACACGAGTGACGGTGGGGGGACTGAGACGTACATCTTCGTGATGGACGCTGATGGTCAGATCTACGCCGCCGCAGAAGACGAGGTGCATCATCACTCGTCCTTCATGGGCGGAAGCCCAGTCGCTGCTGCGGGAGCGATGAAGGTCTACAACGGTCAACTAGCACGCATCAATAACCAAAGTGGACACTATCGCCCGACCGGCCACCACCAAGCGCAGCTCATCGGAGAGCTCGAGAAGCGTCGAGCCAACCTCTCGATGCTCGATCCGAGCGTCTTGGGAGGGGCTCCGGCAACAAGGTTGTCACCTGGCGAATTCAACGCGGCTTGGGCTTTCGAGTCCGGGAACTTCGCCAAGAAGGATGACTGGAAGTCGGTGGATCTGTAGAGCGCAGCCGATCGTGTCGTGCCATGTGGATCTGGTGGGCCCCGTGGGAATCGAACCCACAACCAACGGGTTAAAAGCCCGGTGCTCTGCCAATTGAGCTAGAGGCCCAGATCGAGATGATACTCAGGATATTCGGGTGTCCGGAAGTGGTTGACGTGGTGGAGCGTGTTGGTCGGTATCGTCATGGGATGACACGAATGCCATCGCGATCGAGTGACTCCAGGGGGGTCGGCCGGTGATCCGGTTTGGGATCTCTGCCCTGCCCCCGGACGGCGACGACGCTGCCTTCCTCGATGGCGTCGCCGAAGCTGGGTACGGAGCGGTGGAACTCAGCTTCACCAAGGGATTCCCTTGGAAGGAGAAGCGGTGCCGTCAGTTCGGTGAGCTGGCAGCCGAACGAGACATAGCCCTTTCCGCCCACGCCCCGTTCTTCGCCGTGCTCACTGTCCAAAATGAGGACAAGGCCAAGCAGTGCCGAGCAGCGCTCGAACACACGCTGAAGCTGGGTCATGAGCTGGGAGCGAAGATCATCGTCGCCCACCTCGGCAGCACTCATGGCGAGGAGGCCGAGGTGCTCCTCACCCGGATTCGAATCCATCTCGACTGGATCGAATCGAAGGTCCGTCACCTTGGCGTAGGCCTTGGTCTCGAGACCGGGGGCAAGGCCAGCCAGTTCGGAAGCCTTGGTGACATTGCCTTGCTGGCCTCGGAATACACCTTCGTCCGCCCGGTCGTCGATTGGGCACACGTTCACGCCATGTCGGGCGGTGCGCTCACCACCCGTGAAGCATTCGAGGCCGTGATCGCTTTCATCCGTGACCAGTTTCCCGGCTGGATGGTCGACCCTCTCCACTGCCAGTTCACCGACAATCTCTTCGGTGACGCCGGCGAGATCAAGCACGTTCCGTACGGTGAGGGGAGCCTGCGAGTCGGCCCTCTCGTCGAGGCGGCCCGAGCCAGCGGTCTCCGAATGACC
This sequence comes from uncultured Acidimicrobiia bacterium, assembly GCA_963752075.1. Taxonomy (GTDB): domain Bacteria; phylum Actinomycetota; class Acidimicrobiia; order Spongiisociales; family JAENVV01; genus CBDUEV01. The sequence continues at coordinate 163,074 of CAVVWO010000007.1, forward strand.
ATGATCTCCGAGGCGCGACGCCCCGAGAGCGACGCGGCGATCTTCGCAGAGGTCCGCCAGACCCTGGCAGCGATCGAAGAGCCGTCGACCGGGTCGACCCGGTCTCTCGCGTCGGCCGATATTCGTTTTCCGGACCCGGTCGAGGTGGTGGAGGATGGCAAGCACGCCACTCCGGTGGGCATGGAACGCACCCTCCGCCTCTCCAATATCGACAAACCATTCTTTCCTGACGGGCTCACGAAGGGCGACCTCATTCAGTACTACGCGTCGGTGGCTCCGGTGCTGCTACCCCACCTGGCGGGACGTGGCATCGTCATGTCGCGGTACCCCGAGGGTGCCGAGGGGGAATTCTTCTACGAAAAACAGGCACCGGGGCACCAGCCGGACTGGATGCCTCTCGCCTCGATCCATTCCGGTCACCGGGGCAAGCCGATCGACTTCGTCATGGCGACGAGCCGCGAGGGCTTGATGTGGCTGGCCAACATGGGCTGCATCGAGATCCACCCGTGGTTGTCGCAGATGCAGCACATCGAAAATCCTTCATTCGCCATCTTCGACCTCGACCCGGCCGACGGCGCCACATGGGCCCAGGTGGTCGACGTGGCCAACCTGATCAAGGTGGCGCTCGGTGGACTCGGTCTGCTGGGGTATCCGAAGACGTCAGGCGCCACGGGCATGCACATCTATGTGCCACTCGATCCGGTAGCCGAATACTCAACGGTGCGCGGGTTCGTCGAAGCAGTCGGACGGCTTCTCCTCAAGGCAAACCCGGACAACATCACCATGGAGTGGGACATCCCGAAGCGGACCGGGAGGGTGTTCATCGACGTCAACCAGAACGTTGGCGGCAAGACGATTGCCTCTGTGTACTCGGTCCGCCCGCGGCCCGGAGCGCCCGTATCGACGCCGCTGTTGTGGGAGGAGGTCGGGATTGTCCAACCGGGCGACTTCACGATCGAGACGCTGTGGCCGCGACTCCAGAAGTACGGCGACCTCTTCGCCCCCGTCCTGGAAGGCGGCCAAACGCTCGCCGCGGCCCGATCGGCCCTCGGCCTGGAGTGAATTCCGCCGGTACCCAGGGTTTCAGGCTCGCTGGTCAGGTCTGTGACCCAGAAGGCCTCCGGCGTCAGGCGCCGTCAGCGGCGTTGAGCACCCAGGCGATCCCCTCTGCCGCGTCCTCGACGGCGATCCGGCACGCCCACCCGGTGGGCGGGAACGGGTCGGTCCACCACCACCACCGCAGGCCGCGGACCGCCTCGTAGAACTCGTCGGGATCGGGTGGCCACTCGTCGAGATGATCGGTCATTGCCGCCGCCGCCCACCACGCGGCTGCCCTACCTGTGGCGGCACCCGCTCGTCGTCCGTGAGCGCCACCGTCAGCGGCGGTCCAAGCCATGATCGCCATTGCCTGCGCTCCGTCGATCTCCGCCACGCGCGCCTGGCGCAAGCCGAGGCGAGCGATGGCGGCCATGGCGTCCCCTTCGACCGCGTACGCCTCGGCCGTTCCGTTCGAGTACTCAGTCCACGTCTTGACGAGTTCGAGCAACGCTTCCACCGTTTCGGGGTCGTCGAGGGGTTCACCGGGTGCCGGCAAGTCCACGGCAGCCAACCGCTCCGGGATCGGAGGGTCGCACTCAACCCGATCCGGGCGATACACGGCCAGCGAGTAGCCGTGCTCCCAGGACGACAACCGATCGGGCATCTCCATGACCCTGCGGTCGAACGACGCGCTCGAGAGGTCCTCACCTCGCACAACCCGCTCGAAGGCCACCATCGCCCGGACCGGTCCCTCCTCGAGCCATGGCTCCAAATCGGCCCAGCGATGGGTGCTGGCGGCTACCTCCGTGAGCGGTCCGAGTGTGAAACGGCTCGCCCTACTTCCCGCCACCGCGGCAGCCAGTTGGGCCGGGCCTTCCAGGGCCAGGCGGTAGTCGACGTGATGAGCCACGCCCCACAACTGCTTGCCCCGCTCGACGGCGTCGTGGCACCGGTCGCGAAGGTCAACCAGGTCATCCCAACGGCCATCCCGCACGAACGCGTCGATACGAGTCATCAGCCCATCGGGTGTGCCGACTTCGATGAGTTCGGGAACCGAGAGCGGCTCGCTCACAGGGAACCTGGTTCGGGGCCGACGGCAACAGGCAGCCCAGCGCCGGCCCAATCACTCCACGATCCTGCGTACAGCAAGGGCTCGGGAAGGCCGGCCACGACGTGGGCGAGCAGCGTGTGACAGGCCGTCACCCCACTTCCGCAGTACGCCACGGTGGGTTGGTTCTCGGTGCCACCCGGGGCGTCTCCGGCGGCATAGCGCTTGCGCAGTGCCTCAGCGTCGAGGAACTTGCCATCAGGCCCGAGGTTTCCGGCAAACGCCAGGTTGACGGCCGTCGGAATGTGCCCGGCGGCAGGATCGACCGGTTCGAAGATCCCCTCGTAACGCTCGGGCGCCCGAACATCGATGATCCTCATCTCATGCAGCCGGTCGAGCAGCGTCTCGCGCTCGATGACGCCGCCCGGCCGGACTCGGCCGATGAAGGCTTCGTCAGCCAGACCGAGGACCTCGGCGGTCGTCGGCAGGTCTGCTTCGGTCCACGCCGGCCAGCCGCCGTCGAGGACAGCCACGTCATCGTGACCGAGGTGGCGGAGCATCCACCACAGACGGGCGGCGATGGCGCCGCCCGAACTGTCATAGGCGACCACCGCATGGTGGTTGCCGATCCCGGCTCGGCCCAACGTGTCAGCCAATACCTGCGGCGAAGGCAAAGGGTGGCGCCCGCGTCCGGATTCGGTACTCAGATCGGTCTCGACATCCAGGTAGAGCGCCCCAGGGATGTGGGAGGCGAGATATTCGCGACGCCCCTGGAGTGGGTCGTCGAGATACCAGCGGACGTCGACCACCCGCACCGCGGGGTCGGTGAGTCGTTCTGAGAGCCAAGAGGCGGCGACGAGCGGTTGCACGCCGCCATTATGGTCAGCCGGCGCGAGCCCTGGGCGGGAAGGAGACCACCATGGCCGGCTCACCCATGGTGGGCAGGAGTCGATCGAGCAACTTCATAGAACACTCGAGACAGTCGTGTGCCGACGCAATGTCCGGGACCTTGTCGCATCGCGGGCACCGGCTGGTGCTGGCGGTCTCGATGGCGATGGGGGCGGTCATGTCGCGGCTCCTGTCAGTCCCTTAACCATCGGCACAAAGCGGCGCGGGCATGAGCAGCTATTTGGGCCCCTCACGAAAGAGCGGCCCTGTCGGGCCGCTCTTTGCTCAACACTGCCGCGGGCGATCAGACGTCGTCCTGGAGGTCCTCACGGAGGGTCTCGGCGGCCTCGTCTGGTTTTGCTTCGATCGTCTGGGTCGTCGTCTCTGTGCCGGCTTCGTCGGCTTCGAGATCTTCGCTCTTTCCCTTGATTGTTCTGCGTACCACCACGCCAAGGTCCTCGACGGTGGCGCCGAGGGCGTCCACGAGGGCCGAAGCGGCTGCCTTGGATTCTGCCTTCACGTCGTCGTCTCTGACGGCTGCCCCCAGGCTCCCGAAGACCCGCTCGAGCCCGTCGGAGATGGTGTCGAAGGCCTTCTTGATCTCATCAGACGATGGGGCACCCTCCTCGTCGGTCTCGGCTTCCTTGCTGTCGTAATGCTCACGGAACTTCTTGCCGAGCGAATTGAATCGGTCGCCGACATCCTTCCAAGCTTCCTCGTTCCGGCTCATGCTGTCCCCTCTATGATCGCCGTATGTTGCTGCATCTCCTTGATGGTACCTATGAGTTGTTTCGTGCGTACTTCGGTCGTCCACCTCGCTCGGCTCCCGACGGGCGTCCCGTTGGCGCAGTGCATGGACTTTTGGAGTCCACGCTTGGGCTGTTGCGCGAGCCCAACGTCACCCACCTCGGGGTGGCCACCGACACCGTGATCGAATCGTTCCGAAACGAGATGTTTGCGGGATACAAGAGCGGCGAAGGGATCGAGCCGGACATCCTGGCCCAGTTCGATCTCGCCGAGCGGGCCCTCGAGTCGATCGGCGTCACGGTGTGGCGAATGCGAGAGTTCGAAGCTGACGACGCGTTGGCGGCGGCTGCGGCACGGTGGGTGAATGACGTCGACCAGGTGGTGATTGCGTCGCCGGACAAGGACATGGCGCAGTGTGTCACCACCGACCGGGTGGTGATGCTGGACCGCCGCCGCGAGATCGTCCTCGACGAGGAGGGTGTGATCGAGAAGTTCGGGGTCCGCCCCGCTTCGATTCCGGACTATCTGGCGCTGGTGGGCGATACGGCCGACGGTATTCCTGGGATACCTGCCTGGGGTGCGAAATCGGCCGGCCAGGTGCTGTTCGAATACGGACACGTGGCGGCCATACCGGATGACGAGCATGAGTGGACCATCAAGGTGCGGGGTGCGGCCCGGCTAGCCGCCAACCTCCGTGAGCGCCGCCAGGATGCCGAACTCTATCGAACGCTGGCAACGCTCAGGATCGATGCGCCGATCCCGGAAAGCCTGGACGAGCTCCAGTGGCAGGGGGCCGACCGACCCGCATTCGAGGCGCTGTGTGACGAACTCGGGTTCACGAGCCTTCGGACCCGGCCTCACCTCTGGTTGGGGGAGTGATCTCAGCCGGCCGGGGTGGGCGTGCCACCCGCCTGGACGAGGACGTCGCGGAGAGCGTCTTTCTTGACGAGTCCCGTCTGGCGCCACCGCTGATTGAACTTTCCCGGCTTGGCACCCTTCTGGCGGGGTGAGGCGAGGACGACAAAGGTAGGCGTCGACCGGACCTTGAAGGCGTCGATCGCCCAGGGAGCCTTGGCTACGTTGATCTTGACCACGTTGGCGCCGTCGCCGAACTCGTCTGCCAACTCATCGACGATCCCGTCCATCACCTGACACGGCGCGCAGCCGTGCTGGAAGAAGTCAACCAAGATCGGCTTCCCGCTGGCGGCCATCTCCTGGAGTTCGCCCATTGAATGGACGGGGGCGGCCTTGGTGCGTTTGGATTTCTTGAACATCATGCTGCTCTTTGTTGTCGGTTCTGAAGGCTCAACGCGCCGATCACCTCAATGATTCCCGTCGTCCTCTTCGACTTCGAACACCAGATCCCAGCGGTCGTTGCAGTCCTCGCACCGGTAGACCAAGTAGTCGCCCGGCTCGAAGAAGGCGTCGGGAGGCGGCGAGCTGAGAAGGTGGGCGGTGCCCAGACAGTCGACGCAAGTGATGGTCGCCACCGGCTGTGGCGGCATGTTCATCATTGAGCAGGCACGCCATCGACGGTGTCGAAATCAGGGTGCTTCACCCTTCCGGCAGGACCCCAGCGCATCACGGCATAGCCAAACAGCCCGGCGAAGAGCGATCCGGCGAAGATGCCGATCTTGGCTCGGTCAGCGAGTTCCGGGGCGTCCGGGAATGCCAGTCCGGCGATGAAGAGTGCCACGGTGAAGCCGATACCGGCCATGGCCGACAGGCCGACGACATGCGACCAGGTCGTTCCCTTCGGAAGCCTTCCGATCCCGGTCTTGACGGCTACGAGGGTCGCCAGGCTGATACCGGCGATCTTCCCGACTACGAGTCCCATCCCGACGCCCAAAGTGACCGGATGGGTGATGGCATCACTCAAGGAGATCCCCTCGAATCGGACGCCGGCGTTGGCCAGGGCGAAGACCGGCACGATCGCATACCCGCTCCACAACTGGAGTGCATGTTCGACCCGATTCAAAGGCGCAATCGACTCCACGGCTACCTTCGAGAGCAGCCGGGCCTCGTGATCGACTCGCTCCCGATCCGCTTGGGTGTCCTCGCCGACCGGGTAGGTATCGATGATCCGCCGGGCCTCTCGGTCGAAGGTGCGAGCGTCGAGGAGCGGGCGGGCCGGGGTGATCAGGCCGATCGCCACACCGGCCAGCGTTGCGTGTACCCCTGATTCGAGAAAGAAGAACCAGGCCAAGAAGGCGACCGGCACATAGAAGATGAGGGATCGCACCCTGACCCGATTCGCCACGAACATCACCGCTATCGCCAGAAGTCCGAGCATCAGCCACACCGCGGAGAGATCGGCCGTGTAGAAGATGGCGATGACGATGATCGCCCCAACGTCGTCGGCGATAGCCAGGGCCAGGAGGAAGAGCTTCGCCCCGACGGGCACCCGTCGTCCCAGGAGGGCGACGACGCCGAGCGAGAAGGCGATATCGGTCGCCATCGGGATTCCCCAGCCGCTCGACCCCTCTCCCGAGCCGACGAAGAGCACGTAGATCAGCGCAGGGACGATCATTCCTCCCAGAGCGGCGATGGCAGGAAGAGCGGCTGCTTTCGGATCTCGTAGCTCGCCGAGGACCAACTCGCGCTTGATCTCGAGTCCCACCACGAAGAAGAAGATGGCCATGAACCCGTCGTTGATCAGTTCTCTGAGCGTCTCCTCGAGATGCAGCGGACCGAACACCAATTCGAATTCGGTTTCCCAGAACGACTCGTAGGTGCCGCCGATCCGGGAGTTGGCCCACACCAGGGCTATCACGGCGGCCAAGAGGAGGACGACCCCGGAGGACGCCTCAATCTGCGTGAACCGGAGTGCGGGGCGTACGAAGGCGCGCGGAATCATCCGATCCGACTGGAGGAAGGATGAAATCGGGTGTTCGTCAGCCATGAGCGACAAAGGGTACACGGGTCATCGAACCGTCAATTCCAACCTGAGTCGGAAACCGGGTGAGTCAGTTCGTGGAAGCCAGAAAATCGTCGAACCCGCTGTCGTCGAAGGTGAACACCGGGGCCATCATCATCACTATCGCCGGCGAGCCGTTGTCAGAGCTGAACACCCCCAACTCCTGGCGGACCTCGGTGCCGTCGTCGGCTGCGCCCACGTAGATCTCGAGGTCGACCTCATCCCCGTTGATCAGAGCGGTTCGAGTGCCTTCGTAACGGAAGTCGATGTTCTGCCCGCTTTGGCTGCTGAACTCCCCGCCTGCCTGAGAACGGAGTTCGTCCTCGGAGGTTCCGCTCGGGAGGCTGATGAGAAAGAGGACGGCGCCATCTCCGGCGATGTCCCCTCCGGCGTCGAAAGTGGTGGCAGCCATCATGGCTCGCACCCCGAGAATGTCCATGCCGAAGAAAGGTTCGAAATCGTCCGGTAGGTCGTGCGTCATTATCTCCTGCCCGATCGTCGACGCTTTGTCGGCGCTCAGGGTGAAACTGTCTCCGACCACCCGCGCCAACAGAAATCCGATGCCGCCGGCAATGACTACCAGCACCGCAACGATGCCGAGAACGATCTTGGTGGTTTTACTCATGCGCGCCCTGCTCCGGGTGACGACCGAGGATAGGTTACCTGCAGAGCCGCACTGGCCCTCTCGCTACAGCTTCTTGCCGACCGACATGAGGTCCTCGCAACCCCGGATAACTCGATCGGCCATCGACTGTTCGGCCTTCTTCATGTAGCTGCGGGGGTCGTAGAGCTTCTTGTTGCCTACGTCGCCGTCCACCTTCAATACGTCGGAGTAGTTGGCGAACATGTGGTCGACGATGGGTCGCGTGAACGCATACTGGGTGTCGGTGTCGATGTTCATCTTGATGACGCCATACCCCAGTGTTTCGCGGATTTCGTCGAGGCTCGACCCTGAGCCGCCGTGGAAGACCAGGTAATGGCGCCCTTCCTCACCGAAGCGCGCTTCCATGGCCGTTTGGCCGTCGCGGAGGATCGTTGGACGCAGCTCGACCGAACCTGGTTTGTAGACGCCGTGAACGTTGCCGAATACGGCAGCTAGAAGGTAGCGGCCTCGTTCGCCGGTGCCGAGGAGTTCGCCGACCGCCACCATGTCGTCGGGCGACGTGTAGAGCTTGGCTTTGTCCACACCTTCGTGATCCTCGGCATCTTCGACCCCGCCGACGATGCCGATCTCGAGTTCGAGGATCACATCGACCGCCGCGCACTCATCCAGGAGGGCCGAGGCAAGCGCCAGGTTCTCGTCGAGTGGCAGAGCGGAGGCGTCGAGCATGTGGCTCTGAAACAGCGGTCCGAGACCCTCAGTCTTCCGTCGGGCGCTGACGGCCAGAAGCGGTCGGATGTACGTGTCGACCTTGTCGGCTTGGCAGTGATCGGTGTGCAGGGCGATGTTGACGGGATATCGGGCGGCCACCACGTGGGCGAACTCGGCCAGCGCCTCGGCTCCCAAAGCAAGGTCCTTCACCGCCAGTCCGGAGAGGAACTCGCCTCCACCCGTCGAGACCTGGATGATTCCGTCTGATTCTGCTTCCGCGAACCCTTTCAGCGCAGCGTTGAGCGATTCGCTGGAAGTTACGTTGATGGCGGGGAAGGCGTACCCGCCGGCCCTGGCGGCATCCAACATGGCCCGGTAGGTCTCAGGGGTTGCGATCGGCATTGTGTGGCTCGCTTTCTGGTGGCGTCGGATACCAAGTTAGCGCCTTCGGTACGAGGTGATCCAAGCCGGTGCCAGGCTCGTCGTCTACGCACGCTGTTTTCGACACGACGTTGGTTCCTCAGCCATCTATGGTTGCTGTGTGGTTGCCAAGAACCCCGTCCTGCGCGCGCTACTCATGACCCTCGGCTTCGTGAGCGTGGCTACTGCCGTTGCGGGTTTGTTCATGCCCGTGATACCCACGACTGGCCCGGTTCTGCTGGCCGGATTCGCCTTCTCCCGTTCGTCGGAACGTTTCGACGGCTGGCTGGTCGATCATCGTTACTTTGGACCGATCATTCGTGACTGGCGGGCGGGTCTGGGATTCACGATTCGGGCCAAGGTGGTTGCGGTGGCGGCCATCGTCGCCTCGTTCACGCTCACGTTGACGGTGGCGATCACCGGCATGGAGGGCCGCATCGCCATGATTGCGCTGGCGCTCGCCATCGCCTCGTATGTCGTCACGCGTCCCACGAAAGCGCCTTCGATGACGGCTCCGGGCGAGCCGGCGTTGGCCTTCGAAGCCCCGGAATAACACCGCCCCAACCCGTTCGGCCCGGCTCCGACGCCATCCTCGTTTCTCATTTCGTTGCAGTATTCAACAGTTGACATAGCCCCGACTGCCTTCGATGATTCAGTGGATGACGAAGATCAGCACGGCACAGATGGGCGCCTGGCGGAGCTTTCTCGAGCTACACGCCCGTGTGATCCGGGTCCTCGAGACCGAACTCCACAGAGCGGAAGGCCTTCCGCTCAGTTGGTATGACGTACTCGTCCAACTCAACGAAGCCGGCGGCCGAATGCGGATGGGAGAACTCGCCGACCGGATTCTCATCAGTCGGTCGGCAACGACCCGATTCGTGGAGCGGCTCGAAAAGGCCGGGTTGATCGTCCGGGAGGCCTGTGCAACCGACCGACGAGGGACCTTCGTCGTGCTCACTGATAACGGCAAAGGAGTACTTCGGGACGCCGCTCCCACCCATCTCGCCGGCGTCGAGGAACATTTCACTCGGCATCTGAGCGGGACTGAGGCGAGGCAACTCAGCGCCACGCTTGAAAGGTTGCTTCAGCTCCAGACGTCCCATGAAGACCAGCCGAACTGACCCCGCCGAGCGCGGCTCGGGCGCCCTGCGAACGGATCGACCCGGACCGAAGCCCGGGTCGATGCCCCCCTTTTGCGGTTCCTGACATCGACAGAGAACCGTTGGCTCCATCGTATCCCGACGCGGATTCGACCGCATCGGCCGGAAGAACGAATCACGGCTCCCCCGTGAGGGGGAGGAATTCGTCTCTTGGGCGCTAGCGCGGCGCCCTAGGAACGACGAAACCCGTTTCGTACGCCAGGATGACGGCCTGGACCCGGTCCCTGAGATGTAGCTTTGAGAGCAGGTTCGAGACGTGGGTCTTGATAGTGCTCTCTCCAACGTAGAGCTGGTTGGCGATCTCGGCGTTCGTGAGTCCCCGGGCCAGGAGGCGAAGCACTTCCTCTTCTCGCTCGGTGAGGTCGTCGAGGCCCTGATTGGGCGCTGGGCGGCGCGGGCTTTCGGTCAGTTGCTGGATCAGCCGTTTCGTGATCGACGGGGCCAGGGCCGCTTCTCCCGTGGCTACGGTGCGCACGGCCGCAATCAGATCCTCCGGGAGCGCGTCTTTGAGGAGGAAACCGCTCGCGCCGGCCGAGAGGGCGTCGTAGATGTACTCGTCAGGGTCGAACGTGGTCAGCATGATTACCCGAATCGACCCTGACGCTACCGCCATGATTCTTCGCGTCGCCTCGATTCCGTCGAGCCCAGGCATCCGAATGTCCATGAGCATGACCTGCGGAGCCAGCCGCCCGGCCAGGGTGACCGCCGCATTACCGTCCGCTGCCTCGCCGACGACGCTGATGTCGTCTTCGCCCTCGAGGATCATCCGGAAGCCCGCTCGCACCAGATCTTGGTCGTCGGCCAGGACTACTCGGATCATTGCGGGTCTCTCACAGGTAGTTCGGCGTGGACCCTGAAGCCCACCCCGTTGACGTTTCCCACTTCAACACTGCCTCCGAAAAGGGCTACTCGTTCTCGAATGCCGATGAGGCCATGACCGCGGCTGCTTCCGTTGGGTGCGCCTCCACCGTTGTCGACGACATCGATCATGAGCAAGCCTGGGGTGTACCGGGTGGTGACCTCGGCAGAGACGTTCTGGCCACCGTGCTTGACAGTGTTGGTGAGCGCCTCCTGAATGATCCGATAGGCGGACAGCTCCACAGGTCCGGGTAGCACCTGCTGTTCGCCCTCGACGACCAGCGTAACGGGCACTCCGGCTGCACGGACCTGATCGGCGAGTTGCTCCAACGTCGTCAGACCCGGTTGTGGCTCCAGGCTCCGGTCTCCCCGCATCACCGCCAAGACGAGCCGGATCTCCGCCAGAGCCTGGCGCCCTGCCGCCTCGATGGAACCGAGGGCCTCCATCAGATGCTCGGGTTGCGAGGCGCCTACCCGCTGGGCGGCCGTGGCTTGCACGACGATGACCGAAACACTGTGGGCCACGATGTCGTGCAATTCTCTGGCGATGGCAGTTCGCTCCTGTGCGATGGCGAGGATGATCTGATCAGCGCGCGCCTCTTCGAGGAGGCGGTTGCGGTCCTCCAACTCCTCCTGGTTGGCCCGCCGAGCGGCCACCGTTTCGGAGAGGATCCACACCCCAGGAATGAGCACGAACGAGAGGAGGACGGATGAGAGCTCTCCTTTCGAGAACACGAAGCCACCGAGCACCACCACACCGAAGGGCACGGTCGTCAAGGCGCGGAATCGATCCGCCTGCTCCTTGGGATAGTCGAGTCGGATGAAGTAGAAGACCGCCAGGGCAGCCACGATCGTGGCGGCAGGTACTCCACCCCGAGCCTCGAGACCGGCCGCCGCTGTCAACATCACCATGGCGGCCAGCGCCGACGAACGGCGTCGGGCCACAAACGGAAGCGTCCCCAACGCGATGAGGCTGACGCGGATGCCTTGAGGAGAACTCGGGGACCAGTTGATCTCCGCCAGGCTGACCCCCATGAGCGTCACGGCGATGGCGATGTCGGAGAGAAGAGGATGGCCTGAGTAGAGGGCGCGCAATCGCTCGGTGATGGACATGAGAAGGACTCTACGACCCGGAGCCCGGCGCCGCATCCGCCGGTCGACCGATTCGGTCTCGGCCTCCCGGTGGAGCTGCATAAGCTGGGGTCGTGTCGATACCTGGTCTGACTCGCGCTCAAATGATCGAAGTCGATCGCATCATGATCGAAGACATCGGCATTTCTCTGCTGCAGATGATGGAGAACGCCGGGCGGAATCTGGCGCGCTTGACGCTCGATCGATACCGCCCGGGGAGCGTGACGGTCCTGGTTGGCTCAGGAGGAAACGGTGGCGGGGGAATGGCTGCTGCTCGCCATCTCGCCAACACCGGGATCGAAGTCACCATCGTGTCGACACGGCCGGTCGAGAACCTCTCGGGGGCCGCTCGGCGGCAGGCGGACATCCTCGGCGCCATGGACGTAGCGCTCTCGACCGATGTTCCGGCGCGGCGTGGTGATCTCATCCTCGATGCGCTGGTCGGATACAGTCTTTCCGGTGAGCTGCGCGGTAGGGCGGCCGAGTTGGTTGGTTGGGCGATGGAAACCGGCGTGCCTGTGCTCTCGCTCGACGTTCCGAGTGGCTTGGACGTGGATGGAGCACCGCCCGAGAGGCAGGTGATCAGCGCTGACGCCACCATGACTCTGGCGCTGCCCAAACGGGGTCTGTTCGGGTCGCCCCATGTCGGCGAGCTCTTCGTGGCTGATATCTCCGTGCCTCCCTCGGTGTACGACCGATTCGGTTTGGATGTTCCGGCGGGACTTTTTGTGACAGGATCGGTCATCTCGGTCTGAACCCGTGACGATCTCGCTGAGCGAACCACTGGGCTACCCTTCCGGCCGTGCGGTTGGTGATTGCGAAATGCTCGGTTGACTATGAAGGTCGCCTCACGGCCTACCTGCCGCCGGCAGTCCGATTGCTCATGGTGAAGGCCGATGGGTGTGTGGCAGTCCATGCCGACGGGGGAGCGTACAAGCCGCTCAACTGGATGAACGCTCCCAATCACATCGAGGAATTCGATGATCATTGGGTGATCACCAACCCGAAGGGTGAGCGCCTCACCATCAACCTGGAGGAGATCGTTTCCGACACGGCGTTCGAGATGGGCATTGACCCCGGACTTCAGAAGGACGGAGTCGAGGCGCACCTGCAGGTGTTGTTGTCCGAGAAACCGCACGTCATGGAGGAGGGCCTCGAGCTGATTCGCCGTGAATACCCGACCGACATCGGACCGGTCGATCTGCTCTGTCGGACGCCGGGTGGGGAGACCGTGGCGGTCGAGATCAAACGGCGTGGGGACATCGACGGAGTCGAACAGCTCGTGCGATATCTCGAACGCCTCAACCACGATGGACGCCTGGCTCCGGTTCGAGGGCTCTTCGTCGCACAGCTCATTGCGCCTCAAGCCAAGACGCTGGCTGAAGCACGCGGCATCGGCTGGCTGGAGGTCGACTACGACGAGCTCAGAGGAATCGAGTCGAATATCCCTCGGCTGTTCTGAGCGCCGTGCTGAACGTCGTCCTCTACCAGCCCGAGATACCCCAAAACACCGGCAACATCATGCGTCTGTGCGCCAACTCCGCCACGGCGCTCCACCTGATCCACCCACTCGGCTTCCGGTTGGACGCAGCCAAGCTTCGGAGGGCCGGCATGGACTATCGCGAGTATGCGGACGTGAGCGAACATGCCGATCTCGATGCCTATCTCCTGGCTGAATCGCCGGGTCGGATCTACGCCTTCACCCGCAACGGCACGGTCAACCACACCGAGGTGAGCTATGGCGACGGCGACGCGCTCCTGTTCGGCCCGGAGTCGGTTGGCCTCCCCGACGAGGTTCTGGTCAGGTCCGAGCTGACCGGCACGATTCGGATCCCGATGGTGCCACGGTCGCGCAAGTCTCAACCTCGCCAACTCGGTGGCGATCGCGATCTACGAGGCCGCCCGCCAAGGTGGCTTTCCGTTCGCCGACTGACCGCGTGGGATTGCCCCGACGCGGTCCTCGCGGTGGTCGGTCAACCAGCCAGGAGGCGCAGGGCGATCGCTTCGGCAACGCATCCTCGCCGGAGGTCCTCCAGTTCGAGGCTCTCGTTCGGTCCGTGCGCGGCGCTGGTGGGGTCGGCCACGCCGGTCAGAAGGATCGAGGCGTCGGGATATCGCTCCGAGAAGGCAGCCACAAAGGGAATCGATCCACCTACACCCATCTCGACCGGTTCGGTTTCCCAGGCCTCGGCGAAAGCGGCCCGGTAGGCGTCGTAGCTGGGCCCTGTGGTGTCGAGGGCATAGGCGTCTCCCCACGCACCGGGCTTCACGGTCACCGTGGCACCCCACGGTGCGTTCGACTCGAGATGGTCGACGAGGGCGTCCATGGCCGCCTTGGGGTCTTGTCCGGGTGCGATCCGAAGGCTCACCTTGGCACTGGCCACTGGAATGAGCGCGTTGATGGCGTCGGCGACGGGCGGCGCATCGATCGCCAAGACCGAACAGGCGGGTTGGGTCCAGGTCTTTGCATTCAAGGTTCCAGGAGCACCGATGATCTGGACACCGTCGAGGGCGCCGGCGACCGACCGAGCTTCGTCCTCGGTGAGGTCGAGAGCGGGCGCGTCCGAGCTCTTCAGGCCGGCGATCGCTACCTCCCCGGCGTCGGTGTGGAGCGTGGCGAGGAGCCGCGCCAGCGAGGTGAGGGCGTCAGGAAAGAGGCCGCCGAACATGCCGCTGTGCACGGCGTTCTCGAGGGTTCGGACCTCGACGACGCAATCAACCAGGCCCCGCAACGACGTGGTGAGCGCCGGAACCCCGACCCGCCAGTTCCCGGAGTCGGCGATCACAATCGTGTCGGCCGAGAGCAGCTCGCCGAACTCGGCCAGATATTGGCTCAAATGCACCGAGCCGATCTCTTCCTCACCTTCGACGAAGACCTTCACCCCCACCGGTGGCTTCCCGCCGTGGGCGCGAACTGCGGCCAGATGCATGACGATGCCTGCCTTGTCGTCGGAGCTTCCCCGGCCGTAGAGGCGCCCATCCTTCTCCACCGCGACAAACGGGTCACCGTCCCAGCCCAGGCCGGACGGTTGCACGTCGTGATGAGCGTACAGAAGCACGGTCGGAGCCCCCGCAGGCGCCGGGATCTCGCCGAACACGGCTGGATGGGAACCCTCGATCTCCAGCAACTGCACGTTCTCGAATCCGGCTTGTTCGAGGAGCCCCAGGGTGGCCCGGGCGGATGCCAGGACATCGGGGGCGTGCGCGGGGAGTGAACTCACCGACGGAATCGAGACGAGCCCGCGGAGCTGCTCGATGATTTCGGGAAAGAAGGAATCTACGGCTGAGCGAAGGTCGGAGTGCATCCCGCCAGGCTACTTGGGACCGATCTGGTAGGCGGGGCACCGCCGTGTCCGCCACTACGCTGGTCGCCGTGGAGTGGGTGAGCGCGATCTTTTCGGCCTTTGGGCTTTCGGCCAGTGCAGGCCTCAATGCCTACATACCTCTCCTGATGGTTGGCCTTCTCAATCGCTTCACCAGCTGGTTGGATCTGAGTGATCCCTATGCGCTGCTCTCCAACACCTGGGTCCTGGCGGTGCTCGGGGTGCTCACCCTCATCGAGGTGCTGGCCGACAACATCCCCGTCGTCAACCACATCAACGATGCCATCCAGACGTTTGTTCGCCCGGTGGCGGGAGCGATCGTGGCGGCAGCCTCGTCCGATGCTGCATCCGTCAATCCTGTTCTGGCCGTGGTGGCAGGGCTGCTGGTGGCCGGTTCGGTGCATGCCACCAAGTCCGTCGTGGTGCGCCCGGCGGTGAATGTGTCGACCGCAGGGTTGGGCAATACGCCGGTCAGTGTCACAGAGGACGTTCTGGCGGTCGCCGTTTCGTTCTTGGCCGTGCTCATTCCGATCGTCATCGGGATTCTGCTCATCGTGGTGCGTGACGCCGCTGGTCCTCTGGTGGATTCGGCGCCGTCGGAAGCCCCACGCTCCTGCCTGAGTCCTTGTTGTCTCGACGACCCGGCTTGCGATGGGCGCGTTAGGTTGATCGGAGAGTCCGATCAATGGACCCGATCAATGGACCCGATCAATGGAGGAGCCCTCATGGATTTCGCACTCAGTCCCCGCTCGGCCGAACTCCAGGAACGACTGCTCTCCTTCATGGATTCGCACATCTATCCGGCCGAGCCGGTGTATGCCGAGCAGATGGCCGCCTCTGGAGATCCCAGTTTCCATCCTCCCATCATCGAAGAGCTCAAAACGGAAGCTCGTTCGGCGGGGTCTATGGAATTTGTTCCTACCGTCGGCTGAGTGGGGGGCCGGAGTCTCGGTGCTCGAATATGCCCCGCTCGCCGAGATCACGGGCCGGAGTGCTCACATCGCCCCGGAGGCAATCAATTGTGCAGCGCCGGATACCGGCAACATGGAGATCCTCGAGATGTTCGGTACACCCGAACAGCAGGACATGTGGCTCCGTCCGTTGCTCGATGGTGTCATCCGATCAGCGTTCTCCATGACGGAGCCCGATGTGGCTTCTTCGGATGCTCGGAACATTCGGACTCGCATCATTCCTGACGGCGACACGTACGTGGTGCAGGGTCGCAAATGGTGGTCGTCCGGCGCCTTTTCACCCAGGTGCAAAGTGTCGATCGTCATGGGAGTCACCAACCCGGACCATGACCCGTATCACCGACAGAGCATGGTGCTGGTCCCGCTCGATTCACCAGGTGTGACGATTGAGAGGGATCTCTCGGTGTTCGGATATCGAGATCGGGGCGGGCACCCTGTTATCCATTTCGACAACGTTCGGGTTCACAAGGACAACCTCCTCGGTCAAGAGGGCGGTGGATTCGCAATCGCACAGGCTCGGCTCGGCCCGGGGCGGATCCACCATTGCATGCGGGCGATCGGTATGGCAGAGCGCGCCTTCGATCTCATGTGCAGCCGGGTGCAGGCGCGGGAGACCTTCGGCCAACCGATCGCCGAACACGGGGTGGTCCAGGATTGGATAGCAGAGGCGCGCATTGCCATCGAACAGGCGCGGTTGCTCACCCTCAAGACCGCCTGGCTGATCGATACCGTGGGGGTCAAGGGCGCGCGCATCGAGATCTCGGCCATCAAGGTGGCCGTGCCTCGGATGGCGCTCCATGTCGTCGATCGGGCCATGCAGGCGTTTGGGGCGGCCGGACTGAGCAGCGACTACCCGTTGGCTGCGATGTACGGGCATCTGCGAACCCTCACGATCGCCGACGGCCCGGACGAGGTGCACAAACGCACCGTTGCGCGCCGTGAGCTTCGCCGGTACGAGCCGGGATTCAGCCCCGAACCGTATCCGTATTCGGAGCTCTGATCTATCCCGGCTCGGGAACAATGGAACCTTCTCCGGTGTTGGCACGTTTTCCACAACGACATGATGTATTTCGACCACACCGACGAGCCGTGGCGGGAATCCGCCGCATGCAGCGATGACACCGATAACTTGTTCTTCCCGGACGAATCGGACATCGGCTCGATCAACGCGGCCAAGGCGATCTGCGCCGGGTGCCCCGTCGCTGACGAATGTCTGTCCTACGCGATCGACACCAACCAGTCGCAAGGCATTTGGGCCGGAACCACTCCGAAGGAGCGGCGAAGGATCCGTCGAGAGTGGCTCGAAGAGGAACGGAGAGCGAGCTAGCACTCCCCTTGTCGACGGAGCCCTAGGATCGGCCCATCGTCGAGAAAAAGGTGAGACCATGGGCACGTTTGAAGACCTGCAAGGCCGAGTCGGGGAACAGCTCGGGGTCGGTGATTCGTTCACGATCTCCCAAGAGCGGATAGATGCTTTTGCCGAGGCAACGGAAGATCGCCAGTGGATCCATGTAGACCCCGAGAGAGCAGCGTCCGGGCCGTTCGGCTCCACGATCGCCCACGGATTCCTCACGCTGTCGCTCATCGCCGGAATCGCGCCCCCGTTCGACGTCGAAGGGGTCCGAATGGGAATCAACTACGGGCTCGATCGGGTGCGGTTCATCTCCCCTGTGCCTGCCGGCAGCCGTGTCCGCACGAACTCGAAGCTGCTCGAGGTCACGGAGGTGGCCGGCGGCGTGCAACTCAAGACCGAGGTCACTGTGGAGATCGACGGCGGGGAGAAGCCGGCCTGTGTTGCCGAGACCCTCACTCGCCTCTACTTCTGAATCACGGCATCGTGGTCGACGACGTCGTCGGTCGCTCCAGCGGAGAACCGAGCGGCCAACCACGTGGTGATGGGAACGGCGACGACGAGACCGATTGAGCCAACCAGGGTCCGGACGATCTCGGTCGCCACTATCTCGCTGTTGGCTATCGACCCGAGGGACAGATCCGAGAGGATGAACAAGACCAACAGCGGCATGGACGCCCCGGCGTAGGCGAGCACCAGCGTGTTGACGGTCGAGGATATGTGATCGCGTCCAACCCGGAGCCCGGCCGCGAAGAGTTCCGATCGGCTGATGTCGGGGCGAGCTGCCCGGATCTCCCACACGGCCGAAGCCTGCGTGACCGTTACATCGTCCAGGGCTCCGAGCGCACCCAACACCACGCCGGCCAGGATGAGGCCTGCGACGTCGATCTGACCAGGGACCAGCGTGAGAAAGAAACTCTCCTCGGTGGCGAACCCCGAGATTTTGGCCGCTTCCATGACGACGGCCGAGAGGACGGCGGTGAGGCCGAGAGCTCCCAGGGTGCCCAGCAACGCGACGGTGGTCTTCGGGGTGAATCCGTGGGCGAGGTACAGCGCCAGGAAGGCGATTGTGGCGGCTCCGACCACCGCCACCGGCACCGGGCTCTGCCCTTCGAGGAGGGCCGGGACGACAAACCGAAGAATGACCCAGATGCTGGCCACGAGGCCCACCAAGGCAGCCATGCCCCGGAGGCGTCCCAACGTGACGACCGCCAGAGCAAATGCCACGGCCACGGCGGCCAGTACTCCTCGCCGCTGTCGGTCGGCCCACTGGTACTCGAACCCCTCCGAGGCACCCTCAATCGAGTTGAGGACCACCTTCTCGCCCACTTCGAACACCGGCGACGAGTCGATGAGCGGAAAGTCTTGATGAAAGACCTCTCCGATATCCGGCCCCTGGGTGAACTCGAATGTCGCTTTGCGGCATGGCAACGAGTCCGCCTGACTGCCCTCGCATGGACCCAGTTCCACGGCGATCACCTCGGCTTCGTACACCGAGTTCGACACCCCGAGGAATCCGAGGTCGGGCAGAACCGTGTTGCTCGGCCACAACACCACCAAACCGATGAGCGTGATCACGGCCGCAATCGCGGCGGCCAGGCCAATGGCGGGTGAGTGTCTCGACTTCGGACGCATGGGGCTGACGCTAGTGGGCGCTTGTGAAGATCTCGGTCTTGTCGATACGATTGGGCGCCGCCGGGCAGAGGCTCCCGGTTGTGATCGAGAGGAGAGCCAATGCCCGTAGCAGAAGGTAGTCAAGTCACCGTTGAGTACACCGGCCGCCTGGTCGACGGATCCGTATTCGATAGCTCGGCTGATCGCGATCCGTTGGTGTTCACCGCCGGCGCCGGCCAGATGATCGCAGGCTTCGACGCAGCAGTGCTGGGGATGGAAGTGGGGGAAGCGAAAACGGTCACCATGGCTCCCGAAGAGGCCTACGGTCCGCGCATCCAGGGCCTCGAGGAGCAGGTGCCCCGTGACGTGCTCCCCGAGGGCATCGAGGTGGGCACGCCACTCAAGGCAGAACTGAACGATGAGGTGTTGGTGCTCTGGGTGACCGAGATCGACGACGAGGGCGTGACTCTCGATCCGAACCATCCCCTGGCCGGGGAGACCCTCGAGTTCGATATCGAGGTCGTGGCCATCAGCTGAGACGAGGTTCTCGACCCACGGCAGGAATCTGGCCTGGGTAGCGGGAGAACCCCGCCATCAGAGCATCAAGGCGGCACTCCAGGACGCCGGAATCGAGATGACGGCGGACATCATCGCTCTGCAGGCAACGCCCAGCTTTCGGGCCGCCGTCCAGGGCGACGGGGACTTCACTCCTGGCGGGGGCCTCAACGGCGAGGCGACTGTGGCTGGCGTGGCCCCCTAGCTCTGACTCTCCACCACGGCTGGGTGGAGAGGCGCAGGAAGGAAGACGGCTCCCGGGCCGCGTGAAGCAACGACGTCCTTTGGATTGCTGAGTCGGCATCTCTGCAGACTCAGGCATCCACACCCGATGCATCCGTCCAACCCGTCTCGGAGCGTCTCCAGGGCAGCGATCTCCTCGTCGAGGCGAGCGCGCCAAGATCGGGAGATCTTGGTCCAGTCTGCTTTTGTTGGATTCCGGCGGGAGGGGAGGAGTGAGAGGGCCTCTCGAATCTCGTCGAGCGTGAGGCCAACGTGGCGAGCGGCGGCAATGAAGGCGAGACGTCTCAATTCGTGCCGCTCGTAGCGTCGTTGTCCGCCTGAAGTTCGGCTCGCTTCGATCAAGCCCTGGCGTTCGTAGTAGCGGAGCGCCGACGTGGCGAAACCACTGCGCTCGGCCACCTGGCTGATGGTGAGATGGTCGTCCATCGTCCGATTATCTCTTGACTTGAAGTTTAACTTCAAGTTGTACGGTGCGGTAGATCACATTTCCGTCGCAAGGAGCATTATGCGTACCGCACTGATCACAGGTGGATCACGAGGCCTCGGACTGGCCGTGGCGAGAGAACTCGGGAGACGAAACTGGAGTTTGGTGGTCACCGGGCGGGACCCCGACGCGCTGGCGGCCGCCAGAATGGCCATTCCTGGCCATGTTGTGACGCTCGCGGGAGACGTGGTCGACCCGGCGCACAGACTGCAGCTGTCCGAGGCGGTGGGGCCACACCTGGACCTCCTCGTCAACAACGCCAGCGAACTCGGTCCAAGCCCGTTGCCACGCCTCGCCGACCTCTCTCCTGACACCTTCGTCAACATCCTGAACGTCAATGTCGTAGCACCGATCGCCCTCACCGCTTTGTTGGCGAACCGACTGGAGGCCCGCCGCGGGATGGTCGTCAATATCAGCTCGGATGCAGCCGTCCAGGCCTACCCCGGTTGGGGCGGGTACGGCGCCTCCAAAGCGGCCCTCGACCAGGCAACGGCTGTACTGGGCGTGGAGCATCCGGATCTCGCCGTATACGCCTTTGATCCCGGTGACATGCGTACCGACATGCACCAGCGTGCGTTCCCCGGACAAGACATTTCGGATCGACCTTCTCCCGAGACGGTGGTACCGGCGTTGATGAATCTGATCAGCCAACGTCCCGTCGATGGCCGCTACACCGCTGCCTCGCTGCTCGTCGAGGCGAACTGATGTCCCTGGCAGCTCCCGTGCGGTTCGAACTCGACGCATCGCGTGAAGCCACCTCGCCGCCCGAGGTGAGGGGCCTGCGACGAGACGAGGTTCGCCTCCTCGTCGCAGCGCCCGATGGGCTGGCCGGAAGCCAATTCTTCAACCTGCCCGACTACCTCCGTGACGGCGACCTGTTGGTGGTGAACACGTCGCCCACCATGCCGGCCGCGATCGCGGGGAAGTTTGCCGGGCGACCGGCCATGGTGCATTTCTCCCAGCGCCATGAAGGGGGCACGTGGACCGTGGAGCTCAGGAGACCTGATCGTTCCGGTCCGATGCTGAACGCAACAGCCGGCGACGTCGTGGAGGTCCCGGCGGGCCTCCTGACGCTGGTGAACCCAGCGGAACCCGGGCGAGGGAATGGTGTCCGATTGTGGCGCGCCGAGGTCGGCGTGGTTGGCGGCGTTCGGCGGCTGATGCGACGTCACGGAAGCCCCATCCGCTACAACCACGTCGGTCGCGACTGGCCCCTGCGAAGCTATCAGACGATCTTCGCCGACCTGTGCCGCTGGCCGGGGAGCGCAGAGATGGCGAGCGCGGCGCGACCGTTCAGTGGAGAACTGGTGAGAAGGCTCGACTCGAACGGCGTCCGAGTCGCGACGATCGCCCTCGACGCCGGGGTGTCCTCACTCGACGTCGGGGAAACACCGCCGGCCGAGCCGTTCTCGGTGAGTGGGGCAACCGCCAGAGCCGTCAACGCCGCTCATGACAACGGTGGTCGGGTGATAGCTGTCGGCACAACGGTGACCAGGGCACTGGAGTCGTCGGTTGGCCACGATGGAAGGGTGATCGGTCGATCTGGATGGACGAGCTTGGTACTCGGATCCGACCGTCCCGCTCAGGTGGTCGATGGGCTGATCACGGGGTGGCACCCTCCTGGGGCCTCGCACCTGAAGCTTCTGGAAGCTGTCGTCGGGACCGAGCGGGTCAGGACCGCCTACGGACGAGCACTGGAGGACGGCTATCTGTGGCATGAGTTCGGCGACTCATGCCTCTTCATCCGGTGAAGCCCGTCGGCGCGATGTGGCCCCGGCGGCGCACCTCGCCAGGTGGTCGTTCAGTGACACGGAATCAGTGGGATTCCGCCCTTCTTGAAGACGGGATCACAGGAGATGGGACCTCGGTGTCGGCGGGCGTTACTTCAGGAATGCATACCGCTGAACGAGCGGCGTCGTAGCCCAGCGCCTGCCGAGGCCCCATGTATCTCCTGCGTGACTTGCCGCCAAGGCCACCATGGCCAGGGCGTAGACGAGGTGGTCGTCGATGAAGGGATGAGTCTCTGGAGGCATCGCGGCGGAATACATCATCACGAGCATGAGGGCGCTGGTGGCCGCCGCCAAACGGAGGCCGATGCCGAGGAGGAAAGCGATACCTATCCCTGCCAGGCCGATCATGAAGACCCAATCCACCCACACCTGACCGGCCAGCCCTTGATAGAACCCAGCCAGCGGTCCCGACGTCCCGGATTCGAGAAAGTCACGAGTGGGGCTGGCTCCGTTGATCCAGGCTGCATCAGTGTCCGTGGCGAATCCGAAACCGAACGTCTTGTCGAGGAAAGCCCAGAAGAAGATCGACCCGAGCGCCAGCCGCAAGACAGCCCAGACCCGTTCGGCGATGGGGTAGTGGTGCTTGATGACCAGCGTGTCGCCTTCTCGCCTGCTCGTGAGGAGCGCCATCTCGGTTCCTCCTGGTCTTCATCGCCCTCTGTCTCTCACCTTGTCGCGCGATCGGTCGCCCTACCAGGGCCTTCAGACTCTGGTGGGGAGCTTCACCTCGGGAATCGCCTATTGGTGGTGGGGGCAATCCGATAGGACGATCGGCCCCTTCAGCTGCGGGGCCCGTCGGCGCACAATGCACTCAACAGGAGGTGCGTGTGGAAAAGGACGTCATTCTCAACCTGCATTTGTCGGAGGACGAGACCGACACCATGGCCTTTGCAACGCTGACCCTGAGAGGTGATCACTTCGAGGCTGTCGGCAAGGCGAGGAGAAACCCGATCGATCCTCCGTTGCCCGTGGTTGGCGAGGAGCTCGCCATTTCTCGGGCACTCAACGAGTTGGCAGCCAAAGTCACCGAGGCTGCCGGGCAGAAGATCGAGACGTTCCTGACCAAGGAGTGATTCCGCGCTCATCGCCTGCGAAGCCCTGCGTGGGCGGGGTCCCGCTACTGTGCGGCCATGCAGACCATCACCGTGCTCGGGATCTCCGGAAGCTTGCGCAGGGCTTCGTACAACACCGCTCTCCTGCGGGCCTTCGGTGAGGTGGCCCCTCCTGAGGTGTCCTTCTCCCTATTCGATGCCGTAGATCTGCCCGTGTTCAATGTCGACCTGGAGGACGCAGGAGACCCTCCGGCCGCGATCGCCCTGCGCGAGGCCATCGCCGGCGCCGATGCCGTTCTGTTCGCAACCCCTGAATACAACGGCGGCCTTGCCGGATCGACCAAGAACATCGTCGACTGGGCCTCGAGGGGCGATGCGCCGCTCAAGGCGAAGCCGTGCGCCGTGATCGGTGGAGGGGGCCGGTTCGGGACCGCCCACGCCCAACTCATGCTTCGGCATACCCTGAACTACATGGGTTGTCCTCTTCTTCCGGGACAATCGTTGTACGTGCAGCGCGTTTCGCAGGCATTCGACGAAGGTGGGAATCTCGACCAGCCGACGCGCGAGCGCTTGGCCAAGTTGGGAGTGATTCTGACCGAATGGACAACCCGTGTGGGTAGCGGGCATGCCTAGGCGACAGATCGAGTCACCGCTCGCCGCGATCGCTCCGTGACCCCGGCCCAGATGGCCAGGAGCAATCGGAGGAAGACGACACCGGCGATGCCCGACCTACACCATGGTTCGCCAGGCCGATTGGCTCTTCGCGGGTTCCGAGCGCATGAGGGGCTGACGTCCAGGCACATGCGTTCCAGTTGAGCCTCCGCCGATCGCCCCTCGAGGGTCGTGCCGGTTGTCTATTCGAGAGCGTAGGCCAGGACCTCTGCGTTGGTCATCCCCCGCCCTTCGGCTTCCATTTCTTCGAGCTCCGCCGGGGTCAAGAGCCCAGCCAGCTGTTCTTGCCCTCGCTGGTATTCCGGCCGCTCGGCGAGAGCTCGGGTGATCTCGAGTGACGCGTGCGCCTTGTCGGCGGCGGCGAGGAGACGAGCTCCCCGTTTTCCCTTTCCTGCCGATATGGCGGCCAGAGCCATTCCCTCGACCCCCCAGGCGATCAGGGTCTCGTCTCCCAAATCCCATGCGTCGGCTAGCGCCTGGGCTGCCAAACCTTCCGCGGCCGAGTGGTGCCCCCGATGCGCGCGGACGAATGCCAGATTGAGGAGCACCAAGATGGTGAGGGTGCGATTGCCGACTTGTCGCGACAGATTGAGCGCTGCTTCGTAGGCGAGACCCGCCGTCTCGTCGTCGCCTGAGCTTCGGGCCAGTTCGCCCAACGCGTTGAGAGCGTGGGCGGTCAAACCGGGAGCGTCGGCCGCTCGAGAGTCTTCCACCGCCTGGCGACACAGGTGGAGCGCCTCGTCCCGGTGTTCGCCATCACCCACGTACGTCAGGGCCAGGTTGTACCTCGCCTGGGCCATGACGAGCCGGTCGCCCGTCTTGCTCGCCCATCTCAGCGCCTCCTCACACAGCGCCCGAGTATCGCGACGTCCGTGATGACTGTGTGCCAGGGCGAGTGAGAGGCGAGCCCGGGCGAGTGGCTCCAAAGAGTCGAGGTGCCGGAATGCTTGCTCTTCCCAGCGCCCCAGCTCGCTCCAAGCCTCGTTCTCGCGGTGGAAGTGAAACGACCCCAGGAGGCGGGCGCCGAGGAGTGGGTCGCCTTCGCCGAAAGCCCATTCGAGGGCGGTCCGCAAGTTGTCGATCTCGGCGTTGAGGACTTCCCAGCCGTGCGAATCAGCACCGAAACGAAGACGGGGTCCGACCTCTTCAGCGAGCGCAACGAAGTAGCCGCAATGGGCTTGGCGAGTCGTCTTGGCGTCCGGCCGCCCGTCGAGTAGTTCGGACGCGTATTCGTGGATCGTCTCCAGCATGGAGAAGCGTGGCTCTCCGTCGGGGCCAGGCTGTTGGCGGATGAGGTTCTTGTCATTGAGCGACTGGAGGCCGTCCAACACGTCCAGCGGGCATCCTGGGCCTCCGACAGCCTCCGCAGCCTCGGTGGAGAAGCCGCCGTCGAACACCGCCAGGGAAACAAAGAGCTGTTGGAGTGAGGCGTCGAGGAGGTCGTAGCTCCAGTCGATGGTGGTCCTCAGCGTCTGTTGACGGCTGGGCAGGTCCTTGGGGCCGCCTTTGAGGGTGGCGGTCCCCGACCTGAGTCGTCCCCGGAGCGTGACGGGAGGCAGCACATCCACCCCGGCCGCCGCCAGTTCGATTGCCAACGGGAGGCAATCGAGATCCCGACAGATTGCCGCTACCTGCTCTTGGTCGTCGCAGTCGATGGTGAAGTCCGGTCGTACGGCTTTGGCGCGCTCGAGGAACAAGGAGGTGGCGTCGGACAGCTGAAGCGGCGGGACCGGGTAGAGGTATTCTCCTGACAGGTGGAGCCGTTCCCGACTGGTTGCCAGGATCCGGAGTCCAGGTGCGGCATTAAGGAGCTGCGAAATCGCCGGAGCCGATTCGATGACCCGCTCGAACGTGTTCAACACAAGGAGCGTCTTCTGCTGCTTCAGGGTGTCACACAGTCGCTCGACGGCATCGCTGTCCGACGAGTATGGGATGCCGAGCCGATCCGCGATCGCAGGCGGGACTGCGGCCGGGGTCCGGATCCGCCCCAGTTCCACGAGCCACACTCCATCCGGGTAGTCGCGAAGCACACTTCTGGCCAGTTCCAACGCGAGGCGGGACTTGCCCGACCCACCCACCCCCGTGATCGTCACCAGCCGATGACGAGCCAGCAACCGTCCGACGTCGATCAACTCAATCTCTCTCCCCACGAAGTTGGTCATGGGAGCAGGGAGGTTGTGCGGAGTCACCAACACCAAATCGAGGATGGGGTCCTGCAGGAGGATCCGTTCCTCCAGTAGGCGCAGCTCCGGGGATGGCGTGATCCCCAGGCTTTCGCCCAGCAGGTCACGGAGTTCTTGGTACGCGGCCAACGCCTCTGCCTGGCGAGAGTCCCGGTAGAGGGCAAGCATCAACAGCGCCCAGAGGCGCTCCCGCAAGGGGTGCCTATGGCACAGTTCGTACAGCCCTCCGATGGCCTGGCGATGATGGCCGAGGGTGAGCTGTGCCTCGCTCCATTCTTCGAGGGCAGCCACTCTGCTCTCGGCCAGGCGGTCCGCCTCGCTGCAAACGGCTGGGACGTCCACGCCCTGATAGGGGCCACCCTTCCAGCGGGCGAGGGCCCGCCGGAAGATCTCCTCGGCACGACGGGGCTCTGCGACCACCGCGGCTCGAGCCGTCTCAATCTCCTCTTCGAAGAGATCGGCGTCGAGTTCTCCCGCCTCGACGAGGAGGCGGTAGCCGTCGCCCTCCCGTGCCACCCGGTCGGAACCCAGGATGCGTCGGAGGCTCGAAACGTACACATGCAACGAATCGCGAGCATCGGCCGGCGTCGAATCGAGCCAGACCTCCTCGATCAGCCGGTCGACGGGGACAACGCGGTTGGCGCTTGCCAGCAGCATCGCCAGTACGGCCTGTTGACGGGGCCCGCCCAGGGGCAACGACTGATCGTCGCGGACGACTTCCACCGGCCCAAGCACAGTGAACTCCACACCTCGATTGTATGCGATGTCGGGCCCCCTGTCCCGATCGATCGCCTCTTTGGCGGGTCTTCAACGAGCTCTCAGTCACACCTTTCATACTGAAAGGGACGGTGGCGTTTCTCGAGGGAGAGGAGCGAACATGGACATCCTGATCAAGGACTATCACGACAATAGGATGAGAGAACTGCAGCGCACGGCGGCCGCCGAGCGCCTCGCTGGCGAGTTCATCGAGGAGGGGCGGGGACGATTCCGGTCCCGGCTGCGTGACGCCCGTCACCCAACCAGGTCGCGAGGGAGGAACCCCCGTCCGAGCCGATCACGCCATGCAGTGCAGATGTGATCCCTTCGAGGCGCAGAGCCGAAACAAGGGAACCTGAGTTCTCGTGAGCAAAGACGGTGCCCGCCGCTTCCTGCTCAGCCAGCGAGTGGTCTTCCGCCGTGACATTGCGGCCGTGACATTGCGGCCGTGGCATTGCGGTCGCCCCGCCACGCCCAAATCATGCTTCGGCATGACCTGAACTACCTGGGTTGTCCTCTTCTTCCGGGCAATCGTTGTACGTGCGGAGCGCTTCGCAGGCATTCGACGAAGATGGGAATCTCGACCAGCCGACGGGCGAGCGCTTGGCCAAGCTCGCATCCGGCCGCCTGGCTCGATCGGAGTCCTGTCGGGCTCATGGCCCGGTCGCCAGGCCAACGCGGGTCACCCGGGTAGCTCGATGACAAGGAGCACCACCTCGCCGAAGCCGCCCTCTGTCGAGAGCGGGGCGGCATTCATCCCAAGGTAGAGGGTGCGGCCGTCGGGGCTGATCGCCAGGTTGTAGGTTCCGCCGAGGCGGACGCCCAATACCTCTTCGGCGGCATCGTTCAATGCCACCACCACCCGCTGTTCACCGGTGGCGGTGTCCATGGCCATGAGCGGCCCACCGCGCATGTAACTTCCTCCGTGCGCATACGGGGCGAAATAGACCGTCTCTCCGGTCGGGTCAACCACCATCGACGCCACATAGCCCGGCGCCGGACCGAGCTCTGTCACTCGTCCGGCCGATGTCATGGAGAAGAAGGCGTCAGGCTCCCGGGTGACCGCATAGATCGTTCCGTCCGGGGCGGGTGCCGTGGCTGCCCGGAGCCAGCCCCCCGGCAGCGTGCCGGGATAGTCGGTGACTGCGTTGGTGGACGGGTCGTAGACGGCCAGCTTCTGTTCGCCCTTTGAGAAGTAGGCCCGTCCGTCTTCGTCGACTGCCATTGCCCGAAATCCGACGTGGCCGGTCGTGGCATCGGTGAACACGACCTTCCCCGCTGTGAGGTCGAAGACGACGAACTCCCCTTGGTTGGGAGAGGATTTGGGGTCGACCGCCTCGGCGAACACCAACCCATTCGATGGGGATGAGGCGAGAGAGGGGATGCCCCTATGGCTGTAGACGACTCCGAGGTCCTCGACGGTCTCCGCGATCGGTTCGATCCGAAAGATCCGGTCTCCCTGATATGTGTCGGTATAGGCGAGACCGTTGCGACTACCCCAGTAGGTGGCGAAGTACACGTCGTCGCACGGTCCGGCGACCATCTGGGCGTGCACCTTGCCAAATCCCCATTCCCCGGCAACGTGGTCGATTTGGGAGCGCACATCGATGATCTGCCGAAGCTCGGAGGTGGCAGGGTCGAACTCGTAGACGAAGGAGTTGCCGTCCGGCCCGAGATGGTCGCCTATGGCCGAGAGGTACCTGCCGTCTGCGAGAGCGATGCCCTGGCCCCATTGCGACCACGGGTTGCCCTTGTAGTCGGGATGGGGATACACCACTCCCTTCACGAGAACGCCGTCTTCTTCCATCAGCACCTCGAGCTTCGCCATTGCGGTGGTCTGCCACGGCGTGCCGCCGCTGCCCTCACATTCAGGCTTCGGGTGCTCGACGACGGTCGGAACACTGGTGACCGGGACGGGTTGGGTCGCCAACGAGGGAGTCTCCGGAGAACCCCCAGGCGAGGGGGGAGGGCCGCCGGTCGTGCAGGAAACCACAAGCACGGCCACGACCAGGGTCGCTCCGATTCGGTGTCTCGCAGGTGCGTTCACCATTCCACCCCCTTTGTTCAAGATGCTACCGGTGCGTCGGTCCGGGAGCATCGGGAGCGCCCAACGGAGGTTCCCGGTTGGGCCCGTTCGAGGTCTAGGGCTCCTCGTGGGTGCGTTGGTCGACGACCTTCTGCGCTGTGGCTCGGATTCGGACGGCGGCAGCTACCGGATACCTGGCCACTATGTCGCTCACGGTCCGTTCGACGGCACTTCGCCTGCCACTGTCGACGTGCTCGCCACCGAGGTGGGCACTCGACACCACTTCTATGACCTCATCCCACCGGAGATCGGGAAGCGGGCCTACCGCCAGTGCTCGCACGTACTCTCGAGTGGTCTCATGGGGCGCTCTTCTCCGACCTCGGATCGCTCCCGCAGCTTCGATTTGGTCAAGCACTGCCTCGGCCCACGACCGTCTACGCCGGGCGGCTCGAGCACTCCACACCTGGGTACCGAGGACCCCGATGGCCACCACGAATCCGAGGACCCCCAGGCCGGCCACCAATGCTCCTCCGATCGAGGCGAGGAACCCGAGCCGGGAAGACAGGTAGTCCGAGAGTCCGGCCGAGGCGGTTCCCGGGTCGAAATCACCGGAGAGTGGAACCTGGGCAGTCGGGTCGAAACCCTGCCATCCCACGCCGGGGAAGTAGACCTCGGCCCAGGAATGCGCATCTCTGCCCCGCACCTCATAGAGGCCGGTGAGGGGATTCCGCTCGCCCGGCGTGAAGCCGACGACCAGACGGGCGGGTATGCCTTGAGAGCGGAGCATGACCACCAGACTGGTCCCGATCTGCTCGCAGAAACCCTGGCGCGTCTCGAAGAGATACTCGTCGACCGTGTCCTCGCCAGGCGCCAGTGGAGGGATGTCGAGCGTGTAGCTGGTGTTGGCTGCCATCCACTCCTCGATCGCCCGCACCTTGTCGAACGTGGTTGGCTGGGTCGCGGTCAGCTCCCGGGCGAGGTCGATGACCCGCTCGGGCGTGCTGGCCGGCACCTGGATGTAGCGCCGCGTTATCGCGTCCGGGATCTCGCCGAGACGATCCGCCGAGCGGAGGAGGTCGGCGGTGACGGAGGGACGAACACTCACAACCGTGTACACGGTGCCGGGCTCGAGGTCGACCCCGGCGAGGATGGTGCCGTCCGTCATCTCGAAGACGAAGCGATCGCCGAAATAGATGTCCGTCATCTGGTGTGCGCCAAAGACGATGTTCGGTCCGCGCGCCTCGAGGTAGAACGTCTGGACGAATTCTTCACCGGGGAGGCCGGTCGTTCCTACGCTGGGCCGGACCTGGATGGGCGGGCCGCCACCGACGGTCTCGGTGCTGTCGTCGGAATTGGTCCAAGTTCTTCCATCCCACGTGTCGAAGGTCTGTCCCTTCCAGAAGGCCGGGGCCGGTGCCCGAACCCGCATCACGAGGGTGTCGTCCGGACGGCCCCGCAGCGAGGTATCGAGCTGTTCGGCGAAACCGAAATAGCCAAACGTGTTGCGTCCACTGAAGCCACCGGCGACGGCGTCGCCTCCGACGTCGCCTCCTTCGCCCAGTGAGGGGTTGCTCAGAGAGCCGGGCGTGCCGAGGTTGGGAGATGCTGCCAGCTGGACCGGAAAGGTGAAAGCTCGACTGACTTGAGCAGCCGGAATGACTCCGAACGTGATGGCACCCAGCACCACGATCAGAACCAACCCTCCTGCTGCGCTCCCTGGGATGCCGCGGCTGAGCGAGATGGCTCCGTCAGGACCCGTGACGTGGGGCAGGTCGTTGATGGAGCTTCGATACGCCAGCATCAAACTCACGATCAGACCAGCTCCCCACAGAGCCAGGAACGGGCCCAGGCTCAGATTGATCGAGCTGGTGGCGGTGACGGCCAGCATGACCGCCGAGGAAGCCAGTGAGAACATGAGATCACGTCGCGCCGGGACGTGCAGAGAGTGGATGATCTGCACCCACAAGAACATCTCTGCAAGGGGCCGTTGGACGTTGACGAACCCGTTGGCAGCTGCCGCGGTGAGGTCACCCAGGAACGCCACGACCGCCGCCAGGAGGGCTACGGCCAGGAGGGCCTTGAAGCCGAGTGCGTCTGATGTCCGATGTACCCAGGATGCTACGAATCCGACCGGTATTCCGATGAGGGCCGCGGCTGCTACCCCGGGTCCGACGAGCCCCTCCGAGAGCAATGCCGACACCGCGACCAGGACCGTGACCATGACGGCGGCGCGCACCGCCAATGATTCTTCCGGGGCAACCGCCCGGTTGGCGTCTTTGATCTTCGCCCAGGCCCCACTCATCGGGGCCCCAGATGCACCATGGCTGCCCGCTCCGCCGAAGGCTCCACGATCACTTGACCGGGAATGGCCCTGGCCAAGCGCCGACCGGCCTCGAGCGACGATCCAACCCAGCCGGAATGCTGTCCGGCCTCTTCCATGGTGTACAGCTGGATGGGCATCCCGGATCGAAGCCCCGCTTGAACATATCCCGCCGCCAGGGAGGCGTGCCGCTCGGCGACCTCGGCGTTGCCGCGTAGGTCCACGGAGACGATCAGAGCCGGGCTCTGAGGGGATTCGAGTTCTTTCACCACCAACATATCTCGCCGGGCGGTGCTCGCCCAATGGATCATTCGCAGCGGGTCTCCGTCGCGATACTCCCGCACCGTGCGCACGGTTTCGCCTTCCGTGTGTCGCCCTCCGACCGACGTTTCTCCTTCCCCGGACGAGGTGGCCGCCTTGGGCAGGTCGACCCGGACGGCGCGGGGTGCCACGTCGATGGGCCGGGGAAGACTGACATTCAGGATTCGGCTCGCCCACACCAATCCCAACCCTGCAGCCGTTTCGATCTGAATCGTCACCGAGGAGATGACGCCTCGTCGGAGCGGCTGAAGGGAGATGCCTCCTGTGGTCGGGGCAACCAAGCCGAAGACGTCCGACTCGGGGTCGAGCAGTCGGACTCGGTACCCGGCCGGAGGCCCGTCCACCGTCAGTTCCAGCTCCATTCGGCGTCCCACCATCGCGTCCGACGGACCGGCCAGTCTCACGGCGACACGCCTGACACCCAGAACGGGTCCGAGAGTTCCCCACATCAGCGTGGCCGCTCCCAGGGAGACCATGATCGTGAGCCAGCCCGACCCTGTGGTTCGTGAGGATGCCAGAAAGGAGAGGCTGAGAAGCGCCACCACGGCAGCTCCTCGCGTTGGCCGGAGGCGCACTCCTCGAAGACGGATCATCGTCTACCCGCGGGGGGCGGGGATTTGGCCCAGAATCTGACCCACCACGGCCTGAGCTGTCCCCAACTCGGGGCCGCCGCTCAGGATGATCCGGTGAGCGAGTACGGCAGGTGCGACCGCTTTCACGTGATCGGGTGTGACGAATCGATTCCCGACCACCAGGGCAAATGCCTGCGCCACCCGCTGCAGGGCGATGCTGGCACGCGGACTGGCACCCAGGGTCACTTCGGGGTGGTCCCTCGTGGCCTGAGTCAGATCGAGGATGTACTCGGCCAAGGCTTCGTCCACGTGGACGGATCGGGCTATCCGCACCGCGCGCGCCAAGTTCTCTGGTGTGGTGACCACCTGCAAACGATGAAGTTCATCGGCCCCGCCGCGCCCTGCCAGGATCTCCCTCTCCGCGACGCGACCAGGTAGACCCAACTCGAGAACCGCCGCGAAACGGTCCCGCTGACCCTCGACGAGAGGGAAGGTCCCGGCGTGCTCGAACGGGTTCTGGGTTGCAACGAGGAAGAAGGGTGAGGGAAGCGGGTGGGTGGTTCCGTCGACGGATACCTGGTGTTCTTCCATCGACTCGAGCAGAGCCGCCTGCGTGCGCGGAGTCGCTCGGTTGATCTCATCGATGAGAACCACATTGGCGAAGAGCGGTCCCGGCCGGAATTCCCAGGTTTCGCTGGATCTGCGGTAGACCGACACTCCGGTGAGGTCGGCCGGGAGCAGATCGGGGGTGCCCTGGACCCGCCGAAACGTGCCACCCACTGAGGTCGCCAGCGCCTTCGAGAGCAACGTCTTGCCCACGCCGGGGATGTCTTCGATGAGGAGATGACCTCCGGAGAGAAGGGTTGCGAGAGCGAGTCGAATCTGATCCGGTTTGCCTCGCACCACGGCCGAGACATTGGCAAAGAGGTGAGCGGCGAGCTGCGAGACCACCGCCACCGCTTCGGTGGCTGGGACGTGGGTGGTGGTCATGGGCAGATCCGGGTCATCCTTGGGTTATCGGTCGATGGACGGGCCGGACTTAGGGATTGCGTCAGCGCCCTCCGAAAGCTCGTTAGCCTCCCGCGCATGGACAATCCCTCGCCGCGAGTCGGACTCACCCTCGCCGTCGTCGCTGCTCTCGTGTTCGGGGTGTCGGGAGCGGTGGCCGGTGGACTGTTCGAGGAGCTGTCGCCAACGAGGGTGACTGAGGCTCGTGCGTTCGCAATCGCCATTGCCCTGCTGCCCTACGTGATCTACAAGGGAGCGCCCCGGGTGGGTAAGGCGTGGCCGGCCCTCCTCGCCTTCGGCGCGGTTCTGGCAGGCGTCACCTTCACGTTCTATTGGGCGCTCGAAATGCTCGGCGTTGGCCCCGGCGCAACGGTGCAGTTCGTTGCCCCGGTGTTCGTTCTGCTCTGGATGCGGTTTGTCCAACATCGACCGGTGGCCCCCATCGCCTGGGCAGCCTCGGTGACTGCGGTGTCCGGGGTGGCGATGGTCACCCAGGCTTGGGAGGTGTCGTCGCTCGAACCACTGGCGGTGGCCGCCGGCCTCTCGTCTGCCGTCCTGTTCGCCGCCTACCTCTTGCTGGCCGAGCACCTCGTCCGGCACATCCCGCCGGTGGCGCTGACCGCCTACGGTTTCGGGCTCGCCTCCATCATCTGGCTGGTAGTTGCTCCGGTGGGAGGCTTCCCGACCGACTTGTCGAACTCCGCCTGGTGGAAGCTGGGCGTGGTCCTGGTCTTCGGTGCACTGGTGCCGTTCACCCTGGAGATGGCGGCGGTGCGGACCGTAGCCTCGGGCTTGCTCGGAGTCATCGCCACCCTGGAGCCAGTGGTGGCGGGCGCGGCGGCCTGGGTGCTGCTCGGTCAGACCCTCGCTCCCATCCAGGTGGTCGGTTCCCTCCTCGTGGCCGGTTCCGTGGCAGTGATCTCACGTTTTGCCCTGTAGCTTCGGAGTACACTCTGGCTACAACCAAGGCCGATAACCCGTACGGGAGAGTTCGAGTGGCCCAGCTGCTCGGCGCCGAAGGAGCAACCGCCCCGGAATCTCTCAGGCCTCCAGGACCGTTCGGGAAGGCATGCTGGAAAGTGGGTCGCCGCCATGAAGATGTGGAGGCGCCCTCACCGACGGGGACAAGATTGTCCGGTGTACTCCGTACAATCGAAACTCTCAGGTTCGCAGACAGTCGGGGTCCTCGCGGCGGGAACGCTGCAATGTCGAGAGGACGCCATCAATGTCAGACGAATCGAACCCATCCTCACCCCTCCGAACGACCCCACTCGACGCGCTGCACCGAGCCAACGGGGCCCGTACCGCAGAGTTCGCCGGGTACGACATGCCGATCCGGTACGAGGCCGGCATCATCGCTGAACACCAGCACACTCGCACTGCCGCCGGACTCTTCGACGTATCCCACATGGGGGTCGTGGAGATCTTCGGCGACGATCGGATCGAGTGGCTGGAGTCGATCGTCCCGGCTGACCTCGCCATCATGGCTCTCGGACGCCTGCGCTACTCGTTCTTCACCAACGAAGCGGGCGGAATCCTCGACGACCTCATGATCACCCGCCTCGAGGATCGGCTCAGTCTGGTGGTCAACGCCGGACGCAAGGAGCAGGATCTCGCCCACCTGGCGTCCAAGGTCACCGGCGACATCGAACTTCGCCCGCGTCCCGATCTGGCTCTCCTCGCTCTGCAGGGGCCCGCTGCTGCCGAGGTACTGGCGACGGTCTACCCCGGGGTGGAGGAGACGGCCTTCATGACCGCCAGACCGGTAGAGGCAGAGGTGTCCGTCTCGCGCTCCGGCTATACGGGCGAGGACGGATTTGAGATCTCCCTTCCCAACGAACGAGCTGCTGGGCTGGCCGAACGACTGCTCGAGCATCCTGCCGTCGAGTTGGTCGGTCTCGGTGCTCGCGATTCTCTTCGCCTCGAGGCGGGTCTGTGCCTGTACGGGCATGACCTGACCGAGACCACCACACCGGTCGAGGCCGACCTGGTGTGGGCCATCCAGAAACGGCGTCGAGCCGACGGCGGGTTTCCCGGCGACAACGTCATTCTCGACCAGATCGCCCATGGGACGGATCGCCTACGAGTCGGCCTCCAACCGGAGGGCCGAGCCCCCGTCAGGGAAGGGGCTGTTCTCTCCGACGACTCCGGATTGGAGATCGGTGTCATCACCAGCGGCGGTTTCGGTCCCACCGTCGGGGTGCCTGTCGCCATGGGGTACGTGGCAACCGATCGCGCAACGGTCGGAACCCGGGTCGTGGCCCACGTTCGATCCAAAGAAGTGCCCTGTCTGGTCGCCGAGTTGCCGTTTTCCGAACATCGCTACTACCGAGGTGCGAAATGACTGAAAGATATACCTTCGTTGACCGTCACATTGGGCCTCGTCCCGAGGAACTCCTCGACATGGTTGAGAAGTTGGGGTACGCGAGTGTCGATGAACTCATGGCTGCGGCGGTGCCGGCCGGGATCCGCCTCGATGATGCCCTGTCGATCGGAGATGGTCTCTCTGAAGTCGAGGTCGTCGATCGTCTACGGAAGATCGCCTCGGGGAACGTCGTCAACCGTTCCATGATCGGGATGGGTTATTACGACACGATCACTCCGGCCGTGATTCTGCGCAACGTCCTCGAAAACCCGGGCTGGTATACGGCCTACACGCCGTACCAGCCCGAGATCTCGCAGGGACGGCTGGAAGCACTCATCAATTTTCAGACGATGGTGAGCGACCTCACGGGTCTGCCCATCACCAACGCCTCGTTGCTCGATGAAGGCACGGCCGCAGCCGAGGCGATGACGATGAGCCGCAGAATCGCCAAGGTCGAGAGCAATACCTACTTCGTGGATTCGGACTGTCATCCCCAGACGATCGCTGTTGTGCAGACCCGGGCCAACCCGCTCGGGATAGACGTTGTGGTTGGGGACCCGACCGGCGAGTTGCCTGAGGCGTTCGGGGTGCTGCTCCAATATCCCGGCTCGAGCGGAGCCATCAGGGACGATGAAGCACTCATCGCCCGGATCCACGAAACGGGCGGCCTCGTGACCGTGGCAGCCGATCCCCTGGCGCTGGTGGTCTTGCGCTCTCCTGGGGAGATCGGGGCCGATATCGCCGTCGGCTCGACCCAGCGCTTCGGTGTCCCCATGGGGTTTGGCGGGCCGCACGCCGGGTACATGGCCGTCGTCGAGAAGTTCACTCGTTCGATGCCCGGCCGGATCGTCGGAGCATCGGTCGATGACGAGGGGCGCACGTCGTACCGCTTGGCCCTCCAGACCCGCGAGCAACATATCCGACGGGAGAAGGCGACCAGCAACATCTGCACGGCTCAAGTGCTCCTGGCGGTCATGGCCGGGATGTATGCCGTGTATCACGGTCCCGATGGTCTGCGCGCCATCGCCGACGGGGTGCACGCATCGACCTCCAGGCTGGCCGCGGCCTTCCGGGCTAGTGACATGCCACTCGGGAACGACACCTGGTTCGACACGATCACGGTGCACGTGCCCGGTCGGGCCGAGCTCTTGGCGACCAAAGCGGCCGAGTCGGGGATCAATCTCCGGATCGTGGACGGGGACACCCTGGGGATCTCCCTGGACGAAACCACCACCGAGGGCGACCTCGCCGATCTGGCAACCATCTTCGAGATCACAGTGCCTTCAGAGGGAGACTCGGGGATTCCCTCCGGGCTGATCCGCACCAGCGAGATCCTCACTCACCCGGTGTTCCACCTGTACCGATCCGAAACCGAAATGATGCGCTATCTACGAAGGCTGATGGACAAGGATCTCGCGCTCGACCGAAGCATGATCCCGCTCGGCTCGTGCACGATGAAGCTCAATGCGGCTACCGAGATGTTGGCCGTGACCTGGCCCGAGTTCGCCCATATGCATCCGTTCGTGCCGCGTGACCAGGCGCAGGGTTATGCCCAGCTCATCGGGGAGTTGGAGGCGATGCTGGTTGACATCACCGGCTACGCCGCCGTCAGCCTCCAGCCCAACTCGGGGGCCCAGGGCGAGTACGCCGGCCTTCTCGCTATCCGTGGCTATCACTTGAGCCGAGGTGACCATCACCGCACGGTCTGTCTCATCCCATCGTCTGCCCATGGCACGAACCCCGCCAGCGCCACCATGGCCGGAATGTCCGTCGTGGTGGTCGAATGCGACGATCAGGGAAATGTGGATGTCGAGGATCTCCGATTGAAGATCAAGGAACACGGCGAGAACCTCGCCGCCCTTATGGTCACGTACCCCTCGACGCATGGTGTGTTCGAAGAAGCGATCACCGAGATCTGTGACCTGGTCCATGAGGCGGGCGGCCAGGTGTACCTGGACGGCGCCAACCTGAACGCCATGGTGGGCGTCGCCAAACCTGGTCGGTTCGGGTCCGATGTCTCGCATCTCAATCTGCACAAGACGTTCACCATCCCGCACGGCGGGGGCGGTCCTGGAGTGGGACCGATCGGCGTCGCCGAACATCTGGCGCCGTTCCTTCCGAACCATCCCGTGGTGCCCGAGGCGGGTCCTGCCACGGGGCCCGGTCCGGTATCGGCGGCACCGTGGGGTTCGGCGGGCATCCTGTCTATTTCTTGGGCGTACATCGCGCTCATGGGAAGCGAAGGGCTGCGCAAGGCTACGGAAGCCGCCATCATCGGGGCCAACTACCTGGCGCAGCGTCTCGATCCGCACTACCCAGTGCTGTACCGGGGCGCCAAGGGACTCGTGGCCCACGAATGCATCATCGATCTCCGCGAGATCAGCAGGTCGTCCCACGTGAGCGTGGACGATGTGGCCAAACGGCTCATGGATTACGGATTCCACGCTCCGACGATGTCCTTCCCCGTGGTCGGCACGCTCATGGTCGAACCGACCGAGTCAGAATCGCTCCAGGAGTTGGATCGGTTCAGTGACGCGATGGTCGCCATCCGTAAGGAGATCGAAGAAGTCGAGTCGGGTCGCATGCCCTACGAGCAATCGCCGCTCCACCATGCGCCGCACACGGCGGAAGAACTTCTGGTGGCCGAATGGGACCGCCCGTACTCGCGAGAGGAAGGAGCTTTTCCGCTTCCGGAACTCCGCGCCAACAAGTATTGGCCACCGGTGGGCCGGATCGACGGGAAGTACGGCGACCGGCATTTGGTGTGTTCCTGTCCGCCTCTGGACGACTACCGCTAGGCAGGCGCCGGCACGGGCCGGTCTGGCGGGCCGGGAAGGTGTCCTAGTGGCGGTCGTTGCTGCTCTCACTGAGGGGACCAACACTGAGGGGACCAAGTCCGCTCGACGACGCACCCGCCCATGCCGGCGAGACCGGTCCGGGGTTGGTGGTTCGAGACGGTCCGGCGTTCGTATGCGGGGCTAGTCGAAGTACGGCTCGCCTTCCGGCGAGGCCGGATCTCGTGTTGCCTGAAGGATGCGGGGACCCAGGGCGATCACCAGGTTGTCGTTGCCACACGTATAGGAAAGAACGGGCGTCTCCGCATCGCTGATGAACACGGACGAGTAGTCCCCTACGCTCACCTCGACTGACTCCTGGTAGCCGGAAACCGTCAGCGTGTTGTCATCCCCGAAATACGTTCCAGCGCCGTTGGCGTCCCGAGGGGGAGTAGAAGCATCGCCCAGGTTGATGATGATCTCGCGCTGATCGGTCATCTGAGATGGCGCCGAATTCCCGTCGCCCGCCAGGAACTGCATAGTCCACGATCCACCGAACGCAACTCCGGGTGGCGGCACGCGTAGAAGTCGACGAGAATAGTGACGTCGACCGACCATTGACCGACGAGGCAACCGTCGCAGGCGCCATGGCTGACCCTGTCGACTTCCACCTCACGGGTCTCGCCCCCATTGGTCGACGAAGTGACGACCACGATCCAAGGCTCGTTCCCTGCGCAACGGGTGCGGACCTCCTTGGTCGCAACCACCCAGCTGTCCTCGCTCTCGCGTGAGTCCTTCTTGGCCATCCCCATCGGTCCTCCCCCTGGATCGGACTGCTCGAACAGCCGCCGGGTCTTGTAGTCGAGCTCGTAGCGTTTCCCGATCCACAGATCTGCAGGCAACTCGACCGGCCCTTCATCCTCCACTGGCTGCGTTCCTGTCGTCTGCTGTCCTTGGAACCCACAGGCGAGGCACGGGCCCATCAAACGAACGTAGAACTCGTTGAGCACCTTGGGAAGGTCCCCAACGGAGCTTCTGATGGCGTCGGGAACCGAAGCACCTCCCTTGATCGACCGGTGCAGAGACGCGATGCCGGCAGGATCGAGTGACGTGTGGTCGTCGAGAAACGCCCAGAAGAACCAGCCTGCGTACTTGCTGGTCAGCAGGGACTGGTTCGTGGTGTGTCCATCCAGTTCCGGTCCCCAACCCTCGATTGGCTCACAGGTACCGATCAACAGATAGGCGAAGTACTCGGCTCCTCCTTCCCCGACGAACTTGTCGAGTTCGGACGGGCCGTCCCACGTTCCCTGGATGCAATGGAACAACTCGTGCGCAAAGACATGCTGCAGATCCAGATCGAAATCGAAGCTCTCCGGAGCCCCGAAGATCGTCACCCGACAGCACGCGTATTCGACCAGTTGGCCGCCTCGGCGAGGTCTTCGTCAGGATTCTGCCGGGGTATCAGCTTCACGGTGACCGGAGGCAAGGAACTCTGGGCCAGCTCGAGGTACCGTGCCCGAGCTCTGGCAATCAGATCGAACGCCTGGAGGTGGGCGCCTTCGACGGGCAGCTCGACCGGGGAGTAGACGATGTCCCCGGCCTCGTTCTCTGATTTGTCGTAACACTCAGTGGCGCCGTCAGGTTGGAAGAAGTTGACATCTCCGACCGGGCAGACCTGTTCGTCCTGGAAAGACACGACCCGGGAAACGTCCTGACGGTGACGACCCAAACCGGCGTCCGTCCTGGAGTCGAAGTCCTCGTCGAAGAAGAAGGCGGTCAGTCTCTCGAGGTCCGCTCGCTCGTCAGTGGCGAGATTGTCGCCTGCCAACAGCCCTTCGGCCCTCTCGAGCACCAGATGGTGGGAGTAGTGGGGGACCTCGTCGATCGACGGGAGTCGCTCGACGGCCAGCTCGCCGGTAATGACGCTGATCACGGCCCGCACGCCCTCGGCTTCCGTCCAGACACCGGCCTCGACTCCAGCATCGACGAGATCAGCCGAATCGAGAATCGGACGGAGACCCTCTGATGGGTCGTGATCAGGGATCGGAATATCGAAAACTTTCTCGTCGAACCCCAGAGGTCTGTCGAGTGCCGACTCCGCCGGAACATCTCCATCATCGGCGATGACCCCAGTTGGTGAGGGCATTGACGGAGTGCTCGACTCAGCCGACAGCTCTCCCTCGCCGTTCCTGGTGCACGACGCCGCCGTGACACCGAGAAGAAGCACGAACAAACCAAAGCAGATTGCTTTCCGAACACGCATCGACCAGCCGTCCCCTCGGAGCCGATCCTACGTATCTGAACCAGGCGCTGCAGTTCACCAACACCCCACCTCTTGACGTAGCGGCGCGGTCAGCACCACGGACCCGCCCCGACACTCCACGCAGCGGTATGTCCTAGCCACGGGCTGCCGCCGCGGCGGCGTCAGCGGGTGACCCCCGCCAGGGGTCGCCGTGCCCGGGAAGAACGAGGTCGGCGTCCT
>CAVVWO010000008.1:0-27738 GCA_963752075.1 uncultured Acidimicrobiia bacterium
CATTACTCCATCACTGCAATACTCCAGTACTCCGTAAATCGTCAAATGCCGGTAAACTGAAATCCCCTCCGGGGATAATCAAAGCCGGGCCCTCTGGACCCTGATCTTTACTTTTTTCTAAACCATCCGTACAAAACCAGAAATGCCCCGTACCAAAGCTATGCGGCCCAGATAGTCTCCATGGCGTGCGAAAAAAGTCTGCCCGCCGCGCAGCTGGATTTCTCCTTTGAGGGTCGTTTTTTCCCACCAGGTCGTCCGGGCCGTAACCACGCCCTTGGCATCGATCAGGGCCGAAATGCCGGTATTGGCCACGCGAACGAAATCCCGCCGGTTTTCGATGGCGCGCAGCGGGCTGAAATTGAAGTGGTGTCGATAGCCGGGCGTACCTTTCCACCATCCGTCGTTGGTGATCATGCAGATAAAGCCTTTTTCACCGGCAGGTGCGGGCGCAGTCGGGGCCGAATATGGACTCATAGCAGACAATCGGCAAAATGGTGATCGCAGCCTCAGGCCACACAAACGCCGTGCTCTGCTGACGATTGCTGTAGGTCCCGGTGTAGCCGCCAAGCTCCAGGGAGTAGCGCCCCAGAAAACTTAGATACTGGACAAAGGGCACGCGTTCGAACAGGGGGACCAACTTGGTTTTGTGATAAAACTGGGGTTTGGCTGCCGGGCCGGGCGGCAGAAATAGCGCCGTATTAAACGCCTCGTAATAAAAATTTTCCGTCGGCATTGAAGCGACTGCCCGGCGGGATATCCCGGCTGCTGAGTTTTTGGTAGCTGTGCACGCCGATGAGAATATTCAGTTTTGGAAATTTTTTCCGAAACTTCAATAAGTTACGGTAATAGATCGATGCCGAGGGATCGCTCTCGTCAATCTGCTCGACGATGAGGGTTTCGGGGCCGAGCAGGTATTGGGTCTGGTCATCGACAATCGTTTCGGCGGTCGAACCTGCGCCCGTCGAAGAGGGCACGGAGACATTCGAAACGACGATTCGCTGGTCGAAGGACGGCCTCGCATGGAATACCGGGATCGTCACGCTGGAAGGAGTGCAGCTCCAGGCCGCCGTGGGCCACGACGCCGGCTTCGTCGCCGTCGGCCAGAAGAGCGCCGGTCCGACGGAGAGCGCACCGGCCGTGTGGACCTCCCAGGACGGGCGGGTGTGGCTCGAGGCAACATCGGTGGAGAATCCGACCTCTGGCGCCACTGTCTCCCTGCCCACCACCGCAGATGTCCCCACCCGTACAGGGTCGTGGATGAATTCCGTGGTGAAGACGGAATCAGGGTTCTTGGCCGTCGGCGCCCAGTCATCCACCGGCATCCCCGCGCCTGCCGTGTGGACCTCTTCCAACGGTACGGAATGGGTAGCCGCATCCCATCCATCCGGCCAGGAAGCCGCGGAGCTGACCAGGATTGCCAGTGGAGAAGCAGGGCCTCGTGACCCTGGCAGAAGCCCCACCGACGCTGATGAGCCCGGGTTGATGACGTTGTGGTGGTCGGCTGACGGAACATCGTGGTTGCGAGGCCACCGACGGCCTTCCCAGCGGGCCGGGGACGTTTGTCACCGATGTCACCAGTCTCGGATCTCGGGGTTTCGTCATGGTCGGTTTTCGTGGCATGCTCGGAGAAGCACCCACGGCGTGGACATCGCAGGACGGTCTCTCGTGGACTTCGACGGCCCTCCCCATCGATGCGGACACGGACTCATCCTTCTCCCACGACGTCGCTTGCGAAGGTCGGTCGTTGATGAGCCCGTCGTCGTCGGCGATGAGGTGGTCTTCGACGACGGGTTGGGACCGGCCACCAGCATGGCCGCCATCTGGGTCTCCGAGGACGGCAACGACCTGGACCCGCGTACCCCCCGAGTCCCTCCGCTCCGACGAAACGGTCGCCGACCTCCGGGCCGACACCGTCTATCGTGCCGGAACGAGGTGGGTGGTCTTCGGGACCACCGACTCGCCATCGGAGAACGTGCAGCCGGTGGTGTGGCTCGGGAAGGATCCCGCCCTTCCGCGCTTCGATGACGTAGCCGGCGATCACCTCTTCGCAGTGGATGTCGAGTGGTTGGCCGAACAAGAGATCACGCGCGGCTGCAACCCGCCGTTCAACACCAGGTTCTGCCCCGACCTCGACGTCACCCGCGGACAGATGGCAGCCTTCCTCGTCCGCGCCCTCCACTACACCGACAACGGCGGCGGCGACCTGTTCACCGACGACGACACACTCCACCTTCGAAGACGACATCGACAAACTCGCCACCGCGGCAGTCACCAAAGGCTGCAACCCACCCCTCAACACCAAGTACTGCCCGACCTCAACGTCACCCGCGGACAGATGGCAGCCTTCCTCGTCCGCGCCCTCCACTACACCGACAACGGC
Source organism: uncultured Acidimicrobiia bacterium (assembly GCA_963752075.1). GTDB lineage: Bacteria > Actinomycetota > Acidimicrobiia > Spongiisociales > JAENVV01 > CBDUEV01. Next base: position 2,381 of record CAVVWO010000008.1, read on the forward strand.
GGCGGCGACCTCTTCACCGACGACGACAACTCCACCTTCGAAGACGACATCGACAAACTCGCCACCGCAGGAGTCACCAAAGGCTGCAACCCACCCCTCAACACCAAGTACTGCCCCGACCTCAACGTCACCCGCGGACAGATGGCAGCCTTCCTTCACCGAGCGACCGGGGACTAGGCCTTCTCACACTTCCAGGTCGAGAGCCGCCACCAGTCGGGGCATGTGCTCGCCAAGGAGATCACTCCCCAACCGGCTCCCGATTGCGAAGAGCACGACGCCGTACCCGAGTGCTCCGAGACCGGCCAGCCAACCGCCGACGGCCCCCCCGCCAGATCGACAACACCATGAGGAGTACCGGTGGGCTGCTGGCTAGCCCAGCAGCCATCAACGCCAGAATCGCCAGGAATGCCGTGCGACCCGACATGTGTCGATTCGTGTAGAGGCTGTCTTCGGGCAATGGGAAAGCTCCCCAGATCGACGCCAGGCTCCCTACAGCTCCCCACACCAGGACGAGGGCCCACGCGGTCAGGACGGCCGGCCCGAAGAACGCGAAGGACCCTCCCACAATGGCCCCGGCCAAAGCCGCCACGAGGGAGGCGACTGCCGCGACCAGGCCCCACGCCAGGTGCTTTCCGGCCAAGAGCATGCGGGGCTCACTCGAACCGACGGCATACGCCCAGAACGATCCGCCGTCGAGACCAAACAGATTGAATTCGAAACTGGTACCGACCACGAAACCGCCCAACACCGCCGCGAACGGCAAATAGAGCGAAAAGGCCTCACTCGGTTCGACGACACTGATGAGAAACATGATGACGAGGGCCATGAACGCGCCGCCGAGCTGCATTCGCACCCTCGGATCGCGGCGTATCAGCGCGAACTCCTTGGCTGCGACGGCTCCGACCGGTCCTTTCGGAAATGGGAGGTACCGAGGATGAAGGGACCGGTTTCGCACCTTCCGACCCGATCGTGGAACTTCGATCTGACTGCGGAGGAGGCTCCGACCCCACACCCGGACGAGGATCGCCAACCAGATCGCGCCGTACGTCAGAGAGGCTGCGATCTCCCACCAGTGCCGGCCTCCGTCCAGGGCCACGACGGCACGGCCCAGGCCGGCCGGGGGCACCAGGTAACCCCAAGCCACCCAGCCTGGAACCACGAAGGCTTCAGCCCCTGACCCAGCGCCTTCGGCCACGGTCTCGACGAAGATCGCGGCGACCGCTCCAGGCAGGAATACGATGGCGATGATGAGCATCGAGATCACCTGGCGGGTGCTGCTTCCCTGGAGAAGGTTCGACAACGCGGTGGTGACCACTCGCGCCACGACGACGCAGAGCAAGGTAGCGATGACGGCAGCCACGAGCAGAGCGACGGCCGAACCCGCTCCGGTTGCGTGACCTCCCACAGTCCCGATCGAAAAAGCCAGGAAGGTGGCCACGGCCGCCGGACCGAGGAGAGCTGCCGTCACCATTCCGGTCGCCATCTGGACCGGCTGGACGGGAAGGAGTTCGAAATGCTCCGTGACCAGGGTCTGCTCGACAGAGGCGAGAATGACGGGCCCGAACACCCATCCGACGAAGATCGCGGTGTAGAAGATCGGTATCACCTCTGGCGTATCGACTGTCCGACCGATGGATGCGAGTGCAACCCCAACGGCGGTGCCGCCACCTACCGCAGCAAGCCAAACGAGGATGAACATCACCAGACCCCAGGCGGTGGCTCCGCGGAGTCGATTCCGAAGGATCCGGGACTTCAGCCTGACGAAGTGCCCAACCACGTCAGTCCTTCGTCGCCGGCGTCGCCGCCGCCGATGAGCTCAACGAATACCTCTTGGAGTCTCCGACCGGCGGTCAGGTCGGTGGTGACCCCCGACGCCAGCACTCGGCCGTGGTCGATGATCATGATCTGGCTGCAGAGGCGCTCGACAACATCCATGGCATGGTCCGAAAACACCACGGTCCCGCCGGCGGCGGCAAACCGTTTCAGGATCGTCTCGAGTACCTGACGGGAGACCGGGTCGATTCCGGCGAACGGCTCGTCCAGGAAGAGGACCCGCGGGTCATGGAGCAGAGCAGCGGCGATGGCGACCTTCTTCGTCATCCCAAGGCTGTAATCGGCGACCAGCGAATCGGCGTCGGCCGTCAGTCCGAGTACGGCCAGGAGTTCGTCGGAACGATCCCGGACCACCTTGCGGTCCATGGATCGGAAGGCGCCATTGAACTCGAGCAACTCTCGCCCGGTCAGGCGGGGAAACATCCGGGGATTGTCCGGAACCACCCCAAAACGAGCTTTCGCTCCGACCGGATCGTCCCACACCGAGATTCCCGCCACGGCCACGAATCCGCTGTCCGGCTCGAGCAGACCGGTGGTCAATCGAAGCAGGGTGGTCTTACCGGCGCCGTTCGGGCCACATATCCCAAAGAACTCGCCGACAGGAATCGAACCGGTCAGGTGATCGACAGCGACGGTCGAGCCGAACCGTTTCGACAGCCCTCGGTACTCGACCGCATGCTGCATGGGGATACGCTAGCCGGGCACCTAGCTCGCCAGCCTCGCACCGCCCCAGAGCACATTCGGACGCGGAATCCGCTGGTCGAGCAGTTGAGAGACCTGGACGGCCGGTTCGTCGGCGGGGGCAATGCTGACGCTTGAACACTCGACGCACAGCGAACGGGTGATGCCTGCGTAGCTGTCGGTCACCTGGAATCTGTGGAGGTGATCTTGCCACCGGTTCGTCCAGCCTTGAGCGTTCATACTTCCTTCTCGGGTCTTCCTTCAATATCGGCGGCAACGGGCCCCGGCCGGAGGAGCCTTCTGCTCACCCACTCCTTGACTAGTCAGGGGTGGGTTCGTCAATCCGCCCCAAGCGCAGTGTGATCGAGCCGGCGGAGGGTCGCCTGATAGCCCCGCTCGTACAAGCCTCTGGCCGAGGCGGGCGTCAGGTCGAAATCCAGCCCACTCCGAGAAGAAGGGATCTCGATGATCTCGACGAGTGGATTCTGGAGGGCAGGAAGCCCTTCGCGAGCGCCTACCCCGGACCAGATGACAGCCGCCGCCAGCGAGAGGGGACCTTCGATCACTCGATGGGGATGGGTACCGGGCTCGTCTATGAATCGAAATCCGACGGCAGGGAGTCCGGCCAGCGGGTCCACGACCTGGATGGGGAAGTTGGCAGCCATGGCGCCATCGGAGAGGAGAGAGATCTCGCCGGTGCGCTGGTTCTCGAGTTCGACGGGCGCAAACGCGAATGGCACCGAGGCTGAGGCCCGGACGGCTCTCGCAACGGGAAACGACGCTCGATCGATGTGGAACTCTTCGAGTGCGTCAGGAAACACCAGACCCCGGGTGTGGGTGAGGTCGGTCGCCACGACCCGGAGCATCCCACGGAGGTCGTCGAACGTCGCGACGCCCCGGTCGGCGAGCAGAGCCGTCCACACCTCTTCCAGTCGGTCTCCCCGATACAACCCGCGCTTTGTGACGACGGCAATGTGACGGCCGATCCAAGGGATGCGGACGACGGGAAACGGGTCCAACAACCCTGGCCAGTCGATCGAGCAGACGACCCGTCGGAGGTCGTCCGACTGATACCCAGCCATGACGAGGCTGCCGACCAGCGCACCTGCCGAAGTTCCGACGATTCGTTCGAAACGGTATCCCGAGTCCATCGTGGCTGCCGCCGCGCCGGCAAGGGCGATCCCCTTGACACCCCCGCCTTCGAATACGCCGATGATGCCGGTCTCCATGTGCGGTGCAACGCCGATCGGGACGCGGATACTCCCGGAGACCTCGCCTTGCTGGCGGGGACGACCAACGTCCTGGCGCGGTCTCGATCGGCACGGCCGTGTGGGTGTTGGGCGAAGAGCTCACACGAATCGACTTGGGTCAATGAGTCCCAAGGGCTCCGAGCCGCTAGCGTCGCGTCGATGAACAGCCATGACGGTACGGTTGCGCCTCGCTCGACCCATGACTCCCCCACCGACTCGCCCAGACCCCGGACCGATCCATAGTGGCCGCTTCGAAACACTGGATCTGGCTTCCCGTGGGGTTGACCGCAGGAGCCCTCCTCGCCGCCCCCACAGCCCTCAAGCGAGCGTTCGCTCCTCCTCAACGCGAAATGACGTCAGTCGCCGGCGGATCTCGGTCTTCCCGAAGAACAGGTGTGGCTCGACAGCGTCAGCGGAACGCGGCTCCACGGGTGGTATATCTCCGCCGGAGCCGGCGCGGCGGCAGTGGTGGTGCTCCACGGCTGGGGAGCCAACGCGGCGCTCATGCTCCCTCTGGCGGCTCACCTTCACGAGGCCGGATTCCACGCGCTCTTCCTCGACGCCCGCAACCATGGGCTTTCCGAACACGACAGCTTTGTGTCGATGCCGCGCTTCGCCGAGGATCTCGAGGTGGCCGGCGAATGGCTACGATCCCACTCCTCCATCACCGCAGTAGGGGTCATCGGGCACTCGGTCGGTGCAGGTGCCGCCATCTTGGCCGCCTCGCGAGGGGCGGGCCTCGATGCTGTCGTGGCGGTGTCTTCGTTCGCCCACCCCGGTGAGATGATGCGTCAGCAGATGGCGAGGTTCCCGGCACCGATCGTGACGGTGATCCTCCAGGCGGTGCAGCGGACGATCGGGTATCGGTTCGAAGATTTTGCCCCACGGAACCGGATCGGCTCGGTGACGGCGCCGCTCATGCTCGTCCATGGAGATGCCGACGAAGTGGTTCCGATCGACGACATGTCCATTCTGGCCGCCGCTCATCCCGAGGCTGAGATCCTGGTTGTGCCCGGGGGCGGACACAGCGACCTCGCTCCGTTCGAGCCGTACGTCGGGCACATCATCGAGTTCCTCGACCGAAGTCTTCGTCGAGGGACCTGATCGAGTACCGGCACGAGCGGTACCACCGCTACTGTCCTTCCCATGTGTGGTCGGTTCGTCCTTGCGCAAGATGTCCAGTTCTATGACGAGCATTTTTCCGTCGACGTGATCAAGACGGAACACCTGAAGGCTTCCTACAACGTCGCACCAACCGACCCGGTCTACTCGGTTGCCGAATACGAGGGCGAGCGTCTCCTGGGAACGTTGCGGTGGGGTCTGATACCCCATTACTCGAAGGACCGGCGCACCATCCACATCAACGCCCGGGTAGAGACGGTGGCCGACAAACCGGCTTTCCGAACCTCGTTCGCCCGGCGTCGATGCCTGATCCCCGCCGACGGTTTCTACGAATGGGAACGACTCGATGACGGCTCCAAGCAACCGCACTTCATCTCCTTCGCGGACCGCCCGATGGCGTTCGCCGGGATCTGGACGATCTGGAAGGATCCCGAGACGGACGAGAAGCTGACCACCTGCGCCATCCTCACCACGGTGGCAGCCCCGGAGATCGAAGATGTCCACGATCGGATGCCGGTCTCACTCCAGCCGGACCTGTGGGACGACTGGCTGGATCGGGAACTCGACGACCCGAACACCATCCTCGCCATTCTCGACGCCAACCAGGTGGGTGGGTTCTCGGACCGCAAGGTCTCGACGATGGTCAACTCGGTCCGGAACAACGACCCGAGGTTGTTGGAGGCGGTCTAGAGCCGGTTCGTCGAGTGGCTCAAGGGGCCTGCATCGCGCCCAGAAGCACCTCGGCCCCAGGCGCCGCTCGCTACTCGTAGTACTCGGTGCCGAGGTGGGTGATGAGCTCTTCGCCCATCCAGTATCGCAGCGTGTTCTTGAGCTTCTTGAGCTGGATGAACAGGTCGTTCTCCGGGTAGAGCCCTTCAGCCACCTGTGGGCTCTTGAAATAGAACGAGAGCCACTCCTGAATGCCCTTCTGTCCGGCCCGAGCGGCCAGGTCCATGAACAATGCCAGGTCCAGCACCAACGGGGCGGCCAGAATCGAGTCCTTGCACAGGAAGTCGACTTTGAGCTGCATGGGGTAGCCCATCCACCCGAAGAGATCGATGTTGTCCCAACCCTCCTTGTCGTCACGACGGGGTGGGTAGTAGTTGATCCGTACCTTGTGGTACATGTCGCCGTAGAGCTCCGGATACTTCTCAGGCTCGAGGATCGTCTCCAACACACCGAGTTTGGAAACCTCCTTGGAGCGGAAGTTCTCGGGGTCGTCGAGGACCTCACCATCGCGGTTGCCGAGAATGTTCGTCGAAAACCAGCCGTTGATACCCAACATTCTGGCCTTGAAGCCGGGAGCCAAGATCGTCTTGATGAGTGTCTGCCCGGTCTTGTAGTCCTTGCCGGCGATCGGAACTCCTTCCCGGTCGGCCAATTCGAGCATCGCCGGAACGTCGACCGTGAGATTGGGAGCGCCGTTCACGAACGGCGTCCCGGTGATCAACGCCGCGTAGGCGTACAGCTGGCTGGGAGCGATGGTCGGATCGTTCTCCTTGAGCCCCTGCTCGAACGCGTCCAGAGACGCCTGAGCCGGTGACGGGTGACGATACGCCTCGGTCGAGCCACACCAGACCATGACGAGACGGTCGCACTGGTTCTCCGCCCGGAATGTCTCGATGTCTTCTACCAGTCGCTCCACCTTCTCCATGTGACCGGAAAGCTCGAGCGTGTGATCCACATCTTCGAGCCGACTCACCCATTCGTGCGAAAAAGCAGCTTTCATCGGCTGAATGAGACGAAGCTCCTCACCGACTCCCTCGAGGTGATGTGGTTGGAGGACTCCGGCTTTCATGGCTGCCACGTAGGCGTCGTCCGAGTACGGATCCCAACCTCCGAAGACGAGGTCGCCCAGATCGGCGAGAGGGACGAACTCACGAATGAGCGGTGACCTGGCGTCGGTTCGTTTCCCCAACCGGATGTGACCCATCTGGGTCAGGGATCCGATCGGGCTGGCCTGGCCCTTTCGAGCGGCGAGAACGCCGGCGAACAAGGTCGTGGCGACCGCACCCATGCCCGGGGTGAGCACGCCGAGGCGTCCGGCGGCAGGAGTAATTTCGATGGGTTGAGTCACGAGGATTCTCTCTCTTCGAATGCTTGGCTCGAGGTCGAAACGACCGAACAACGTCCAATGTAGTCGTGCCCAACCCGATCGAATTCGTCCCCCCTTCAACCGGCGCCGCTTCGATTCGCGCCTGTCCATTCAGACCCGCGTCGGGCGTCCTTCGGGCAGAATGTCCTTGAGACACCGAGGAGGGCCCAATGGCAGACAAGATCAGATGGGGCGTGCTGAGCACCGCCAAGATCGGGAGAGAGTGGGTCATTCCGGCCCTGCAACGCGCCTCGAACTGCGACCTCGTGGCAATCGCCTCTCGCGACCGAGAAACTGCCGACGAGGCCGCCTCGTCGCTGGGGATCCCGAAGGCATACGGCACGTACGAGGACCTCCTCCGTGACCCCACCATCGACGCCATCTACAACCCACTCCCCAACCACCTGCACGCTCCCTGGACCATCGCGGCGGCCCAGGCCGGCAAACATGTGCTGTGCGAAAAGCCCCTCGGACTGAACGAGGCGGAGGCACGTCAGATCGTCGAGGTCTGCGCCTCCGAGGAGGTCCACCTCATGGAGGCGTTCATGTACCGGTGGCATCCTCAGTGGGTGGCGATCCACGACCTCGTCGCCAGCGGAAGGATCGGGGAGATCGTGAGCATCCAGTCGTGGTTCTCCTACTTTGGCGACGACCCCGAGAACATTCGGCACAAGCCCGAATACGGAGGCGGAGCCCTCATGGACATCGGCTGCTACCCGATCAACATCAGCCGTCTCCTCCTGGGTGACGCGGTGATCGACGTTCACGCCTCGATGATCATCCATTCGGCGTACGGGGTGGATATCACCACCTCGGCACTCCTCGACTACGGCCATGCGCACAGCAGTTTCACGGTGTCGACGCAGGCCGAGAGCTCTCAACGAGTCTCCATCCACGGCACGGAAGGGAGGATCTGGACCGACCTCGGATTCAACGTCCCATCCGACCACCCATGCACCGTTCATTTGACCCGCAACACCGAAGCGCCCTGGGATCCGCCGATCGAATCGATCCGGATCGACCCGGCCGACCAATACGCCCTTCAGGCAGCCGCCTTCGCCGACGCCATCTTGTCGGGTACGCCGGCGGAATACGGCCCCGAGGACGCGATCGCCAACATGGCGATGCTCGACCGTGTCTTCGCCGCGGCAGGGCGGACGTCAACCGGACCGATCTAGCCAGGCTTCGTTGGGCCATGGCCGAACGAATCGTCGTCACTCGAGATCCGCCCGGGAGGGCCGCCGAGATGCTGGCGTCCGCCTTCTCGGACGTGGTGTGGTGGAGCGAGAACCGTCCGATGCCCAGGGATCGACTCATCGACTCGGTGGCAGAAGCCGACGGTCTGTATTGCATGTTGACCGACCAGGTCGATGCGGAGCTCATCAGCCGAGCACCTCGCCTACGGGTCATCAGTCAGATGGCGGTCGGAGTCGACAACATCGATCTGGCTGCCTGCACTGCCCGACGGATTCGCCTGGGTCACACGCCTGATGTGCTCACAGAGACGACCGCCGATCTCGGTATGGCCCTCATGCTCGCGGCAGCCCGACGAATCGGCGAAGGCGCTGCCAGGGTGAAAGCGGGCACCTGGGGCGATTGGGACCCCGGTTTTCAGTTGGGCCGAGACTTCCACGGCGCAAGCCTCGGCATCGTCGGGATGGGGAGGGTTGGCCTGGCCGTTGCCCGCCGAGCACGGGGGTTCGGGATGGACATCGTTTACCACAACCGGCATGTGCGTCCCGGAGCGGAGGTCGTCGACGCGAATGGGTCAGCCTCGGGGAACTGTTGGCGAAGTCGGACTTCGTGCTTCTCACCTGTCCGCTCACCCAGGACACGTGTCGCCTCATCGATGCCGCGGCCCTCAACACGATGCGCCCGGAGGCTGTTCTCGTCGAATCTGGCTCGTGGGCCTGTGGTCGATTCCGACGCTCTTGCTGAAGCGTTGCAGAGTGGGGGTATCTGGGCGGCTGCCCTCGACGTCACCGACCCGGAGCCCCTCCCGAGGAACCACCCGCTGGTTTCGCTGCCCAATTGCCTGATCGTTCCTCACATCGGTTCAGCAACCATCCAGGCGCGAGCCGCCATGGCGGAGTTGGCCGCCCAGAATTTGATCGAGGGGTTGGGAGGGCGGCCAATGCCTTCGGAACACCCGGCCACCATCACCTGAACGGCCATCAACTACGATGAACCCGACGGCCGTCGGCAATGATCGACGTCCATTTGACCCGTCCGGAGGAGTGCGCCATGGAGAGCATCAATCATTGGATCGGTGGGAAACCGTTCACCGACGCACCCACCCGGACAGGCGAGGTGTTCAATCCGGCGACCGGCGCCGTGAAGGCTCGGGTGGCGCTCGCTTCGGCTGCCGAGGTCGACCTGGCAGTCGATGCCGCCAGGGAGGCTTTTCCGGCCTGGAGGGACACCCCGGTGACCGCCCGGCAACGGATCATGTTCGATTTCCGCGAGCTGCTGGTGAAGAACCGCGACGAGATGGCGCGACTCGTTTCCGAGGAGCATGGCAAGACCCTCGCCGACGCGGGTGGCGAGGTGCAGAGGGGCCTGGAGGTGGTCGAGTTCGCCACTGCCCTCCCCCACCTGCTCAAGGGCGAGTACTCGGAGCAGGTGTCTCGGCAAGTCGACACGTTCACGTTCCGGCAGCCGGTGGGGGTGGCGGCAGGAATCACACCGTTCAACTTCCCTGCCATGGTTCCGATGTGGATGTATCCGATGGCCATCGCCACCGGCAACACCTTCGTCCTGAAGCCGTCGGAAAAGGATCCTTCGTCGTCGATGTACGCCGCCGAACTCTTTGCGGAAGCGGGCCTCCCTGATGGTGTTTTCAACATCGTTCACGGTGACAAGGAAGCCGTCGACCGGATCCTGGAACATCCGGATATCGATGCGGTGAGTTTTGTCGGCTCGACGCCGATCGCCCGATACATCTACGAGACGGGCACCAAGTCCGGAAAACGGGTCCAGGCCCTGGGTGGCGCCAAGAATCACATGATCGTGTTGCCGGACGCCGATATGGAGCTGGCGGCCGATTCGGCCGTTTCGGCCGGCTACGGATCGGCGGGCGAACGATGCATGGCTATTTCTGTGATCGTCACGGTGGGCGATGCCGCCGATCGTCTCATTCCCAAGATCAAGGAACGCCTGGCGACGCTCAAGGTGGGACCTGGCGATGCTCCCGAGTCCGAGATGGGTCCCCTCATCACGCGCGAACATTGCGACAAGGTTGCCGGGTACGTCGACGCGGGGGTCACGGAGGGCGCCGTCCTCGAAACCGACGGTAGGGGCCTCACGGTTGAGGATTGCCCCGACGGTTTCTATCTCGGGCCAACCTTGTTCGATCAGGTGACCCCTGAGATGAGCATCTATCGCGATGAGATCTTCGGTCCCGTGTTGTCGGTGGTTCGGCTCGACTCCTATGAGGAGGCGATCGCTCTCATCAACGCCAACCCGTTCGGGAACGGCACGGCCATCTTCACCAACGATGGAGGCGCAGCCCGCAAGTTCCAGACCGAGATCCAGGTGGGAATGGTGGGGATCAACCTCCCGATTCCCGTTCCGCTGTCGTTCTACAGCTTCGGCGGGTGGAAGGATTCTGCGTTCGGTGACCACGCCATTTACGGACCTGACGGGATCCACTTCTATACCCGCCCCAAGGTCGTGATCCAGCGGTGGCCCGATCCCATGCACCGTGGAGTCGATCTGGGCTTCCCCCAACACGGCTGACAGCTCCGCCTTTCTGCATCGCCTTCGGGCTCTACATCGGACACTCGGGCTCTGCCCGACCTTGACCTTCTGTCGTTGACCTCTCTCCGAGCAGAACGCGAAGCGTTCTGCATCGCCTTCGGGCACTGCCCGAAGGCGCTACCAGAGGGGCCAGGGAACCGCGGGGCGGTGGAGTGGTGGGTCGGGGTGGATGGGGTCGGTCAGGAGTTGTTCGGTGCGCCGCTCGAGTGCTCGGGAGGATTCCCGGCCGAGGAGGTCGGTGGTTCTGTCCAGGAGGCCGCCGGCGAGGGCCGTGGCGAGCCCTTCGATGGCGGGGAGGTACTCGGGTGGGATCGGACGCCCGGCGAAGCCCCAGAGGATCGTCCGAAGCTTGTCTTCGGGGTGGAACATGAGCCCGTTGTCGATTCCCCACAGCCGGCCGGTTCCTTCCTCGACGATGATGTGTCCGAGTTTTCGATCGGCGTTGTTGGCGACGAGGTCCAGGATGGCGAACGGCCAGAGGGCGTCGGCGAGACCGTCATGAAGCAGAGAGCGCGGGTCGGTGGTTTCGTCCTCATCGATGAACGCCTGGGCAGAACCGCGCCCGAAGGGACCGTCGAGGATGACCGTCTTGGGAACGATCCCGAAGCCGAGGGCTTCCGAGACTTCCCAGGCGAGCGCTTCTCGGGACGCCAGGGTCCCGAAGGGAAAGTCCCAGAGTGGCTGCTCGCCCCGGTCCGGCTTGTAGACCACCAAGGAGCCGTCGGAGAGGCGGGCGAGCAGGGTTGCGTTGGAGGCGTACGGGAGCCGGCCAACCACCTCTGTGATCTCGGCCGACTCCTCAGGCATGGCTCACCCGGTGCGATGCCCGTTGGTGGACGGGCATTCGTGCCCGTCGGGATTCTTCGGGAGCCGGCACCGCTCACAGATGGGTCGGCCCTTCCCGACCACGGTGAGCCCTTTGAGGGCCATGGCCTGGAGCTGTTCGGGCGCGACGAGAAAGCTGACGCTGTCCTCTTCGTCCACCGAGTTCAGTTCGACCACGACGAGTTCGCCGTCCAACGAGTAGCGGAGCGTCATGGTCCCTACCCGGAATTCGGAATCCTGCTCGGCGCCCAGTTCGGTCCGACCGACGATCTGCTCGACGGAGTCCGGGTCGGGAATCACGTTCGCCTCGACGAGCACCTCCAGAGCCCGTCGGGCAAGCGCCTCGACCTGGCCCTTCTCACACACGAACCAACGGGCGACGCCACCGGTAACCACTTCGATGATGAAGGTTCGGCGTCCGGGCTCGCCGATGGCGCCGGCCACGAATCCTTCGGCCGGGCCCAACTCCCGCATCATGCGAACCTCCCGTAGCTGTTGACCGACTCCACGAATGGCGATCCGAGTTTGGGTACGTGAATGACGGTGACGGAAGCCGGCGAGATGATGATCCTCTGGAAGAGGTCGAGTGGCTGGCCGAGATAGTGGGCCACGACGAGCTTGATGACATCACTGTGGCTCACCACCGCGGCCGTGGCGTTCCCGGTCCGGGCGGCGATGGCATTGCATGCCGCGACTGCCCGCTGCTGGATCTCGGGAAAGGACTCGCCGTCGGGGAAGCGGGTTTGTGAAGGAACGTGGATGACCTGGTTCCAGAGTTTCAGACGTCGCAACTGGGCCAGCGAACGGCCTTGCCAGGCGCCGAAGTCGGCTTCGATGACGCCCTCTTCGGTCACGGGGGTCAAACCGTGCGGGCGGGCGACGATGGCGGCGGTCTCGGCGGTTCGTTCGATCGGAGATGTGTAGATCGCCTTGAGTTTGACGTCGGCCAACCGTTCGGCGGTCTCCTGGGCGATTGCCTCCCCCTTCTCTCCCAGCGAGACGCCAGGGAGGCGACCCGTGAGTTTGGTCCCGGTCTCGGGGGTGGGGGCGTGGCGAATCAGGAGTAGTCGTGCCATGTGTACGCCCAAGATAGTCTGCCCCGACGGTTGTCCGCCCGGTGGGTTGTAATCGGAAAGGTGGGTTGTATTCGGAGAGGAGGTCAGCGGCTCAGGTAGTCACGCACGATCATGTCCGAGAGATCATCGCCCGAGACCGCGAAGACCCTGCCTTGCACGATTTTGGCGAGTTTGTCGATGAAGGCCACCAGACCCGGTTCCTGCTCGAGCATGAAGATGTTCATCGTGACCCCGGAGCGGGCGAGACGCATGGCCTCACGGTAGGTCTTGTCGAGGGTGATTCGAGCCGGGGGCCACTGAAAGAACACCCGGTCACCCTCCAGGTGAGCCGTCGGTTCACCGTCGGTGACGAGGAGCACCTGCTTGGTGGCGTCTCTGTGTTTCGAGAGGATGCGGCCGGCGAGGCTGAACGCGTGTTCCATGTTGGTTCCGTAGACAGGTTCCCAGTCGACTTGGGCGAGGTCCTCAGGTCGCATGACTCTGGCGTAGTCGGAGAAGGCGACGATGGTGAGCGAATCCTCCGGGTAGGTCATGGTGATGAGCGTGTGGAGGGCGAGCGCCATTCGTTTGGCACCGAGCCAGTGCCCTCGCAGCGGCATGGAACGGCTCATGTCGAGCAGCAGCACCGTGGCCACGGCCGTCCGAGCCTCGTGTTCTTCGATCTCGAAATCATCCGGGTGGAGACTGATTCGACCTTCGTCGACCCCGCCTCTGATGACGGCATTCTGGAGCGTCCTTCGTAGATCGAGGCGGAACGGATCTCCGAATCGCCACTGGCGACTGGTCCCGGTCCGCTCGCCCACACCACCCGCCACCGGGAGTTCGTGCGAACCCGGTTGGTCTGCGGTGAGGCGGTCGAACACCCTGGCCAGGGCGCGTTCTCCCAACTTCCGAGCACCGCGCGGCGTGAGTTCGAGTCGACCCCCGCTTCGCGCCACAACTCCGGCCTGTTCGAGGGCCTTCTCGATCTGGCGGAGACGCTCGAGGTCACGACCCGATTCGGGACCGAGAAAGACCCTCAGTTCCTCGACGTCGATGTCCTCGAGGGAGGCTCCCGGGTAGTCCTGGCTCAGGCCCCGTTCGAGGTTCTCCAACGCGGAGATGTCTTCGATCACGTTCAGTGCCTCAGGAAGCCCGAGATCGTCTTCGCCTCCCATGGCGACGGGCTGATCCCAGCCGAGGCCGGGGGCCATTTGCCGAAGGGATTGCCCGAGTCGGTCCATCTCGAACTGGAGGTCCAGGTCTCCCATCATCGCCTCGGCCAGCTCCATCATTTGGGCTTGTTGGTCTGGTGAGAGGGAAGCCATGAAACGGCTGAACGCCGCCGCTCGCCTGGCCAGCGCGGCGAGCAGCTCGTCCAGGTTGGCGGGGTTTTCGGGAAAGAACTCACCGTGGCGATCCATGAAGGCATCGAACTCGGCTTGGGTGGGCTCTTCCCCTCGAGATCGCTGTTCGAGCATCCTGTTGAGATCGGCGAGCATGTCCTTGAGCGCGGCCATCTCTTCGGCGGACGGATTGGTCATGGCGTCGGAAAGCTGATTGAAGTACTGGTCCAGGATCTGCTGGCGGATATCGATCAGGAGTTGATCGAATTTCTCGTCGGCTTCTGGCGATGCGAAGTCGTAGTTGCGCAGCTCGGCGATGGCCTGGGCGACGCTATCGGGCAGAGCGTCGAGGGAGATTCTCTTGAACGGTGCCTCCGGGTCGGCCGAACGACCGAGAGCTTGGCGTTCCAGGTCCTTGATCTCTTCGAGCCGTTGGCGTGCTTCCCCGAGCGGACCTTCCATGCGTCCCCGGCGTTCGGCGGCGGCTCGGACCTCCCGGAGCCGATCGCGAAGCTCGTCGAGGCCGCTGAACCTGCCCGGCATCCCCTCGTCGAGAAGAGTCCGGAGTGAGTGATCGAGCCCCCATCCCTCCAGAAGGTCCTCGCTGAGCCGCGCCACGACATCGTCGATGGGAAGGTCGTGACCAAACGGGTTTTGGCTGCCGTCCCAGCGTGAATACCGGAACTGGGTCATCGGCGGTAGCTGACTCCGTCTGCGGTGGACATCTTGTTGAGACGCCTCGTGAGGTGCAGCCCCTCCAGGACGAATTCCATGGCCGACGCCGCATGGGCGGGGTCTTCCCCGCCACCGCGAGACGCTGCAGAATGCTGTCTTGGCCGACGACGTGGCCGATCTGGGCCAGTAGCTCTTTCGTGCCGACCATGTCCCCGGATTCGACCTCGAGACCGCCGTCGAATCGGTCGACGAGATCGGCCATGTCGACCCCGATCAGTCTCTCTCTGAAGACTTCGACGATCGCCGATGACAGCAGGCGCATGAGGATCTCGGCCTCCCTGCCTTCCTCGAATACTTCGAATTCGATCCGGCCCATCGAGGACTGGATGACCGAGGGAAGGTCCGCCACTCGCGGGATTGCCAGGTCCTCACCGAGCCGCAGCGCTCGTCGAACCGCTGACGCCACCAGCGTCTCGAGGTTGGCGACCGAGAAGCGGACACTCACGCCGGATCGTTGATTGATGTGATTCGACGCCCTGACCAGCCTGGTGAACTCGGCGAGCACCTCTTCCAGGTATTCGGGCACGGAGACCTCGACCCCCGGTGGGCCGGACATAGCCTCCTGTCGCATGATGGCGATCTCGTCTTCGACGGTCTGCGGGTAGTGGGTGCGGATCTCGGATCCGAATCGGTCTTTCAGGGGGGTGATGATCCGTCCCCGGTTGGTGTAGTCCTCGGGGTTGGCTGACGCGATGAGCATCACATCGAGTGGGAGGCGAACCGTGTAGCCACGAATCTGAATGTCGCGTTCCTCGAGCACGTTGAGGAGCGACACCTGGATTCGGGTTGGCAGGTCGGGCAGTTCGTTGATCGAGAAGATCCCCCGGTGCGCCCTGGGGACCAGCCCAAAATGAATGGTCAGCTCGTCGGAGAGATGCCGACCCTCCGCCACCTTGATCGGATCCACATCGCCGATGAGATCCGCCACCGCAGTGTCAGGGGTAGCCAGTTTCTCACCGTACCGCGCCGCCGGCTCGAGCCACCGAATCGGGACTGCGTCGCCGTGGGTGGCCAAGCGGTGTTTGCAGTCCGTACAGACGGGACGGTACGGCGAGTCGTTGATCTCACAACCCTCCACGACCGGCAACAGAGGATCGAGCAGATCGACCAGACGGCGAATGAGGCGGGTCTTGGCCTGGCCACGTTCGCCGAGGAGAATGATGTCGTGGCCCGCCAAAATGGCCCGTTCGAGCGCAGGAATCACCGTCTGTTCGAAACCGATGATCCCCGGGAACAGTTCGTCGCCGACCCGCATCCGCGCCATGAGGTTCTCACGCAGTTCCTCCTTGACGGTGCGGTCCTCCCATCCCGATTGGCGAAGTAGCCCAACAGTCGTGATGGCGTGCGGGTTTTCCATCCGCTCACCATACGCCGACCGGGTTGGCCGTGATCCTGAGACACGGTTTCTTGCTGCGGGAGGAGCAGCCGGCCTTCCGCTCCGGTCAGGGGGCGCTAGCCTCGCCAGAAGCCCGCAACGAGGAGTTCCCGATGGTCCAGTTCGCCTATTTCTGTGGTCATGAACAGTGGCAGCCCGAGGAACTGGTCCGTCACGCGCAGTTGGCGGAGCAGGCCGGGTTCGACATGGTGGTGGTCTCGGAGCACTTCCACCCCTGGGTCGATGATGCCTCGGCCGCCGGATTCGCCTTCGCCACGATCGGGGCGATGGCCCAGGCGACCGAGAGGGTCTCGTTCGCCACCGGCGTGACGACTCCCCTCTTCCGCTATCACCCCGCCGTGGTGGCCCAGGCTGCCGCCACCCTCGACCGTCTGTCGGGGGGCCGGTTCAATCTCGGCGTGGGGACGGGCGAGAACATCAACGAGGGACCACTCGGCTACTCATTCCCGAAATACGCCGAGCGTGCCGCCAGGATGCGGGAGGCGCTCGAGATCATGCGCCGCCTGCTCGACGGAGAGAAACTCACGTTCGAAGGTGAGTACTACCGGACCGACCGGGCCAAGCTCTACAGTCCGCCGATCGGACCTGTGCCGTTGTGGATGGCTGCCGGTGGACCGAAGTCCTCGGCGCTTGCCGCCGAGATGGCTCACGGAATCATCACCTCGGTGAAAGACCCGGCTGAGACCTTCGAGAAGGTGATCCACCCCGCTCGCGCCGCGGCCGAGTCGGCCGGTCGGCCCGCACCCGAGATCCTGGCTACCCGCTGGGCCCTCCATGCCACCAACGAGGATGAAGCTTGGGAAGCCCTCTACCCGTGGCGCGGTCTCCGCGCTCCCGGGCGCCTGGATGCGGTCGATCCCATGGAGCTGCGCATCAAAGCCGACCAGCTCCCCCGCCAGGAGGTGCTCGGACGGTATTCGCTGGTGTCGACCGCCGACGACATCATCCAGACGTACCTTCCCCTGGTCACCGAATTGGGAGCCGACATCGTCACCTTCCAGATGGCTTCCCTCGATCAGGAAGCCCTCATCCACATGCTCGGGGCGGAGGTCCTGCCCCGACTTCGTGCTGCCGTGACGGGCTGACGGTGCTCGAAACCCGAGAGGATCTCGACCTCCTCCAGCGGCTCCTGGACGAGAGCTGGGAGTCGGCGGGTGAGCATCTGAAGGCGGTGATCACTCCTGAGCGGCGGCTCACCGCCGACCAGTTGTCGGAGCGATTGACGGGAATGTGCCTGCTGACCCTGGCGACCGTGACCTCTGATGGGCGGCCCATCGCGGCTCCCGTAGACGGGTTCTTCTATCGAGGCACATTTTGGTTCGGGTCTTCGCCTGATTCGCTGCGCTTCCGACACATTGCCAGGAATTCGAGCGTCAGCGTGGCATACGTTCCCGGCGAGGAGCTGTCCGTCACCATGCACGGAGAAGCGCACCGGGTCGATCTCGCCGACCCGGTCAACGCCGGATTCACCCAGGTATGCGTCGACTTCTATGGTGACGGGTGGGCCGAGTGGGGCGACGGAGCGGCCTACGCTCGGATCGAGCCCAGGAAAGCCTTCACCTTCTTCCTGGCGCCGAGCGAGCCAGGATCGGACCTCTGAGCGCCCCGACTATTCAGCGGCGATGAGGCGGCGCATCTCCTGGACGGTGGAGCGAACGATCTCGCCGGCTTCGTCGTTACCCTGGAGAGCTATCAGCTGATCCCAGCTGGCGTCGTAGCCGGCGACGGCGGCTCCTACGGTTGCCCGTTGGACGGGAGTCATCACCTCGAGCCAGCCGGTCAGCGGATTGACGAACGCCGACCCGAACGTGCCGATCACGTCGACCACCCAGGTCCCAGCTTCCGTTTCCCGCAGAACCCAGGTCCCTGAGGATTCCGACTCGACGAACTCGACGTCGACGAGCGCAAACTGGACTTCTCCGACCGCCACGGGTTCGGCTTCGCCCAGCTCCAGCCCCTCGGGAGCGGCGCCGGCCAACCCGGCTATCGCCTCGACGAACGATGACCAAAAGTTCTCCCGAACCGCGTCGGTCACTCCGCTCTCGACCATGGACACGAGGGTGTCAGGGTCCCCGGATTCGATGGCTGCGAAAAGGGCCAGTTGGGTTTCGTCTACATAGGGCTCCGTGGCCACATAGTCCCCGGTTCGCAAAGCGTCGAGGAGCGCCGTGAGCGAGGTCTCCGGGCCTGACAGGCCCGCTGCCGATGACGACGTCGGGAGCTGAGTCGAGGACGGGGTTTCGTCCCCGCAGGCGCCGAGCAGGACGGCCGCCGCCAACAACAGGGCTAAGGATCGAAGCACGCCGGCACTGTAGCGGGCGGGAGCCTCAGGCGGCGAGGCGGCCGGTTCGCAGCAGTGTTGAACGTTCCCCCGGCTCGGACAAGCCGGCCTTCCTCCACAGGTAGACGAGATAGGCAAGTCCGAGGGCTTCCTGGAGAAGGGCGGACGGCACCAGCAGCTGGTTCCCGAGGAAGCCCGCCCAGTAGTCCGGGACGCCCGGGGCGAACTCCCAACCGAGAAACGGCCAGAGGAATGTCTCTGCCGAAGTCCACATCGCGTCCAGGAGGAGGTGGATCATCGCTCCGATGGCGACAGCCATCCACGCCCGCCGACGACGTCCACGCCGTGTCACCAACAGCGCGGTCGCCATGATCGTGGTCGAGAACAACAGTGAGTGACCGAAGAGTCGATCAGCCCCGAAAAAGGATGGTGCGATCAGTGTTCCGAGCGGCTTGTCGATGAGATTGGGCAGAAGCGCACCGAAAACCAGCCAGCGGAGATCGACCTTGGGGTCGCGAAAGACATATCGAAACAGCAACACCGTTCCACCGATGTGCCAGAAGAGCACGACTCAAGGTACGAGGAGACGGAGGCAGTGGAGGCAGCGAGGTGGATCCTCTTGCAGCACCTCCGCCTGCTCGGCAGCCGACAATGTCAGATGGCAGCCGCCACACACTCCATCGGCCAGGCGCCCTACCGCAACGCCTTCTTTCGTGAGTCGAAGCTTCTCGTACCGTTCCAGGAGGTCCTCGGGGATGAGCGCCACGATGGCCTCTTTCCGACTCTCCCGGCGAGCGATCTCCGCGTCGATCTTCTTCCAGGCCTCTGCCACCGCCGACTCGAGGCGCCGCTCGTCCTCGCCGGTACGCTCGACCACATCGGCCGCCTCGGCGAGTTCGGCTTCGAGCGCCTCCGTCCGATCGAGGAGCGCCAGCACCGAATCCTCCATGGCGCTCCGTTTCCGTTTCTGGTTCTCGACGTCCAGCCTCATGGCGTCGGCCTCGCGAGCGCTGAGGCCACCGGCGAAGAGACGTTGCGACTGTTGCTCCAGCTTGAGTTCGAGTATTTCGAGCTCACCCTCGGTCTTGTCGAGTTCGCGTCCCGTCAATTTGAGCGACTCGGAGATCTCACCGTGATGTTTGGCCGCGTTCAGCGACGCCTGATGTGCAGAGCGGTACTGATCGAGTTCGGGAAGCGACGACCGTTGGTGCAAGAGGCGATCGATCTGAAGATCAACATCTTGAAGGTCGAGCAGATCGGCCAAACTCTGGAACTCCTTCATCTGCCCTCCGAGGCTGTGCGCTCAGACAGGCTACCTGTTCTTCCGGGACCCCGATCCCACGGATCGGTCGACACGGCCGTCAGGTCGACGACCGGTACCCCGAGGCCCGATACGAGGTCCACCAAGGCGGCCATTCCCGGTCGTTCCGTGGGTGCGTGTCCGGCGTCCAACACCGCCAGCCCGGCGTCGCGCGCCTCCACGGCTCGATGGTGGGAGACGTCGCCGGTCACCAGGAGGTCCGCTCCGGTGGCGACGGCGGCCGCCACGAACCCTGCTCCCGAGCCGGGAAGCACGGCCACCCTCCGCACGGTCCTGGCGGCCTCGCCCATCAAGCGAAGGGCAGGCACGTCGAGGACCCGTCCGATCGAGGCAGCCAGGTCGGACAGAACGGTGGGCTCGACGTCGCCGACCCGGCCGATCATGCCCTGATAGCCCTCGATCTCAGTCACATAGAATGCGGGCTCCTCGTATGGGTGAGCATGGACGAGGGCAGTGAGAATCGAACCGATCGAACGCCGCCGGGCCACCATCTCGATTCTGACCTCGGTGGACCGACCCGACTCCCCGGCGGCTCCCACGACCGGGGAGGCCGTCTCACCGGCGTCCCACTGGCCGATCCCTTCGGACCCGAACGAGCAGGCGCGGTACTTGCCGATGCTTCCGGCTCCGGCTTCGGCCATCGCCAGTCGCACGGGTTCCACCCCGTCGGGCGGCACGAAGACGACCACTGCGAGCTGGTCCGTCACTTCGGCGGGGCCGAACCCAGCCATGTCTGCCAAACCGACCGCCCGTCCGAGCGATTCGGCGGTCCCGCCGGGCGCCACGTCGAACGCCGTGTGCAGCGCCACCACGCCACAGCCGCGTTGAGCGAGAACGTGGGCCCGCCCAGGAGCAGACTGGCCCGTCACGAACCGAGTCGTCGGACGGAACAACAGTGGATGGTAGGTGACCAGGACCTGCACGGAATGAGGAGCGGCCGCCTCGATCACCGAGTCGGTCACCTCGTGGCAAACGCCCACCCTGGCCACGTCCGCCGTCGGATCGCCGACCTGTAGACCGGTTTCATCCCAGGCCGCTGCCTTTACGAAGGGAACGACAGCATTCAGCCGAGCGACATACTCAGAGACGGTCACCATGGAGCGATCCTAGTGAGGCCATCGCGGTTGGCCTCTGCTCGTCTGGGATTAGCATTGATCCGGATGGACGACCTGATCGGAATTCTCGCATTCATTGCGCTCGGCATCGGCATGGCCGGGGTGTCTGGTGGCCTGGCCGAGAAGGCATGGGGATGGTTCGAGGGTCTCGAGATGCCGGATTGGACCCCCTCTGCCATGACCCTCCGCGGAGCCTGGGCTGCCGCTCACGTCTGCCTCGGAGCGGCAGGGTGGATCATTTGGCAATCAGAGGCGTTCGTAGGTGCTCCGCTCGCCTTCACCCTCGCCGCCTCGACGCTCCTGGGAGCCGTGATCTGGTCCGCTGTCGTGTTTCGCCGGCGAGCGCTTCGAAACGGGTTTTTCCTGATGTGCGTGGTCTGGGTGCTGGCAGCGCTCACTTCCGCCGCTTTCGCGGCCGAGGCGCCGGGCGCAGGCGTCTTCAGCTTGCCGATGACGGCGGTGATCACTCTGATCGGAGTGCTCAATTTCGCCGCCTGGCAACTCAACACCTCCCAACTCGAGGGTGACACGGCCGAAACCTGAGCTCGTACTCTTGGCCGGGTCGGTACGGCCGCTCGAGGTTGCTGCCGTCGGTCGGGCTGCCGGCAGCAACGACCAGGCCCATGAAAAAACCCCGCCGGAGCGGGGCCTTCTCATCTTTCATGGCCCAAAGGCCCGATAGTGTGCCTACTGCGCCACGCGGTCCTTGAGACCCTTGGCCGGCTTGAAGGCGGCGTACGTCGTCGCCGCGATCTGGATCTTCGCTCCGGTAGCCGGGTTGCGGCCTTCGCGAGCCTTGCGGCGACGCGTCTCGAAGGTCCCGAAACCGGAGACGGATACCTTGCGCCCGGCGTCGAGCTCGACGGCGATGATGCCGTTGCCCGGCTGGGAGCTGAAGATGATGTCAACGATCTCAGCGGCCTTGGCCTGCGTGATGTCGGCCTTCTTGGCCAGCTTCTGAGCCATTTCGGTTTTGTTCATATTCGCCCTCCTCGGCAAATCTCGCGGACAGTCGATTTCCAGCGTAGGTCCTGTCCGTCGGTGACAATTTACCTGCGATTGCCCGAAAAGTGGCGGATTGTCAGGCGATCCCGGTTTTTCTCAACCTTCGGCGCGGGAGCGCCGATACAAGAGAGACCGGTCAGGGAGACCGAGCTGGGGATCGGCGAGCGGGTCCGCTTGGGATAGCGGGCCCGTTCCGCCGAACGCCACGACAGGAACGAACGGGTGACAGACCACCAACTGCAACGCAGCAACCGGCATACTGCCGCGGGCTCGAACCACCGAAACCAACGGAGCAGTTTGCGAACGCAAACTGGCTCGGGACCGGCTCGGCCGGTCCCGCAGTGGGCGTTGACGGGCTCAAACCACCGAAACCAACGGAGCAGTTTGCGAACGCAAACTGGCTCGGGACCGGCTCGGCCGGTCCCGCAGTGGGCGTTGACGGGCTCGAACCGCCGACCTCCTCCTTGTAAGGGAGGCGCTCTCCCAACTGAGCTAAACGCCCGCACGCAGGATGCATCTTACGGCAGCATGTCCAACTGGGAAAGGCCGCACGGCAATACCCAGAATGCGCCCTTGCCGGATGTAGCATCCCCGGCCAACCCCCAGAAGCGAAGACGCTGACCATGGTGCGCAAGTCCGCAGAAACCGAATCGCGCGAAGATGCCCTCAAAACGTATCTCGATGGCATCGGCCAGTTCCCTCTCCTCACCGCAGAAGACGAAGTCGATTTGGCCATGACCATGGAACGGGCGGCCAAAGCGAGGGAGGCGCTCGAGGCGAGTGAGACCCTCTCCAGTCACGAGCGCGTCGAAGCTGAGGCTGTTGGTGCGCCGCGGCGATGAGGCACGACAACGCTTCATCCGAAGCAACCTTCGACTGGTCGTGTCGATCGCCAAACGGTATTCGAACGTCGGCGGCCTTCCCATCCTGGACCTCATCCAGGAAGGAAACCTCGGACTGATCCGAGCCGTTGAGAAGTTCGACTACAAGAAGGGGTTCAAGTTCTCGACGTATGCAACCTGGTGGATCCGTCAGGCGATCACTCGGGCGATCGCGGACAAGGGCCGAACCATTCGCGTCCCCGTCCACATGATGGACACGATCACCCAGGTGCGGAGCGCCGAGAACGATCTCTTCAAACGCCTCGGGCGCACCCCGACGACCGAAGAGATCGCCCTGGAGTCGGGTTTGACCGATCAGAAGGTCATCGAGGCCAAGAAGGTCGCTCCGGAACCGGTGTCGATCTTCGAGCCCGTTGGCGAAGACGACGCCGTCCTCGGCGACTTCATCGAAGATGAGGACGCAGAGGCACCTTTCGAGAAGGTGGCGCTTGGGATACGCAAGGAGGACCTGGGCAAGGTGCTCGAGCAGCTCACGGAACGCGAACGAGTGATCCTGACCTTGCGATATGGCCTGGAGTCGGGAACCCCGGCCACCCTGGACGAGGTGGGTCGCAAGTTCGATCTCACTCGGGAGCGCATCCGTCAGATCGAAGCGAAGGCTCTTGCCAAACTGCGGCATCCCACTTCGCCGGGTGGTCTTCGCTCGATGCTCGCTCACTAGGCGGTCGTCGTTTAATACCTTGACGTCGTCTTGCACCGTGAGATAGGTTGGAACGCACGACGTTGAGGGCCCCTTTCAGAATTGTTGTCAGGCCTCTCAGAACAGGAACGTAGATCGATGTTGATGAGCTCCCGGAAGCGCATTTTCCACCTCGGCGGAACGCCGACGGCGAATGTCGCGCCCTGGCGAGCTCTCTTCCCGTGACCTGACTCCCTGAGTCACATCGCAAGCAAGGAGCCGCCGAGCATCATCCGGCGGCTTTCTCTATTGCCTCCGGTTGACGAACGAAAGGAGAAGTCATGCTCTTGAACGACAATGGAGTCTGCGTCGATGCCGGCGTGTCGGACCTGTTCTTCTCGGAGAACGTCAACGACCTCGCCAAGGCGCAGGCGTTGTGCGCCGGATGCCCGGTCCAGCTGGCGTGCCTCGAATTCGCTCTCGAAGAGAACGCTGAGTGGGGCGTGTGGGGTGGCGTCATCTTCTGGGATGGTGTGCCTTTCTACCGGCGTCGGGGCCGGGGCCGGCCCCGCAAGGACGAGGCGCGGGTTCCACTGATGGCCGAGCGTCGAGATCTGTGGCAGCTGGTGCAATCGGCATGAGGCCAGGTCACTGTCCCGGTTCGCCATCTGTCACGAGCCGCGCTGCCTCGGTGAAGACCTCGACGCCTGCCTTGGTTCGTTCGTGCCACTCGGCTGCCTGCCACGGCGACCAGGAATATCCTCCGGTGGAGGCCGTGATCCCGTCCACGGTCACGGTGATTCCCACTCGGTCGAAGGGTTCGGCGACGACACTGTTGTCCGGCAGGATCCGGTAGGCCTGCCGTGATGAGGGGTCGGAAATCCCGATCGCCTGGTACGGGATCCGGATTTCGACGACGTTGCCGTCCCCGGCCCACATCGCTCGGCTGTCGAAGTCGGGGTCGTCGGGGTCGGACGTGCCGTGGCGAAGGCGTCCGGCGTCGAACACTTCCGCCGGATACTCGATGCCCGTGGTCGGAATAGTCTGAGGCCGATTGGTGATGAGGCGGTAGAGAGACCACACCCCACTCCCCTCTTCGACGTCGGCCGGATTCACCTCGACGTAGCCGCGGGCGACTCCGTACCGGATGGCATGTTGGTCGTTCGAAGCTCGCACCCACGCCTGGGCCTGACGGCCTGGGCCCAGCGTGATCGCATAGTCGGCCCCCGACCGGTCGTCCGGGAGACCGGGTAGTCCATCGGTGCCACCGGCGAGCACATCGAAGCCAAGGGTGATAGGCGACTCCTCCCACCCCCGCTGGTTATCCACGATGAGACGGAGATAGAGATATCCCGGGTCTTTCACGGCCCGGATCTCTCGCACGCCGGCAGGAGCCTCATAGATCACCTGGGAAAGGTTCGTGGACCATTCGGAATCGTCGGCGTCGATCGTCACCACGCGCTCGGGGCCGGGCTCCACCGCAATCATCCCGAAATGAGCCTCGTTCGTCCAGGGATTCATCCACAACGCTCGGCGGGCCGGCGGGAGCTCGTAGTCGATGGTGTTCCAGGTGAACTTGAACCACTCGTCAGCCCACTCGAAGACGAAGCCTCCGGCCATTCCCAGCTCGTGGAGGATCGTCAGCATTTCTGCATTGTGCGCCATTGCAGTCTGCTCCGAATGGTCTCCCTGATGCCTCCCGAGCGGACCGAGGTGGGCCATTGCGGCGGACGAGGGAACTCCGAACTCGTTGACGATCACCGGAAGGTCGACGTGGTGATGCCGGAGGGCCATGAGATACCCGGCGTAGGGGTCGACCTGACCGCCGAAGACACAATCGGAGATTCCCGGCTCATGCCGCTGGAAATCCGGGTAATAGGGATAGGCGTGATACGCCGCGAAATAGCCACCCGGCCAGGCATCGGTCGGACGGATGGAGTTGGCGTCCACCCCAACCTGATCCTCCTCAACCAGCGGCTCGTCGGGGTGAGCCAGCGGATCGGTGGTCGGCCAGTTTG
>CAVVWO010000009.1:0-129678 GCA_963752075.1 uncultured Acidimicrobiia bacterium
AGATCGACCTCGCCCTCGCCCGGGGGGTCGGCTGCCGAGTGTCCCGTGCTCGCCGTGCTCGTCACAGTCGACTCGACTCCCGACGAGCTCCTCGCCGTGGTCGACGCAACCGGCGCCGGGGGAGTACAGCCTCACGGGCGCCACGCGGAGGCGGCCGCGGCCGCCGCTTCCCGGCGCGTGGGCTCTTCGTGCTCCGTCCCATCCGGGTCGCCGAGAAACGGCCCGACCTCGACATGGTTCCACTCGGTCTAGACCCCCCTGCTGGACGCCTACGATGCCGGACGCCACGGGGGGACCGGGACACCCTTCGATGGGACCTGCTCCTGACCGACCGGCCGTACGTCCTGGCGGGCGGCCTCGGGCCCGACAACGTGGCCGAAGCGGTGGCGTGCGGCGGCTCCCTGGGGTGTGGACGCCTCGTCGGGCCTAGAATCGTCGCCCGGCGTCAAGGACCCGACGCGCATCCGAGCATTCGTAGAAGGAGCCAAGGCATGACCAAACTCGATCGCCCCGACGATCGGGGTCGGTTCGGCGAGTTCGGAGGCCGGTTCGCCCCTGAGACGCTCATGCCCGCCCTCGACGAGCTCGAACAGGTCTTCGAGGAGGCGTGGAGCGACCCGGCGTTCGTCGCAGAGTTCCATCAGCTCCTCCGCGACTACGTGGGCCGACCCACTCCGCTGCATCGGGTCGATCGGCTGTCGGAGCAACTCGGCGTCGACATTCTGCTCAAGCGCGAGGATCTTGCCCACACGGGTGCCCACAAGATCAACAACGCGCTCGGCCAGGGCATGCTCAACATGAGGATGGGCAAGCCGAGGATCATCGCCGAGACCGGGGCCGGGCAGCACGGCGTCGCCACCGCCACGGCGGCCGCGCTGTTCGGTCTCGAGTGCCAGGTCTACATGGGCGCCAAGGACATCGAACGTCAGGCCCTCAACGTGCGGCGGATGGAGATGCTCGGCACCGAGGTGGTGCCGGTGACGGCGGGAGCCGGCACGCTCAAGGACGCCACGAACGAAGCGATGCGCGAATGGGTGCGAAGCGTCGAAACGACCCACTACACCATCGGGTCGGTCGTCGGCCCCCACCCGTTTCCATGGATGGTCCGTGAGTTCCAGAAGGTGATCGGCGAGGAGTCCCTCGTCCAACTGGGTGGGGAGCTTCCCGATGTGCATCGTGGCCTGCGTCGGCGGCGGATCCAATGCCATCGGCATGTTCTACCCGTTCGCGGGATTGGGAGTCGACCTGGTGGGTGTGGAAGCCGGCGGCCACGGAATCGCCTCCGGTGAACACGGCGCCTCGATCGGTGCCGGGAGTCCCGGCGTTTTGCACGGAAGCCGAACCATGCTCCTCCAGGACGCGGACGGACAGGTCCTCGAGGCCCACAGCGCATCGGCGGGCTTGGACTATCCCGGTGTCGGTCCCGAGCACGCGTTTCTTCGCCGACCTCGGTCTCGCCCGATACCCTTCGGTCACCGACGAAGAAGCGCTCGATGCGGTCTTTCTGCTCGCCCGCACCGAAGGGATCATTCCCGCTCTCGAGTCGGCGCACGCCCTGGCCTGGGTGGCTCGCGAGGCGGATCAACTCGCCGGCAAGACGGTGTTGATCAATCTGTCGGGACGCGGTGACAAGGATGTCGAACAGATCGCCCGGCTGCGGCCATGACGCGCTGCCGCGACTCGACACATCTGTTCGCCCGCTGCAGGTCCGAGGGACGACCGGCCTTCCTGCCTTTCATGACGGCCGGGCTTCCTTCTCTGGACACGTCGGTGGCCATGTATGAGGCGATGGCAGATGCCGACGGCTTCGAAGTGGGGATCCCCTATTCCGATCCCCTCATGGACGGTCCGACCATCCAAGTCCGCCGGTCAGCGGTCTCTCCAGCAAGGTACCACGCTGGCGGCGGGTCTGGATATCGTTCGACAGGTCACCGAGCGAACCGGCAAACCGGCCCTCGTCATGACCTATTCGAATGTCGTGTTCCAGGTGGGCCCTGAGCAGTTCGCTTCACGGATCGCTCAGGCAGGGGCGAGCGGACTGATCGTTGCCGACCTTCCCTTCGAGGAAGCCGATCCGGTCCAGAGGGCCGTCGAGGCCGAGGGACTCGGGATGGTGCTCTTTGCCGCTCCCACCACCACGGACGAGCGCCTGGCTCGCTTGGCTGAGGCCGGGCCGGCGTTCATCTACGGCGTCGCCGAGGTTGGTGTGACCGGCGAACGGGAGAAATCCGGCGGTCGAGCGGCTGCGATGGTCGAGAATCCGAGCGGTAACCGATCGGCCGATCGTCCTCGGGGTCGGGATCTCGACCCCGATCGGCGCGAGCCCTGGGGCCACTGGCAGACGGCATCATCGTCGGCTCGGCGCTGGTGCGGGAGGTGCTCGACGCCCCCGACGCGACGGCGGCCGCCCATGCGCCTGGCAACGGCCAGTGCAGCGTTGGCAGCCGCCCTTCGTTCCTGACCCCTTCGGCCGAGTCCTGCGTCCCTGAACCCCTTCGGGCCTGAACCCCGCGTTCCTGAACCCCTGCGTTCCTGAACCCCTTCGGGCCGGAACCCCGGCGTTCCTGAACCCCTGCGTTCCTGAACCCCTTCGTCCCTGAACCGCGGCGGGGCGGTCGGTTCAGCATCCGCACGCGCAACGACCACTCACCAGGGATCGGACTGTCTCGGCCAGGGAGTGGGGGGAGTGGGGATCGGCGAAACAGTCTCAGTGAGTGGTCGATGCTGTCAAGACACTACCGGAAAAGCGCCGCCGAGGACAGGATTGGGGGCCATTCTGGTTCGTGTGCCTTGAACCGGGCCACTCGAGGCCGGTTGTTCGTACCGGATCGCCAGTACCGGATTGTCAGTACCGGGAGTGGGACTCGAACCCACACGTCCGTGAGGACAACGGATTTTGAGTCCGCCGCGTCTACCATTCCGCCATCCCGGCTTGCAGCCAGTATCCAAGCACAACCCCTTCTCTCGGAGAAGTCGAAAACATGGGTCGTCTCGAACAACGCATCATGGCCATCAACGATCGCCTGGCCGAGTTGGCCGAGGAGGAACGCCTGGTGACCGAGGAGCTCTCATATCACCGGCACATCAACGACGATGCGCAACGCGACGCTGCTGTCGGAAACGCCGAGGATCGCGCTTTTGCCGCCGATTCGAGCAGTGATGTTGCCCGATTCGAGAAGGCCGTGCGGGAGGTCGTTCGGCGTCGCAGCAAGCTGGAGGGAAAGCGGCAACGACTCCTGGACCGGTTGACCTGACCCAACGGGGCGGCCCGGTGGCCGCCTATCATCGCCCCCATGCCCACACTTGTCCTTCTCGATGGTCACTCCCTGGCATACCGGGCCTTCTACGCCCTGCCCTCGGAGATGGCTACCACTTCGGGCCAGGTGACGAATGCCGCCTTCGGGTTCATGCGGATGCTCGTCAAGCTCCTCGGCGACCAACCGCCCGACCGGCTGGCGGTTGCCTGGGATGTTGGCCGGGCCACGTTCCGATCGGACCGGTATCCCGACTACAAGGCGCAGCGTGAGTCGGCGCCCGACATCTTCAAGAGCCAGATTCCCCTGATCGACCAGACTCTGCAGGGGCTTGGCATCCGTCAGTTCCGGATGCCGGGCTATGAAGCAGATGACGTCATTGCCTCGATGGCCACGCAGGCCAAGAAGGCCGGGTGGTCGGTGCTGGTGGTGACCGGTGACCGTGACAGCTTTCAGTTGGTCGACGACGACATCAAGGTGATTTACACGAGGCGCGGGATCTCCGATACGGTGCTCGCCGACGCAGCGTGGGTCGAAGATCGGTACGGAATCCGTCCCGACCAATACGTCGAATATGCGGCGTTGCGTGGCGACAGCTCGGACAACCTGCCGGGCGTTCCGGGAGTCGGAGAGAAGACCGCCGCCAAGCTGATCTCGGCCTACGGAGGTCTCGAGGCGATCTTCGAGCATCTGGACGAGCAGACGCCCAAGCTTGGCGAGAATCTGGCGGCTCACCGGGATCAGGTTCTTCTCAACCGTGAGCTCATGACGATGGAGAAGGACCTCGACACCGGGGCGGACCTCGATGCGCTGGTATGGACCGATTGGGACGAATCGGCGGTGAAGGACCTCTTCGAGAGCCTCGAGTTTCACGCCATGTGGGACGACCTCTTGGCCGTTCATCCCGAATGGCGCGGCAAGGTCGGTGAGGTTCTGGAGGTGGAAGCGTCGGTGGTGACCGATCCGGCGGAGCTCGAAGCGTGCTTCGCCGACGTTCCGGTGTCTCTGGATGTGGTCTTCGATGGAACAGAGCCCGTCGGGTTGATGGTTGGCCGGGGTCCTACCCACGCCGCCTATCTGGCGGGATCGATGCTCGAGGCCGCCGCTCCGTTCTTGGGGGACCCGCGCCCTGGCGAAGCAGGTGCATGACGCCAAACACGCAATGTTGCAGCTCGAGACTCTGGGGCTCGAACTGCACGGGGTGACGTTCGATACCGCGCTCGCCTCCTATGTGGTCAACCCCGCCGCCCGGGGCTATGACCTGGCGTCTGTGGCGGATCGATTCCTCGGACTCGAGGTCGACTCGCCGGACGGCGAGTCGACCACCATGGATCAAGGCGCTTTCGACTTCGACGGGGCGCCGAGGTCCAGATCTGGACGCGGCTGCGCGACGGGTCACGGCCGTGGCGGCGGCCTGGCGGAGCACCTGGCAGGCGAACTCAGCGACCGCGACGAGCGAGCGCTGTTCGACGATATCGAGATGCCTCTCATTCCCGTGCTGCGCCGGATGGAATCGCTCGGGATCGCTGTGGACAGCGAGTACCTCGAGGGGCTGGGAGTGACCTTCGGGAGGAACTCGCCACCTTGGAGGCAGCCATCCATGAGGCGGCGGGCGGCGTCTTCAACATCAACTCGACGCTCCAGCTCCGAGAGGTGCTGTACGACCGGCTGGGATTACCGGTGCTGAAGAAGACGTCGAAAGGGGTGCCGTCCACGGATGCCTCGGTCCTCGCCAAACTCGAGGGCGAGCACCCGATCGTGGAGTCACTTCTCCGCTATCGGGAACTCGAGAAGCTGCGGGGTACCTACGTCGACGGTCTTCTGCCGCTCATCGAGAGCGACGGACGTATCCACACGACCTTCAACCAGATGGCGGCCGCCACGGGCCGCCTGTCGTCGGATCATCCCAATCTTCAGAACATCCCGGTTCGCTCGGAGACCGGCCGACTGGTCCGAAAGGCGTTTGTTCCCGAGCCGGGTTGGACCTTCGTGGTCGCCGACTATTCGCAGATCGAGCTTCGCATCCTCGCTCATCTCGAGTAGCGACCCCGGTTTGCTGCATGCGTTCGGGGAGGCGAAACGTGACATCCATACCGCAACGGCCGCCTCGGTGTTCGGCGTTCCGCTCGACGAGGTGTCGGCGGAGATGCGTCGCCGCGCCAAGGCCATCAACTTCGGTTTGCTCTACGGCATGGAGGCGTTTGGATTGGCAGACCGGCTCGAGATCGGCCGGGATGAGGCGAAGGAACACATCGAGAAGTATTTCGCCACCTTTCCTGCCGTCAAGGAGTTCATGGGCTCCATCGTCGACGATGCCAAGGCCAAGGGCTATACGTCGACGCTCTTCGGCCGGCGACGCTATCTCCCCGAGCTGCGTTCGGACAATTGGCGGGTCAGGCAGATGGGCGAGCGGATGGCCCTCAACGCTCCGGTGCAGGGGACAGCCGCCGACATCATCAAGTTGGCGATGCTGGCCGTCGATGAGGCTTTGACGGGATTCTCCGCGAGTCTCCTCCTGCAGGTGCATGACGAATTGGTGGTCGAGGCGCCCCCCGAGGAGCTCGAGGAGGTGACCGAGATCGTCGTCGCCGAGATGGAGGGCGTCGCCGATCTGGCTGTCACTCTGGTCGTGGATGTGGCGACCGGGCAAACCTTGGCCGACTGCAAGCCCTGAGGTCAAGGGGCTGGTTGGCGGTTTGACCGCCGGTTGCTACCATGCTGTCCGCCTCGCGGCCCTGACGCGCCGTGGGAGCTCTCTTGGAGGAATCACCAAACACCTATGAATGAAGAACATGAGTCCGTGTCGTCCGACGACACGATGAACCCAGAGACCGTGGACGACACGGTCGTGACAGAAGAAGCTCCGGACGTCGAGTCGGCGGAGCCCGTCGAAACGCCAACGGAGGTAGTCGACGCCGAGTCGACCGATGTTTCCGCCGACATCAGCGAAGCTGCGGCTCCGGCCGTGGAACCCGTCCCGGTACTAGAAGCCGAGACCGCTGCTGTCGAGGAAGCCGTCGAGCCAGT
This sequence comes from uncultured Acidimicrobiia bacterium, assembly GCA_963752075.1. GTDB lineage: Bacteria > Actinomycetota > Acidimicrobiia > Spongiisociales > JAENVV01 > CBDUEV01. Next base: position 6,282 of record CAVVWO010000009.1, read on the forward strand.
TGTCGACGAGCCAGTCGCCGACGACACTGCGCCCGTGGAGGTTGAGCCCGACGCCGGAGCCGACGCCGACGAGCCAGTTGCCGAGGAGCCAGTCGCAACCGAGCCAGTCGCAACCGAGCCAGTCGCCGACGAGCCAGTTGTCGACGAGCCGGTTTCCGAAGGAGATGAACCAGTCGCGGAAGCCGTCGCTACGGACGAACCGGCGGCCGTTGTCTCGCACGGACCGGTGGCGATCGTGGCCAAGCGCGTCAGCGACCTTCCCGATAGTATCGCCCAGGATTTCGAGGCCGCCCTCGATCACACCATGCTCGAGTTCAGCGAAGGCGACATCGTCGAGGGAACCGTCGTCGCCATCGACAACGACGAGGTATTGGTCGACATCGGCTACAAGTCCGAAGGTGTGATTCCGCTCCAAGAGCTTTCTATTCGCAAGGCCGTCAATCCTGGCGACGTCGTGTCGGTGGGAGAAGTCATCGAGGGCTTGGTCCTCGACAAGGAAGACGACGAGGGTCGCCTCATCCTCTCCAAGAAGCGCGCTCAATACGAGCGTGCGTGGGGACGGATCCAATCCATCACCGATGCCGGTGGCACGGTCACCGGTCCGGTCATCGAGGTCGTCAAGGGCGGTCTCATCGTCGATATCGGCCTCCGGGGATTCTTGCCGGCCTCATTGGTGGAACTCCGCCGAGTGCGCGATCTCGATCCGTATGTTGGTGAGATGATCGAAGCAAAGGTCATCGAGTTGGACCGCAACCGAAACAACGTGGTTCTCTCCCGCCGGGCGTACCTGGAGGAAGCGCAGGCCGAGCAACGGCAGGCGTTCCTGGACGATCTCGAGGTCGGGATGGTTCGCGAAGGCGTCATATCTTCAGTCGTGAACTTCGGCGCGTTTGTGGATCTCGGTGGAATGGACGGGCTCGTGCATGTTTCCGAGCTCTCCTACCAGCACGTCAATCACCCCTCCGAGGTGGTCAAGGTCGGCGATCAAGTCACCGTTCGGGTGCTCGAAGTCGATCGTGACCGCGAACGGATCTCGCTTTCCATCAAGCAGACCCAAGACGACCCGTGGGAACAGTTCTCGAAGGGCCATGCCGTCGGGGACAGCGTGGAGGGTGCCGTCACCAAGACAGTCCCGTTCGGCGCCTTTGTGTCGGTCGGCGACGGGGTCGAGGGTCTCGTCCACGTGTCGGAGATCGCCATGCATCGCGTGGAATCGCCAGAGCTCGAGCTCTCTCTCGGTCAACAGGTGACCGTCAAGATCACCGAGATGGATGAGGAGCGGAGGAGAGTGAGCTTGTCCATCAAGCAGGCGCTCCCTGGATACACCGAACGCGAGGAACGGCCGACACCCGGGGAAGCCCCCCGTCGTCGCGCTCCCGAGCGTCGCGAGTTCGAGCGCGAGGCCGATTCATCCCAGGAAGAGGAACGCAGTTTCAACGTCGATTCCTCTCTGGAAGCCATCCTCCAGGAGCTCAAGGAACGCGGCATCGGCAAACGCTGAGCGCGCTTGGCGGTACCTGTGTCCGAACACCGAAATATGGGTCGCTCGCATCCTTGACAAGACGGGGATGTGTGCGAGTCTGAAGGTTATTCCGCCGCGTTACCAGCGGCGGAATGCGACAAACGAGCGTAGGGAACGTCGAATGCAGCAGTCACCGCGAGCGATCGCGAGTACAGCCACGCTGCGCTCGGCTGAAACTCGGTTGGCGCGTCGACCGGTAGGGGAATCTGAGTTGAGGAGTGGAAATGGGTAGGCGGACACTGGTCTTGGTCCTCGCGCTGGTGCTGGCCGGATTGGCAGCACTTGCTATCTGGCGCGTGCTGTCGAGCGCGGAAGAAGAAGCCAAGGCCGGCCTGGTGCTTGTTCCCGTCTATCGGGCGGGGGAGCTGGTGGCCGAAGGCGCCGACGGGTCCCTGCTGCTTTCGCAGGATTCGATCGTGTTCAGCGAAGAGAACCAGGATTTCCTGCCCCTCAACGCCATCACCACCGACGACCAACTCAGGACGGTGCTGACCGGACGTTTCTCGGCGGGGCCCATCAGCGAAAACCAGATTCTCACCACCGATCAGTGGGTGGCGGTCACCGAAGACTTGCGACCTCTCAAAGACGTTATCCCGGAGGGCTCACAGGCGATGACGATCCGCGCCTCGGCTGAGCGGGGCGTCAATGCGTTCATCCAGCCCGGCGACAGGGTCAATGTGATCGTCACCACCGACCTGGAAGTTCTGGCCACTCCGGCCTTCACCGGCGTCGAGTCACCAGGCGGAGAAGAGGGCGCTCCTGCCGACGGCCAAGCGGATACGACCACGGCTCCGCAGGAGGTCACCGAGAAGACCTACACCAGGTTTGTCATGCAAAACGTGCCGGTCTTGGCCGTCGGTCGAGAGATCGTGGCGGACGAGAACGCTCCGAAGGTGGTGGAGGTGCCGTTCACCGAGGCAGGCGCCGCCGTCGAGCCCGAAACCCAGGAGGAGGCTGACGAAACTCTCTCCCTCTACACGCTCGAGGTGACCCCTGATCAAGCCGAACGCCTGGCCTTCTCGTATGAGACCAGCGACGTGTGGCTCACGCTCGTGCCTGACGACTTCGTGGCAGCGCGCACCGAAGGCGTCATCTTCGACAACCTTTATCCTGACTTCGGGGTTCTGACTACACTGTTCCCAGGCCTCAGGGACCTCGAGATCCTGCTCGGTTTGGGAGGTTGAGACCATTGGCAGAAGAAGGCGTTCGCCTCTCCGTCGTAGTCTTTGACAGCGACGAGTCGTTCCTCGACGAGGCGAAGCAAGCGTTCGACGGAGAAGCCGCCACGGTGCGGACCTTCGAAGAAGCCCAACACCACGTCGAATCCGACGTGGTCGATCTGCTGGTCCTCGGTCCGAGCCACGCCAACGAAGCTGCCCTGAGGATCGTCGGCCCTCTCATGGACATCGACTCGGGGCTTCCGATCGTTCTCGTCTCGGAAGCGATGACTGCCCCGCTTCTCAAATCTGCCTTGCGAGCCGGTCTCAAAGACGTCATCGAGGCGCCGTTCACCACCGACAAGGCCGTCGAGGCCCTGGCGCTCTTCGAGCGAGTCGGCGTGCGACCGGGGCCCGCCACCCCCACCGTCCCGAGCCCGCCACCCAGGGCGCTGGGCAAGGTCATCACCGTCGTTTCCGCAAAAGGCGGAAGCGGCAAGACCGTCGTTGCCACCAATCTCGCCATGCTGCTGAACCGTGAACTCGGACCTGATCGGGTGGTCATCGTCGATGCGGATCTCCAGTTCGGCGATGTGTGCCTGGTGCTGCAACTCGAACCCAAATACACCGTGGTCAGTGCGGCCCAAGAGATTCATCACCTCGATGAAAGCATGCTCAAGACATTGCTCACCAAGCATGAATCGGGCTTGAGTGTGCTGGCCGCCCCGCTCGAACCGGCGTTTGCGGATGAGATCTCCACCCGGGTCATCACCGAGATCGTCGCCAAGCTTCGTGAGATGTTCGACTACGTCGTGGTGGACACCGCATCACTACTCGACGAACTGCTCCTGTCGCTCTTGGAGCGCGCAGATCAGGCGCTCTTCGTGGTCGACATGGATCTTCCGAGTGTCAAGAACGCCAAGTTGGCGCTCGAGACCTTGCGCCTCCTCAAATTCCAGTCGTCGAAGATCCAACTGGTCCTGAACCGGAGCAACGCCCGGGCGCGTCTCGACGAGAACGAGATCGAACGCTCGCTCAAGATGAAGATCTCGGCCGCGGTCCCTTCGGACGGTCTCGTGCCGGCCTCGGTGAATGAGGGCAGACCGGTCGTCGAATCGGCGCCTCGCTCGAAAGTGGCACGTGGGTTCGAAACGGTGGCCGCCCTGGTTCTGGACCAGAAGATCGAAAGCAGTAAACCAGGACGCCGTAAGTGGCGATAGTAAGTAGACACGTTTCATCGACGGAATCGCGGGTGCGGTTCCATGCAGGGGAGTGAGAGGCAATGGCATCTCTTTCTGAGAGAGTCGCCGCAGCGAAGACCTCGGAGCCGAGGCTCGATTCGCGCCGCGAAGAACTGTTTCGCGAACTACGGGGGAAACTCCATTTCCGGGTAGTGGAAGAGCTCGGACCGACGCTCTACGACCGTCAGATGAGCGACGCCGAACTTCGGCTGCGGGTTGTCGAGATGCTCGAATGGGCGGTCGAGCAGGAGCAGGGTCTACCGCTCTCGAGCGGAGACCGACGCCCAGCTCATCAACGAAATCGCCAGCGACGTACTTGGGTATGGCCCGATCGACCCGCTGCTCAACGATCCGGCAGTCACCGAAGTGATGGTGAACGGCCCGCACGCTGTCTACGTCGAGCGACTCGGCAAGATCGAGAGGACCGAGGTTCGGTTCGTCGACGGTGTCCACCTGCGACGGATCATCGACAAGATCGTGGGCCAGGTGGGACGACGTGTCGACGAGGCCACCCCGATGGTCGATGCCCGACTTCCCGATGGCTCTCGTGTCAATGCCATCATCCATCCGTCTGGCCATCGGCGGGCCGTTCCTGACCATTCGCAAGTTCGCAGTGGATCCGCTCACCGAGGAAGACCTCATCCAGTTCGGCACCTTCGACAAACAGGTGGCGGATTTCCTGGCGGGGTGCGTGCGCGGACGCCTCAATGTCCTGATCAGCGGAGGAACCGGCTCCGGAAAGACGACGCTGCTCAACGTGGTCTCGAGCTACATCCCCGACACCGAGCGCATCGTGACGGTCGAGGACGCCGCTGAGCTTCAGCTGCGTCAGCGACACGTCCTCAGCCTCGAATCCCGCCCCCCGAACCTCGAAGGCGTCGGCCAGATTGCCATTCGGGACCTCGTACGCAACACCCTCCGGATGAGACCGGACCGGATCGTAGTGGGTGAGGTTCGTGGCGGTGAAGCACTCGACATGCTGCAGGCCATGAATACCGGCCATGACGGCTCCTTGACGACGGTGCACTCGAATTCACCACGTGACACCCTTTCCCGTGTCGAGACGATGGTGCTGATGGCCGGCTTCGATCTTCCGATCAAGGCCATCCGAGAACAAGTGTCGTCGGCGGTCGACCTGATCGTCCACACCGCCCGGCTTCGCGACGGTACCCGTCGAGTCACTCACATCACCGAGGTGGAAGGCATGGAGGGCGACATCATCACCCTCCAAGACCTGTTCCTGTTCGACTTCGGTATGGGTGTCGATGAAGACGGCAAGTATCTGGGTCATCTCAAGGCATGCGGCATCCGTCCGACGTTCAGTAACCAGCTGAAAGACCTTGGGGTCAAGCTGCCGGCCGACATCTTCCACCCGGAGCCGTTCGCCCGACACAGCAACGACGACTTCATGCGACGCTGATGCGACGCAGTGCCGTCGGGCTGCTGTTGATCTTCACCGGCCTCGTGGCCGCGGTCGCCCCTGTCGGGGCGCAGGCGGGCGAGGCCGAGGTCGTGATCGTCGAGGTCGACACCACCCGCTACACCGACGACGGCAGGGTGACTCTGGTTGCCGAGCTGCGCAACCTCGACGGTTCGACCCGGCAGTCTGATTCTCACCGAGAACGGTGTTGTGATCGAAGAGTCTCGGTTGACACCGTCGATGGAGTCCATCGTCGACGTTGGCGTGATTCTCGCCATCGACGTCAGCGGCAGCATGAGACGATGGCGCCCTCGACGCCGCCAAAGCCGCCGCCATCGATTTCGTCAACCAGAAGAACGGAGCAGGATTCGATTGCTCTCGTTACCTTCGGCGATCCCAGAGAGGTCCTCGTCTCCTTCACCAGGAACGCCCGGTCCATCACCACGCAGATCGCCGACCTCGTCCCGCCGGGAATACGGCCTTCTACGACGCCATGGTGACGTCGGCCGCCCTGTATGGCGGGCCGGGGGCCGGGCTCCAACCGCATGTGATCGCCCTCACCGACGGGTCTGACGAAGGCAGCGTGGCCACGCTCGAAGAGGCGATCGAAGCCTTCACGCTCGAGGAAGTCCGCGTGCTTCGGGATCGCCATCGAGTCGGCCGACTTCCAGGGCGAGCCGCTCCAGGAGATCGCCGACAGCACGAGCGGCCTGTACCTCCCCACGACGATCCCGAAGAACTCCAGAGCCTCTACAACCAGATTCGCAGCGAACTCAACAACAAGATCGTCATCCGGTTCAACGCCAGCCAAGCCGCTGGCCGGCGTTGCCAGTTTCGGTCTCGAGTATCAGGGGCTTCGGGAACGGCCAGAACGCCGAGGTGCCCGGCTTCGTGATTCCCAGAACGGCTGGCGCCGACGTCGACCACGCTGCCCTTCTTCGAAGGAGCCGCCGGTGAACTGGTGCAATCGTCGCTGCCGGCGTCGGTGACCACGCTGAAGCTTCTCGCTGCCGTGGGAGTGGGCGTGGGGTTGCTGCTGCTCGCCTACATCCTCTTCGGTGTGACGGCCAACGAGGATGGAACGGTGGCTGGACGCCTACGCTCGTTCGAGCGACCCACCGGCGGACGAGTTCATCCGACCAGGCGTCTCTGCTCCAACGACTGCCCGCTGTTTCGTCGCCTGTCCGCCCAGGCCGAAGAGGCGACCCGGCGAGCGGGGCCTGTTTCATTCGGTGGACAGTGCCCTCGACCGGGCCAACATCTCGCTTCACCCCGGCGAGGCCATTGCGCTCGCCCTTCTGATTTCGCTGGTGGTCGGTGCCTTGGTGGGAGCTCTCACTCGGAACGTGCTCCTCGGCGTACTCGTCGCCGCGGTTGCGATGTTGTTCGTCTTCGCCGTTGCTGAAGCGAATCGGTGATCGTGAACGGAAACGCTTCGAATCCAGCTTCCCGATACGCTCACTCTGCTGGCCACGTCGCTCCGAGCCGGCTATTCGTTACTCCAAGCCGTCGAAGCAGTCAAGGAAGAAGCTCCCGATCCAACCGCTCGTGAGTTTGCTCGGGCCATCGTGCGAGATTCGGCTCGGACGACAAGTGGTCGACGCGCTGCGCGGTAGTGGCGGAGCGCACGAGTCGCGGACTTCGAATGGGCCGTCATGGCCATCGAGATTCAGCGCGAGGTGGGCGGCAATCTCTCCGAGGTGCTCAGCACCGTGGCCGACACGATGCTCCAACGAAACCGGCTCCGTCGCGAGGTCCGGGCGCTCACGGCTGAAGGCCGCATCTCGATGATCATCATGGTCGCGCTTGCCGTTCGCGGTGATCGGAATGATGCTGACGCTCAGCCCGGGCTACCTCGATCCGCTCGTCGCTTCGTGGGCAGGGGCTCATCGCCGTCGGTGTCGGGGCGATCACGATGATTCTGGGCGTGCTCTGGATGCGCAAGATCGTGGACATCACGTTATGACCGACATTGCTTTCGCCTCCGCCACCGTCTTCCTGGCGGTCGGTGCCGCCGTCCTGTGGGTGGGATCGGGCGTCCTCAGGGAGAAGCGGGCAGCCTCACTCCGTCTGGCCATGTATACGCCAGATGCTCTTCGCGACGAGACGCTCCGACAACCTCTTTCGCAGCGGGCGGTGGCACCCGTGGTATTGGCGGTTGGCGTCGTTGGTGAATCGGTTCGTTCCCGGCACCGGGTGGCTGCGCAACACCCAGAGAAAGATCGTGCTGGCCGGGCTGTCGAACAAGCTCGATGCCAACACCTGGGCGGTGGTCAAGATCCTCACCGGCCTGGGAGCTTTTCTCGGGTACCTGTTCGCGATCCGGGCGACCGAGCTATCCGGCCTCATGTCCATCCTCGTCACCATTGGCTTCATCATGTTGGGAGTGTTCGCCCCCAACAGCTGGCTCCACCAGCGGGTCACCGAACGCAAGAAGGAGATGCAACGCGACCTGCCCGACGTCCTCGATCTCCTCGTCATCAGCGTCGAAGCCGGGTTGGGGTTCGATTCGGCCCTGGCCCGGGTGGTCGATACCGTACCCGGCGCCCTGTCCGAGGAATTCTTCCGGATGCTGCAGGAAACGCGGGTCGGAGTGAGCCGGCGTGACGCCATGCGCCACCTCATGGAACGCACCGACCTCGAGGAACTCCGCTCCTTCCTCCTGGCCATGATGCAAGCTGAGGCGTTCGGCGTGTCGATCTCTCAGGTGCTGAGGGTCCAGGCGGACGAGATGAGGATCAAACGGCGCCAGCACGCTCAGGAGCGGGCGTTCGCCGCCCCGGTGAAGATGGTCTTCCCGCTCATCTTCTGTATCTTTCCGTCTCTCTTCATCGTGCTGCTGGGGCCGGCCGCCATCAAGATCTTCGACCTCTTGTTGAACCTGTAGCCGGACACCGGCTCCTGCCTTCCCCAGCTCCCTCCAGGCAGCCTTGTCAGTCCTTCGATCTCTGGACGGCTCTGGCGAGGCTGATTGCGTGAGCATTCGCACCGCAGAGAGCGACGACCGTTCTTCTCTCAAGACTCGCCAGGTCCTGGCCCTTCGGTCTCCGTTGGCAGGGTTCACCAGCGCCGATGCTTTGGTGGCCCATGCCCGGCCAAGTGGATCGATGGGTCGGTAGCAGCCGTTTCGGACGCTAAGGTGTCGCAGCCCGCTCGAAGCTCTCGCGAGGGGTACCTCCGGTTGTCGGTTGTGGCCACCGTCGAACAGAGAAGGGGCCCCACCGTAATGGAGCCCCTTCTCGTTTCCTTTTGCTCGGTTGCGCTAGTTGGTGATCGTCGATCCGATATCGGAGTAGATCTCGGAGACCGAGTTTCCGAGGAGGTTCACCGACAGGACGGCTACGAGAGCAATGAAGTACCACAAGGAATGCGTACTCGATGATCCCAGCGCCCGAATCGTCGGAGTGGAGCCACATCATGATCGTCGTCATAGTTCTAGCCTTTATCGTGAGCGGTCTGTTATGCGGCGTCGAGCGTAGTTCCGATGCGGTTGAAGAGATCGCTGATCGAGTTACCGGCGATTGCGATGCCGATGATAGCGATCAGTGCGATGAAGACCACCAGCAGGGCGTATTCCACCATGCCAGCGCCTTCGTCATCTTTGAAGGTGACCCACCGATTGGTGAATTCAGCTTGAAGCTTGTCCATATGACTACCCCTCCCTGGGGATCCGGTACTTACAGCACCTAAAGTACCACCGAGAGTGTGATCGTCCATAGGTCGGCGGACCCATTCCCCACCGGTGGTGGCGCGGTCACCGAGAGGTGATGCCGAGCCGGATGGCTTCGATGGCTGCCTGGGCGCGATCGGCCACCGCCAGCTTCTCATAGATGTTGGCCAGGTGGTTCTTGACGGTTTTCTCGGAGATGAACAGCTCGTTGGACAAGTCGTGGGTGGAGGTCACTCCCTCGGCGAGTTTGCCGAGCAGTTCGCGCTCCCGGGCGGTCAACGAAGCAGCCCCCGGGTCCAAAACCGGCTCCGAATGGCGGTCCAGGATCTCACGTTGCGTGACCTGATCGAGCAGAGTCTCGCCCATGGCGACGGCGCGAATGGCGGCGGCCAACTCGGTCAGCGGGGTCGACTTGGGAAGGAATCCGGCCGCTCCCAGCGACACGGCCGTGGCGCGATGCTCGGAAGAGGAATGCATCGTGACCACGATCACCGGTGCCACCCCGGCGGCTCGACGGAGAACGTCGAAGCCATCGAGCCCGGGCATCTCGAGATCAGTGAGCACGACGTCCGGGGTATGGTCCTCCAGCGCGGCGAGAAGTTCCTTGCCGTCGTGGGCCGACGCCAGGACCTGGAGGTCGGGGATGCGATCGATGCCCAACCGAAGGGAGTCGGCAAACAGCTGATGGTCGTCGGCGAGGAGAATGGTGATCATGGTGTTGCCTCCCACTCTAGGGCAACCGTGGTGCCGGACCCGGGAGTGCTCATGACGGTCAACACTCCGCCGATCTTCTCGGCTCGTTCCCGCATCCCGATCAGGCCGAAGTGTCCATCGGGAACCGACCGGGGGTGAAAGCCGATTCCTCGATCCGTGATCTCGAGGCGCCCATGATCGAAGTCGATGAATCCCGTGACCATGATGGTTTTCGACGTCGAGTGCCGCGCCGCGTTGCGGATGGCCTCGCCGGCAATCGCATAGAGGTCCATGGCGATGGCGGGTCGTGCGGGTCGCCGTTCGTCCACAGAGACCTTGATGACCGGGCCGGACACCGGGAGTTTCGCCCTGATCCTGGCGATCGTGGCCGCCAGACCCACCTCCTCGGGGTTTCGCATGTCCGCCACGGCCGCCCGGACTTCCTCGAGGAGTTCTGTCACTCTCGCTCGCAGAGCACGGATCTGGTCGTCGCCGAGTGAGCCCTCTCGGGCCTCCAACTCGGCGAGATCGAGCGACAAGCCCAGTGAGGCGAGGCCAGGCCCGATCTCGTCGTGGAGTTCGCGAGCGAGCCGAGCTCGTTCGTCCCTGATCGCCTCGCGAGCGATCGTCTGGAGGAGGAGGATGTTCGCGAAGGCGACGGCGGCCGGTTCGGTGACGTCGCGCAGCAGGTCATGTTGCCGGTTGGTGAGGGGCTGACCGGTGTCGATTCGTAGTTCGCCGACGTGGCGGCCGTTCACCTGCAGAGGTTCTGTCGCCACACCCGGGCCGAGGCGGCCCCGCGAGGCAACGGTCAAGGGGCCGTCCTGAGTGTGAAGAGTCAGGTCGGCCGACTGGAATGGGACCACCGCGGAGACCGTTGCCAGGGTCGCCTCGGCGACCTCGCCTGGGTTCAGCTCCGCAGTGTCGGTCATCGAACTGAGCCGCTGCAGCAGCCGATTGGTGTTCTCGAGCCGCTCCAGACGCGCCCCGGTCTCCATGGAGAGCAGCGCCAGCGTGTCAACTCGTTCGACGGCCTCGAGGATCAGTCGACGGGCATAGGCGAAGGTGATGGCGGCCAGGAAGTCGAATCCGGCCACCGGCGCAAACCGGGCGATCTCGAAGCGGCTGGCGAGCATCTCGCCAGTGGCCACGATGGCGACGGTCAGCCCTGCGGTGGCCAGACCAAGCCTGAACCCGCCGATGAGGGAAGCGAGGACGACCGGGGTGACGGCTAGGAGGAGCCAGGGGCTGTCCGTGCCTCCCGTGATCACCATCGCAAAGGCGGTGGCCAATGTGCCGGTCAGAACGATGGCTTCGCGGAAGAACGGGAGCCGGAACATCCGCCGGGGGGTGACCTGGACGAGGACCACGTACGCCCCGGAGGCAAGCAGTGAACCGATCGCGGTGGGGGAAGGCCCAAGCGCGACGAAGACGGTCACCGTTCCGAGCGCCAGGAAGACCCAGTTCAGCCCGGACACCACGCCGACCAGGCGTTGGAGCCATAGTTCGGAGAATTCGTTCATGAAGGGTCACCTGGGCTTATGCTGCGCGTGTGCATCAAGGTAGTCAGCGGTTCGTGCTCACGGGTGGCATCGGCTCCGGAAAGAGCTACGTGGCGGCGCGCCTGGCCGGCCGGGGATGGACGATCATCGAGGCCGATCGGATCGGTCACGAGGTGATCGAACCGGGCGGGGCGGCGTTCGACGCCGTCGCCGAGCGGTGGCCGGAGGTGGTCGACGGTGGCCGCATCGACCGCGGCGCCCTCGGACGAATCGTTTTCGGCCAACGAGAGCGACCTGGCCGAGCTCGAGTCGTACACCCACCCTGCCATCCGGGCGACCATCGCCCGGCACCTCGCCGCATCGGGCAACAAGGTCGTGGCGGAGATCCCGATCCTCAACGAATGGCTGTCGAGCTGGCCGAGGGTCGTCGTGGAGGCTCCCTTGGAGATTCGGGTCGCCAGGCTGAAAGAACGAGGGATGACCATCGAGGAGATCGCCGACCGGATGGGAAGCCAACCGAAGCACTACGAGTGGCGCGCCGCGGCCGATTTCGTGCTGGACAATGGCGAGGCGACCGACCTGGAGGGGGAACTCGACCGCCTCGAGCGGTGGATGGCGAGTCGGGGCGAGTGACCAGGAAATCGGGCTGGACTTTTTGTCACGCCCGCCCGATAAGCTGGCGGCATGCCGCCATTCCGTCTTCATTCTGAATTCGAGCCCGCCGGAGACCAGCCCCAGGCTATCGCCCAGCTGACGGCCGGGATCGAAGCCGGTCACCGAATGCAGACACTTCTGGGCATCACCGGTTCGGGAAAGTCGGCCACCATGGCGTGGACGATCGAAAAGGTGCAACGCCCCACCCTGGTGATCGCTCCCAACAAGGCCTTGGCTGCCCAGCTGGCCAACGAGTTTCGACAGTTCTTCCCCGAGAACCGGGTCGAGTACTTCGTCAGCTACTACGACTACTACCAGCCCGAAGCGTATATGGCTCAGACGGACACCTTCATCGAGAAGGACGCCACCGTCAACGACGAGATCGACAGGCTGCGACATGCTGCCACCAGTGCCTTGCTCACTCGTGAGGACGTGATCATCGTCGCCTCCGTCTCGTGCATCTATGGCCTTGGGACTCCCGAGATGTATCTCGGACAGGTCCTTCGGCTCGTTCGAGGCGTCGAGTATCCCATCGAGGACGCCATGCGGCGCCTCATCGACATCCAGTACGAACGAAACGAGATCAATCTGATCAGAGGGAAGTTCCGCGTCAAAGGCGACACGCTCGAGGTGTTCCCCTCCTATGAGGAGACGGTGGTTCGCATCGAATGGTGGGGCGACCAAGTGGAGCGGATCCTCCGCATGAACCCCGTCACCGGAGAGGTCATCGAGGACATGAACGAGGTCTGGGTGTTCCCGGCCAGCCACTACGTGACCTCCGAGGACCGGATGAAGAAGGCGGTCGAAGGCATCGAGGCAGAACTGCAGTCCCGGCTGGCCGAGTTCGAGAGTCAGGGCAAGCTGCTCGAGGCGCAACGCCTTCGTATGCGCACGACCTACGACATGGAGATGATGCGAGAGATCGGGTTCTGCTCGGGCATCGAGAACTACTCCTTGTACCTGGACGGGCGCGAGCCCGGGGAGGCGCCCTACACCCTCCTCGACTATTTCCCGGACAACTTCCTGACCATTCTCGACGAGACTCACGTGACGGTTCCTCAGATCGGAGGTCAACACGCCGGCGACAGGAGTCGCAAGGACGAGCTGGTCGCCCACGGTTTTCGGCTCCCGTCGCGCTCGACAATCGTCCGCTCAGGTTCGACGAATGGCTGGAACGCGCCAACCAAGTGGTCTTTCTCTCGGCGACCCCTGGCCCCTTCGAACGAGAGCACTCTGAGCAGCTCGTCGAACAGATCATCCGCCCCACCGGCCTCATCGACCCCGAGGTCATCGTGCGCCCGACCAAAGGCCAGATAGACGACCTCCTCGAAGAGATCAGACAGCGATCCGAGGCGGACCAGCGGGTCCTGGTGACGACGCTCACGAAGAAGATGGCTGAAGACCTCTCCGACTATCTCCTGGAGATGGGCGTCAAGGCGCGGTACCTCCACTCCGAGATCGACACACTGGAACGAGTTCAGATTCTGCGGGAACTGCGGATGGGTGACTTCGATGTGCTCGTCGGCATCAACCTGCTGCGCGAAGGTCTGGACCTTCCCGAGGTTTCACTGGTGGCGATCCTCGACGCCGACAAGGAAGGGTTCCTGCGGAGCGAGACGAGTCTCGTCCAGACGATCGGCCGGGCGGCCCGAAACGTGGACGGTCAGGTCATCATGTACGCCGACAAGGTGACCGACTCGATGCACCATGCTCTCAACGAAACGGGTCGCCGCCGGGCCCTCCAGGCGAAGCACAACGCCGAGCATGGGATCGACCCCCAGACGATCCGCAAGAAGGTGTCGGATATCCTCGAGCTCATCCAATCGTCCAACGCCCCCTCGGTCGATCGGAGGCGTCGAGACATGGGCCAGCGAGAACCGCTCGACCTGGAAGGCCCGGACATGGAACGCCTCATCCTCAGCCTCGAAGAAGAAATGCACGAGGCCGCCGCCGAGCTGCGATTCGAGTACGCCGCCCGGCTGCGAGACGAGGTCGGTGAGCTCAGGAAAGAGTGGCGACAGATGAAAGAAGCCCGTGCCTGACATCAACCAAGCCGCCCCAGCGGGACGCCGAGCGCCGGATCGTCAGTTCCGGTACTCCGGTACACTCCCGGCCTAACGCCATGTCGATTGAGACCATACGCATCCGCGGTGCCCGCGAGCACAACCTTCAGGACCTCTCGCTCGAACTCCCCAGGGACGCGCTCATCGTGTTCACCGGCATCTCGGGTTCCGGGAAGTCGTCGCTGGCCTTCGACACGATCTACGCAGAAGGGCAGCGGCGGTATGTCGAGAGCCTGTCTGCCTACGCCCGCCAGTTCCTCGGGCAGATGGACAAGCCGGACGTGGACATCATCGAGGGTTTGTCGCCGGCGATTTCCATCGACCAGAAGACCGCCAGCCGTAATCCGAGATCCACCGTGGGCACGGTCACCGAGATCCACGACTATCTCCGGTTGCTCTGGGCGCGGATCGGGATTCCCCATTGTCCGAACGATGGCTCTGCGGTGGCGCGCCAGTCGGCCGATCAGATCGTCGACCAGATCCTCGAGGTCCCCGAAGGAACTCGTTTTCAGATCCTCGCTCCGGTCGTGCGAGGTCGAAAAGGTGAATTCGAGACCCTGCTGAAGGATCTGGCCAAGGATGGCTTCAGCCGGGCGATGATCGACGGCGAACAACGCGACCTCACTGACGACATCAAACTCGACCGCTACTACAACCATTCCATCGAGGTGATCGTCGACCGGCTGGTCAGCAAGGATGGCATCGAACGCCGGCTGGCCGAGTCCATGGAGACCGCCCTGCGAATCGCAGACGGTGCGGCGTTGGTGGCCATCGAGGACGGCCCCACCATGTCGTTCAGCCAGGCGCTGGCCTGCCCGAAGTGCGACCTCTCCTTCGACGAGCTGCAGCCTCGCAACTTCTCGTTCAACAGCCCGTACGGAGCGTGCCCAGCCTGTTCCGGCATCGGCACCCGGTACCAGGTGGACCCTTCGCTCGTCGTTCCGGACTGGGAGGCATCATTGGAGGGCGGAGCAATCGCGCCTTGGTCCGGACACCGGGGAAAGTACTTTCAAAGGCTCCTCGAGGGGGTTGCCAAGCAGCTCGGTTTCGAGATGGATCAACCGTTCGAGAGTCTCACTAAGAAGCAGCAGAATGGAGTGCTCGAAGGCACGGGCGACACTCGCATTCTCGTGTCCTACACGAACCGGTTCGGTCGCAAACGCGAGTACTGGACGACGTACGAAGGAGCGCTGCCATTCCTCCGGAGGCGTCATGAGGACGCCGAGTCCGACTCGGCGCGCGAGTACTACCAGGAGTACATGAGGGAGGTGCCGTGCGTCGAGTGCAACGGCGCCCGGCTGAACCCGATCTCTCGAGCCGTCACCGTGGGAGGGCTCGGCATCGCCGACCTCTCGGCCCTCTCCCTGAGCCACGCTTCGGATTTCGTCCAGAACCTGAAACTCACCGAGCGCGAAACCGTCATCGGGGAGCGGGTTCTCAAAGAAGTACGCGAGAGGTTGTCGTTCTTGCTCGATGTGGGCCTCGACTATCTCAACCTGGCCCGGTCGGCAGCCACGTTGGCCGGGGGAGAAGCCCAGCGGATTCGCCTCGCCACCCAAATCGGCTCCGGCTTGGTCGGGGTCCTTTACATCCTCGACGAGCCTTCGATCGGGCTCCACCAACGGGACAATCAGCGCCTGATAGAGACCCTTCTGCGCCTCCGCGATCTCGGCAACACGCTCATCGTCGTGGAACACGACGAAGACACCATCAGGGTGGCCGACCACGTGGTCGACATCGGGCCGGGAGCCGGCGAACACGGCGGCCATATCGTTGCTCAGGGAACCCTCAAGGACGTGCTGTCGGTCAAGGAGTCGATCACCGCCGACTACCTGGCCGGACGAAGGAAGATCGCGGTTCCCGAGACCCGCCGAGAACCGGATGGCCGGTTCATCGAGATCAAGGGCGCCACAGAGAACAATCTCAAGACGGTCGAAGCCCGCTTCCCGCTGGGACTGTTCACCGCCGTGACCGGTGTGTCCGGAAGCGGGAAGTCCTCGCTCGTCCAGGAGATCCTCTCCAAGGCACTGCATTTCCAACTCTATGGCGCTCGATCGGTTCCCGGCCGGCACAAGAGGATCATCGGGGTCGATCAGATCGACAAGGTGATCAACATCGATCAATCTCCCATCGGTCGCACGCCGCGCTCCAACCCAGCCACCTACACCGGTGTGTTCGATCACATCCGTGCGCTGTTCGCCTCAACGCCTGATGCCAAGCTGCGCGGCTACAAACCTGGTCGGTTCAGCTTCAACGTATCCGGTGGTCGGTGTGAGGCATGCAAGGGCGACGGCACGATCAAGATAGAGATGCACTTCCTGCCCGACGTGTACGTGCCGTGTGAAGTCTGCAAAGGGCGCCGGTACAACCGTGAAACCCTCGAGGTGGCGTGGAAGGGCAAGTCGATCGCCGACGTGCTCGAGATGTCTATCGAAGAAGGCCTACGTTTCTTCGAGAACCAACCCAAGATCGCCCGAATCCTGCAAACGCTCTTCGACGTGGGCCTCGGTTACGTGCGGCTCGGCCAGTCCGCCCCCACCCTGTCCGGCGGAGAGGCGCAGCGAGTCAAACTGGCTTCCGAACTCGGCAAACGGTCAACGGGTCGGACCTTCTACATCCTCGATGAGCCCACCACCGGACTCCACTTCGAAGATATCCGTAAGCTCCTGGGCGTCCTCCAGCGACTGGTGGACGGCGGCAATACGGTGGTGGTGATCGAACACAACCTCGACGTGATCAAGACGGTCGACTGGATCATCGATCTCGGTCCCGAAGGAGGCGAGGGCGGCGGCGAGATCATCGCAGAGGGCCCCCCTGAGGTGGTGGCCGACATTCCGACCAGCTACACAGGCAAATTCCTGGCCGGGATGCTGTGACCGGGCCAGAGGCCTCCTGGACCGAACTAGCGGATTGGTGGGAGAGCGAAGTGGCCTCCGACCCCAGCTACCAAGAAGTGGTCATCCCCCTGGTCGACCACCTGCTTCCCGAATCGGGCCTCTTCGTCGACCTCGGCTGCGGCGAGGGCCAGGTCATGAAAGCGGTCACCACCCCGCGCCGAACCCTGGTGGGGTGTGACCTCAACGCCCAATTGGCGGCCACGGCCGCCCGTCACGGTTCGGTGGTGCAGGCTTCCCTCCCGGATCTCCGTTGGCTCCGACCGGGAACCGTCGATGGCTGCCTCACGGTGCTGGTCATCGAGCACCTGGCCTCCCTCGAATCGTTCTTTGCAGCCACAGCTGAAGTGACCCGCGTCGGAGGAGTCCTGGTCATCATCGCCAATCACCCCTATGTGACGGCCCCCGGCTCTGCGTCTGTGGTGGATCCGACCGACGGAGAGGTCTTCTGGAGGTGGGGTGCCTACCTCCCGGAAGGCATCACCCAGGAAGCGGCAGGTTCATCGACCATTGCCTTCCACCACCGTCCGCTCGGCCGTCTCCTCACCGCCGCGGCCCAAAACGGCTGGATCTTGAGAGAATTGCGAGAGGTCGAGACGCCTGGCTCCGGCGTCGATCTCCCCGATGCCGGACTGCCCCGTCTGATCGGTGCCGTCTGGGAACGCAACGACTGACCCTCGGTACACTCGGCCCGAATGGAACGCCCCTCCGCCGCCGAGATCCCCGATGCCCCGGGGTCCTATCAGTTCCGCGACGCACACGGGCAGGTGCTCTACGTTGGGAAGGCGAAGTCGCTCCGCAAGCGAGTGTTGAGCTACTTCAACCGCGACGTCGCCCAGCGAACCCGCGCCATGGTGGATGCTGCCGATTCCGTCGACTTCATCGTCACCGACAACGAGGTCGAGGCGCTCATGTTGGAGTATTCCCTCATCCAGAAGCACCGGCCACGCTTCAACATCCGCCTCCGCGACGACAAGAGCTACCCGTTCCTGACTCTCACCCGGCGCGACGAGTGGCCCGCCGCCCGGGTTCGCCGGGGTGCCAAGAGGAAAGGTAACCAGTACTTCGGCCCCTTTGCCCACGCCTACGCCATCCGCAACACCCTCGACCTGCTCCTCAAGACCTTCCCCATCCGCACCTGCTCCGATGGAAAATTCAAGGACCACGCCTCGCGCGGGCGCCCCTGCCTCCTGTTTGACATCGAGAAATGTTCGGGTCCCTGCGTCGGTGAGATCAACGGCGAGGACTATCAGGTCCTCGTGGACGGCCTGGCCCGCTTTCTCGACGGCGACACCGACGATATCCAAGGTGAAGTAAAGGCCAAAATGGAAGCGGCGTCCCAGCGGCAGGAGTACGAAAGAGCTGCTCGCTACCGCGACCAGTACCGGGACCTCGAGAAGGCCATCGCCCGCCAGGAGCTCGTCACCGAACGAAACGAGAGCTTCGACGTGATGGCCATCGAAGACGACGAACTCGACGCTTCGATAGCGGTGTTCATCGTCCGCCATGGCCGGGTGACCGGCCGCTTTTCGGCCATCATCGACAAGGTCGAGGACGTCACAACGAGTGAGCTGATCGGCCAGATGCTACGGGAACGGTACGGTGCCACCGAGCCGCCCAACCTGATCATGGTGGATGAGCTCCCACCGGATCTCGAGGTGTTTCTCGCTTGGCTGGAAGGACGGCGCGGCTCCAAGGTGGAGCTTCGGGTCCCGAAACGTGGCGCCAAGCGGCGAATCCTCGAGACGGCCCACGTCAACGCCAGGGAGTCGCTCGGAAGGCACCGACTCCGTCGGCAGTCCGATCCGAACGCCCGGGCCAAGGCGCTCCGCTCGCTGCAGGTTTCCCTGGGTCTGCCCGAGCCGCCGCTGCGGATCGAGTGTTTCGATATCTCCACGATCCAGGGCAGCCACACGGTGGGGTCCATGGTGGTGATGGAGGACGGACTCCCGCGCCGGGGCGATTACCGCAGGTTCCGGGTCAAGTCCGTTGCGGGGCAGGACGATTTCGCTTCGATGGAGGAGGTGCTGCGCCGACGCTTCACCGCCTATCTCGCCGAACGTCAACTGCCCGTCGAGGAGCGAGGCAAGTTCGCCTACCCGCCCTCGCTGCTCCTCATCGACGGAGGAATGGGCCAACTGGGGAGGGCCACCAAGGTCTTGGCCGAACTCGGGCTCGACATCCCCGTGGCCGGGCTGGCCAAACGGATGGAGGAGGTCTACCTCCCCGGCGACCCCATCCCGGTTCGCATCCCCCGCGACGAACCGGCGCTCTACATGCTCCAGCGGGTCCGCGACGAGGCGCATCGATTCGCCATCGGGTACCACCGGACACTCCGAGCCAAGAGCATGGTCGACTCGATACTCGACGACGTGCCCGGAGTGGGAACCGGACGAAAGCAGGCCCTGCTGCGTCGCTTCGGGAGCCTCAAGAAGTTGCGTTCCGCCAGCCTGGATGAGATCGCCGAGGTGGTTCCCGTTCGGGTGGCCGAGAATGTATTGGCCGCTTTGCACGGTGCCGGGACTCGGGGTCGCTGAAGGGCCTCAGCCGGTCGCCCCTGGCCTACGATGTGGTGAGCAATCGTTGGGAGCCGCCATGCGAGATCAACCGAATGTGGTCATCCTGACCGGAATGTCGGGGGCCGGACGATCCACTGCTGCCAAGGTGCTCGAGGACCTCGGGTACCCGGTCATCGATAACCTTCCGCCGAGCCTGATCGAGGACGTCGTCCGCCTGCGAGACGTCACCGATAGCGAAGCCAGCGTGGCCCTCGTGGTCGACGCCCGTGGTGGGTTGACGGTAGAGGACCTACGCGAGCCGCTGTACAACCTCAGGCGAGATGGGCTCACGGTTGCGTTGATGTTCCTCGACGCAGACGATCACGTGCTCTTGCGCCGCTATCGAGAGAATCGACGGCCCCATCCCGTGCCTTCGGATACGATTCAGGAGTCGATCCGCGCCGAACGAGAACTCATGACGGAGGTTCGCGCCGGCGCCGACATCATGGTCGACACGACCAACTACAACGTCCATCAACTCCGCGAGCGGGTGGAGTCCGAGTTTGCCGAAGCCGACCTCGCTCGAAAGATGCGGGTGTCGGTCAGTTCTTTTGGTTTCAAGCACGGCGCGCCGCGTGACGTTGATCTGCTGCTGGATGTGCGCTTCCTACCCAACCCCCACTGGGTTCCCGAACTTCGGCCTCTGACCGGAACCGACCCGGCAGTCCGAGACTATGTGCTCGACCATCCGGACGGTCAGGTGTTCCTCGCCAAAGTGACCGACCTCCTGGAATTCCTGCTTCCCCGCTACATGGACGAAGGCAAATCGTATCTGAGCATCGGGGTGGGCTGCACGGGTGGGAGGCACCGCTCGGTGGCACTGGCGGAGGCGATTGCAGCCTGGTGCGAGGACTATGGAGTGAATGTCAACCTTCGGCATCGGGACCGGGACTTGGCGTGACGCTTCCGATGACCGAAGAGGCTCTGAGTCCCCTCGACACATCGGGTCCGGCGGTCGTGGCGATCGGGGGTGGACACGGTCTGGCCCGACTCTTGGAGGCCGTCCAGGTATACGCCGGATCCATCACCGCGGTGGTGAGTGTGGCTGACGATGGGGGGTCATCGGGGCGGCTCACGAAGGATCTCGATATTCCGCCCCCCGGCGATATCCGCAAGTGCCTCTTGGCGCTGGCGCCCGAACCGACGATCTGGGCGGAGATGCTCAGCCACCGATTCGAGCGTGGCGACGTGGCCGGTCACTCATTGGGCAACCTGATGCTGGCGGCCCTCACCGAGTTGATCGGCGATTTCTCGGCGGCGCTGCAAGTTGCCGAATATCAGTTGGGCGCCTGCGGGCACGTGGTTCCGGCGGCTCTCCATCGCCTCGATCTCGTCGCGACCATCGACGGACGCGAGGTCGACGGGCAGGTGGAGATTGCCCACCGACATGGTCACATCGAATCGCTCAGAATCGACCCTCCCGACACGGAGGCCAACCCCAGTGCTCTCGAGTCGATCCGATCGGCCGACCAAATCCTTCTCGCACCGGGGAGCCTCTACACGAGCCTGATTGCGACGCTGGTCGTTCCGGGCGTGGTCGAGGCCATCGAGAAGAGCGACGCCGACATCGTCTACGTGCTCAATCTGGTTACTCAGAATCCCGAAACCCTCGCCATGGATGCCGATGCGCACGCCCGGGCTCTTCGAGAAGTGGCCGGACTGGGCAGCGTTGGTACCATGGTCGCTCATGCCGGTGTGCTCGACGTTCCTGAAGGCTTGGATGCGGTGAGGGCAGCCGGACCGGAATGCCAGGGATGGAACGTGGTAGCTACCGATGTCGCCGACCACTCGGCAGATTGGCCAAAACACGATCCGATCAGGCTTGGACAAACGCTCGCGAAGTTGGTGAAAACATGAAATCATTTCTCACGCTCGACGACGTCGAAGTCGACGGTCAGACGGTGCTCCTGCGGTCCGACCTGAACGTTCCGCTCGAGGATGGCCCCCACGGGCCCCGAGTGACCGACGATTTCCGCATTCGGGCAGCCCTCCCGACCATCGAGCGCCTCAGGGCGGCCGGCGCCGTTGTCGTGGTCGCCAGCCATCTCGGGCGCCCGAAAGGGGAGGTGAAGGAGGGCCTACGGCTCGATCCGGTGGCTGCCCGACTGGGAGAGTTGGGTGGCTTTCCGGTCCGAAAACTGGACGTCGTTCGTGGCGACCAGGTACGTCGGGCGGTTGCCGAGGCGAAGGCGGGCTCCGTGATTCTGTTGGAGAACACCCGATTCGAGCCGGGCGAGACCGCCAACGACTCCGACCTCGCCAAAGACCTGGCCGAGGTGGCCGACCTGTTCGTCCTCGACGCATTCGGCACTGCGCATCGAGCGCACGCTTCGACGGTAGGGGTTGCCGACCACCTTCGATCTGTTGCCGGTCCGCTGCTCCTCGCCGAGGTCACCTCGCTGGAACGGCTTCTCGACAACCCTGACCGCCCCTTCGCGGTCGTCTTGGGAGGCGCCAAGGTTTCCGACAAGCTCGGGGTGATCAATGCGCTCCTCCCGAAGGTCGACGTCATGGCGATAGGAGGGGGGATGTGTTTCACCCTGTTCGCCGCTCAGGGCTCCGAAATCGGCACGTCCTTGTTCGAAGAGGAGCGACTCGATGACGTCCGGGAGGTTCTGGCACACAGCGAGAAACTGGTTCTTCCGTCGGACGTCGTGGTTGCCGACCGATTCGCCGAGGACGCCGAACCTCACGTCGTCGGTAGGGAAGAGATCCCGGCCGACGCCATGGGTCTCGATATCGGACCCGACTCTGCCGCTCAGTTTGCCAAGATCGTCCGTGAGTCGGCTTCTGTGTTCTGGAACGGCCCCATGGGCGTCTTCGAGTGGGAGTCGTTCCGTCGGGGGACCGAGACGGTCGGCGAAGCCCTTCGCGACCACCCGGGGTATACCGTGGTTGGGGGAGGCGACTCGGTGGCGGCGGTGAGAATGCTCGGTCTCGAGAATGAGATCAGCCACGTATCGACTGGAGGGGGAGCAGGATTGGAAATGTTGGAGGGGAAAGAACTTCCCGGAATCACGGCACTGAAGAGGTGGGCCAATGGCACGTAAGGATTTGATCGTCGGCAACTGGAAGATGAACAGCAACCACCTGGAGGCCATCCAGATGGTCCAGAAGTTGTCGTATCGTCTCGACCCCGAGGACTATGACAGAGTCGACGTGGTCTTGGCTCCACCGTTCACCTCGCTACGGTCGGTCCAGACCGTCATCGAGGCGGATCACCTCGAGATCGGCTTGGCGGCCCAGAACGTCCATTGGGCGGAGTCGGGTGCGTTCACCGGTGAGATCTCCCCGCAGATGCTCGCCAAGTTGTCGGTTTCCTATGTCATCGTCGGTCATTCGGAGCGGCGTCAGCTCTTTGGGGAGACCGACGAAGGCGTCAACCAGAAGGTCAAAGCGGTGCTGGCGGCCGGCATGACGCCGATCCTCTGTGTCGGCGAGACCCTGGACGAGCGTGAGGCCGAGCAGCAGGAAGCCGTCGTCACGAGCCAGGTCGAGAAGGGCCTGGCCGGCCTCACTGCCGATCAAGTTACCGAGACGGTATTGGCCTACGAGCCGATCTGGGCGATCGGGACCGGCCGGACCGCTTCAGCCGATGACGCCGGGGCGATGGCCACCTACTTGCGCGAGGTCGTGGCGCGGGGTTGGCAAGATGCGTCCGAACACATTCGGATTCTGTACGGTGGCTCCGTGAACGCCGGTAACATCGCGGGTCTGATGGCCAAGCGAGATATCGACGGAGGCCTGGTCGGGGGAGCGTCCCTCGATCCTGACGGTTTCGCAGCTGTCATTCGCTACTGGATTTAGGAGAGCGCTCGTGCCAACACTGGTTTTACTCCGTCATGGGCAGAGTACCTGGAACCTGGAAAACCGTTTCACCGGTTGGACGGACGTCGGGCTCACCGAACAAGGGATGGCCGAGGCTACGGCGTCGGGCCGACTGATGTCCGAGGCCGGCCTCGGGTTCGACGTAGTGCACACATCCCTCCAGAAACGAGCGATTGCCACCGCCAATCTCGCTCTGGATGAAATGGACCTGTCCTGGATTCCCGTGGTTCGCCACTGGCGCCTCAACGAGCGTCACTATGGAGCGCTCCAGGGTTTGAACAAGAAGGAAACGACGGAGCGGCACGGCAAGGAGCAAGTGTTCGAATGGCGACGGGGTTACAACACCCGTCCACCTGCTCTCGAGACGTCCGATGAGCGTCATCCTCGCCACGACCCGCGCTACTCGGCGCTGACCCCTGACCTACTTCCCGCCACCGAGTGTCTCGCCGATGTCGTGGCTCGGATGCTGCCGTATTGGCACGACCAGATCGTGCCCGATATCAAGGCGGGTAAGAGGGTGCTCGTGGCCGCCCACGGAAACAGTCTGCGTGCCCTGGTGAAGCACCTCGACGGGATCAGCGACGAAGAGATCCCGTCGCTGAACATCCCAACGGGAGTCCCACTCGTCTACGAGCTGGACGAGGACCTGGGGCGAGTTTCGTCGCGTTATCTCGGTGACGCAGAGGCCATCGCGGCCGCTGCGGAGGCAGTCGCCAAGCAGGCAGGGTGAGCGGTGACTTGACCTACACTCAAGCTCTCTCCATACTTCTCGCCTGACTCTTCAGAGGTTCCGAATTGCTCAACAACATTCTCATCGCCTTCCACTCGATCATCTCGCTCACCCTGATCGTGTTGATTCTCCTGCACGCCGGCAGAGGCGGCATGTCTGACCTCTTCGGAGGTGGGATGGGTCCCCAGTCGGCAATGGGTTCCACCGTGGTGGAACGCAACCTCGACCGGATGACCGTGGCCATTGCCGTGACCTTCGGGATCACAACGATGCTGCTCACCTGGCGTCTCGGCTAGGAGTCGTACGCCCGTGAGCGACCCGCCCCCCTCCGGTTGGGCGCGACATCTCCGGTGGGTACCTTTGGTGCTCGCGGTGGCAGGTTTGCTCGGTCTGGTGGGGGCGTTCGCTCCCGGGACGGAGCCGCCTCAGCCTGAGGCGGCCGCCACCACGACCTCTTCCACGACGACTACGACGGTACCGTCGACCACCACCACACCTACCGTCCCAACGACGACTACCACGATCGCCGAAGTCGGTCCGCGTGGAGGAACGGCCGTGGTGGCTCTGGCCGGGCCCGCCCCCGCCACCGTTCACCCCTGGGCCACCGACAACGCCGAGATCGCTGACGCCGTCGCCGCGGTGACGGCAGCCAAGGCGTTCGGCGTGGACCCCGAGACGCTGGACCCTGCGCCGTCGGTTCTGGCAGTACTGCCCAGCCTCGACAATGGTGGACTGCGGTACGACGCCGAAGGCGGCGTGACGGTGACGCTCCGGATACGCCCCCAAGCACGCTGGTCCGATGGCACACCGATCACGGGCTCCGACTTCGTGTTCACCGCCGAGGTGCTGCGGGCGGATGCTCGGCTGCCGGCCACCGTGCGCGCGCTGTATGGACTGATCGTCGAGGACTCATGGCTCGTGGGCCCCGATACTGTCCGTTTCGCGATGTCAGAGCGAACCGTCGAATATCTGGCGCTCTTCGATCCCATTCTGCCCCGGCACCAGATGGTGGGCACCGACCTGTTCGACGACTGGCTCGAAGGCCCGTGGCTCTCGGCGGGCCCCTTCGTCGTCGACCGTGTCACTTCCGACGGCGTGAACCTGCGCGCCAGCGAGATGTTTTGGGAGATGGGTTCCGACGGGTTTCCGCTGCCGTATCTCGACCGACTGGAACTGATCGCACTCGATCCGTCGGACGCGGCGGTTCGAGGCGATCCGGCCGACGTGATCCCCCTGCCTGCCGGGGCGATCGATGAAGCGTTCGCCGAGCGGGCGGGTGCGTCCATTTTTTCCGCCCAGGGCCAGGAGTGGGAGCATGTTGCCTTCCAGTTCGGCTCGGGGAGGCTCGACGTCAATCCACGGTCGTTGAACGCCTCGTCCGTCTTCCGTTTAGCCACTGCCGGCCTGATCGACCGGAGCGCCCTGATCGCCGAGTTCTTCCCAGGTCAGCGGATGCCCCTCGATTCGGTGGTGGCGGCTTCCTGGCCGACGGCGCGAGGGCTCGGTTGGCCGCCGCCGACCGAAGCCGCCCCCGACCTTCTCGAACAGATTGCCGCAGAGCTCGAAACGACGTTCGACGAACCGCCCACGGTTGAGCTCGTGACCACCGACAGCCTGGACCGGACGCAGTTCGTCGGAGCGGTGATCCAGGCACTCGCCACCGCGGGTTTCGGCGTCGACGTTTCGTTGGAAGACCCGGGTCTCTTCTTTCGCGACTTCGTGATTGCAGGTGAGTTCGATCTCGCCGAGTTTGCGTGGACGGCCAGCCCGGGCCCGGTTGGCGCTGTTCGCGATCTCGAGGAGCGTTTTGTGTCGGGTCCCACTCGGGGCGGTTTCAACTTCTACCGGTGGGGCTCCGACGGCTCCGCCGGCACGGGGGAGGAGACCGCGGCTTTTCGGGCCTTGATAGCCGAGTTGGACGACGAAATGGACCTGGACGCCTTGGCCGCCGGGCTTCGCCAGGCAGACGACACGCTTGCCTCCAACGTTGTCGTCATACCGCTGTACATCGAGCTCACCCACTCATCGGTGGTGGATACCCTCACGGGATTCACCCAACCTGCCGGAGGCCTACCGGTCACCGCCGGAGCGGCGCTCTGGCAGAATCCGGACCGCTCGCGCTGAGGATTCGTGCCTGTAATCGGCCGGGTATACTTGCCGGGCCGGGGAATCCCGGCGTTCCTGTCGGAGTGGCGGAATGGCAGACGCGCTAGCTTGAGGGGCTAGTGTCCGAAAGGGCGTGGGGGTTCAAGTCCCCCCTCCGACACCACTGGTAACCCTTGGGGCAACCGAGCGTCACCGGATCTCCAGCCTGACCGCTCGCCCACAGGGCCAGCGGTCTGCGGGCGAAGCGTTCGTGATCAGTCGCACTGCGTCGGCAGGGTGCTACACGAGACGGTCCGGCCTTCTCCAACTTTCAAGACCAAATGATCGATGGCTGTCCGAAGCGCGCGGCGACCACGACGGTGCCGACATCAGGACCGACTGACCAGGACGACGGACGAATGGTTGGTGTGTTTGCCGGCACCGCCTCCATCAGCGGGGATCTGCCCGATTTGGGGTGAGAAGCCCCGGCCCATCGATCGGGGATTCCGTAACATGGGCTCATGGATTACACGCCACCCCTTGCAGACATGCGGTTCGTGCTCTCCGAGCTCCTTGAGCTCGACGCATTGACCAAGCTCGAACCCTTCGGACACGCCGACACCGAGACCGTGATGGGCCTCCTCGAAGAGAGCGGCAGATTCAATCGAGAGGTCATCGCTCCCACCAACCGGATTGGCGATATCGAATCGAGCGTGCTCGGCTCGGATGGCAAAGTCACCGTCCCGGACGGGTTCGCCGAGGCCTACCAGCAGTTCGTTGCGGCGGGTTGGGGAGGGATCCAGTTCGATCCCGAATACGGCGGAGGCGGTCTTCCGTGGGTAGTGGGACTCGCCAACCAGGAGCTCACCGTCTCGGCCAACATGGCGTTCTCACTCTGTCCGATGCTCACTCAAGGTGCCATCGAGGCCCTCTCCTCGCACGGTTCGGAAGCCCTGAAGGAGCGCTACCTCGCCAAGATGATCTCGGGTGAGTGGAGCGGCACCATGAACCTCACCGAACCGCACGCCGGATCAGATGTTGGTGCCCTGACCACCAAGGCCGTCCCCAACGACGATGGCACCTGGTCGATCATCGGCAACAAGATCTTCATCACGTGGGGCGAACACGAGATGTCGGACAACATCGTGCATCTCGTGCTGGCCCGCACTCCCGGCGCGCCGCCAGGCACCAAGGGAATCAGCCTGTTCCTCGTGCCGAAGTACCTCGTCGGCGCAGACGGATCGCTCGGGGAACGAAACGATGTCCGGTGCGTATCGCTGGAACACAAGCTGGGGATCAAAGCGTCTCCAACCGCCGTCATGGCATTCGGCGAAGGCTCGAGCGCCATCGGTGAACTGATCGGCGAAGAGAACCAGGGAATGCGCTACATGTTCACGATGATGAACAACGCCCGCCTGACGGTGGGCCTCGAGGGGCTGGCTGTCGCCGAGCGTGCCTACCAGCCTGCGCTCGTCTATGCGCAGGAGCGTTTGCAGGGACGGGCACCAGGGGCGGAGCCGGGGACCTCCTCTCCCATCATCGAACATCCCGATGTTCGCCGCATGTTGATGACGATGAAGGCATCGATCGAAGCGATGCGAGCACTCCTGTATCTCAACGCTCGCAGTATCGACTACGCCAAGTTCGGCGAGGACGAAGCGACCCGGGCGGCCAACGAAGAGCTGACGCAGATACTCATTCCGCTGTCCAAGGCCTGGTGCACCGACCTCGGCGTCGAGCTGACCTCGCTGGCCGTTCAGATCTTCGGAGGAATGGGCTACATCGAGGAAACGGGCATCGCCCAACACTTCCGTGACGCTCGGATCGGCCCCATCTACGAGGGCACCAACGGCATTCAGGCGATCGACCTGGTGATGAGGAAACTCCCCATGCGTTCCGGGGAGGCAATCAGGACCTACCTCACCACCATCGCGAAAACGGCCGACGAGGCGTCCGAAGCCGGTGGGCAGCTGGCACAGATGGGCGTCCGGCTCTCATCTGCGGTGGCCGCCACGCAGCGGGTCACGAACTGGCTGTTGGAGACCGACGCCACCGATCGACTGGCCGGCGCGACACCGTATCTCCGCATGCTGGCCACCGTGTCCGGGGGGTGGCTCATGGTCAGGTCCGCACTGATCGCGGCAGCTCGACTCGCCGAAGGCGGACCATCGGGCGACTTCTACGAGGCCAAGATCGCCACAGCCGCCTTCTTCACCGAGCAGATCCTCCCTACCGCCGAAGGGCTCGAACCGGCGGTCACCGCAGGGGTCGAACAACTCAACGCGATTCCAATCGGCAGTCTCTGAGCGCACCCAAAGCAGAGCTTCGGGTGCGTTGCAGAACGCTTCGCGTTCTGCGCCGGGCGGGTTCGTGGCCCCAGGGCAGAGCTTCGGGTGCGTTGCAGAACGCTTCGCGTTCTGGGCCGGGCGGGTTCGTGGCCCCAGGGCAGAGCTTCGGGTGCGTTGCAGGACGCTTCGCGTTCTGGGCCGGGCGGGTTCGTGGCCCCAGGGCAGAGCTTCGGGTGCGTTGCAGGACGCTTCGCGTTCTGGGCCGGGCGGGTTCGTGGCCCCAGGGCAGAGCTTTGGGTGCGTTGCAGGACGCTTCGCGTTCTGGGCTGGGCGGGTTCGTGGCCCCAGGGCAGAGCTTCGGATCGGCTGTCGAACGGGTCCCGAGCGCATGACCCTGGCGCGGTCGAGGAGACTCCGGTCGGTGCCGGCCATATCGCGGATGCTGCGTCTGGAGAGCGGCTCGGGACCCGCCTTGGTGTAGCCTCTCAACCCATGAGCGAGAACAAGATACAAGAGCTACCAGACATGGTCACCCAGCTCTACGGCCTCTCCAAGGAGTACGTGCTCCAAGAGACCGTCGAGCCGGCCAAGCGGATCGGCCGCACAGCCGGGATGGGGCTGGGAGCCGCACTGCTGTTCGGCATCGGTGCAATCCTGATGTCCATCGCAGTGATGCGATGGATCGTCGGAGCGCTTCCCGACACTCCGCTGTGGAGCGCGGCCGGCTACGGGATCACGTTCGTTGCCCTCGGTGTGATCATCGGGATTCTTGGATGGAGGATGAAAGCCAATGGTTGAAATCGATGATGTGCGGGCCCAGGCCAAGAAGATCGAAGAGGCCGTGAAAGAAACTCAGCAGACGGCCAAGACGTCGGCGACCTGGGCGGTCGGTGGCCTCGTCCTTCTGCTGATCGTGGTGTTCATTCTCGGAAGACGGCGTGGCAAGGCAGGCGGCGCCGTGGTCGAGGTCTACAAAGTCTGAACCGGGCGGTCAGGCCGAGGGTTCTTTGGCGGGTCGCATGTCGACAACCACCTTTTCGCCGCGTTCGATGCGCTGGCTATGAAGGAGAACCCGCTCACGGGGCCGACGAAACCATGCCAGGAGCAACGCGGCCGCGCCAAGGGCGATGATCGTTTGGTCTCCCTCGCGAAACCCACGCCACATGCGAGCAGCGCCGAAACCAATCAGATTGCCGAGTCCGAGTTGTCTGAGTACCGACTTGAGCATGCGGCCAGCTTAGGGGAACGCCGAGATCCGACGTACACTGGCCGGCATGCGTAATCAGAAGATGGTGAAGATCGTGGTGTGGGCAGTGGTCCTGGGAATGGTCCTGACCGGCATCGCTGGGGCGCTCTCGGTGCTCTCCTAACCACATGGCGAACCATGCCCGGGTCGTTTCCAGCACCTTCGCAGCGGGCGACCTGTGTTTGGTGATCGACAACAAGGACCGGCGATATCTCCTCAGTCTGACGGAAACGGGCACCTTCTCCACCCACCGCGGCGTCATCGCACACAAGGACATCATCGGGTCGGTTGACGGCTCCACCTTCACGACGGAGGCGGGCGGGAAATTCGTGATGCTGCATCCACGGCTCACTGACTACATCCTGAAGATGAAGCGCGGCGCCCAGGTCGTGTACCCGAAGGACATCGGACCGATCCTCATCTTTGGCGACATCAGACCCGGCTCGGTCGTACTCGAGGCCGGCACGGGTTCCGGCGCACTGACGATGGCGTTGGTTCAGGCAGTCGGTCCGACCGGTCGCGTCATCTCGATCGAACGTCGCGACGACCATGCTGCCCACGCCAGCGCCACGATCGAGAGGTGGTTTGGTGAGGTTCCGGAGACCCTGGATCTTCGCGTCGGCTCCGTGGAAGACCACGTCGCCGAGATAGCACCGGATCGCATCGTTCTCGACCTGCCTGAGCCGTGGCACACGGCTGACGTCGCCGTGGAGCATCTCGCCCCCGGTGGAGTCTTCTGCTCCTACGTTCCCACGGTCCCTCAGATGCAACAGACGGTGGAGGCCCTGCGCCGCTCCGGTCGGTTCCTCGACATCACCAACTTCGAGGCGTTGCTCCGCACTTGGAATGTCGAGGGTCGCTCGGTCCGGCCGGATCACAGAATGGTCGGGCACACCGGCTTCGTGACCGTAGCTCGCAAGACTGAGGCCCTCGATGCCCCGGCTGCACCAGATATGCCCGCAGAGTCCGGCTCGGCTACGAAGTAATGGAGGTTTACGGGGCCACTGTGGCTATCATGTCGCCACGACGGTTTCGAACGCAGGAGTCAAGAACATGAAGGTGTGGATCGATCAGGACCTCTGCACAGGTGACGGCCTGTGCGAAGAGATTGCGCCAGACGTGTTCGTTCTCCTCGACGACGGCCTGGCCTACGTTCGCGAAGGCGACACGATTTATGCGGCTGCCGAAGGCAACTCCGAAGGAGCGGCTGGTTTAGCTGTCGTGCCCGCCGGGCAGGAGGACATCACCATCGAGTCCGCCGAAGAGTGCCCCGGCGAGTGCATCTTCATCGAACCGTAGAGACAGGCTCGAAACGAACAGAGTTCATGAATGGGACACCCGTCGGTGTCTCATTCTCTTGGTGCTGCGGCTTCACGGGGTGACCGCCGGCCCGCGGCAATGACCACGCAGTATTTCCCCAATCCGGCACTAGGGTGATCTTCAGGACAGAAAACCTCCCTGTCGTATAATGCGCGCAGTGCATCCCTGTCGTAAAGGTACGGTGAGATGACGACCGAGAACCCAGAATCCCAAGAGCTTCGAGCGACGATCCGCCAGCTCGAAGAGGAAATGTCCGCTCTCCGTCATCGACTCCAGGAGGCGCCCCGCCGCATCCGGATCCTCGAGGAACAGCTGATCGAGACGAAGGGCAAGTTGGTTCAGGCGTCCCAACAAAACGAGAAGCTGGCTGCAGTCCTCAGTGAGGCACGAGAACAACTGGCCGTCCTGCGGCAAGAAGTCGAGAAGTTGTCGGCGCCCCCCAACCCGTTTGCGACGGTTCTCCAGGTCAACGAGGACGGCACCGTTGACATCAGCGCAACGGGACGCAAGCTCCGGGTCCTGGCTCAGCCGACCATCGAGGTCAAGCAGCTCCAGGTCGGCCAGGAGGTTCTCCTCAACGACGCTTCGAACATCGTCGACGTGCGCACGATCGAGACGACGGGCGACGTGGTTGCAGTCAAAGAGCGCCTGCCGGACGGACGGCTGTTGGTACTCGCCCACGCCGACGAAGAACGAGTGGTGCGTCTGGCGGACAGCATGGCCGAAACATTCGTGCGGGCCGGTGATCACGTGCGATTGGACACCCGCACCAATCTCGTATTCGAGAAACTCGCCCGCCCGGAGGTCGAAGAGCTCGTGCTCGAGGAAGTGCCTGACGTCGACTACTCGCAAGTGGGGGGACTCGGCGATCAGATCGAGACGATCAGGGATGCGGTCGAGCTGCCCTACGTCCACAAAGCGCTCTTCGCCGACTATCAGCTCGAGGCTCCCAAGGGCGTGCTGCTCTACGGCCCGCCCGGTTGCGGCAAGACCCTCATCGCCAAGGCGGTCGCCAACAGCCTGGCCAAGGCGGTGGCGGAGCGAAGCGGACGATCCGACGCCCGGTCCTATTTCCTGAACATCAAGGGCCCGGAGCTGCTCAACAAGTACGTCGGCGAGACCGAACGTCAGATCCGGCTCATCTTCCAACGCGCCAAAGAGAAGTCGGAGGAGGGCGTCCCCGTCATCGTCTTCTTCGACGAGATGGACTCGCTGTTCCGGACCCGCGGCACCGGAATCTCCTCCGATGTCGAATCCACCATCGTCCCGCAGCTCTTGTCGGAGTTGGATGGCGTGGAAGCGCTGAAGAACGTGATCGTCATCGGCGCCTCGAACCGCGAGGATCTCATCGATCCGGCCATCCTGCGGCCAGGGCGCCTCGACGTGAAGATCAAGATCAGTCGACCGAACGAAGACGCCGCCAGACAGATCTTCTCGATCTACCTGAAAGAGGATCTCCCCTATGACCCCAAGGAACTCGAGCAATTCGGCGGAGACGTGACCGCATTCCTCGCCTCGGCGATCGACGAAACCGTGGAGCAGATGTACGCCACGGACGAGCCGAACGAGTTCCTCGAAGTGACCTACGCCAACGGCGACCGTGAAATCCTCTTCTACAAGGACTTCTCCAGTGGAGCGATGATCGAGAACATCGTGCGGCGCGCCAAGAAGGACGCCATCAAGCGTCAAATCGCCGAGGGCATCGCCGGGGTACGAAGAGAGGACCTCTTTGCCGCCATCAAGCAGGAATATCGGGAGCACGAAGATCTCCCCAACACGACGAATCCGGATGACTGGGCGAAGATCTCGGGCAAGAAAGGCGAGCGGATCGTCTACGTCCGCACGCTGATCGACGGAGAGCAACAGGGCCGGACGATCGAGACCACCACGACGGGCCAGTATCTCTAGTGGCTCGCCCGATCGTGATCGGAACGGAGACCGAGTTCGGAATCTCCATCCGCAACCAGCCGGACTTCAATCCGGCTCTGGCGTCTGGCTTCGTCGTCAATGCCTATCGTGGTGGTCGCACCCGGGTCCAGTGGTCGTTCGAGGAGGAGTCACCCGGTCGCGACGCCCGCGGATACGGCTTCGAGAGCGGAGGAGCCGGCGACTACGACTCCGGTGTGGTCAACATGGTTCTCACCAACGGGGCTCGACTGTACGTGGACCATGCGCATCCCGAGTACTCCTCTCCTGAATGCTCGGATCCGCTCCAAGCGGCGCTGTTCGACAAGGCCGGAGAGGTGATCCTCGCTCGGGCGGCCGCCGCCGCTCAGGAAATGCTTCGGGCCGGAGAGATCCTCGGGATCTACAAGAACAACAGTGACGGGAAGGGCAATTCGTACGGGGCCCACGAGAACTATCTCGTGCCAAGGGCGATTCCCTTCGGCGACATCGTCTCGGCGCTCACCACCTTCTTCGTAACCCGCCAAATCATCACCGGCGCCGGCAAGGTGGGCAGCGAGAATGGACGCCCCGACGTGCTGTTCCAGATCACGCAACGAGCTGATTTCTTCGAGGAGGAAGTCGGCTTGGAGACGACCCTCAAGCGACCGATCATCAACACTAGGGACGAACCGCACGCCGATCCCGAACAGTACCGACGGCTGCACGTCATCATCGGCGACGCCAACCTCTCCGAGGTGCAGACATTCGTCAAGTTGGGCGCCACGGGTCTCCTGCTGGCCGCCCTCGATGATGGCGCCCTACCGGATACGCTCGAACTCGACGATCCGGTGGCCGCATGCTGGCAGGTGAGTCACGACGTCGATCTGCACCCAACCGTTGCGACTGGCCAGCGGCGGCACCGCCACGGCACTCGAACTGCAGCAGCAATACCACGAGTGGTTGTCGAAGTACGCCGAACGCGAACACGACGACCCGGTGACGGGCAAGGTGCTCACAGAGTGGGGGAGCCTTCTCGAGGATCTCGAGGCGGACCCCATGTCCACCGCCGATCGACTCGATTGGGTGGCGAAGTATCGACTCCTCCGAGGATTCGCCGAACGTGGTGTGGATTGGTCCGACGCCAAGATGCGGGCGCTCGATCTCCAATATCACGATGTCGACCCGAGCCGATCGCTCTATCAGCGATTGGTCGGACGAAACCAGGTTCGCCGGCTGTTCACCGCCGAGGAGATCGAAGCGGCCACCGAGGAAGCTCCCGAAACGACGCGAGCATGGTTCCGTGGACAGTGCGTGCGGAAGTTCGCTGGAGACCTGGCGGCGGCCAACTGGGACTCGCTCGTCTTCGACACCGGAGGAGAGTTCATGAAACGGGTGCCTATGATGGAGCCCCTACGTGGGACCAAAGAGCTGGTCGGTGACCTGGTCGCCGAAGCCGATGATGCGATCGATCTTCTCGCCGCCCTAGGAGGTGCCTGACATGGCCGAACAAGAACAACGTCGCCCCCGACGCAAAGAGGCTGAGACCGGAGCGGTCGAGGAAAAGGGAGCTTCGACCGAGAGCATCGAGGAAATCGATGATCTCCTCGACGAAATCGACTCGGTGCTCGAGGAGAATGCCGAAGAGTTCGTCAAGAACTACGTCCAGAAGGGCGGAGAGTGACGCTCGAGCGTCGTCCTTCGTTCCCGCCCGTCCCGAGCCTCCTCCCGCTGGGAATAGGTGACGCCCCTCTTGGTTTCAGCGACCTGCTGCGGGCGGCCGGTCACGCCCCCTCCTGGGATGTCGTTGCGGCATCCTCGACACCCCTGGAAGCGCCGGAGGGAACG
The DNA here is from genome assembly GCA_963752075.1 of uncultured Acidimicrobiia bacterium. Taxonomy (GTDB): domain Bacteria; phylum Actinomycetota; class Acidimicrobiia; order Spongiisociales; family JAENVV01; genus CBDUEV01. The sequence goes on from CAVVWO010000009.1 coordinate 40,885, forward strand.
ACCGTGATTGCGGTGCGCTTCGATGGCGGAGTGGTGATGGTCGGAGACCGGCAGGCGACGGAAGGTTATTCGGTCGCGCATCGTCGAATCCAAAAAGTGTTTCCCGCCGACGAGTATTCGGCCGTCGCCATCTCGGGCACAGCCGGACTGGCCATCGAAATGGTCAAGCTCTTTCAGACCGAACTCGAACACTACGAGAAGCTCGAGGGGAGCCCGCTCAGCCTGGAAGGCAAGGCGAACTATCTGGCCCGAATGGTCCGACAACAACTCCCCATGGTCTTCCAGGGCCTCGTCGTGGTTCCGCTCTTCTGCGGTTTCGACCTCATCGATCAGGTCGGGCGCCTCTTCACCTTCGACGTCGTCGGTGGACGCTACGAGGAGAGAGAGTTCGGTTCGACGGGGTCCGGCTCGCGAGAAGCCAAGTCGTTTCTGCGTACCGCCTACCGGGATGAACTGGACGAGGAAGGCGCACTCGAGGTGAGCATCGGGGCACTCGTCGCCGCCGCCGAGCAAGACGTCGCCACCGGCGGGCCGGATCTGCGACGCGGCATCCTGCCCAACGTGGTCCTCATTCGGGACACGGGGCTCGTCGAGGTAGAGGAAGCTCGGATCCGGGCCCTGGCCCAATCGGCGTTGGAGGCCGCCCGATGACCATGCCGTTCTATGTTCCACCAGAACAGCTGGTCAAGGATCGGGCAGAGTTCGCCCGCAAGGGCATCGCTCGGGGCCGGTCGATCGTGGCGCTGGCGTATGACGAGGGAATCCTCGTCATTGCCGAAAACCCTTCTCGCACGCTCCACAAGATCTCCGAGATCTACGATCGGATTGCCTTCGCCGGGGTCGGGAAATACAACGAGTTCGAGCTGCTTCGGGTAGCAGGAATCCGCCATGCGGACATGAAGGGCTACCTCTATGGCCGGACCGACGTGCTCGCCAAGTCGCTGGCCAGTGCCTTTGCGCAAACACTGGGCAACATCTTCACCCACGAAGTGAAACCGTACGAGGTTGAGATCCTGGTTGTCGAGCTCGGAAACGAGGGAGAGAGCCGTTTCTACAAGATCGTCTACGACGGCACGTTGTACGACGAACAGAGTTTCTGTGCCATCGGTGGCCAATCCGAAGACCTCACGGAACGTCTGAAAGCAGGATGGGAGCCCGACATCACCCTCGAGGCCGCCATCCGGCTCGGCTCGGAGTCGTTCGGCGGCGACGTGGAATCCGACGGTTGGGAGGCGGGCATCCTCACGAACGGGGAGCGGCGACGCACCTTCCGCAAGCTCACTCAGGAGGAAATCCAGGCGGCGCTCGCTACGTGACACCACCGGCGCCGGCTTCGGCCGATCCGGGGAACCCGGCCACCGTTCGAGCAAAGGCCCACTAGGCTGCGCGCGTGGACCGAAGAATCTTCGGAATCGAGAATGAATACGGCGTGACTTGCACCCTTCGGGGCCAACGCCGGCTCAGCCCTGACGAAGTGGCCCGGTATCTCTTCCGTCGAGTGGTCAGCTGGGGGCGATCGTCGAACGTGTTCCTGGAGAACGGCGCCCGTCTGTACCTGGACGTTGGGAGCCATCCGGAATACGCCACTCCGGAATGTGACAACCTCCTCGAACTGGTCGCGCACGACAAGGCCGGCGAGCGGGTTCTCGAGAGTCTCGTCGCCTCGGCGGAGGAACGGCTCGCCGAAGAGGGGATCCGGGGTGAGATCTTTCTCTTCAAGAACAACACAGACTCAGCTGGGAACTCCTACGGATGTCACGAGAACTTCCTCGTCAGCCGGCACGGAGATTTCCAGCGGATGGTCGACACGCTCATCCCGTTCTTCGTCACCCGCCAGATATTCGCCGGTGCCGGCAAGCTGCTCCAGACTGCCCGTGGCCCGATTTTCTCCATGGCACAACGTTCCGAGCACATCTGGGAGGGGGTTTCCTCTGCGACCACGCGGAGCCGGCCCATCATCAATACCAGGGACGAACCCCACGCAGACGCTGAGCGCTATCGCCGTCTCCACGTCATCGCCGGCGACTCGAACATGTCCGAGTACGCCACCTACGCCAAGGTCGGGACGGCCGCCGCCATCCTCCAAATGATCGAGGATGACGTGGTCTTCAGGGACGTCACCATCGAGAATCCCATTCGGGCGATACGAGAGATCTCCCACGACTACACCTGCCGGAAAAAGATACGACTTCAGAACGGGCGCGAACTCTCCGCTCTCGACATTCAATGGGAGTACCTCGAACGGGCGCTGCGATATGCCCGTAGTCCGGGATTCCCGGCCCCCGTCCAAAAGGCGGTGGAGATGTGGGAACATCTCCTGACCGGCCTCGAGAAGGACCCGCTCAGCCTCGATCGAGAGGTCGATTGGGTCATCAAATACCACCTCATCGAGCGGTCCCGAGAGAAATGGGACCTCCCTCTCTCGCACCCGAAGCTTGCGCTCATCGACCTCAGTTACCACGACGTCAATCGGGGGCGCGGGCTCTACTACATCATGGAGCGACGCGGCTACGTCGATCGAACCGTCACCGACGCAGCCATCGCCTCGGCAATGATGGTTCCGCCCCAGACCACTCGAGCGCGTCTGCGGGGCGAGTTCATCAAGGCCGCCAAGGCCAAGAAGCGAGACTTCACCGTGGATTGGGTCCACCTCAAACTCAACGACCAGGCACAGCGGACCGTCCTGTGCAAAGACCCGTTCAAAGCGGTCGACGAACGAGTCGAGAAGCTCATCGCGGGCCTCTAGACCGTGCTGTGGACGGTCCCGTACTTCATGGGTGATGAGATATCCGCCCTTTCGGTCGTCAGGGACCACCGGATCATCCGCCAGACCCTCGGTGGCGAAACGCCCCAGGAACGAATGGGCGCCCTCTATCGGGAGCTGGCGGAGTGCATCGCCCAATCCGGCCCTGAACCTCCCATCGTGGTGGCAGGCGACTGCGTCGCATCCCTCGGGGTAGTGGGCGGTCTGCAGCGTCGCCACCTCGAGCCGGTCCTGGTCTGGTTCGACGCCCACGGCGACTTCCACACCTGGGCTACCACGGCCTCGGACTTCATCGGTGGCATGCCGCTGGCCATGCTGACGGGTCGAGGAGAGCAGACGATCATGCAGATGGCGGGAGTGAAGCCGTTGGCCGACGAGGACGTGATCCTCGTTGGAGCCCGGGACCTGGACCCTGGTGAGGATGAAGCCCTCGAAGGCTCCGGCGTCACGGCCACTGGTATCGAGGGGGCTTCGGCGGTGGTCCCCGAAGGTCGATCGCTCTATGTGCACATCGATGTGGACGTCGTCGACCCGTCAGACATGCCGGCCGTGAACTACCCGGCGCCAGACGGGCCTTCTCTCGCCGATGTCGGCGCCGCGCTCCGTGATTTGGCGGCGACGGGGCGGGTGGTTGCCTGCTCGTTTTCATCATGGAACCCGGCCCTCCCAGCCGCAGACCGCGCAGCCGCGGGCGTCGGGTATCTCATCGATGAGGCGCTGGCGGCCGGCTGACGCCGGAATGCGGCCGGCTGACGCCGGAATGCGGCCGGGTGGCGGCTCACCGTTGACAGATTGGGCCGGTCGACAGAATGGGCCGTTCGGCGACTGGGCCGGCTCACATGTCTAGTGGTGCGTCCAGTCCGCCGGTACAGTATCGGCACCGATGAAGAACGTGATCGAACGCATCCTCAACCTCCTGGCCTTCCTGCTGACCGTGCAGCGTCCGGTCACCGCGGAAGAGATTCGCGACACCGTGGCCGGCTACGACCAAGAGAACGATGAGGCATTCCGGCGAATGTTCGAGCGCGACAAGGACCTGCTGCGGGGGATGGGCATCCCCATGGAGCTTGCCTTCACCGATGCGTGGGAGGTCGAGCAAGGCTATGTCGTGCCGCGCGATCAATACGAACTACCCGATCCGGGTCTCACCGATGAGGAACGAACTGCTCTGTGGCTGGCCGCTCAGGTGGTTCGTCTCGGTGGCCAACCGGCCGGGCCGGAAGCGCTGCTCAAGTTGGGCGGAGTTCCTCTGGCGGGTGCCGGGGAGCCGTTGGGGGCCGACCTCGGCCTTGCCGCCGACACACTCGGCCTCGTGTTCCAGGCCGTCTCCGATCGGCGGGGCCTCGGTTTCGTCTACCGGGACCGCCGGCGATCCATCCATCCCTATGGGCTCCTCCACCAGAGAGGCCACTGGTACGTGGTGGGGGCGTCGCGCGAGAACGACGAGATCCGCTCCTACCGTGTTGATCGAGCTGAGGAATTCGTACTCGGAGACACGCCGAACGCCTTTGACCGACCCAAGGGCTTCTCGGTTCGGACGGCCGTCCCATCCGCCCCGTGGGAGGCCGGAGAAGAGGATGTCCAAGCCACGGTGGTGTTCGATCCCGATGTGGCATGGTGGGCGACCCGTCAGCTTCCCTCCCATGTCACCATCACGCCGAGCGACGACGGCTCGGTCAGGGCGACGCTGGCGGTGGCCAATCCCGACGCGTTCATCGGTTGGCTGCTGGCGTTCGAGGAGCACGCAGAGCTCCTCGGGCCTCCAACGTTGAGGGACCAGCTCATCGATCGAGTGCGAGCCATCACGTGAGGTTCCCAGATGAGCAATAAGACCACCCAGCGTCTCACCCGGATCCTCTCCATGCTTCCTTGGGTGATCGCCAACCCCGGCGTCACGACGACCGAGGTGTGCGAGCGATTCGGGTACACGAAGCGTGAACTCATGGCGGACCTCGATCTCGTCTTTGTGTGCGGCCTCCCCGGGTACGGGCCAGGGGAACTGATGGTCGCCTACATCGAAGACGACGAGGTCGTCGTCGACATGGCCGACTACTTCAGCGCTCCATTGCGCCTCAGCCCGGCCGAGGCGCTCGGTTTGTTGGCGGCCGGGATGGCGCTCACGAGCACGGGCCAGGCCCCACCTGCTCTCGAACGGGCCATCTCGAAACTGTCCAACGTGCTGGTTCCCGATGCCGAGGACGCGTTCTCCGTGGACCTGGCCGTCAGCTCCGAGCTGGTGGACACGCTGCGTCGCGGGGCCGCAGACCATCAGGTGGTCGACATCGTCTACACGTCGCTCGGACGGGGAGAGACCAAAGCCCGTTCAGTGGAGCCGTGGTCCGTCTTCTCCGCCCTTGGCAACTGGTATCTCTCCGGTCATTGCCGGACGGCAGGCGCCGAGCGCGTCTTCCGTGTTGATCGCATCCGCACGGCCGCCCTCACCGAGGAGCTGTTCGAGCCTCCGGAGGTCGTGCCTCCGCCCGAGGTTCGCTACACGCCCTCGGAAGACGACGTCCGAGCGTCGATCCGTCTCGGCCCCCGAGCGCGATGGGTCGCCGAGTATTACCCGGTGACCGAGCTGGACGATGCAGGACTCGTGGGCTTTTCTGCCTCGGACCCGAGAGTCGTGGCCCGGCTGCTCCTCCGCCTCGGCCGGGAAGCGGAACTCGTCGAAGGCGACGAGGTGGCCGACGACCTCGACGGACTTCGAAGCCGCATCCTCCGCCGGTACGGGGTTTCCTGAATCAGGTCCGACGGGTCTCGAGTCGCTGCCACATCCCGGTCGCCGGATTCTTCTTCAGAATGTGGAGCCCTTCGCCGATACATACGGCATAGGAAACGGTGAGTGCGGAGACCAACCATGACCACGATCAAGACAACTTGCATCAGGTGCGGAGACGTGCAGCTGACCCCCGAAGATCTCGCTCTCGAGCTCGATCCCTCGGAGGAGATGGGCAACTATCGTTTTGCGTGCCCCACCTGCTCGACCGTCCAGCGTCGCCCAGCGAATGCCCGGGTCGTCAGCGTGCTGCTCGCCACCGGGGTGGGCTACAGCATCATCGATCCGAATCCCATCACAGAAGACGAGATCGGCTCGTTTGTCGCCGCCCTCGAGACCGAACTCGAACCAGTTCGCCTCATCACCACCTGAAGGTCACACTGACCCGGTGCTTCGGTACCATTACCCATCCCCGTTCGATCTACCATGAACGGGGATGTTTGATATCAACGGCGGCGAGATGGTGGTCATCGCCATAGTCGCTCTCCTTGTCCTCGGCCCCGAACGTCTCCCACAGCTGGCTCGCAAGGCCGGCGAATGGACGCGAACCATGAGGGCCATTGCGCTCGACTTTCGCCAGGGGCTCGAACGAGAGATCGGTGATATCGAGAACCCTCTCCGCCAGATCCGTGAGGATGTGACCCGTCCGATTCGCGAGGTGGAGAACGAATTGCGGGGCGTCGGCGGTGAGCTGACTGACGCGGCCGGTGAGGTTCATCGAGGGTTCGCATGGAAGCGACCCGCCCCGACCGAGAAGCCAACCGTCTCCGACGCCGCTGACGACCTGGAGCAGATCGATGCCGGGGAGGATCTCATCGGAGCCTCGCAACCGGAGGCCGTCTCGCGGACGACGGTGTGGCGGGCATTCCTCCTGGGGTGGATCTCAATCCTGCTCCACCCGATGCCGAAGAGGAACCTTCGTGATCGCCGACGGCCAGCGGCAGTCGATGCTGGAACATCTCGAGGAGCTGCGGGCGCGTCTGTTCAAGGCATCCCTGGCGCTGGTGGCAGGGGCGATCGTGGCGTACGTCTTTCGAGATCGCCTGTTCGCCATTCTCTCTGAACCGTTCAACCAGGTCTTTCCCGACACGGAGTTGGTCACCCTGAAGCCGACGGAAGCCTTCTCGGCTTCGATGAGGATCGCTCTCTTTGGCGGTTTCCTCATCGGCAGTGTCCCGATCACGTGGCAGATGTGGCGTTTCGTGGCGCCTGGCCTCACCGACAGAGAGCGTAAGTGGGCGGTGCCAATCGTCGCCGCGCTCGTGATTCTCTTCGTCGTGGGCGTCGGATTCGCCTATGCGATTCTGCCTCGAGGTCTGGAGTTCCTCCAAGGCATGCTCGACGTGGCGGTGGGGACCACGGTGAATGAATATCTCTCGTTCGTGCTTCGCTTTTTGCTGGTGTTCGGACTGTCTTTCGAGTTTCCGGTATTTCTCTTTGCTGCGGCGGCCATGGGAATCGTCACGTCGAAACAGTTGAGACAAGGCCGACGGTGGGCGGTCCTGGCCATCACGGTCTTGGCGGCGATGGCCACCCCCACTGGCGACGCCTTCACGATGTTCTTCCTGGCTTTGCCCCTCTACCTCCTCTACGAGATCGACATCCTTCTCATCAGACTCGTGCTGAGAAAGTGACCGCCGCAGAGTTCTTCGGGGACCTGCCCTATTCGCCGGACCGGTTCCAAATCCTCGCGGCCGAGGCGATCGAGTCAGGGGAATCGGTGGTTGTGACCGCCCCCACCGGGGCAGGCAAGACCCTGGTGGCCGAGGTTGCGGTCTTTCTCGCCACTCGCGCCGGTGGGCGGGCGTTCTACACGACGCCGATCAAAGCCCTCAGCAACCAGAAGTATCGAGAGTTCGGGGAGATCTACGGGGAAGACAACGTCGGGCTGCTCACCGGCGACAACTCGATCAACGGCGATGCCCCGATCGTCGTGATGACCACCGAAGTGCTGCGGAACATGATCTACTCGAAGAGCAGATCCCTCGACGATCTGAGAACCGTCATCCTCGACGAGGTGCATTATCTGGCGGACCGCTTCAGAGGGTCGGTCTGGGAGGAGGTCATCATCCATGCCCCTCCCCACATCCAACTCGTGTGCCTCTCCGCCACGGTCGCCAACCCGGAGGAGTTCACCGAATGGATTCAAGCGAGACGGGGACCTACCCGTCTGGTCATCGAGACACATCGTCCGGTTCCACTCGAACCGATGTTCATGGTCACGGACCTCTGGGCCAAACCGAAGAACCTCCTGTACCCGATGTTCACCCAGAAGGGATCGGTTCGAAAGGCCAACGAGCAGGTTCGGCGCCTGCTCGCCTCCAAGACCGGGAAGCGCCGTCGGTTTGCCACACCCCGGCGCCCTGAAGTCGTAGAACGGCTTCGCGCCGAGGGAATGCTGCCTGCCATCCACTTCATCTTCTCGCGGGCCGGATGCGAGAGTGCCGCCCGGCTGGTGGCGGGCGCTCATCTCCGGCTCACGGACCCCGAGGAGCGCCGGATCATCCGACGCATCGCCACCGAAAAGACCCGACACCTCGCCGACGCCGATCTCTCTGTTCTCGAGTTCGGCTCCTGGCTCGCCGATCTCGAGGCAGGGGTGGCGGCCCACCACGCCGGGATGGTCCCCGCATTCAAGGAGGTGGTCGAGGAGTTGTTTGGGATGGGTCTGATCAAGGTGGTGTTCGCCACCGAGACCTTGGCGCTCGGCATCAACATGCCGGCGCGGACCGTTGTGCTCGACAGCCTCTCGAAGTTCAATGGGGAATCCCACGAGTTGCTTGGCGCCAGCGACTACACCCAACTCACCGGTCGGGCGGGACGGCGAGGGATCGACACTGTCGGCTACGGGGTGACGCTCTACAGCCGATTCACCAGGTTCGAACGGATGACCGAGATCGCGGCGGCGGGATCGACCCGGCTGGATTCGAGCTTCCGACCGACGTACAACATGGCAGTCAACCTCGTCGCCAACTACGAGCAGGAACGGGCGGAGGAACTCCTACGGGCTTCGTTTGCCGAATTTCAGTTGGTCCGGGTGGCTCAGGCCCAGCAGCATCGGCGTGACGCACTGGCGGACGACCTGGCGGACGCTCGTGTCGGTGCGGAGTGCGAGCTGGGCGACATCGAAGCCTATGTCGCCCTTCTCGACGCCGGCCACGCACGTGGGGGCCTTCTCGAAGAGATACGCCCCGGGGACGTTGTCGGGGTGAAGAGCGGCGGCAAGCAAGGTCGGTACCTGATGCTGCAACGACGTCCTCAGGCAGATGCCCCGATCGTCATGCTGTCGACCGCCGGGAAGCTCCGCCAGTTCAAGGTCGAAGAGTTGGCAGGGGCGGTGCGCCAGGGCCGCATCGAGGTGCCGGGCGCCTACCGCCCCTCCGATCGCAAATTCCAGCAGAAGCTGGTTCAACGGCTACGCAGTTTCCGCCAAACCGGCGAAGAGACCCTGGCAGGACTCATCGACCATCCTGTCGCGGCTTGTCCCGACGCAGTGACCCACGTGCGCTTGTTCAGAAAGGCCGACAAGCTCGACCGGCGTCTCAGCGCCGGAACCCCGGGAGTCTCAGGTCTGGTCGACCAGTTTCGGAGGATCCTCGATCTCCTCGAGGCAAAGGGTTACACGAACGGCTGGCAACTCCTGCCCCCCGGCGAGCGGTTGCGGAGGATCTACTCCGAATCGGACCTCCTGGTCTCCGAAGCGCTGCAAGCAGGAATCCTCGAAGGGCTCGCACCTGCCGAGCTCGCCGCGCTGGCATCGGGGTTCGTCTACGAAGCCAGGACCGAAACCACCGCCCCGCCCTTGCCGCGTTCATTGGTGGAGCGGTCTTCGGAACTCGACGACCTGTGGGCGGCCCTCGCCGGCGAGGAGGTCGCTGCCGGCCTACAGATCAGTCGCCGCCCCGACTTCGGCTTTGCAGAGATCGCCTACCACTGGTGTCAGTCGATCGACCTCGATGAGATTCTGGCTGAAACCCCAATGGCCGCGGGAGATTTCGTCAGGGTGGCTCGTCAACTTCTGGACCTGCTGCGCCAGATCCGCGACGCGGAACCAGCGATCGCGGACCAGACTTCCCAGGCCATGAAACTCATCGATCGAGGGGTCGTGGCGGCGGGGGGATTGTTGTGACGGAGCGGTGGCTGGCGCTCGTCAATCCGACGGCGGGCCGGGGTCAGAACCTCGTCGAACGGACCGAGGCCGTATTCCGAGAACTGGGCTTGGACGTCGAGGTTGTTGCGCCAGTCGGGATCGCGGCGCTCGAAGACTGCCTGAGCGGCGCCGTCACTGAAGGGATCGGTCACTTCGCCGTGGTGGGTGGAGACGGGTCCCTCAACGCCGTGGTCAATGGTCTTCTCGCTGCTCAGCCAAAGACGCCGCCGGTGCTTTCCCTACTCCCGGCCGGAACCGGCTCCGACTTCGCGAGGATGTTTGCGCTACCCCAAACAGTCGAGGGGGCGGCTCCCCATCTCCGGGGAACCGAGGACTACCCGCTCGACGTGGGATATGTCGAAGGAAATTGGGGGAGGCGCGCCGCCTTCGTGAACGTGGCAGAAGCCGGGATTGGGGCGGCGAGCGCCGGCGTTGCTGACCGACTCCCTCGTTTCCTGGGAGCGGCCAAGTACCAGACGTCCTTCTGGATGACGCTTCCACGGTTTCGGCCGGCCGAGATTCGATTCGTCAGCGGCCGCCGACGGTACGAGGGTCCTGCGCTGGCTGCGATTTTCGCCAATGGGCAGTTCTTCGGAGGCGGGCTCAACATCGCGCCGAAGGCGGCTGTGATGGACGGGATACTCGATCTGCAGCTCATCACGGCGCGCCGCATCGAGGCCTTGACGCTGTTCAGCCAGGCAAAACGAGGAATGCATTTGACGCACCGGTCTGTGCGACGGATGAGCGGTACCGGCTTCGAGCTGGAGGTTGACCGCGCCTGGCCGGTGGAGGTCGACGGTGAATACCTGGGAACCACGCCGGTCAGCGGTTCCGTGGCCCAGGGGAAGCTGTTTCTCCGGATCTGAGCGACCTCGGAATACCGGAACCTTGCAAGAGCTTGTAGGCCAGACGAGAAGGCGTATAATCCCGCCCGCCGGATGGAGGTGCTCACGATGGCCGACGACATTCTTGAAGACGAACTCGAAGACGAACTCGAAGACACTGAGCTCGATCCCGACGAGGACCCGGACGTCGACGAACTCGATGACGAAATCGATGACGAAATCGATGTCGAGATCGACGAGGATTCCGGAGACGACGAAGACGACGATGACGAAGAAGAAGAGGAAGCGGAAGCCCTCGAAGAACTCGAAGCAGAGGAATTGGCCTTGCTCGATGAGGAGGTCGCCGGCGAGCTCCACGTCGATGAAGCGGCCGAACTGCGGGCGATTCGTCGCGAAGAGATCTCGCTCAACCAAGGTGCCGAGGAGCGTCGTTCCGACGAATTCGTGTGTGCGGAATGCTTCATGGTGAAACGCACGAGCCAGTTGGCCAGCAAACGTAAACGCGTCTGTAGGGACTGCGCTTCCTGATCCAAGCCGTCAGCGGAGCGTCGTGCCTTCACGGGCGGCTCGCCGTCGTCAATGCGTCGTCGACCCGTTTCGACGCCCGTGCTCTAGGGTCGCCCAACCCACTAGCCTGGCCATTCCGACCGCTGAGGATCCCGTGAACGTTACCGCCCGACTCGCTACTCGAGATGATCTGGATGAACTGGTGCGGATGTACGACCGGTTGGCCCTCGAGATGGACGCTCTTCACCCGATGTGGATGAAGACCGATGGATTGGGTCATCCCGTGGAGGGTGCCTTCGCCGAGGCAATCGGCGATCCCGATGCGTTCGTGGTGGTGGGCGAGATCGACGATGTTCCCTTTGGCTTTCTGATGGCCTGGATCGAACCCATGCTGCCCCACGTCGACGAGTCGCTGGGTGCCATCCGTTTCGTCTTCACCGAGCCTGAGGCGCGAGAGGTGGGAGTCGCCGAATCCATGCGAGACCTGGCCCTCGCTCGGCTCAGAGACCGTGGCATCGTTCGTTTCGACGCTCACGTTCTCCCCGGTCACCGTCTCGTCAAGAACTTCTTCGAGGCCGGGGGTTTCTCCGCCCGCTCGATCGTCATGCACCATGACGACACACGTACGTGACGATGGATCACCCAATCCCGGGTGTCGGCGCTGTGATCATCCGGGACGGTTCGATTCTGCTCATTCAACGCGGCCGCAATCCTGCTCGAGGACAGTGGGCTGTCCCGGGTGGGAAGGTCGGCTGGGGAGAGACACTCGAGGCGGCAGCCCGGCGGGAAGTCAGGGAGGAGACCGGGTTGGACGTGGAGATCCGTGAACCGCTGTGGGTCGGCGAGGTCATCGGAGACACTCACCACTTCGTCCTCATCGATTTCCGCGCCGAGGTCATCGACGGGGAGGTTCAGCCGGGGGACGACGCAGCTGACGCGGCGTGGGTGCCATTGGCTGAAGCCCGCAACCTCAACCTCACGGACACCATGCATGATCTCTTGGACGTGCTCGGTGTCTGACAGGACCCTCCCTCCCCACGAACGCCCCTTCGTGAACACCCGCTACCACACGGCCGAACTGCCTCCTACTCCCCAACGCAACTTCCGGATACCGGCAGTTGGCTGGATCGAGGCGCCTGAAGAGCTGATCCACCTGGGGGACGCGTTGGGTGAACCTGTCGAGTACAAACGCCGGATCGGGTCGTATCTCCTGTGGCGGGCGGGGCCTCCCGTTGGTGACGCCTGGTACCTTGCGATCCATACAGACGAGCCGGACCGCCGATTCCGGTTCCGGCTATCCGGCCGGCAGGGCGAAGGCAAAGGTCCCGACGGGGCGGTCCACGAGCGGTTCCGGACGTGGAAGGAATCGCTCCTGGGAGACGAAGATGTATAGCGAGGTGGTCGAGCTTCTCCAGGCACTCATCCGGAATGAGTGCGTCAACGACGGTTCTCCGGAATCGGGCCATGAGGCGCGCTCGGTTGCCACCCTCGAGTCCTACTTCGGCCGCCCTGGCTTCGTCGTCGAGCCTGCGCCCGGGCGCCAAAGCGTGGTGTATCGGGTCGAGGGCTCTGATGCAGACGCCCCGAGCCTCATGCTCATGGGGCACCTCGACGTGGTCCCGGTGACCCGAGACGGCTGGAGCAGGGAGCCCTTTGGTGCCGAGATCGCCGATGGATTCGTGTGGGGGAGAGGCGCGGTCGACATGTTGAACCTGACCGCTTCGATGGCCGTGGTCTTCAAGCAATTCCTCGACGGCTCGCTGCCCCGGCCGCAGGGAGATCTGCTCTTCCTCGGCGTGGCCGACGAGGAGGCCGGCGGCACATACGGCGCCGAATACCTCGTCGATCATCATTGGGATGCGGTCGGCTGCGATTACCTGCTCACCGAGATCGCCTTCCCCTCGATAGCTACTTCCGACGGTCCGGCTCCCGTCATCAACGTCGGTGAGAAGGGACCGTACTGGCAGACGGTGCATTCGACAGGGAAGCCCGGTCACGGCAGTCAGCCATACGGCACCGACAATGCCCTGGTGACACTGGCGAGAGCGGTTGCCGCCCTGGCGGAGGCGCCAACGCCAACCGCCATCTCGCCGGACTGGCGACGGTTCGTTTCCGCTCTCGATTTGGACGCTCAGCTGAAGAAAGACCTGACTGACCCGGACGGGATCGACGGTGCCATAGAGGCGCTGGCCGAGATCGAGCTCGGAATGGCTCGGTACGCCCATGCGTGTACGCACATGACGGTCACCCCGACGATCCTCAACAGCGGCACGAAAACCAATGTCATTCCCGACGGCGGCGAAGCCTCCCTCGACATTCGCCTGCTTCCAGGACAGGACGGCGAAACGGTGCATGCCCACCTGGCCAAGGTCCTCGGCGGTGACTACGAGCGCCTCGATTTCCGGGTCGAGCGAACCCAGGCAGCCAACTCGACTCCGCCGGCTGGCCTGTTGTGGGAAGCGTTGGTTTCGGCGTTCGAACGGCTCACCGGGTCGGCGTTGGTGGTACCGGCGCTCACCCCAGCCACCACGGATGCCCGCTTCTTCCGTTCCAGGGGCACAGCCACCTACGGTGCCGGCTGGTTTGATGACCGGGTCGGATTCACCGAGTTCCTGTCGATGTTCCATGGCAACGACGAACGAATCTCGATCGAATCACTGGACCGGACTACCAGGTTGCTGGCTGAGACGGTCCAGATTCTGTCTGCCAAATTGGCAGTTCGATGAGTTGCCCCGGGACGATCGTCTGCGATCTCGACGGTGTGGTCTACCTCGGAAACGAGCTCATCCCCGGAGCAGACCGGGCGATCGAGGCACTCCGCACGGCGGGGTGGCACACCGTTTTCTGTACGAACAACTCCTCGCGAACGCCCGACCAGGCCGCCGAGAAACTCAGCCGCCTCACCGGGTTGTCGATCATGCCCGAGGAGACTGTCTCCTCGGCCCAGGCGGCCGCTTCGGTCCTGGCGGGCGAGGTGGACCGAGCGTATGTCCTGGGCGGTCCGGGGGTGCACGGAGCTCTGGACGCCGTCGGGGTCGAGGTGGTTTCCGATTGGCGGCACGCCGAAGCGGTGGTGGTTGGTCTCGACACCGGTCTCACCTATGAGTCGTTGCGCGATGCAGCGTTGGCAGTGCGCGCCGGAGCGTGGTTCGTCGCTACCAACCTCGATCCAGCGTTTCCAACTCCGGACGGCCTCTGGCCGGGAGCCGGCGCTGTTGTGGCGGCGGTGGCCGCAACCTGCGGACAGGAACCCTTGGCGGCCGGGAAGCCCTTCTTGCCCATGATCGAGCTTCTGCGGTCCCGGATCGACACCGAGGGGCCCACCCTCGTGATCGGTGATCGGCCCTCGACCGACCTGGCGATGGGCAAGGCCGCCGGGTGGCTGACCGCGGGCGTCCTCACCGGCGTGATCGACGATGCGAGTGAAATCCCGACCGAGCTCACTCCCGACGTGCTCCTACCCTCGATCGCGGGACTACCGAAGTGGCTGGGCGACCACCTCGAACGGGAAATGGTGTGAACGGAGGCGGCGCATCAATACTTCTCGCATTGCCAAGGTCACCACGACTCCGAACACGAACCCGCCTACGTGTGCTTGCCACGCAACCTCGGGGGACGAAGCGGAGATCCAGAACTGGCTGAGGAACCAGACGACCAGAAACACCCACGCGGGGACACGGACCGGGAAGTACACGATCAGCGTGCGCACGTGAGCTCGAGGAAACAGAACCAGGTAGGCGCCCATGACGCCGGCGATCGCCCCGGACGCTCCTACGACCGGGATCACGGAGTACGGATTGAGTGCGACATGGGCGATTCCGGCTGCCAGGCCGGCCGCCAGGTAGAACGCCAGATAGCCCCTGCGTCCAAAGGCGTCCTCGACGTTGTTGCCGAAGATCCACAACGACCACATATTGCCGGCCAGGTGCAGAAAGCTCCCGTGAAGGAAAACCGAGGCCACCAGAGAGAACAGAACGGGTTTGTCGGGTGCAAAGGCATCGCCGAGCGGCTCCGTCACACACGTTTGCATGGTGATCTCTTCGACGTCGAGAGGATCTCCTGTCACGATCTCGCAAGGGATGGTGGCCAGACGGTAGATCTGGCCGTCTGCATCGATGCTCCCGCCCTGGACGAAGAGGAAGACGAACACAGAGATCCCGATGAGGACGAAGGTCATCAGGGGGAGCGACAAACCGGGGTTTGTGTCGCGGAGGGGGATCAATACAGCATCCTGTCGTACAGGGCGGCGATAATGGGGCCATGGATTCTACCCAGCTCACTCATGAGGAACCTGGCGACGCTCTCGAACCCGCTCGCCAAGCAAGTCTCGATTCGGAGATCGGGGCCCTGGCGGACCTCGACCCCGCTGACGCGCCGGAGGTCGCTGACGCAATCGCCGACCGACTCGGATCCATGCTCGATCCGTCCGACGTGCCGGCTCTCGCCTCGGTTCAGCGCCAGGAAGACACGGATGCGCTCAGCTAGGTCGGTTCGGCGACCGAGGCTCGCGCTGGTGTCCGCATGAGGCTGGGTCTCGTGGTGCGTTCAGATCGACAGGAAGCGGACGCGGTAGCCGACGAAGTTCGACGCCTCGGCGCCGAGTTCTCGATGGAGGTCGTATCGGTGTCCGAAGAAACCTCACGCGGTGGGATGAGGGGCGACGAGTTGAGCGCCTGCGGCGTCGTGATGGCGATCGGTGGAGACGGAACCGTGCTCGAGGCAGCCCAGTACGGACTGGCGCTCGACGTCCCCATCATCGGGGTCAACCTGGGAAGGGTGGGGTTCCTGGCTGCCGCCGATATCGAGGACCTCCCGGCATTGGTCAAGCTTCTGGCGACCGGCGCTTGGGATGAGACCTCCCGGATGACCGTGGAGGCCTCGATCGATGGCGGGGCGCCGGCTTGGGGTCTCAACGACGTGGTGGTGGAGAAGACGACCAGCCAGCGACTCGTCTCGTTGGAGATCTACATAGAGGACGAGCGGTTCCTCACGTACCGGGCAGATGGCCTGATCTTTGCCGCGCCAACAGGATCAACGGCATACAACCTCTCGGCCAACGGGCCGATCGTCGATCCGTCGGTCGATGCCTTGGTGGTCACAGCGGTGGCGCCCTACTCACGGTTCACCAGTTCTTTGGTTCTCCCGCCTTCCACGGTCATTCGGTGCAAGGTGGCGCATGATCGGGCGGCCGCCGTGAATGTGGACGGGCACGAACTCGGTGTGGCGCAACCCGGCCAGACGATCCTCATCCGGGGAGGACCCCGGCGGGTTCGGTTCGTCGAGTTCGGAAAACGGTCGTACACCCAAACCGTGAAGACCAAGCTCAGGCTCTACGAAGGACTGGACGGGGAAACGCTCTGATGCTCGACGAGTTGGCGGTCAAGAACCTGGGGATCCTCTCCGCGGCTCGTATCGAGCCGGGCCCCGGTCTGGTCGTCGTGACCGGGGAGACCGGCACGGGCAAGACCATGCTGCTCGGGGCGTTGCAGTTGCTCCTGGGGCTCTCCGCCCGATCCGATCTGGTTGGACCCGAAGGCGAGGAGACCTTGGTGGAGGGCCGCTTCGTGGATGCGGATGGGAACGAACTGGTCGTAGCCAGGCGAATCCGCAAGACCGGCCGGTCCCGCGCCTACCTGAACGGCGAAATGGTTCCACTCAAGCTGATCGAGGAACGGATGCGGGGCCTCGTGGAAGTGGTGGCCCAACATGATCATCTCGCCATCGGGCGTGAAGCGGAAATCAGGTTGCTGGTCGATCGCCTCATCGCGCCTGAGTCGTCTCCAGCCCTCGAAACCTATCAGGAGGCATGGGCTCGGCTCCGGGAGATCGAAGATGCCAAAGCAGAGCTCGGCGGAGACATGCGGGCCTTGGAACGCGATCGCGAGCTTTCGGCCTGGCAAGCCGAAGAGATCACTCAGGCGGGGTTCGCAGCGGGGGATGACGAATCTCTCGCCCTCCAAGCCGACCGCCTCCGAAACGCCGACGCCCTGGTGGAAGATCTCTCCACGGCTCACCAGTCGTTGGGAGAAGGGATCGAGCAGGTCGGAGCGGCGGTGGCTGCCCTCAGGAGAGCGGCGACGCTCGACCCGGACCTCCGCCCACTTGCCCGGGAAGCCGAAGCAACCGCAGAGGGGCTGGCCAGCCTCGCCAGCGATGCCCGGCACGCAGCAGATGAAGTGGAGCACGACCCCGCCGCAGCCGATCTGGCTGAATCCCGGCTGGCGCTCTTGGGGGATCTCCGACGCAAATACGGCCAGACGCTCGAGGAGATCTTGGAGTTCGGGAGAGCTGCGGCGCGCCGGGTGGCCGAGGTGGAGGATCTCCTCGAACGAAGCGGACGGATCGAACAGGATTGGCTCGACGCTACCGCCGCCGTCGAAACCGCAGGTCGGAACCTGACGGCAGCTCGCCGGGTGGCGGCCGAGGTGCTGGCCACCCGGACCGTGTCCCATCTCGTCGAGTTGGGGTTCACCGACCCTGCTGTTCTGATCGACGTGGAGGAGGCCGCCCCCCGACCCCACGGAACGGACCGGCTGAGTTTGCGGTTCGCTTCCGACCGCCGTTTGGAGGCGGCGCCCGTTTCTCGGGTCGCATCGGGCGGGGAACTGAGCCGGTTGGTTCTAGCGCTTCGTCTGGCCGGCGGAGCAGGCGAGGCCCCGGTCATCGCGTTCGACGAAATCGACGCGGGGGTTGGAGGCAGGACGGCGTTGGCGCTCGGAAAGAAGCTCGCCGAACTCTCGAACGATCGACAAGTGCTCGTGGTGACTCACCTTCCCCAGGTGGCCGCTTTCGCCGATATGCAATTCACCGTCGATCGCGATGAGACCACGGCTTCGGTACGTCGGTTGACCGACGCAGCACAGATCGAGGAGCTGGCTCGGATGCTGGCCGGGCTCGATGATTCCGACGAGGGTCGCCAACACGCCGCCGAACTTCGCCGGACAGCGCTCTCCATCCGCAGCTGAAAGAACCTCGGTCCGTGGCGACTCCATCGAGCAAACGTCTTCACCGGCAACCGAAGATCGTTGGTCACGCCTGGAAGGACGATACGGACGGCTTCATCTCACGCAAGCCGAGATTCTGGAGCGATTCTGGGTAGGTACAGGCCGAATCCTCCTACGACACCTCGACCCGCGTGGTCAGTCGTTGGGAGGATCCCGCCGGGGTGCTACGCTCACCTCCCGTGACGAAATACATCTTCGTAACGGGTGGCGTAGTCTCATCCCTTGGCAAAGGGATCACCGCAGCCTCCCTCGGTCGCCTTCTCAAAGCTCGCGGACTCAACGTGGTCCTCCAGAAGCTCGACCCCTATATCAACGTCGATCCCGGCACGATGAATCCGTTTCAGCACGGCGAGGTGTTCGTGACCGACGACGGCGGGGAGACAGACCTCGACCTCGGCCACTATGAGCGATTCACCGGCGTCAATCTGCGACGCGACGCTTCGGTCTCCGCCGGCTCGATCTATCAGGCGGTCATTCAAAAGGAACGGCGCGGCGACTACCTCGGTGGAACCGTGCAGGTGATCCCGCACATCACCAACGAGATCAAGGCTCGGATCAAACGGATGGGCGATCGCGACGAGGTCGACGTCGTCATCTCCGAAGTCGGGGGCACCGTCGGCGACATCGAGGGGCTCCCGTTCCTGGAGGCTATCCGACAGTTTGGCAAAGACGTCGGGCGCGACAATGTCGCCTACATCCATGTGACACTCGTGCCCTACATCCCCAGCGCCGAGGAACTGAAGTCGAAACCCACCCAGCATTCGGTTGCCGAGCTGCGGAGCCGCGGTATCCACCCCGACGTGATCGTGGTGCGGTCGGACCGACCGATCGACGATTCGATTCGGCGCAAGATCAGCCTTTTCTGCGATGTGGACGACGACTCAGTCATCAACGCTCTGGATGCGGGCAACCTGTATGAGATTCCGTTGCTGCTTCATGACCGCGGGCTCGACGATGTCATCGTCAAACGGCTTCGTATCGAGGCGCCGGAACCCGATCTCGATGCCTGGCGGAAGATGGTCCAGCGGGCCGAAACCGCTGACCAGGCCGTCACCATCGGCGTGGTAGGCAAGTATGTCGATCTTCCCGATGCCTATCTGTCGGTCGTGGAATCGCTCCGCCATGGTGCGCTGGCCAACGGAGCTCGCCTGGACCTACGGTGGGTCCCTTCGGAGGAAATGACCGGCCTCTACGCCGCTTCACACATGGACGGTCTGGACGGGGTCCTGGTGCCCGGCGGCTTCGGTCCCCGGGGCATCGAGGGCAAGATCGAAGCGATTCGATTTGCTCGAGAAAACCAGATTCCGTTCCTCGGGTTGTGCCTTGGCATGCAATGCGCCGTCATCGAGTACGCCCGGAATGTGGCGGGACTCGCCAACGCCCACAGCGCCGAATTCGAACCGACATCTCCGCATCCCGTGATCGACCTCATGGAGAGCCAGCAAGATGTGTCGGAGAAGGGTGGCACGATGCGCCTGGGGCTCTACGCCGCCAAGCTGGCCGAGGACTCACTGGTGCGCTCGCTCTACGGAGAGCCGGTCATCTATGAGCGGCACCGTCATCGATTCGAAGTGAACAACCGCTACCGCCGTGACCTCGAACAAGCGGGGCTCCGGCTGACGGGACTCTCACCCGACGAGAACCTCGTCGAGATCGTGGAGCTGCCGGGACACCCCTTCTTCCTGGCGTCACAGTTCCATCCCGAGTTCAAATCACGACCGAATCACCCGCATCCCATGTTCGAGGGCTTCATGAAGGCCGCTCTATCGAGAAGGATGCGCGTGATGGAGACGCCGACCGCCGTTCCCGACACCATTCCTCAACCACTCTCGCAATGACACCTTTCCTTCGCCTCACGGGCGAAGAGCGACTGGGATCGGGATCGTTCTTGCACCTCGACCGCCTGGTGTTCGAGACCGCCGATGGGGGTCAGGTGACTCGTGACATCGTCAGACATCCCGGCGCCGTGGCCTTTCTTCCGATAGACGGCGACGAAATCATTCTCATTCGGCAATACCGAGTCGCCGTCGACGAGGAGGTGCTCGAGATACCCGCCGGCAAGCTCGATGAACCGGGTGAGGATCTCGTCGACGCCGTCCGGCGGGAGTGCCAGGAGGAGATCGGCTATCTGCCCCATACGGTACGGCCGATCGGGTGGGTCTACGCCAGTCCCGGCTTCACAGACGAGCGCATGTATCTGTTCGTCGTGACGGACCTCGAATCTGTCGATGCGGCGCCGGACGGCATTGAAGAGGAGCACGCGGAGGTGGTCCGCCTTGCCATGACCGACGCAATCAGAATGACTCGTGATGGTTCGATCGTCGACGCCAAGACGAGACTTGCCTTGGCATTGGTGGCGATCGATCAGGCATGACAACCACGTCTGATCGAGTGACCGATTACCTCGACTATCTCGCTATCGAGCGAGGTCTTTCTCAGCACACCGTCGCGGCCTATCGCAACGACCTTGCCCAATACACGGGTTTCCTCGAAGGTAGATCGCCCTCTGCCGACTTGGTCGAAGGCTTCATCGAGACGCTGGCCCACCTGGCTCCCGCCACGGTGGCCAGAAGGATTGCCGCCGTCAGAGGGTTCCACCGCTTCCTCGTTGTCGAAGAAGTTGCCACTGATGATCCGACCGTGCTCGTCGAGACGCCTCGCCGAGGGAGCTCGCTTCCAAAAGCGCTGACGGTCGACGAGGTGCTGGGCCTTCTCGAGGCATGTGATCTGACGACGCCCCTGGGAAGGCGAAACAAGGCAATCCTCGAATTCCTCTACGGCACGGGCGCTCGGGTCACTGAACTGGTTGACCTATCGCTCCACGATCTCGATCTCGTCGAGGCGTCCGCCCTGGTGACCGGGAAGGGCAACAAGCAGCGGATGGTCCCGCTCGGCAGGCATGCGGTCGACGCCTTGACGGTCTGGATGGAGGACCGGCTGGCGTTCCGCCGGTCGGGAACCGATGACGGCGCCGTGTTCCTGAACCGGCGCGGAGGTCGGTTGACCCGCCAGGCCATTTGGGCGATCGTCCGCGCAGCGGGGGAGGCAGCGGGCATGGACGCCGGTCAACTCTCACCGCATGTGCTTCGCCATAGTGCCGCGACTCACATGGTCGAAGGTGGAGCGGATTTGCGAACCGTCCAGGAGATGCTGGGTCACGCTAGTATCTCGACCACACAGGTGTACACAAGAGTGTCGCCTCGGCATCTCTATGAGATCTACGTCGAGGCCCATCCCCGGAGTAGGTGACCGAACATGGTTGACATTGACGCCGCTCGCACGGCGTTGCGAGCTGAGCGCGACAAGCTGGCTCATCAGCTCGATGAGCTGGGAGCCACCGAACAGGGTGAGCTCCGGTCATCCGGTTTGAGCCTGTCGAAAGACTTTGCCGACGCCGGTGCCGCCACGGCCGAACGTACCGAACTGCTCGGTCTCGCCGGCCAGCTGGCCATGCAACTGACAGAGGTGGACGAGGCGCTGGCCAGCATCGATGCCGGAACGTATGGAATCTGCAGCTCGTGTGGCATCGAGATTCCGGCAGCACGACTCGAAGCGCGGCCGGCCTCGCTGCTGTGCGTCGAATGCAAGTCCAACCAGCGTTAGCGGCGTGAAGCCCTCCTGGCGACATCTGGCTCGCCGATTCTTCTTCACAGGCACCGCCCGCGGTTTGGGTCCTCCGGAACGAGCCATGATCGAGCGGTGGCTGGCGGATCCACGCTGGCTCTCCCTGTTCGACGCCCAGTCGAACGCTGACCAACGGCATGCTTTTGCGTGTGGCCAGGCTATCGCCGAACAACGTCCCGGCAACCTCGAGCTGATTCGGGCCGCTTTGCTCCATGACATCGGCAAACGTCATGCCGAATTTGGCATCGTCCGCCGGACCGTCTCAGGTGCCGCGTCGAAGATCGGCGTCCGCCTTCCGGGGAGTTACGCCCTCTACAAAGCCCACGGGTCCTTGGGCGCCAACGAGTTGGAGGCAGCCGGAGCTTCAGAGCTGGTCGTGTCGTTCACCCGTCATCATCATGGTGAACGTCCCTCCGGGTTTCCAAAAGACGAATGGCGACTTCTCGTGAGTGCCGATGACGAGCAATGAGTCCGGCAGAGAGGGCTGGTTGCAGCGGAGAGCACCGCAGGAGGGGGATGGATGGCGTATGAAGTGAAGACGGCGGTCTTCGAAGGTCCTCTCGATTTGTTGCTGCAACTCATCACCCGCCATCAGGTTCAGATCACCGACGTGTCGTTGCTCGACCTGGTGAGTGAATACCTCAGCTATCTCGACGAGATGCGGGCCATGGACCTGGAGGTGGCTTCGGAGTTCCTGCTCATTGCCGCCACGCTCATCCAGCTGAAGGCCCGGCACCTTCTGCCCGACGATCCCGATGTGGACATCGACGAGGAGCTCGCCCTCATGGAGGAACGAGACCGGCTCCTGGCGCGCCTGCTCGCCTGCGTCACGTTCAAGGACGTTGCCGCCGTCCTCCGATACCGCTACCAGGAGGCGAACCGATTCGTCCCTCGAACGGTTGGCCTCACTGACGAGGTCGAGGCGAGAACGGTCGAGGTGCACATCCCCGTCGACGCGCCAGGCTTGGCAGACATCGCTCATCGTGTGCTCACCCGCCAGCCTGAGGAGCCTGACCTCGATCATCTGGAGCTCGATCTACCATCCGTGGAAGAGGCAATGACCGACCTCCGGATTCGGGTGGAGCACCTCGCGGAAACAACGTTCGAAGACCTCGTCGAGCACTGCGACCGTAAAGTCGAAGTCGTTGCGTACTTTCTGGCTTTGCTGGAACTTGCCCGCTGGGGCATGGTGGAGGTGGCGCAGGATCATTGGCTTTCGGCCATCGAGATCCGACACCTCAAATCAGGCGGTCCCATGTCGAGTGAATGGAGTGCCTCGTGATGTCCGAATCAGCTACACCCGGCGACGCAGCCAAGGACGAACTCGGCGTCCGGTCCGTCATCGAGGCCGTCTTGTTTGTGGCAGAGGCTCCTGTGCCGGCCAAAGAGTTGGCCGAGGTTCTCGAGATCCCGACGACTCAGGTCGAAGACACGCTCACCGCGTTGGCGGAGGATTTGGATGAGCGGGGGAGTGGTCTGGCCTTGCGGGACGTGGCCGGAGGATGGCGCCTATACGCCAGGCCGCATACGCATCCTTACCTCGAGCGGTACGCCTCCACCCCGACCGCGGCCCGTCTCTCGGCAGCCGCCCTGGAGGTGTTGGCGGTCGTGGCCTACAAGCAGCCTCTCTCGAGAAGCCAGATCGCCGAAATCAGAGGCGTGGAATCGGACTCTCCATTGCGCACCCTCGAACGACGAGGTCTCATCAAAGAGATCGAGCGCCTCCCGTTGCCGGGCAATCCCGCGGTCTATGGCACCACGCTCTTGTTTCTCGAGAAGATGGGTCTCCGCAGCCTGGCCGAGCTCCCGCCGTTGGCCGACCATGTCCCGCCTGCTGGCATCGTTGAGACACTCGAGGAGACGTTTCGTCCGAATGCCGAATGAACGACTCCAGAAGCTGATCAGCCGGGCGGGTGTGGCGTCGAGGCGGGTGGCCGAGGACATGATCGTGGCGGGCCGGATCACGGTCAATGGTGAGCCGGCTCACCTTGGTCAACAGGCCGACCCTGGTAGTGATCGGATCGCCGTCGACGGTATTCCCCTTCCACTGAATCCCGAGTTCGTCTACCGCCTCCTCAACAAGCCCGTCGGCGTCGTCTCGACCGCTTCTGATCCTGAGGGACGTCGGACGGTTCTCGACCTGGTTCCTGCCGAGCCGCGCGTCTATCCGGTTGGCCGTCTCGACATCAACACAGGTGGTCTTATCATCTTGACCAACGACGGCGACTTCACCAATTTCGTGACGCACCCCCGCCATGGCGTGACGAAGACCTACTCGGCACTGGTGGAAGGCAGGGTCTCGGCGGCCGAGTTGCGGCAACTGACCGACGGCGTCGAACTCGAGGATGGGCTCGCCCAGGCGAAGTCGGCCCGGGTCCTCGACCAACGCGGCGAGGAGACGTTGCTCGAGATTTCACTGGGGGAAGGTCGGAACCGCGAGGTTCGGAGGATGTGTTCGGCACTCGGACACGACGTCCGCAAGTTGTTCCGGACCAAAATCGGGCCGCTCGGTGACAGTTCGCTGAGGGTCGGCCGAACACGACCACTCCTGCTGGCGGAGGTTCGATCGATCTATCAGTCTGGGCTCGATCCGTCTGGGATCGAACAGTCTGGGATCGAACAGTCTGGGATCGATCGGTCTGGGCTCGATCCGTGACGAGTCGTGCCATCGGGATGTCCGGGCCGATCGATGCCGTTGTTCGCCCACCTGGTTCCAAGAGCATCACGAACCGGGCCCTCGTGACGGCAGCGCTCGCCGAGGGGGGATCGATCCTTCGGGGCGCTCTCGAGAGCGACGACACTGCGGCCATGAAGAGAGCCCTCGCCCAGCTCGGTGTCGTGGTGACGGAGCGGGACGGGGTCTGGGATGTCCAGGGCTGTGGGGGCCGACTCGGGCACAGCAGTGACGTCCTCGACGTCCAGGCATCGGGCACCACGGCTCGGTTTCTCACCGCCGTGGTGGCCCTGGCTCGAGGTCGACACACGATTGACGGCGTTCCGCGCATGCGTGAGCGGCCGATCGGCGAGCTAGCCGCGGCCCTCGTCCAGATGGGTGTCGACGTCGAGACGACCGACGGGTATCCACCGGTCACCGTCGTGGGTGGAGCGCTTCGGGGTGGGGAGGTAGTCATAGACGCAAGCCGTTCTAGCCAGTTCGCCTCGGCGGTGATGCTCGTGGCACCGTACGCCGACACCGCTGTGACGCTGCGATTCAGGGGAGGGCTCCTGGTGTCGCGACCGTATCTGGAGACGACCGCTGAGGTCATGAGATCGTTCGGTGCCCGCATTGACCTCAAAGATCACGAAGTCACGATCGGCGAGGCCCGGTACGAGGCAACGGACTTCGAGGTGGAGCCCGATGCCTCGGCAGCCGCGTATCCGCTCGTGGCTGCCGCCATCACCGGAGGAAGGGTCGTCATCGAAGGCCTCGGCCGGGGTTCGAGTCAAGCGGACATGGGAATCCTGGGAGCGTTGGCGTCGATGGGGTGTGCGGTCGAGAAGGACAGCGATGCTGTGGCGCTGACTGGACCCGCCCACGGCGATTTGGCAGGCATCCGCATCGACATGAATTCCATGCCGGACGCCGTCCTGGCTCTCTCGGTGGCTGCCGTATTCGCCCGGAGCCCGACGCTGATCGAGAACGTGGCCAGCTTGAGGCTCAAGGAGACCGATCGATTGGCGGCGCTCGAGTCCGAGCTCGGCAAGCTCGGAGTCGCTGCCGAGGCCGGCCCCGACTCCATCCTCATCACCCCCACCACGGACCTCCGAGGAGCGTCCATCGCCACCTACGACGACCATCGGATGGCTATGGCCTTCTCGTTGGCGGGACTACGCATTCCTGGCATCGAGATCGAGAATCCGGGTTGTGTCGCCAAGACCTGGCCCGGATTCTTCGAAGCGCTGGACGCAATGCGAGAATCATCCCGATGAAGGTTCCGGTGATCGCAATCGATGGGCCCGGTGGATCGGGGAAGACCTCTGTGAGCCGCGCCGTCGCCCATCGCCTCGAACTGCCCCATCTCGATACGGGTGCGTTCTATCGAGCTGCGACGGTGCTGGTGCTCCGAAAAGGTGTTGATCCTCTGGATGCGGCGAGGGTGTCGGCATGCGTGGGAACTGCCGGAATGGAGTATGCCGGTGGCCGGATGTGTTTGGAAGGCGAGGACGTTTCCGAGGAGATTCGCTCCGATGCCGTCACCGGAGCGGTGAGTGCAGTGAGCGCAGTCCCGCAGGTGCGCTCCTGGCTGGTCCACGTACAACGTGCCTGGGTGGACGCCAATGGCGGGCGTGCAGTGGTGGAAGGGCGAGACATCGGCACGGCTGTGTTTCCGGACGCTGGGTTGAAGATCTACCTCACCGCTCGCCCCGAGGTTCGGGCGCGGCGGCGAGCAGCAGAACTTCCTCGCGACCTGGATGTGACCTCGGTGGAGCAGGATCTGGCCCGCCGGGATGCGTTCGACGCCAACCGGATAACCTCGCCTCTCAGCAAGGCCGACGACGCGGTGGTCATCGACACCTCGGACATGAGCCTCGATGAGGTGGTTGAGACGATCGCAGAGCTGGCCTCGACGGTGCTCAGCGATACCTGAACCCAATGGCCCGCAGGCGTCCGACTTCGGTGGTGGACCGTTTCCGGCCTCCGGTCAGCCGTTGCCGATCATGCTGAGGGCGGCCGTGGCGTTCCAATCGCGATCTCGTTCGAGCAGCCCCTGCGCTCCACGCCGACGAGCCGAGAAGCCGGCCTCCACGAGCGCCTGGAGCCCAGTGAGGAAGCCCCGCAGCTGAGGAGGAAGCGGGAAGTACTCCTCCTCTGTGGTCACCTGGAGCAACTCCACTCCATTGGTGGGGGCGATCCGTTCGATCACTTCGTCTACGAGATGGTCGGGCGCCGAAGCGCCGGCGGTGAGGCCGACCACCTTGGCACCGGCCAACCATTCGTCCTCCACCGCTTCTGCTCGATCGATCCGATACGCAGCCACCCCGGCTTCCTTGGCGACCCGGACGAGGGCCCGGGTGTTCGACGACGAATCGCTCCCGACCACCAGGATCAGATCGCATCGCTGGGTGAGTTGCCGCACGGCATCTTGACGATTGGTGGTGGCGTAACAGAGGTCAGACTTGCGCGCCGTCTTCAGGGCCGGGTAACGCGTCTGGGCGGCGTCCAGCACCTGTTCCCACTCGAAGACCCCCAACGTCGTCTGGGCGAGCAGCGCCACCTTCTCGGGATCCTTCGGCTCGAATGTCTCGAGACCCAGCTCCGGTTCGACGAGCGTGATCGATTGCGGCGCTTCCGCCACGGTTCCGACCGCTTCGTCATGGCCTTCGTGCCCGACGTAGATGATGTCGAATCCTGCCTCGGACATCTTCTTCACTTCATGGTGAACCTTCGTGACGAGCGGGCACACCGCATCGACCACGATCCCTGCTCGCGCCTTGGCTCCTTCGACGACCTCGGGAGCCGAACCGTGGGCAGAGAGCATCACCGGTGCGCCTTCGGGAACCTCGTCGATATCGTCGACGAAGACCACGCCGACCCGCTCGAAGGCTTCGACGACCCAGCGGTTGTGAACGATCTCGTGGAAGCAATAGACGGGCGGCTCGAAGACGCGCACCATCCAGGTGAGTGACTTGATGGCCATCTCCACCCCGGCGCAAAAACCTCGAGGTTCGGCGAGCAACACGGTTTCAGGCATGGAGCCATGCTAGAACCCCACTCGCACTGTGCCGGCCGGCGGTGCCTCGGTCGGCCAGGCGCTGTGGTGTGACGCCATTGGCGTGACACAGCTACCGTTCTCGTCATGTTGTTGCCTTTCCGCCCTCAATCCTCAGCCTCTACCCTCGGATCGGTCCGATGAGTCGGATCCCTGTGGTGGCGGTGGTAGGCCGACCGAACATCGGCAAGTCGACTCTGGTCAACCGGGTGATCGGTCGCCGCGAGGCAGTTGTCGAAGAGCTGCCCGGAGTGACCCGCGACCGGCGCGAGTTCCTGGCCGATTGGGCTGGTCGCGATTTCTTGCTGATCGACACGGGCGGGTGGCAGGTCTCCGACGGTCAAGATCTGACCACTGACATCAGCGCTCAGGCAGAAGCGGCGGTCGCCGTGGCGGACGTGGTCATGTTCGTGGTCGACGCCACCACTGCCATCACCGACGACGACCTCGGGATCGCCCGGCTCGTCAGGGGCGCAGGGAAGATCGTCCTGGCGGCCAACAAAGCCGACTCGCCCCGGCAGGAAGGATTGCTGTCGGACCTATGGGGACTGGGCCTGGGTGAACCTGTTCCGGTCAGCGCCCTTCACGGCCGAGGCGTCGGTGACCTGCTCGATCGGATCGTTGACGCTCTTCCCGAGCCGGACGATGCGGCTCCAGCGGAGGACCCGATCGCTCGCCTTGCCATCGTCGGACGCCCGAATGTCGGCAAGTCGACGCTGCTCAACAGACTGGTGGGGGAGGAGCGGGTGCTCGTGTCTCCGGTCCCCGGTACCACCCGAGACCCGATCGACGTTGTGGTCGATATCGACGGCCGGCCGTTCGTGGTGGTCGACACGGCCGGGATTCGGCGGAATCCCAAGGTGAAGGAGAGCGCCGAGTTCTACAGCGTCCAGCGAGCCCATCGCGTGTTGGCCGACGCCGATGTTGCCCTCCTCCTGATCGACTCGACGGAGGGCGTCACCCAACAAGACCAGCGCATCGCAGAGGAGGCGGCCGAAGCCGGGACCGCCCTCATCGTGCTCCTCAACAAATGGGACGATGCGGACACTGATATGAGAGAGCACACCGAATACACCGTCGCCACCCGTCTCGGCTTCTGTGACTGGGCGCCGGTATTACGCATCTCGGCACTCACCGGAGCTCGCACGCATCGCCTCCCCAAGTTCATCAACCTGGTCCTCGAGCGAAGCCAGGAGCGAATCCCGACCGGGCAGATCAATCGGCTGGTACGCGGTTGGCAGGAGTCACATCCGCCACCGGTCCGCAAGGGCCGTCGACCGAAGATCCTCTACGCCGTGCAAGCCGGTGTTGCCCCACCAACCGTGATCGTCTTCGTGTCGGGCGGGGAGCTGGGTGCCGATTATCTACGGTTCCTGGAGAACCGGTTCCGGGAAGCGTTCGATTTCACCGGCACCCCGTTGCATGTCGTTGCCCGCCGCCGCGTCGGCCGGGACCCCAGAGGATGACCTCGGAGTCGGACGGCCCCGAGTCCTCGACGGAGACCGATCCAACGGTGGACCACGAGGTCGTTCCCACACCCTGGTCGTTCAAGATCATGGTCGTGTTGCTGGCGATCTACCTGCTCTACCGTTCTTGGCAAGGCGTGGTCTGGTTGATCGAGCGCATTTCCTGAGCCGGTGAACCGAGCCGGTGACCCTCGGCAGGCGGTATTCCAATATGTGGAAGATTGGCCGGATTTGGCGACGGTAGGGAAAACCGTTGCTAACCTGTCGTTTGCGACATCCTGAGGAGGCTGCACGTCTGCGTCGGATGTCGTCTTGAGTACTCCCGAAATAGAGAGAGGTAGAGCGTGTTGCATAGCTCAAAGGCGAAGTGGCGATTTATCGCCATGCTCGCCGTCTTTGCTCTTCTGGTCATCGCTTGTGGCGATACCAGCACAGAGACGACGGTCGAGACCACTGACACCACATCCGAAAGCACCACCGAAACGACTGAGGCGATGGTCGATGAGACCACTGACACCACCGAGGCGATGACTGAGATGGGTGGAAGTATCTCCACCTACATCGGCGAGCCCGAGAGCTTGGTCACCACCAACGACACGGAGTCTGAGGGCATTGCCGTCCTTCGTGCGCTCTACACCCCGTTGGTCGACCTCGATGAGAACAACGAGCCGGTCATGGCTGCCGCCGAGTCCGTCGAGAGCCCCGACGGTGGAACGACCTGGGTCGTCACGCTGAAGAGCGGATGGACGTTCCATGATGGAACCGCCGTCACCGCCCAAAGCTACGCCGACGCCTGGAACTATGGCGCCTACGGGCCCAATGCTCAGCAGAACTCCGGGTTCTTCTCCGGAATCAGCGGCTTCTCCGACCTGCAGTGTGGCTTGGTCACCGAGCAGGACGAAGACGGCAACGACGTCGATGTCGCCGACTGTGAAGGTCAGCCCCCGGCGTCAGAGGCGCTTTCCGGCTTGGTGGTCGACAGTGACACCCAATTCACGGTCACGCTCGACGCTGCCGAGTCGTTCTTCCCGATTCGTCTCGTCTATCCGTCGTACAGCCCGCTGCCCGAGGCCTTCTTCGCCGACCCCGAAGGGTTCAACGAGATGCCGATCGGTAACGGTCCGTTCATGATGGCCGAGCCATGGGACCACAACACGGCGATCTTCACGACCGCCTACACCGACTATGCGGGCGACGATCCGGCCCAGATCGAGAATCTGGAATTCCGGATCTTCGACGATATCAACACGGCCGTGAACGAGCTCCTGGCCGGCAACCTCGATATCCACGACGGCGTTCCGCCGGAGCGCGCTTCTGAGGTCGAGGGACAGGTTCCCAACTTCGATTCCACGGCAACGTCATCCATCACGTACTTTGCATTCCCCTGGTACGTCGATGCTCTGGGTGGCGCCGACAACGCAGACCTGCGTCGGGCCCTGTCGATGGCTATCGATCAGGAAGCGATCACCACGGCGATCTTCGACGGTCGGCGTCAGCCGGCGTACAACTTGATCTCGCCGGTCATCCCGACCTGGACGGACAATCTCTGTGACTACTGGAGCTTTGATCCCGTCGCCGCGAAGGAACTGTACGACACCACCGATGGAATCCCCGCCGACTTGACGTTCTACTTCAACGCCGGCGCCGGTCACGAAGACTGGATCCAGGCCGTCACCAACCAGTGGGGCACGAACCTGGGCATCGACACCAGCGGCATCAAGTTCGAGGGTATTCAGCCATTCGGCGACTACCTGACCCGCTTGGACGAGCAGGCTGTCGACGGACCGTTCCGTCTCGGTTGGGGCATGGACTATCCGCATCCGCAGAACTACTGGCAGTTGCTCTTGGACAGCCGGTTCTACTCCGATGCAGGTGGTGCCAACTCCAGCTTCTACACCAACTCGGACTACGACTCCAAGATCGATGAAGCTTTGGCGATCACCGATCTGAACGAGGCGCTTCCGGTTTGGCAAGAAGTCGGAGCGATTGCCTGCAACGACGTTCCCGTCGTGCCGATGTTCTATGGACAGTCGGACTACGCGTGGAATGACACTGTCAGCGGCGTTCGCGTCGACTCGCAGAGCAACGTCGACTACTCGTCGCTCGTTGCCAACGGCTGATCGAAAGACCAGTACACCAAAGTGAGAATGTGGAAAGAGGGAGGCGACAAGTTCGCCTCCCTCTTTCGCGTCCCCACTGGATTTGTTTTGACTAGGGTGATCGAATGAGTCGGTACCTGATGAGACGCGTTCTCCAATTCATCCCGGTCTTCATCGGTGCGACCTTCCTGATCTTTGCCCTCGTGTTCATGATCCCGGGCGACCCGATCCGCGCATTGTCCGGTGACAAGCCCCTCCCGCAATCTGTGCAGGACACGCTGCGCGAGCAGTACAACCTCGACAAACCGCTCTGGCAGCAGTACACCCTCTATGTCGGAGGCGTCCTCCAGGGCGACTTCGGTGAGGACTTCCGAGGCCGCGAGGTCCGGGAGATCATGGCGGAGCGGATCCCGGTCACGTTCCAGCTCGCCATCTATGCCTTCATCTTCGAGATGGTCATCGGGATCGCGGCGGGAATCATGGCGGGGCTCAACTTCGGCGGATTCGTCGACAACCTGGTCCGCATCTCCACGCTGGTGGTGATCTCGATACCCATATTCGTGCTGGGTTTCATGGCCCAGTTGCTCATTGGCGTCCGTTTCAACCTCCTCCCCGTTTCTGGACTCCGTGACGGTCTCGCGAGCTATGTCATGCCGGCCATCGTGCTCGGCTCTGTCTCATTGGCTTACATCGCCCGGCTCACCCGGACCAGCCTGGCCGAGAACATGAGGGCTGACTACATCCGCACCGCCACGTCGAAGGGGCTTTCTCGCAAGAGAGTGGTGGGGGTGCATGCCCTCCGAAACTCCATGATCCCGGTCATCACTTTCCTCGGAGTCGACCTGGGGGCGCTGATGGGGGGAGCGATCATCACCGAAGCGATCTTCAATCTGCCCGGGATCGGCAACGCGGTCTACCAGGCGACCCTGCGGCAGGAGGGAACGGTGGTCGTCGGTATCGTGACCTTCCTGGTGCTGATATTCATGATCTCCAACCTCCTCGTAGACGTCCTCTACGCCGTGCTCGACCCACGGATTCGTTATGAGTGACCGGCAGGGCCTGGGCCCCCAGAAGACAAAACATCAGAAGTCGGACGATCTGGTGGCCTTCCCGGAAGAACTGGTCGAGGCGCAAGCTGGGACGTCGGCCAGTCTCTGGTCGGATGCGTGGCACGAGCTGAAGACCAGTCCGATCTTCCTGGTCTCGCTCGCAATCATCATCGTGATCAGTGTGATGGCCATCGCCCCGTGGCTGTTCACCAACGCCGACCCGCGCGCCTGCAATCTCTCCAATTCGTTGGTCCGACCGAGTGCCGATCACTGGTTCGGTTTCGACCTCCAGGGGTGCGACTACTACGCACGGACGATCTACGGTGCCCGCATTTCGGTGTCGATCGGACTCACCGTCACCACCTTTGCAGCTCTCCTCGCCGTCATCATGGGAAGCCTCGCCGGCTACTACGGTGGAGCGATCGATGCGATCATCGCTCGTATGACGGACATCTGGTTCGCCATCCCCACCATCCTCGGCGCCATCGTCATCCTGAGCCTTCTCGGCAACCGTGGCTTCTTCCAGGTTTCCTTCGTCCTGGTCATTCTGGGCTGGCCGACCATGCTCCGGCTGTATCGCTCGTCGGTACTCACCGTGAAGGAACAGGACTACATCGAGGCGGCTCGGGCTCTGGGCGCCAACGACTTCCGGATTCTGTCCAAACACATCCTGCCGAACGCGATCGCACCGGTCTTGATCTACGCGGCGATCACCGTCGGGGTCATCATCTCGGCCGAGGCGGCACTCTCGTTCCTCGGCGTCGGCCTCCAACTGCCGGCGATCTCGTGGGGGCTCATGATTTCGAGCGCTCAGACCCGAATCCTCTCCGCTCCCCACCTTCTGCTCTTTCCCGGACTCTTCCTGAGCGTGACCGTCTTCGGGTTCATTCTCATGGGTGACTCACTCCGCGATGCGTTGGACCCGAAGTCGAGATGAGTGTGGCCGAAGAACAACCGTCGGTGGACGGAGACGTTGTCGCCTTCGATTACGACCCGAACGCCCCGCTCCTGGAGGTCGAGGATCTCCACGTCGAATTCCGGATGAGAGACGGGGTGGTCAAGGCCAACGACGGCATCAGCTATACCCTCCAACAAGAGGAAACGCTGGCAATCGTCGGTGAGTCCGGCTCCGGAAAGACGGTCAGCGCCCAAGCAGTGATGGGCATCATCGACAGCCCTCCCGGATTTGTGACCTCGGGCGCCGCCCGGTTCAGAGGTGTGGATCTGTTCTCGCTTCCTGACAAGGAGCGGCGCTCCATGCGAGGCGAGCGAATCGCAATGATCTTCCAAGACGCGCTCACCGCTCTCAACCCGGTGTTCCCGGTCGGATGGCAGATTGCCGAGATGTATCGGTCTCACCGGGGTACCTCCAAGGCTGAGGCCCGCCTCCACGCCATCGAACTTCTCGACCGAGTGCGGATTCCGGCGGCCAAGGATCGGGTCAACGCATATCCGCACGAGTTCTCTGGTGGTATGAGGCAACGCGCCATGATCGCCATGGCGCTGGCGCTCGATCCCGAGGTGCTCATCGCCGACGAACCGACCACCGCCCTCGATGTAACCGTTCAAGCTCAGATCATGAGGCTTCTGCAGGATCTTCAGGACGAGACCGGAATGGGTCTCATCCTCATCACCCACGATCTGGCTGTCATCGCCGAGGTGGCTGACCGGGCTCTCGTGATGTACGCGGGTAAGGGCGTGGAACATGGACCGATCAAGGACCTATTCCGGAATCCCGGTCACCCCTACACGCTCGGTCTGCTGGAGTCGATAGCCCGTCCTGAACAGAAGGGCGGGAAGCTCATTCCCATCGAGGGATCTCCACCGGACCTGCGTCACGTCCCATCCGGTTGCCCATTTCATCCGAGGTGCCGCTATCGCAAGGACATCTGCACCGAGACAGAACCGACCATGGCTGAGATAGCCACCGGGCGAGCCTCCGCTTGCCATTTCGCCGAGGAGGTACTTGCCGTTGGCAGACGTCGATAGCAAAGAGCCGCTGCTTCGCGTCGAAGGCTTGTTGAAGCATTTTCCCATCACGCGCGGGATCGTGCTCAAGAAACAGATCGGCACGATCAAGGCCGTTGACGATGTTTCGTTCGAGTTGTATCGCGGCGAGACCCTGGGTCTCGTCGGAGAATCCGGCTGTGGCAAGTCAACCGTGGCGAGAACCGTTCTTCGGCTCCACGAGCCGACCGGCGGAGCGGCGTACTTCAATGGCCAGAACATCTTCGAGATGAGCAGGCGTGAACTGCGAGAGCTACGCCGGGAGATCCAGATCATCTTCCAGGACCCCTACGCATCTCTCAACCCACGCATGACGGTCGGTGACATCGTCGCCGAGCCGTGGTTGATCCACAAAGGTTTCGTCAAGAAGGGGGACCGTCGCTCTGCGGTTCAGGAGCTCTTGGAACTCGTCGGGCTGAACCCTGACCACATCAACCGTTTCCCACACCAGTTCTCCGGCGGTCAGCGTCAAAGGATCGGCGTTGCCAGGGCGCTGGCGCTGAATCCATCTGTGCTGGTGTGCGACGAGCCGGTCTCGGCTCTCGATGTATCCGTGCAAGCCCAGGTGATCAATCTCCTGGAAGACCTTCAGGAGGAACTGGGTCTGGCCTATCTGTTCATCGCCCACGACCTCTCTGTCGTGCGGCACATCTGCGACCGTCTGGCTGTCATGTATCTCGGTCGTATCGTCGAAACCGGCACGGATTCCGAGGTCTATGACAGCCCGACCCACCCCTACACCCAGGCATTGCTGTCCGCAGTACCGGTGCCAGACCCGGAGTATGTGGTCGCCAATCGCATCATCCTCGAAGGTGATGTTCCGAGCCCGGCGAATCCGCCCTCCGGCTGCTCGTTCCGGACGCGTTGTTGGAAGGCAGAGGAGATCTGCGCTGGGCAGGTCCCGGAGCTCGTGGATCGATTCGACCACGGTCATCCGAGCGCCTGCTACTTCGCGTCCGAGCTCCAGGTGTTCTGACAGAGGTCCCACCCGGGTGCCAGGTGGAGGTGCTCCAGGTTCGGGCCGTGTCGCAGGACCGCTAGACTGCGGCCATCATTCGGGCTGTGGCGCAGCTTGGTAGCGCGCTTGTCTGGGGGACAAGAGGTCGTGGGTTCAAATCCCGCCAGCCCGACCACCCCGCCAGAGGTTCCTGCCGCAACGGGAACCCCTGGTTCCTCCATTCCCTGTACCCGTCGCCCGCCGGCGCCACTGGTACCATCGCCTCCATGACCGACGCCCAGCCGGATACGACCCCGTCGGACGCAATTCTGACCATTCCCAATGTGGTGTCGTTGGTGCGCCTGGCCGCGGTTCCCTATTTCTTGTGGCTACTCCTGGCACAGGATCGTCCGGGTGTGGCGGGGCTCCTCCTCCTGGCCATCGGAGGCACGGATTGGATCGACGGAACGCTGGCTCGCCGGCTCGGTCAGGTATCTGCGCTCGGCCAGAAACTCGACCCGGTGGCGGATCGAGTCGCCATCGTGGCGGCCATCATCGGAGGCTGGATCGCCGGAATCCTGCCCACGCTCATCATCGCTCCACTGCTGATACGCGAAGTCATGATGACCATCGTGGCGTTCGTTCTCCTGGCGAGAGGCGCGGGCACCCTGGAAGTCCGTTACCTCGGAAAGGTGGCCACCTTCTTGATCTACGGGTCCATCCCGTCGTTCTACCTGGCGGCGGCAGAGATGGCGCCTTCATTCTTCACTGCACTCGGGTGGGTTTCGGGCATCGTCGGCCTCGCGCTCTACTGGTGGGTGGCTATCCGCTATCTCGGAGATGCCCGGGCGAAACTCCAGCAAGCCGCAGCATCCGCCCGGTAAGCTCATGCAGATCGAGAGGAGATACATTGAACGTTCCGAGTGATCGTCGCTACACCGACGCCCACGAATGGATCCAGGCTTCCGAGGACGGCTCGACCGTGCGGGTCGGGATCACCGACTTTGCACAAGATGCGTTGGGCGACATCGTGTACGCCGACCTTCCCGATACCGGGACGAACGTATCGAAAGGTGAAACCCTTGCTGAGATCGAATCGACCAAGTCGGTCGGCGAGGTCTACAGTCCCGTCACCGGAAAGGTCACTGCCGTCAATGAGGCACTCGAGGACCAACCTGAGCTGGTCAATTCCGATCCGTACGGATCGGGTTGGATCCTGGAACTCGCCCTCTCGGATCTCGGTGAACTCGAGGGCCTTCTCGATGCGACCGCCTACCGAGCGCTCATCGAGGCCGAATGACTCCCGGTCCGCGCTCGACGGCGTCGGCCGCCTGAGTCACTCTCGATTCTCGCTACGATAACGACCATGGACTGCCCCACCTGTCATCGCCCCATCCCGGAAGGGACGACGATCTGCGAGTATTGCGGCCCGGACGGCGGCGACGGCGAGCCGACGATCATCTATCTTCCGGTTTCGCCCAATCAACATCCATCTCTGACTCCCGATGAGGCCTCGCACATCGACGGGGTGCAAGGTTTTGCCCTTGTCGTGGAACGAGGTCCCCGGGCTGGGATGACCTACCTACTCGTCAACGGCACGACCACGGTCGGACGCGACCCGGAGAGCGACATCTTTCTCAACGACATCACTGTGAGTCGCCATCACTGTCGGTTCATCTCGGACGGCTCCCAGTTGTTGGTGGAGGACTCCGGATCGACGAATGGCACGTACGTGCGGGACGTCGCCGTGGAACGTGCCCCACTCCGAGCCGGTGACGAGGTGATCGTCGGGAAATTCCATCTCATCGTTGCACTCGGGGACGCTGCAGACGCGCAAGATGAGTGATCGTCCGGCCGAGCCCGAGGCCTTGTCGATCGGTGAGATGATCAACCTGCTCAAGGACGAGTTTCCAGAGGTCTCGGTGTCCAAAGTACGCTTCCTGGAAGACCAGGGCCTGGTGCACCCATCACGATCCGACTCCGGCTACCGACAGTTCTTCGCCGACGACGTCGACCGCCTGCGCTTCATTCTCCAGCAACAACGCGATCACTTCTTGCCGCTCAAGGTGATCAAATCGAAGCTGACCGACTGGGAACGAGGCGAGGAACCCGACGCCGACGCGCAAGAACCGGAGGATCGCTATCTCGATATGGGTCCTGCGGACATCGACTCGGAGGAGCTGCTCCGAAGAGCGGGGCTCGAACCATCGGAGCTGCAGGCCCTCATCTCCAACGAACTCATCAAACCAGCACCTGACGGTCGTTTCGATACCGACGCACTGGCAATAGCCCGCGAGGCCAAGCTCCTGTTCGCAAGAGGTCTCGAACCTCGACATCTTCGGACCCTTCGGCTGGCAGCCGACCGTGAAGCCGACCTTCTCCGTCAGCTCTCGGCGGGGATACGCCGCAACACGAGCCCGGAAGCGCGCCGCCAGTCACGGGAACTCCTCAGCGGTGCCGCCAAGAGCTTCGAGGCGATCCACCTGCGGCTGCTCCGGCGCCAGATCCGCGCCATGTTGGAAGAATGAGCTTCGCTCGCGCCGTTCGGCTGCTGGCGCTGGTGATCCTGGCCTCGCTGATCGGAGCCCCCCTGGCGCCGGTAGGGGCGTTGCCGGCTGCCCTGGCTCAGCCGCTTCCGATCGAGGGAATCTCTCCGCCGGCACCCCCGGAGATGTCGGCCACCAACTGGGTGCTGTGGGACGACACCTACGGGCGCGAATTGGGTAGCGTCGGAGCGGACGAACGACGACCCATGGCCTCGACCACGAAGATGATGACCGCCATCGTGGCTCTCGAGAACGGTTCCATGGATGACCGTGTCACGGTGTCGGCCCAGGCTGCGGCGATCGGTGAGGCGTCGATCGAACTGGGAGCGGGGGAGGTGTTGCCGCTCGGGGACCTTCTCCACGCTCTGCTCATGCAGTCTGCCAACGACGCCGCGGTGGCCGTGGCCGAACATATCGCCGGGAACGTCGACTCTTTCGTGGCAATGATGAACGACAAGGCCCGAGAGTTGGGCCTGGAGAACACCGCCTTCGTCAATCCGCACGGCCTCGATGCGCCTGGCCACTACAGCTCCGCCCACGATCTCCTCGCTATCGCGTTGTACGGCATGGAGAACGCGGACTTCGCCAAGATGGTCAACACCCCTAGCTATGAGATGACGCCGGCACCGGACGGCACCCGCCGAACCGCACGGTCGACCAACGAACTCATCCGGACATATGAGGGAGCGTTCGGGGTGAAGACGGGTTATACGGACGGGGCGGGGTTGACATTGATAGCTGGCGCAGAGCGGTCCGGCCGGAAGGTGTACACCGTGGTCATGAACAGCGAGGACCATTTCCTCGACACCGCCCATCTGCTCAATTACGGATTCTTGGAGTACCAACTCCTGGCATTGATCGATCCATCCGAAATAGAGTTCACTATCCGAACTCCAGCCGGGATCGTGGCGGCCGTTCCGGAAGAGGAGATCGACGCCTTCCTCTCGTCCACAGAGCAGGATGCCGTGGTCGTCAGCCCTTCATTCGACAACGGTGTGCCAACCGCGACGGCCTCCGTTTCAGGCGAGGAGATCGGCCACACCGCCCTCGCCGTTGAAGAAACGGCGAAACTACCGGGCGTCTTCGACTCGGTCTCATGGGCGAGTCGCTACTGGGACTGGGTTTGGGGTCGGCGTGGCTGACCCGGTCGTCGAGGTGGTGGATGAGGGCGTACTGGCCGCTCGGTGTGTCGAACTCGGCGCGGAGATCGCCAGGGATCTGGCCGATCGCCACCCGATCTTCGTCGGAATCCTCAACGGCGCAGTGCCGTTCCTCGCTGACCTTGTGCGGCACATACCCGGGGAAGCAGAGGTCGATTTCCTCTCGCTGACTCGGTTCGGCGAATCGGGGCGGGTCCAGATCTCATTCGACACAGAGACTCCTCTCGTCGGTCGTCATGTCGTGCTCGTGGAAGACATCGTCGACACCGGACTCACCCTCAGCGCCTTGAGAGGATTCATGGAGACTCGCCAGGTGGCGAGTGTGTCGACCGTGACCCTGATCGACAAGGTGACCCGGAGGCTGGTCGATGTTCCGCTCGAATACCGTGGATTCGAGGTGGGAGACGAGTTCCTGATCGGCTACGGGATGGACTGGGAGGGGCTCTATCGCAACATAGCGAGTATCTGGGCCGTGCTGGACCTTGGGGAATTCGCTGAGGATCCGGCTGTGCTGGAACGCAGGGTCTTCGCCGTCGCCGGTGATAACCTTGGCGCATGACCGACTACGTCCCACTCGATCTCGTCGGAGTGCGAATCCAGTTCCCGAGTAATCAGCCGATCGTGCTCCTGAGAGAGCGGGACGGTCGACGCTACCTGCCCATATGGATCGGCGCAGTGGAGGCGACGGCCATTGCGTACGCGCTCGAAGGCGTTGTTCCACAACGGCCGATGACCCATGATCTACTCCAGAATGTGACTGAGGCACTCGGAGCCACCGTTCAGAAAGTGATCGTCACCAAACTCAGAGACTCGGTCTATTTCGCCGATCTCGTGTTCGGCTCTGGACCTGATGAGGTGACGGTCTCTTCGCTGTCCGAGCGACGCCATCGCGTTGGCAGCCCGAACCGGCGCAGAACTGTTCGCCAGTCCCGAAGTGCTCGACGATGCCGGGATCGAACTCGACGACGAGGAAGAAGAGGAAGAAGCCATCGAAGCCTTTCGAGAGTTTCTCGATGAGATCTCCCCAGAGGACTTCGAGGACCCGTCGGCCAATTCATGACACCCACCGCCCGGCTCCGGCGCGCCGGCGCGGCGTTGGCTTTGATCGTCGTCGTCGGCACGATTGCCTATCGGGTTGTCGAAGGCGCTCCGTGGCCGGACAGCCTCTACATGGTATTGATGACCGTCTCGACGGTGGGCTTCGCCGAGGTGTTCCCGCTCGGACCGGCCGGAAGATTCGTGACCGCAGCTCTCATCGTCGTCGGTGTCGGCACCGCCCTCTACACTGCCGGCGTCGCCCTCGAAGTGGCCATCGTGCAAGTGTCGGACCGTGGAAGGAAGGCGAGGATGCAGAGGGACATCGACGGATACACCGACCACCAGATCGTCTGTGGTTTCGGACGGGTGGGCCATGCTGCTTGGCAGGACATCCTGGAGCACAAAGCCGATGTCGTCGTGATCGAATCCGATCCCGAGACGGCGGACGCGGCCCGGGCGGCCGGCGCAGTGGTCGTGGAGGGTGACGCCACCCACAACGACGTCCTCGTCGAGGCCGGCATCGAACGCGCCGCCGGCTTGATCGCTTGTGTGTCCAGCGACAGCGACAATCTCGTGATCGTGCTGTCAGCCCGATCACTCAACTTCACCCTTCCCGTGGTCTCGAGAGCCAACGATGAGGAGTCGGAAGAGAAGATCCTGCTGGCTGGCGCCAATCGGGTGGTGGCGCCGCAGCGGGTGGGGGCGAGGCGGATGGCTGCCATGGCCCTTCAGCCCGGACTCGCAGACTTCGTCGATCTCGTGATCAGGGGCCAACATGTCGAGTTCCGCGTCGAAAGGGTGACGGTGGCAGCCGGTTCGAAGCTCGACGGCAATTCGCTGAGGGGAGCGAGGGTTCGTCAGCACTCAGGAGCCATGGTTCTCGCCGTCGAGCGTCCCGCGGCAGGAGTCGAGGTGAACCCGGACGCCCAGGCCACGATTCCCGCCGGGAGCGTGCTGGTCGCCATCGGCACCTCCGAACAGATCGATGCACTCAACGGTCTGGGCGGCCAGGGCGTCCCCGATCTTCGATGAGTCGTTGACATCGCAGAGCTGTGCCAGTAGTTTTCCACAGGGGTAATTACGGGCGTGTAACCTTGTCGTTCCACGCAGGAGGAAAACGTGGCAGAAACTGGATTCCGTGCACCCCAGGTGTGCCGGCTGGTAGGCATCACCTATCGCCAGCTCGACTACTGGGCTAGGACCGATCTCATCAAACCGTCGCTGCAACACGCCCACGGCTCGGGCTCCCAGCGACTCTATTCGTTCATCGATGTCGTCCAGCTCAAAGTAGTGAAACGGCTGCTCGATGCCGGGATGAGCCTCAAGAAGATCCGCACCGCTACGGATATCCTCCGTGCCCAACTCCAAAGTGACCAGCCGCTCGCCGATGTCACACTCCTCTCCGATGGGGCAACGATCTACGCTGCCCACAGTGCTGACGAGGTTGTTGATGTCTTCCGGCGCGGCCAAGGAGTCTTCGGCATCGCCGTAGGTCCGGTCCAGGCGGAACTGGAGGGCGACGTCCACCGGTTGTTCCCGGAGGTTTCGACTGCTTCGACGGTCCCGGCGGAACCTGCGGAGCTTTCCGAAGTCGAGGCGCGCTGACCTCCGATATCGACGAGCAGCGACCCTCTGATCAGGAGGCGTTCGCTCACAACAGCGAACGGCAGTTCGCCAGTCTGTTGGACTTCTACGGTATTTCTTGGGAGTACGAACCGCGTGCGTTTCCGCTGGCCTGGGATGATGACGGGGAGCCGATTCGGTTCTTCACCCCGGACTTCTACCTCCCCGACGAAGAGGTATTCATCGAAGTCACCACGATGAACCAGAAGCTGGTCACGAAGAAGAACCGCAAGATCCGGATGTTGCATGAGCTGCATCCGGACGTCCGCTGCAAGATCCTCTACCAAAGAGACTATCTTCACCTCGTCGTGAAATACGGGTTGGAAGAACCCGACCAGCTGGAGGACGTCCTTCCACCTACCCGGATTCCGGGCCGGCCCCGAGTGGTGCGACTGGAACCGGACGCAGATTCAGCCTGAGGAGGAACCCATGAGCACCACCACCGAGATCGAATCTTCCGGTGGCGGCGGCGCCCGTCTCCGACGGACGTGGCCCCAACCGGACGACGCCTGGGCCTCAGTGCTCATCATCCATGGACTGGGCGAGCACTCCGGAAGGTATGAACACGTGGGCAATCAGATGGCCGAAGCGGGTTTGGAAGTTCGGGCATTCGATCTTCCCGGGTTCGGTCGAAGTGGCGGTCGGCGCGCATTCGTCAACTCTTTCGACGACTATCTGGATGCCGTCGAGGAGGAGCTCGTGCCCCTCATCGAATCCGACCTCCCGGTGGTGTTGTTGGGCCATTCGCTCGGCGGATTGATCGCGTACCGTTACGCCCTTTCCAATCGGCCCCAACCAGACGCATTGGTGCTCAGCGCCCCAGCGCTCGGGGCGAATACTCCGAAATGGCAGCAGGCACTTTCTCCGTTCTTGGCCAAGGTCGCACCGAAACTCGCCATACCGAATCCGATCGACGGTGAGCATCTGTCGCGTGACCCCGCTGTTGCCGAAGCTTATTTCGCCGATCCGCTTGTGATCACCTCGGCGACCACGAAACTCGGAGCCGAGATGTTCGCCACCATGGCAAAGTGTCAGCCTCCCGCCGCACCGCCCATGGACTGCCTCGTGATCCACGGAGGCAACGACTCGCTGGTACCTCCTTCGGCTTCGGCGGCGCTCGGCGACCATCCAACGGTGGCACGGATGCTGTACCCGAGTCTCCGGCACGAGTCCTTCAACGAACCGGAAGGACCGGAGGTCATCACCGACGTCATCACCTGGGTGAAAGCCCACGTGGGTTGAGATCGGCGCTGAGCGTTGCTCCCTGCACTCGATAGGCCGGAGCGATCCGCTCCGCCCAAAGCTTCGCTTTGGTGGCGTCATCGACGAAGGCGGCCCTGAGCGCTCGTCGAGTGACTGCGGCGAGATCGTCGACGGTGAAGCCCTGATCCCGGATCAGGAGGTCGAACTCCTGAGACATGGATGTCCCACTCATCAGACGATCATCCGTGTTGATCGTGACTTCGAAACCAGCCCGGTGCAACAGACCGACAGGATGATCTGGGGCGGTGATCTTCATCGTGTGGAGGTTGGATGTGGGGCAGATCTCGAGAGGGACGCTCCGAGCATGAACGGATGCGGCCAACGGGCCCATCTTGGTGATCTGCCCGTTCTCGACCACGCAATCGTCCATGATCCTCACGCCGTGGCCGAGCCGCTGCGCCCCGCACTGCAAGGCGTCCTCGATCGACGCGAGCCCAGCGGCCTCTCCGGCGTGGATGGTCACCCCGAGACCTGAGGCCGCCGCTCGGTCCAAGGCCGAACGGTGGAGGTTGGGCGGGAATCCGTCCTCGGGTCCGGCGAGGTCGAACCCAGCGGCACCCGCCCGGAGCGCGGCTTCTACCACCGCTTCGGAGTCGTTGTCCTGACGCATGGCGTCGCAGATGAAGCGAAGGACGATGCCGGTCTCGTTTTCGGCGAGCCGGAGTCCTTCGAGCACGGCCGCGATGACCTCGTGGAGCGACATGCCCGCCGCCGTCGAAAGGGCAGGGGCATACCGTTGCTCCGCATAGACAACGCCATCGGCGGCGAGGTCGAGTCCGGCCTCGTACGCGACCCTGCAGATGGCACGCGGGTTCTGCATCACCGCTACGGTCTCGACGAACGTGGCCAGATAGGCCTCGAGCGAACCCACCTCACCCTGGAAGAACCAAGCACCCAATTCCTGCGGATCGGTTGCCGGCGGTTCGTGACCTGCCTCGGCGGCTAGTTCGATCACCGTGGAAGGACGGAGGCCACCGTCGAGATGGTCGTGGAGCAGCACCTTGGGCAGGGAAGAGATCGTCATACCGTCTGAGAGGCGCCCATGCTGCCCATGGAGGCTTCGACGAGTGGAGCGTGGTACCAGCGCCTTTCGACCACCCGCTCCCCGAACATCGACACCTCGAGAGTCTCGCCCGGGACGAAGCCGAGTTCTTCGTACAACGCCTCGGCGTCTCGGTCGCCGAGGATCACGTCGACGGTGAGGGGTAGGGTTGCGGCCAACTCGCCGATCGCTGCGACGAGACCGCTGCCGGCCACTCTCCGCTGGATCTCGGGTCGAATGCACAACGCCGATATGACCACCCTGTCGTCTTCCACGAATCCGTCGGCGAATCCTACGATCGAGCCGTCAGAACGAGCCACGAAGATCGGGTGGTCCTCCCATCGGCCGTGCATTGCCGGAAGCGTATAGGCGGCCGAAAGGATCGATTGGATGGTGGACGGCCTGAGGAGATCTCGGTACGCGTCGACCAAGGCGGATGCGCCGATCTCAATCACGTCGGACAGATCGGCCCTGCGGGCGAGTGCGACCTTCACCCCTCCGAACCTAGCGGCGCCGGACGCCCGGTGACGCCGTGGTCGACGGTCAACTCGAGCCGACGAACGAGAAAGCTGCTGCCGGCTCGGGGAGCTACCGGGCCGCCAATGGCAACGATGTCGCCCAGGCGATCGGTTGCGTGATTTCTGACCGTGTCGGGTCGCTCAGGTTCCGCCTTTCGGAACTACCCACTCCCTTCGGGAAACGTGCTCCCGAACAATCTGATGCGCCCAAACCTTCGTTCGGAAGGTTCGACGGGCCGAAGTGCCCTAGATCGGGTGCCACTTGGCGAGGTTTTGGAGAGAATTGTTCGGTAGGTTGGAGGGGCCAAAACTCGCCCGATCTGGAGGTCCCGGTGGACACGTACCCCGTCGAGAAGATTCGCAACGTCGCATTGGTCGGGCATGCCGGAGCCGGCAAGACCTCATTGGCTGAGGCATTGCTGTTTCGGGCGGGAACCATAGATCGCGGTCGGGCGAGTCGAGGACGGTTCCACGGTGTGCGATTTCGACCCGGAGGAAGCCGCCCGGGGCATTTCGCTTGGTCTTTCCCTTGCGCCATTCGAGTGGAAGGGTCACAAGATCAATCTCATCGACACACCGGGCTACGCCGACTTTCTCGGAGACACGATGGCAGCCCTGGCGGTGGTCGACCTGGCCATCTTCGTGGTCTCGGCGGTCGAGGGCGTCGAGGTCCAGACCCGCCAGATCTGGCAGGCGGCCGCCGATCTCGGGGTCCCGCGGATGATCTTCATCAACAAGCTCGATAAGGAACGGGCCGACTTCGAAAGAACTCTCGACGACCTCCGTTCGACATTTGGCGCCGGGATCGCACCGCT
Organism: uncultured Acidimicrobiia bacterium; assembly: GCA_963752075.1. GTDB lineage: Bacteria > Actinomycetota > Acidimicrobiia > Spongiisociales > JAENVV01 > CBDUEV01. Next base: position 85,832 of record CAVVWO010000009.1, read on the forward strand.
CGAACTGCCAATCGGCAAGGAATCCGGATTCCACGGAATTGCCGACCTGCTCACGGATACCGCATACCTCTACGACAGCGGTCACGGTGAAAAAGCGGCAATACCGGAAGAGATGGAGGAACTCGAGCGCCAGGTGCACGACAACCTCGTCGAGGGGATCGTCGTCGGTGACGACGATCTCTTGGGTCGCTATCTGGAAGGAGAGGTCCCTTCGTTTCAGGAGCTCGAGAGGACCCTTGCCTCGGGAGTCGACGAGTCGGCGGTATTCCCGGTCGTGTGTGGGTCGGCCACGGTACCCATCGCGGTGGATCGCCTGGCCGACTTCATCTGCGAGATCGGTCCATCGCCGATCGAGCGACCCCCGGTGACGGTGGAGGCCGGCGACACCACCGTCGAAATCACCCCCAACGCAAATGCGGACACGTTGCTGTACGTGTTCAAGACGCTCAGCGATCCCTATGTCGGACAGCTCTCGCTCGTGAAGGTCATCACCGGAACCGTGCAGCAAGACGATCGACTCATCAACGCAGGTACCGGGGCGGACGAACGACTCCACAATTTGATGACACTGCGGGGCAAGGATCAGATCCCGCAGTCGACCTTCGGACTAGGCGACATCGGCGTGATCGCCAAACTCTCGGATACTGCCACCGGTGACACCCTGGCCCCGAAGAACACACCTGTCACCGTGCCACGACCGCCTCTCCCGAAACCCATGTACGCGATGGCGATCCACGCAGCCAGCCAAGCCGACGACGACAAACTCCCAACGGCGATACGTCGACTGCAGGATGAGGATCCCGGCCTGGTCCTCGAACAGAATGGCGAGACGAAGCAGACGCTGTTGTGGGGCGCGGGTGAGACCCATCTCGGTGTCGCCGTGGCCCGACTGAGATCGCGGTTTGGTGTGAATGTGGAAACCGAGCCCGTCAGGGTGGCGTTTCGGTGGACCTTCACCATTCCCGCTGATGTGGAGGGCAAGTACAAGAAGCAGTCGGGCGGACACGGCCAGTTCGGCATTGCCCGGGTGCGTTTCGAACCCTTGGAGCGCGGTGCCGGATATGAGTACGAAGACGCCGTTGTCGGTGGAGCGATTCCTCGTCAATTCATCCCGGCGGTGGAGAAGGGCATCGCGGAAGAGCTCACCTCGGGACACATCCACGGGTTCCCGATCGTCGACGTGAAAGCCACCCTCTACGACGGCAAATATCACTCTGTCGATAGCTCAGAGATGAGTTTCAAGATGGCGGGAAAGCTCGCCGTTCGCGAAGCCCTGAGTCAGGCCCAACCGGTGCTCCTCGAGCCGATCTCGTTGTTGCAGATCACTGTTCCGCCGGCCCTGCAGGGCGATGTCATGAAAGACATCTCGGGGCGGCGGGGTCGGGTGTTGGGCACCGAGGTCACCTCGGTGGGGGACCAACTGATCACCGCCGAGGTACCAACCATGGAGATCGTCCGTTATACGATCGACCTCAAGTCGTTGACGGGTGGAGCCGGCCGATACACCGCCGGGCACGATCACTACGATCTCCTGCCTCCCAACCTCGTCGATCGGGTCGCCCCGGCGGACGAGGATTGACCCGAACGGGAGGGAATTCAGAACGTTCCCTGCCCGTTCACTTTCCTGCCACGAGCAGGTCACGCAGCCGACCTATGTTGTTGACGAGCGTTTCGCGCTCCAGGGACCCGGTTAGGTCTTCCTGCTATTCGAACAGGGTGGGAGTCAGCGATGAAAACAAGGAGAGCCGCGGCGCTGTGGATCGTCGTGACGGTTTTTCTGGGAGCCTGTGGATCGGCATCCGAAGACACCACGGCCACGGGGGAGACCGGCGCCACAGTGGAGTCGAGTGTTTCCGAGACCACGGCCGCGATGACCGAGAGGGCACTGCCGATGGTCGACCCTCTGGACGTGACTGGCGACATCGCCATGGCCGGTTCCTCGACAGTGTTCCCGCTCGCCGAAGCCATGGCGGCACGATTCGAGAACGAGGGCTATTCCGGCCAGGTCACCATCGACAGCATCGGCTCGGGTGCCGGTTTCGAGCGGTTCTGTGTCGCGGGTGAGTCGGATATCTCGAACGCGTCTCGTCCCATCAAGGACGGAGAGATCGCCCAGTGTGAGTCCATCGGGCGTGACCCGATCGAGATCCGTCTAGGAACCGACGCACTGGCGGTGACAGTGTCGCCGACGAACACGTTCGTCACGGACATCACGCTGGAGGAATTGGCCGTGTTGTTCTCCACCGCGACCACCTGGCAGGACGTGCGCTCCGACTGGCCGGCCAATCCGATCGGCCGATTCATCCCCGGTACCGACTCGGGTACGTTCGACTACTTCGTCGAGGAGGTGTTCGACGAGGACGAGGCACCGATTCTCGGAGCGGGAAATACCCAGAAGTCCGAGGACGACAACGTGCTGGTCCAGGGTATCGTCGGCGACGGTTGTGATCCGGGTGACCCTGGCACAACCTGCTCGGTCGGGTTCTTCGGGTACGCCTACTACGCCGAGAACGAGGACACGTTGAACGTACTGGCCATCGATGGGGTCGAAGCGACCGCCGAAGCCGTCGATGCCGGAGAGTATCCCCTGGCCCGTCCGCTGTTCCTGTACACCACGGCTTCCATCATCGAAGAGAAGCCCCAGGTGGGTGATTTCCTCAACTTCGTGTTGACGTACGTCGACGAGGAGATCATCGACGTCGGGTACTTCCCGGCTCCGGAAGCCGATCTCAACGCTGCCAAAGCCGCCCTGGCGGCGGTGCTCGGTGGTTAGTCACGGGCGGCTCCGAAGACTGAATCGAGGACGAGGATGGTCAGCCAGTCCGCTGCCGGTCTGAGGGCCAACGACCTCGGGCGCAAGGTCCGGCCCGGCGAGATACTCATCCAGGGGTTTCTCTTCCTCTGCGGTGCCATCTCGATCCTCACGACCATTGGGATCCTGGTGGTGCTCGGGAGGGAGGCGCTGCTCTTCTTTCAGACTGACGGCGTCTCTCTCGTCGAGTTCTTCACGTCCACAACGTGGGAACCGCAACTTCTCGAGTTCGGCATCTGGCCTTTGATACGGTCCACGCTCTTGGTGAGCGTCATTGCCATGTTCGTGGCGCTTCCGCTCGGTCTGGCCACTGCCATTTATCTGAGCGAGTACGCCTCTGAGCGAGCACGCGCCATGCTGAAGCCGATCCTCGAGGTCCTGGCCGGCATCCCCACCGTCGTGTATGGGTACTTCGCTCTCACGTTCATGACTCCGCTGTTGAGGGCGGTGTTCGGCGTGAGTGTGGTGGAGATCTACAACGTTGCGTCCGCAGGCGTGGTGGTGGGCATCCTCATCATCCCGTTGGTCAGTTCCATGAGTGAGGACGCGTTGCACGCCGTGCCCGAATCATTGCGAGAGGCTGCCTACGGCCTAGGTGGGACCAAGCTCGAGGTTTCGCTCCGCATCGTCCTTCCGGCGGCGCTGTCGGGCATCACCGCCGCTTTTGTGGTGGCTATCTCGCGAGCCATTGGCGAAACGATGGTGGTGGCGATCGCGGCCGGGGCGGCACCCCGCAACTGGACGTTTGGTCAAGACGGTATCGGCTCCACGGTGCTCAACCCATTCATTTCCGGCGAGCCGATGACGGGATACATCGTGCGCATCTCAGGCGGTGATCTGAGCTACAACTCCATCGACTACAACAGCGTGTTCGCGGTCGGTCTCATGCTGTTCCTCATGACGCTGGCGCTCAATGTCCTCAGTCGCCGGTTCGTGGCCAGATTCCGCGAGGTGTACGAGTGAACACCTCTCTCTTTCCGGAAGGCCAGGAGCTCGAGCAGCACATCGGACGGCGACGTCGCCGAGGTGGCTACCTGCGCCTGGCCTTTTTGTCAGCCGTCATGGTGTCCATCGTGGCGCTGGGAACGCTGCTGTACACGATCATCAACAGTTCGTTCGGGATCGTGGCTCTCGAGAACGAGATCGACCCCGAAACCCTGGTCGCGGAGGCGGGGTTCGACGGCGATCGAGTACTCGAAGATCTGTCAAAGGACGCGCTCGTCGCCATCCTCCAGTCGAACCTGTCGAACAACGTCGGACGTCGGCTCGAACGGGAGCAGAGGTTCTACGACGATCGTCTTGTGTTCGAGACCCAGGAGAAGTGGGACGAAGTCTGTGCCCGCACGGAGGACCGGCCTACGGGATGCTCCGGAGCGAGCCGCAACGCAGATGCCGTGTACTCGGTCATCGTCGAGCAGCTCGTGGTTCCTCAGATTCAACAGAGTTGGTCATTGGTCGACTCGACATTCAGGCGCGGCGAGATCGAAGCGACAGCAGCCGCCCGATACCCCGAAGCCGAATTGGAGTTCCGTTCCTGGCTTTCCTGGGATTTCGTCACGAGTGCCCAGTCTCCCGAGGCTGAGGTAGCCGGGGTCCGCACCGCCATCCTGGGGTCGCTGTGGATCGTGTTCGTCACTGTTGCCTTCTCGCTGCCCACCGGAGTGGGGGCAGCGATCTACCTCGAGGAATACGCCGGGGATACCCGACTGAACCGACTCATCCAGACCAACATCAACAACCTGGCAGGAGTCCCATCGATCATCTACGGAATGCTCGGTCTGGCCATCTTCGTGCGGTTTCTCGAAACCTTGACGAGTGGCAGCTTCCTCCAACCCGAGACGGGCGGCACGGCCAACGGGCGCACGATCATCTCGGCCGGACTGACCCTCGGGTTGCTCATCCTGCCGATCATCATCATCAACGCCCAGGAGGCAGTACGGGCCGTGCCCCAATCCCTCCGCGCGGCCGGATTGGCGCTTGGGGCGACCCGGTGGCAGACGATTCGAGCCCATGTGCTCCCCAGTGCCCTTCCCGGAATACTCACCGGTGCGATACTGGCGGTTGCCCGAGCGTTGGGGGAAACCGCTCCGCTCGTCGTGGTCGGTGCATCGACCTTCATCACGAGCGACCCGACCGGACCATTTGCCAAATTCACCGCGTTGCCGATCCAGATATTCCAATGGACGTCACGTCCGCAAGACGAATTCCGAAACATCGCCGCAGCCGCGATCATCGTCCTTCTCATTCTGCTGGTCGTGCTCAACGCCACCGCCATCATCTTGAGGAACCGTTACGCGAGGAGAGCCTGAATGACCGATAATCGAGGAATCGTGAAGACGGGGGTGAACCGAGTCGAGCCTCTGGTCGATTCGGCACTCACACCGGAGGCAGCTCTGCAGGCGAACGGGATGAGCGTCCGATACGGGAGTTTTCGAGCCGTGAAAGATGTGAGTCTCCGCTTCACCGACCATCAGATCACCGCTCTCATCGGGCCGTCCGGGTCCGGTAAGTCGACGGTGTTGCGCACGTTCAATCGAATGAACGATCTCGTATCGGGAGCACAGGTCGAAGGTGAGGTGCGGTTTCACGACATCGATATCTACGGCGACACGGTCGATCCTGTCGAGGTGCGCCGACGCATTGGCATGGTGTTTCAGAAGCCGAACCCTTTTCCGAAGAGCATCTACGAGAATGTCTCGTGGGGTGCTCGCGTCAACGGTTTCAAGGGAGACATGGATGAACTCGTCGAGGAAGCCCTGGTGCAGGCGGCTCTGTGGGACGAGGTCAAAGACAAACTCGACCAGAGTGGCTACTCGCTGTCCGGCGGGCAGCAGCAGCGCCTGTGCATCGCCAGAACGATTGCAGTGAAACCCGAGATCATCCTCATGGATGAGCCCACGTCTGCGCTCGATCCGGTCGCCACACTCCGGATCGAAGAACTCATCCAAGAACTCAAGCAGCGATACACGATCGGTATCGTGACGCACAACATGCAGCAGGCAGCGCGCGCTTCGGATTTCACTGCTTTCCTCAACATGGACGACGATCGGGCCGGATACATTGTCGAATTCGGTCCCACGGGTCAGCTGTTCACCAATCCGGAGCACGATCTCACGGAGCAGTACATCACGGGACGGTTCGGGTAGATGCGGAGGTCAAGGATCATTCAGGCAGGAGGAAGGTGACGATGCCAGACTTCAGAAGCCGATTCCATGTTCAGTTGTCTGAACTCGAGGAGTCAGCGCTCACGATGGGTGCGCTGGCCGGACGACTCGTGGATCAAGCTGTTGTCGCGCTTGGCCGGCGCGACCTCCGGCTCGCCTCGGAAGTGGTTTCCGGGGATGAAGAGGTCGACGCGTATTACTCCGACATCCATCGACGCTGGCTGGAGATCGCCGCAGAACAGCAACCGATGGCCGGTGATCTGAGGCTGATGACAGCACTGCTCCACGTCACCACCACCCTGGAGAGAATGGGGGACCAGGCGGTCAATATCGCCAAGATCGTGCAGGCTACCGACGGGTTGCCTGAACGCCCGGTCGTGCTGTCACAATTGGTCGAGATGGGGAATCTGGTTCGACCCATGATCGCCACAGCGCTGGAATGCTTCGCCAATCGGGATATCGACGTGGCGCGAGGTCTCGTGGTCATGGACGATCCGGTTGACCGTCTCAACGAATCGGTGACCGCCACCATCATGGAATCGGAGAGGGACTCGGGTCAGCTCGAATACGCTGTCCGGATGATCCTCGCCGCTCGAGCGTTGGAACGAGTGGGCGATCAGTCGGTCGACATCGGTGAACAGGTCGTGTTCTTCGTCACCGGGCACTTGGAAGAGTTCAACGAGGATCGGACAGCCGGCCGAGGACCAACCACATGAACCGCATGAGACCCGATCGCGACGCATTGGCGCCGCAAGAGCATCGGCACACCTTCGTTGGAGGACTCAGATGACGCTGGAGCCACGGCGCGCCTTTCACGAGAGTCTGGCCGATATGCAACGAGAGGTGCTCGCCATGGGTGCCTACGCCGGATCCATGGTCGATCGAGCTGTGCGGGCACTGGTCACGCGGGACGACGGCCTCGCTGCCGAGGTCGTGGCGGAAGACGACGAACTCGACGAACGCTACCTGGCAATCGAAGCGGCCTGGCTCGAGATGATGGCGCTCCAGACACCCGTTGCCGGCGACCTGCGCCTCATGAGTGTGATCCTTCACACCAACCACTCGGTGGAACGCATCGGGGATCAGGCGGTGTCCACGGCAGCTGCGGTTGCCCTCACCTCCGATCTTCCCGCCGACCCTCCGATTCTCACCCTCATGGAGGAGATGGGAGATCGCATCGTGCCCATGTTGGACCAGTCGCTCAGGGCCCTTGAACGGCGGGACCTCGACCTGGCACTCTCGATCCCGGCTGCCATGGGTCCCGTTGAGGTGCTCAACCGATCGATGGTCGAGCAGGTGGCGGCGTGCCGAGACGACCCAGCCCGGTTGGAGTGGGGCATTCGGATGGCCATCGTCAGCCGAAACCTGGGTCGGGTCGCTTCGCGTGCCATCGACATCGCTGAGCAGACCGCGTTCCTCCTCAGCGGTGAATTCCGAGAATTCACCTCGGATCCTTGGGACCCACAAGGCCGCGCAGGCGAAGAGAACTAGATGGGCGAACCCGCACCTCGGACCCGAATCCTCGTTGTCGAGGACGAGACGGCCCTTGCAGAATCCATCTCCTACAACCTCGAGCGAGAAGGCTACGACGTGATCATCGCCGTCGATGGGACTGCCGGGCTGGCGGCGGTCCGCCAGCAACGCCCGGATCTGGTACTTCTCGACCTGATGATTCCCTCACTGCACGGTTTCGACGTGCTGCGCGCCATTCGGTCCCGCTCGACCGTCCCGGTGATCATTCTGACCGCCAAAGACGCCGAGGCCGACAAGGTGGCCGGCCTGGAACTCGGGGCGGACGATTACGTGACGAAGCCCTTCTCGATGCGTGAGCTGATCTCTCGGGTCCGGGCCGGTTTGCGCCGCGCAGGCTTGGCGAGTCAAGGGGACACCGAAGAGCGAGAGGTTCTGGTCGGCGGACCGATCGAACTGGACGTCGATCGCCATGAGGTGAGGCTCCGCGATGAGGAGATACCGCTCCGCCCGAAAGAGTTTGCACTTCTCGAGGTGTTGCTGCGTCGTCGGGGGCGGCTCCTGACTCGCAGCGAGCTCATCTCCGAGGTCTGGGGCTACGACTATTTCGGCGACACGAAGACGCTCGATGTCCACATCAAGCGTCTTCGGAAAAAGATCGAAGATGACCCAAAGAAGCCCCATCTGATCCTGACCGTGCGAGGCATCGGCTACAAGTACTCCGATGATTGACCTGATTGTCCCCGCAGTCACGGTGACGGCCGGTGTCGCATTCGGGTTCTGGTTGGGTCGGTCCAAGTCGCGGCAATCGGTGGCGATCCTCGAACGTGCGGCGCTCGACGGGGATCAAGAGCATCCTCCTGAAACTCACTGGGAACCGACTGATCGACTGGCGGAACTTCTGACCCGGGGCGAGATTGCGACGTCCGAACACATCAACCGCCTCCAGGCGTCACAAGACACCCTTGGCAGGGTCCTGCGGGGCGTCCCCGATCCGGTTCTGCTGGTGGGAAACGGCGGAGATATCCGGTTTGCCAACGAAGCGGCTTGGCGGGTCTTGGGCGACAGCCTCGACGAGGCCGGGAACCTCCTGCACCATCGGCTTCTCGAGGTGGTGCGCACTGCCGACTCCGAAATACGCACGCAGATCATGGAACGCTTCGATGATCGGCAGACCTATCAGGCGACCACCCTCAGGGAGGTCGACGGGGCTGTGTTGGTGGTGTTGCGGGACGTCACCGAAGAGCGCCGGGTCAGCGAGATGCGCCGCGATTTCGTGGCTGACGCGTCGCACGAATTGAAGACGCCCGTGGCCGCCATCCAAGCGTCGTCGGAGACCGTGCTCGCCGCACTCGAGGACCACGACCTGGATTCTTCGCTGCGGTTCGCCGGTCAAGTGGCAGAATCTTTCGATTCGTCTCAGTCGACTCGTCTCGGATCTCCTCGATCTGTCGCGTCTGGAAACCACCGCCTCCTCCCAGGGTCCGGTGGATCTGAGCAAGGTGCTTGGTGAGCTCGTCGACCAGGCAGACGGGACGCCTCGGCCCCTTCTGGGTATACCCGACGCTCCCGTGGTGGTGATCGGCTCGGAGGCGGATCTGCGCCTCGCCATCTCCAATCTGCTCGGAAACGCCATCAGACATACCCCCGCCACCGGATCCGTCACCATACGGCTCATCGAGGCTTCCGACCATGTCGAGGTCGTCGTGACCGACACCGGCGAGGGGATTCCTTCCAAACACATCGCCCGCATCTTCGAGCGGTTCTACCGTGTGGATTCGGCGCGGTCGCGGGCAACCGGCGGGACAGGTCTCGGGCTGTCGATTGTCCGCCATGTCATCGCCCAACACGGGGGGTCGGTCCATGTGGAGAGTGTCCTTGGGCAGGGAAGTACGTTCACTGTCCAATTGCCGGTACCGCCAGCCGAGGATCGACCTACCAGTACTCCTCGAAGTGAACATTCCCCGGCGCATCGCGGCGGTCGGGCGTGAACCCCCGCTCAAAGAGCACCTCAACCACCCCCTTCGGAGTTGGGAACAAAGGGATTCCGTCGTCCCAGACCGGTGGACCGATCATGGCCGGGTTTCCGCACAGGAACACAGTGGTGGATGAAGGATCAAGCGGGGCACCAATCCGCTCCTCGAGGTCTCCAGAAGCGACCAGGTCCTGGATATACCGCTTCTGCACATCCGCTTCCCGAGTGGGCATGGCGAGATAGTGGTAGTTGGGGAAGCGTCGCTCCAGCTCGGCGTGGACGGCACGATATCCGAGATCCGACCAGTTCCTCACGGTGATCACCGAGGCGATGGGGCCGTAGTGTCCGCGCCTGAGGAGTTCGCCGATCATGGCGTTGTGAGGGGCTTCTCCGGTCCCGGTCGCCAGAAGGATCACCGTTGAGGCGGGGTCGGTCACCGGGTCGAGCGTGTAGCGGCCACTGATCTTGGGACCTAGATACACCCGGTCCCCGACCTCCTTCAGGGCGAGGCGCGGAGTCAGCCCCGGAACTCGTCCGTCCGTGGGCGGCACGAGGACGATGTAGAACTCGAGCTCCTCGGACTCGTACGGATTCACCAGGTAACCGTGCTGGTCGAGGATCGGGCTACTGATGGAGTAGGAGCGGCGGACCAGCTTCTCGATCTGGCCCTCCTTGAGACGATCGATCTCCCCGTCGATACGGGGCTCCCAGTACCCGAGCCCAAGGGTGGCGTACTGACCGGCGCGATGATCGGCGCTTCCCGTATCGGGCCGAACCCGGATGAGCCATAGATCGCTGTGCGCCTTCTCGAAATGGGTGACGGTGGCGTTGTAGTGACGGGCGGCCAGTTCTTCTCGTCGTTCCACCGGGGGCGCCTGCGGAGTAGCCGGCAGCGTTGGGTAGCGAATCACTCGGATGGCTTCCCATGCCTGCCCGGCCGGAACGAGTGAGCCGACGGGATGAGCGACGGTTTCCTTGCGGTCCTGCAAGATGAAGAATCGATCGCTGGATGCCGGGACGTTGATGCCAAGTTGGTCGAACGCGGCGTCATCGACCTCGACGCCGAGCGCGTACACGATGTGGTCCAGTTGCAGATCGGGAGTGCGCCGATCTTCGAAGAACGCCATCGGGAACCCGCCGACCTCCCCGACCGCATCTGGGGTGCTGTGCCAGAGAATCGTGGCGTGGCGCTGTTGTTCCATCCGTTCCAGCGTTCGGCGGCTCAAGCGCGATAGTTGTTCGACCTCGCCCAGAAGCGCCAGGACGACCTGGTGGCCCTGCTCGACGAGCAGCTCGGCGAAACCGGTTGCTTGTTCTCCACCTCCGACGACCAGCACGTCGCACCCATCGGCGGGGATGCCTTCGCATGAGAAATGGACTCGGGACTCAGGCTCGGCGGAATCGGGTAGTCCGGAGCTGCCGGTGTTCCAGGGAGGGGATCGGCGTAGGCAACGGCGTCTGCTCGGAAGGCTCCGTGGGGTGTCTCCACGATGAGGGATTCGGCTTCTTCGTGGATGGCTACCACTCGGCTCTGGTAGCGGACATTGAGTCTGAGGCGGCCGGCGCCATCGGCCGGCACCACGGTGTCGGAGCTTTCGAGAACGAGCACGCGGGCGAGGCCTGCGGCCTGGGCTTCGGCGGCGAGGCTCAGACCGGCGGGCGTCCCGCCGACGACGATCAGATCAAGAGTCTCGAGGTCGCCGACCATGGCGCCACCCTAGTGTTTCCCGATCCAGCGTCGGGCTCGGACACCTTCCTCCGTCCGTCGGCTCCGGTACTGTTGGAGGCCCATGGGGTGCCCACCCAGGGGAAGGGGCTTCGGCGAATCCGTGCTCCGACAGGCGCCGCCCAGAGCAGGTCGATCCATCGACCGGGTTGGCCAATCGAGTGAGGAGTAACCGTGAGTTATCGAGAGGTGTATGCGGCCGCCACGGCCGATCCGAACGCCTTCTGGGCGGAAGCGGCCAGAGGCATCGACTGGGACGTGGAGCCCACCACGGTGCTGGACGACTACTCGACCCCGCCGTTCTATCCGTTGGTTCTCCGACGGAATGATGAACACGGCATGGAACGCTCTCGATCGCCACGTTGAGGGTGGCCGAGCCGACCAGTTCGCCCTGATCTACGACAGCCCCATGACCGGGACCACGTCGATCCTTCACGTACCGTCAGCTTACGCGACGAGGTGGCGCAGGTTCGCCGGCGCCCTCGTCAACCTGGGGGTGGCGAAAGGGCGATCGGGTCATCATCTACATGCCGATGGTGCCGGAGGCGGCCATCGCGATGCTGGCGTGTGCCCGGATCGGCGCCGTCCATTCGGTGGTGTTCGGCGGCTTCGCGGCGAAAGAACTGAGCCACGCGGATCGACGATGCCAAACCCAAGGTGATCGTCTCCGCCTCCTGCGGACTCGAACCGGGTCGGGTGGTTGATTACAAGCCTCTCCTGGATGGAGCGATCGACGCTCGCAGCTCACGCCCCGGACCACTGTGTCATCCTCCAGCGACCGCAGCTTTCCGCCGCTCTCGAGCCGGGTCGCGACATCTCATGGGACGAGGCGATGGCAACTGCGGTACCGGTCGGATGCACGTCGCTGGCCGCTACCGATCCGCTGTACATCCTCTACACGTCGGGCACCACGGGCGATACCGAAGGGAGTCGTGCGCGACAACGGCGGACATGCCGTGGCGCTGCATTGGAGCATGCAGCAATCTCTACGGCGTGGAACCTGGCCAGGTCTACTGGGCGGCGTCGGACGTCGGGTGGGTCGTCGGTCATTCCTACATCGTCTACGGACCGCTCCTCGGCCGGATGCACGACCATCCTCTACGAAGGCAAGCCGGTGGGCACGCCCGACCCGGGCGCGTTCTGGCGGGTGATCGCAGACCATCGGCGTCGAGGTGCTGTTCACTGCTCCGACCGCGTTCCGAGCCATCAAGCGCGACGATCCCGATGCCGTACATCTCGCCCGTTACGACACGAGCCACTTCAGGGCACTCTTCCTGGCGGGGGAGCGGTGCGACCCGGACACCCTGGCCTGGGCACAGGAGCAAGCTGGGGGTACCGGTCATCGACCACTGGTGGCAGACCGAGACAGGCTGGCCGGTCGCCGCCAACCCGCTACGGCATCGAACTGCTTCCGATCAAGCCCGGATCGGCGGGCGTCCCGGTCCCCGGTTACGACGTCCGGATTCTCGACGACGAGGGCGCTGAGCTGGAACCGGGCGAAATCGGCTCGGTCGTCATCAAGCTCCCGATGCCACCGGGGACCCTTCCCACCTTGTGGAACAACGATGCCGGCTACGAAGGGTCCTACCTGAGCCGCTACGACGGCTACTACCTGACCGGAGACGCCGGATTCAAGGATGCCGACGGCTATGTCTCCATCATGAGCCGGATCGACGACATCATCAACGTGGCCGGCCACCGGCTCTCGACCGGCGCCATGGAAGAGGTGCTGGCGGATCACCCAGACGTCGCCGAGTGCGCGGTGATCGGGGTCGCCGACCCTCTCAAGGGGCAGCTGCCGGTGGGTTTCGTGGTCCTTGAAGTCCGGAGCGGCGCGACGACCCCGTCGATGTCGTCGCCGAGCTGGTGGCGAGCGTCCGAGAGCGGATCGGCCCGGTGGCGGCCTTCAAGCAGGCCACCGTCGTCGACCGGCTTCCCAAGACCCGATCGGGAAAGATCCTCCGCGGAACCATGCGCAAGATCGCCGACGGCGAGGCATGGCAGATGCCGGCCACCATCGACGACCCGACCATTCTCGACGAAGTCGGCTCCGCGCTGGATCGGCTGGGTTTTCCCGCTGATTGGGGTTTCCCCGCTGAGTCAGCGCCCATCCCAACGGGAGGGGTCACTCGAAGGGCGCTCTGGTTGGGCGGGCGCTCTGGCTGGGAAAGGGGATCGCCGGCGTGCGACCGAGTTTCGTTGGTCGACGGCTACTGCCCACGATGCCGGTATCCTGCGAGCGTGACGACGACGGTTCCGAAACTCCGCAAGGCACTCCAGTCCGGCTCGCCCGGTCTGGCGGTGGAGCGGCGCCATTGGGCGCAGGTCGGCGAGATCGTGCGTGGGAGATCGACGAGGTCGGCCGAGGCGCCTGGGCCGGTCCGCTCACTGTAGGCGTAGCCGTGGTGCCCCAAGGATCGGCGCGTGTACAAGATCCGAGACTCGAAAATGCTCACCGAGCCCGAACGGGAAGCCCTGTTTCAACGCGTCGCCGACTGGTGCGAGGCCTGGGCGGTGGGACACGCCGTCCCCGGGAATGCGATGAACTGGGCATGTCCGACGCTCAGCGTCTCGCCACACGCCGAGCACTCGAGCGGCCTGGGCGTCGCAGCCCGATGCCGTGCTGGTCGACGGCAACTGGGACTTCGTCGGGCATCGACACCACTGAGAAGATCGATTCGCGGCGACGCCACATCTCTCTCGATCGCGGCTGCGTCGATTCTCGCCAAGGTGACCCGAGATCGGATCCTGCGCGACGAGGCACAGCACTACGTGGGATTCAACTTCGCCCACAACAAGGGTTATCCCTGCCCGCGCCACAAGGCTGCGCTGGCGCGATGGGGGCCGACGGTCATCCACCGCGGAGCTGGGTGTTCATGGATCACCTGCCGTGGAACGGTGCTTCGCCGGTATGAGCGGCCCGACCCGCAGGGTTCGCCTGTTCGAGACGTGAGCGACGGCCGGACGTCTTCTCGTGGCAACTCCTCGAACTGGAGGTCGGCGTGTCTTCCGATCGCTCCGTCATCCTGATCTGTGATCACGACGCGGAAGGAGCGATCGGCGTGATCCTCAACCATTCCGAGCGGCGAGCCGGTCGAGGACCATCTTCCTCTCTGGAGCACAGTCGCCGCTCCGACCTGCAGCAGGTCTTCATCGGCGGCCCGGTGCAGCCCGAGGTGGCGGTGGCGTTGGCGGTGGGGCCGGCCGCGTTCACCATCGAGGTTCCCGGGTTCGATGGACAGGTCGGCCTCGTGGATGTCGTCGGGGACGTTCCCGGTCGGCGCTGCTGTCCGAATCTTCAGCGGATATGCGGGATGGTCGCACCGGCCAGCTCGACGCCGAGCTCTCCGACGGGGCGATGGTGGATGGTGGAAGCCGAGTTGGTCGACCTCCTCGCGAGCATCCGCTCGGACCTGTGGCGGACCGTGGTGCGGAGACAGACGAACCAGGTGGCGTTGTTTGCGCGTTTCCCGGAACGTCCCGCGGCTCAACTGACCCCAAGCTTCGAGGGACCCTCAGCCGGTTGGTAGAGTCGGAACCGATCCCGGAGGAAGCACCGGTATGAACCTGGAGCACATCAGCGTCACCGAGGATGCAGACGTCCTCCGCATCCAGATGAGCCGACCCGAACGTCGCAATGCTCTGTCGGAGGCGCACCTCCGGGAACTGCTGTGGGCGCTGCGCGGAGGCGGCGACACTCGAAGGCCCGCGGCGTGATCATTTCGGCCCTCGGACCGGTCTTTTCCGCCGGTCACGACTTCTCCGACATGGCGGGGCGTTCGCTTGTCGAGATGCGACAGGTACTTGGCGGTGTGCGCCGACATGATGATGACCATTCGAGCCATTCCTCAGGTGGTGATCGCCCAGGTCGAGGGCTTGGCGACTGCGGCCGGATGCCAGCTCGTCGCCAGTGCCGATCTGGCGGTGTGTGGTGAGTCGTCTCGCTTCCAGGTGCCTGGAGGGCGAGGGTGGCTGGTTCTGCACCACCCCCGGCGTCGCGTTGGGCAGAGCCGTCGGACGGAAGACACGCTCTCGAGATGCTTCTCACCGGAGATCCCATCGACGCCCACACGGCACTTGCCGTGGGGTTTGGTGAATCGGGTGGTGCCGGACGACGAGGTGGCCAGCGGCCACCGAGGAGCTGCTCGGCCGGGCGACGCGAGGCTCCGCTCTGTCGAAAGGCATCGGCAAACAGGCCTTCTACCAGCAGATGGACCTCGATCTACCGGCCGCCTACGCCTACGCCACCGAGGTGATGGCCTCGTCGTCGCAAACGGCCGACGGGCGGGAGACCATGGCGGCCTTCGTCGAGAAGCGGAAACCGGTCTTCACCGAGCAGTGAGCTCGGCCGCCGTCAGATCCCCGGCGTCCAGGGCGGTCCGCTCAGGTACTTCCATCCGGCATCGGGGAGCAGCGCGACCCCGGTCCCGCCCTCGGCTTCGAGGATGTCGACGGCAGCCTGCAGCACCGCCCCGCTCGAGGTCCCGACAAAGTGACCCTCCGTTGCCATGACTTCGGACACCATGACTTCCGCCGTCGGTCGCGAGACCACCGTCCGGTCGGTGACCAGACGAAAGGTCGGCCACAGGAGGTTGAAACGGATCGTCCTGACTCCGCATCCCACCGATCGGGGTGTCGAGGTCTTCCTCAACCGAATGGATGGCGATCGATGGGCCACACTCGACGGAGCCCTCGGCTGTTGCCCGTCAAGGTTCCACCGGTGCCGTACGCGGCGAAGAGGTGATCCGCCGGCTCGTCGAGCGGCCAGTCACGAATGATCTCGAGCGACGTTCCGAAGTAGTGCGAGTAGGGATTCCAGCGGTTGCCGTACTGGTAGCACATGTGCCCTTCGCCGCTGCGACCAGTTGGCGGGCATGAGCGATGGCATCGTTCGGGCCGCCGTCGACTTCGATGAGTTCTGCCCCGTAGGCGCGGAGAAGCTGCTTGCGTTCGTCGGTCGACGATGTCGGTAGGCAGATCACCATCGGGTAGCCGTAGACCAGGGCCAGGCGGGCGAGGCCGATTCCGGTGTTCCCTGAGGTCGCCTCGATGAACGGCATCCCTGGCTTCACGTAGCCCTTCTCGACGGCATTGTGGAACATGAACCAGGCCGCCCGGTCCTTGATCGAGCCCGTCGGGTTGTACCATTCGAGCTTGGCGAAGAGCCGAGTCCCGGCTGGGGCGAGATGGCGAAGTTCTACGAGGGGCGTGTTTCCGGGTTTCACGTGACTTCCGATCGGTGTGCCCTCAAGGTAGTCGGAGTTGAAGGATCGAGCGGCCGACCAAGCGTCCACCGGCTCCACCAGGTACTTGCCGGCTACGGAGCGGTTCCCGTCCGACGATTCGGCGCCGGGGCCTGGGCGTCGATCGAGTCCGTCACGTCCCGCCGTTCTTCGGGGGAGAGCCTTCCATCCCAATACGACGAAGAAGACGGCGACAGCCACCACCGCCATCGTCGCCGAGCCGGAAGTACCGAGGTGATAGCTGAGGACCAGACCCACCACGACCGAACCAGTCCCGAGTCCGCGGCGCTGGCGACCATCATCGCGGGAACTCGCCTAACCAGGAGAGCAGCCGTGGCCGGTGGCGCCACCAGCAGCCCAAAGACGAGCAGGGTCCCAACGGTCTGGAAGGATCCGACGATCGCCAGCGTGATCATGGTCAACATCGCGAAGTGGGCCATCCGTGGACGAAGACCGAGCAGTTCGGCTTTGGCCTCGTTGAAAGAGAGCGCCAGGAAGGGTCGGTAGAGCAGAATGGAGACGCCGAGACTGACTGCGGCGATGATGCCGAGAAGGACGAGATCGCTGGTCCGGGAACCCAATGCATCGCCGAAGAGGATGCCGACCAGCGATCCCGAGAACGACGCCGAGCGGCTGACGATGATCACGCCCAGGGCGAGCATGCCCGACGAACAACAACCCGATGCCCGTGTCCTCCCGAAAGGCCGTCTGGCGATGAACCAGATTGATGCCCACCACCATCACCATCGCCGCCCCAGCCGCCCCGAGGAGCGGGTTGAATCCTGCGACGATTGCGAAGGCGATGCCAGGAACGACTCCGTGGACGAGGGCATCGGCCAGGAAACTCATCCCGCGCATGACCACCCAGGTCCCCACCACCGACGACGTCACCGCGACGAGGATTCCGGCCACGAACGCTCGTTGCATGA
The DNA here is from genome assembly GCA_963752075.1 of uncultured Acidimicrobiia bacterium. Lineage (GTDB taxonomy): Bacteria > Actinomycetota > Acidimicrobiia > Spongiisociales > JAENVV01 > CBDUEV01. The sequence continues at coordinate 103,151 of CAVVWO010000009.1, forward strand.
AGGGATAGGCAAGAGGCTCGAGTAGCCACTCCATCAGCCGGGTTCCTGCGTGAGTGCCGAGGCGATCAGCTCGGCGTTGGTGCGCATCATGCCGAGGTACGAGTCGGCCCCCGACCCGGTCGTCCCGAGCGAACCGGTGTAGAACTCCACCACCACGATCGGCCGGTCCAACTCCGCCGCCACAGTCTGGGCGAGCCGGTCGGGCTCGGTGGTCTCGGCGAAGATGGCGGTCGTTCCGGACTCCTCGATGGCCGCAGACCAGCTCGGCGAGGTCCGCCGCACTCGGGGCGGCAAGCGTCGAGCCTCCGGGGATCACGGTCCCGAGCACCTCGAGACCGTACCGCTGCGCGAAGTACTCCATGGAGTCGTGATTGGTGACGATGCGTGCGACGATCATCTGGGATCGACTCGATGAGTTCGACGATGTCGGCATCGAGCGGCTCGAGTTCCTGGCGATACGCCTCTGCTCTGGCGAGCCAGTCGCCCGCCCCGTCGATCACGGCCAGCTGGGAAGCGATGAGTTCGACTGCATCCATCATCCGGACCGGATCGAGCCACACGTGAGGATCGAGAGTGTCGCTTCCCGCCAGGGGGAGCGGGTCCAGCTGGGGACCAACCTCCAAGACGGTCACTCCATCGGCTCGGGCCGCCTCGGCGACATCCAGCAAGGTCTCTTCGAGGCCCAGATCCGTTGACGATGACGAGATCGGCGGACGAAAGCGCCGCGACCTGCTGGGCGGATGGTGAGAAATCGTGCGGAGACCCACCGACCGGGATGAGGACTTCGATCCGGACGGTCTCGTCGGCCACCTCGCTCGACGATGTCACCCAGGATGGAGGTCGACACGACCACGGAGATGCCGTCGCCGTCCTGCGGGCTCCCGCAGGAGCCGAGCACGAACGAGAGCCGGTGATCATGAAGGCGACACCTCGCCAGACCGAACGCAAAGGGCGATTCTCGGCGTTGACGAGAATGAGAATCATTCCTATTCTGCATATGTGAACATTACCACGCCACCTGCACACCAACTCACCCGCCAGGTCGCCGATCGGCTCGCCGAGCAAGGATCGAGGTACACCGAGGCGCGCCGGCACATCGTGGACGCCCTTCTGCAAGCTGACGGACCGCGATCGGCAGCAGAGCTGGCGGCGGCACTCGATCATGCGGTGCCGGTCTCGTCGTTGTACCGCAACCTGGCTGTGCTCGAAGGTGCCGGCGTTGTCGCCCCTCATCATGGGGCAGGCGGAGTGACCCGTTTCGAACTCTCCGAGGCACTGGCGGGCCATCATCACCACCTCGTGTGCATCCGCTGTGGCCAGGTCGAGGATGTCGACCTGGTCGGTGAGGAGGAGCGAGCCCTCGACTCCCTGGTTCGATCGGCCGGGACACATGGCGGGTTCCAGCCGATCGGTCATGCGCTGGAGATCGAGGGCGTCTGCCGCCGGTGCGGCGTGGCGTCGTCACCGTGAGCTCGCCTTCCGTCATAGCCCGGGGTTTGACGATTCGATTCGGTCAGTTCGAAGCGATCGCCGCATCGGACCTGGAGCTGCCCCGAGGGTGCTCGACCGCTCTCATCGGCCCGAACGGATCCGGCAAATCGACGTTCCTGAACGTGGTGGCGGGGCTCACCGAACCCTGGCAGGGCACGATCGAGGTTCTCGGCACAACCCCCCGCAAGGCGCGGGCCAAGATCTCATATGTCCTGCAAGCCACGAAAGTGAACGAGGCGATGCCCATCACGGTAGAGGAGGTGGTGGCAATGGGCAGATACGCAGGGCGAGGGCTGGTTGCTCGCCTCTCGAACGAAGACAGGCGAGCTGTGCGCCGAGCGATGGAACGCCTCGACCTGATCGGCCTGGCCAGACGCCACCTCCCCGAACTGTCCGGCGGCCAGCGCCAGCGCGTCTTCGTGGCGCAGGGGATCGTCCAAGAGCACGAGCTCTTACTCCTGGACGAACCGCTCACCGGGTTGGATCTCATCTCGGCAGAGATCATCGAGGATCTGGTTGCCGAGGAGTGCCAGCTCGGACGGAGCGTGCTCATGACCACCCACGATCTGGCAGAGGCGGCCGCCGCAGATCAGGTGGTCCTCATGTCGAACCGGATCGTGGCTGCCGGGCCCCCCGGGTCGGTCCTGACGTCTGACCATCTCGCCGAGGCATACGGCGCCCGAATACTGCACCTCGACGAAGGTCAACTGTTCATCGATGATCCGGCTCATCGGCCCGTTCCCGGCCGCCACATCCATGGCGAACGAGTCATTCATACCGAGGTACCCGGAAGCGCCCTGCACCTCGACGACGAGGGAAAGACCTCCTGAGTCGGTGCCTGTCGTGCCGCCCGGCTATCACCGTTAGTCTGCGCTGATGGCTACTTCGTCGCTTGTCGTGATCGGCAGCCTCAACCTCGACCTTTCAGCCAGCACTCTCCGCCTGCCTCTGCCCGGCGAGACGGTCATCGGAGGCGACCTGTTGACGGCGCCTGGCGGGAAAGGCGGCAACCAGGCCGTCGCCATGGCGCGTCTCGGGAGCTCGCGTCACCATGGTGGGGCGAACGGGCGACGACGATCCTGGGCGCCGGCTGAGAACGTCGCTGGTCGCCGCCGGCGTGAGCATCGCGGGTGTGGCAGTCGACGAGACTGCTCCCAGTGGAGCAGCGCTGATCTTCGTGGACGAAGCGGGGGAGAATTCGATCGTTGTCGCCCCCGGCGCCAATTCTCGAGTGTGTCCGGCCGATGTCGATGCCGTGCGCGGGATGGTGGCGGAGGCTCCGGTCGTGGTCTTCCAACTGGAGATCCCGCTCGCGACCGTGGCCCATGGTGTGAGGGTGGCCACCGGAACGGTCGTGCTCAACCCCGCCCCCGCCGCCGAGCTGCCTCGGCCGACCTTCTCGCCGAGGTCGACGTGCTGGTTCCCAATCGGACCGAACTGGCCATCCTCGCCGGCGACGAAGCTGCCGAGACGCTCTCGGAGGTGACGCACCAGGCGCTCGCTCTGAAGGTGCGTCGAGAACCTGGTGGTGACCTTGGGGGCCGAGGGTGCCCTGGTTGTCGAGGATGGTCGAGTGCTGCACATCGCCGCCGAGAAGGTCAAGGCGGTCGACACCACCGGGGCCGGCGACGCCTTCGTCGGCAGCGTTGGCAGCGAGCATCTCCGAAGGCGCCGACTTCGCCAAGGCGGCCAGATTCGCGTCTCGTGCCGCCGCGGTGGCCGTGGGACGCCGGGGCGCCCAGACGAGCTTGGCAGGGCGGGAGGACCTCTCGTGATGCGGCCGGTTGATCATCGACACCGACCCCGGCCAGGACGATGCTGTGGCCTTGTTGCTGGCGTTGGCGTCACCCGAGTTGGACATCGTGGGTATCACAACCGTCGCCGGCAACGTGCCGCTCGACCTCACCGAGGCCAATGCCCGCTCGATCTGCGAGGCTGCCGAGCGACCGGACGTCCCGGTCGTCCGGGGTGCAGCTCACCCGCTGGTCCGACCCTTGTTCACCGCCGAGTACGTTCATGGTCCCACCGGTCTCGATGGGGCGAATCTGCCGCCACCGACGATGTCCCTCCACCCGGGCAATGCCGCACGGCTTCATCGTCGAAGCCGCCAGGAGCCTCCCGCCGGGACGCTGACGCTCGCCACCCTCGGACCACTCACCAACGTGGCTCTGGCGCTCCGTGAGGCCCCCGACATCGTAGATCTGATCGGCGAGATCGTCATGATGGGGGGTGGCTTACTCGGAAGGCGGCAATACGACACCTGCCGCCGAATTCAACATCTACGTCGACCCGCACGCGGCAGCCGAGGTCTTCGGATCCGGAATCCCGATCACCGTGCTGCCGCTGGATGTGACCCACCAGGTTCTTGCCTCCGCGGAGCGGGTTGACCGATTTCGTGCTCTGGAGACTCGGTGCGGAGACGCGGTGGCAGGCATGCTCGACTTCTTCGATCGATACGACAGCGAGAAGTACGGGACCGACGGGGCACCGCTGCACGACCCTTGCGTCATCGCTTACTTGTTGGCTCCCGAACTCTTCGACGGGAGACGCTGCAACGTCGAGATCGAGACCGATTCGGCGCTGACGGTGGGAATGACCGTGGTCGATTGGTGGAAGGTCACCAATCGACCCCTCAACGCCCTGTTCATCCGCAGTGTCGATGCCGAGGGCTTCTTCGCCTTGCTCGTCGAGCGGATCGCCACGCTGCCCTGACGCCGAACACCGGGCCGAGGTGGCTGGTCGACGCGCACCCTCACTCGTTGTTGTCGAAGTACTCAGCGAGTCGTCGATCGGCGTCCTCGCCGAAGAGGATCTCAGCCGCCTCGTGCAGCCCCTTGGACTTCTGAATGTCCTCGTCGCGGACGACCATGGCGATCTTCGATCGCCGTCGGAGGAAGTCTTCGAGGCGGGTCACCATCTCCGTTCCCGCAGCGAGGTGGAGTTCGACCCGTAGATAGTCGGCGTTCTCCATGATGTCGGTTGCCATGGATTCGTCGTTGCGGATTGCCTCCAGCATTGCAAACGCTCGCATGCCATAACGCCGCCACAGCCGATCGGTGAGAGATTCTGTGTTCGGGCGCTGCCGGTAGCTGTCGAGGCGCATGAGTCGAGCTTGCCGGTAGAACTCAGCTCGGGTCTGCGCCGAGGGCTCGCCGAACCAGTCGCCCCGGTCGGGCTCGAGGACCACTCCGAGTTCCTGGACGGCGTCGGCCACCTCTTCGCCCACGTTGAGACAATCGGTCAGTTTGCCTCCAAAGATGTTGACCGCTGCCTTCGCCTGGTCGACTTCGATCTCGTGCTTGCGGCTGAGGGCGGTCCAATCGGTGTCGACTTTGTCATCACCGGACATGGGCACCACCAGCGGTCGCACGCCGCAGCGCTCCGCGATGATGTGCTCGCGACTGAGGGGCTCATCGAGTACGAGGCGGTCGTTGATCTGTTCCAGGAGGAAGTCCCGGTCCTCGTCCGTCACCTCGGTGAACGGGGCATCGACACGGGTGTCGGTGGTCCCGATCATCGACCGGACTCCCATCGGGATCACGTAGAACAGACGTCCCGTATCGTCGTAGAAGGCGAGGACCCGTTCCTCCTCGGTGAGGCGGGGCACGATGAGGTGAATGCCTTTGGAGAAGACGATTCGGTGTCCGACCCGCAGGTCGTAGCGTTCGTTGACCTCGTTGGCGAACGGCCCGGTGGCATTGATGAGGGTCCGCGCTCGGGCCGGGATGTGCTCACCGGTTTCGCGATCCAGAGATCGATCAGCCAGAGGCCGCCCTTCGCGCCGGGCGTCGACCACTTCGACGTAGTTGGCCGCCACTGCACCGACGTTGAGGGCGGAGCGAACGAAATGGAACACGAAACGGGAGTCGTTGTCCTTGATATAGGCGTCGGAATACTCGATTCCACCTCGAACGGAGGAGATGTCGACGATCGGTTCCCTTTCCTTGATCTTCTCGGCGGAAAGGAGCTTCGGGGGCTTGGTTCCGAAACTACCGATGCCCCAGTATGCCGAGGCGCCCAGCATGCCGAGCCAAGGCGGATGCGGCGACGAATGGCCCAACGCGGCCAGGAAGCGGATTTCCTTCAGGTTGTCCGGATATGCCTTGAGGAGCCGATTGCGCGAGACACACAGTTTCCGCACCAGCAGGAATTCGTAGTTCTCGAGGTACTTGAAGCCTCCCCAGACGAGGTTGGAGGACGCCTGACTCGTGAACCCACCGAAGTCCTCTCGATCCACCAACGCGACGGTCGCACCGCGCGAGGCCAAAGCCGCCGCGGACACAGCGCCGTTGATTCCGCCTCCGATGATGAGGACGTCGAAGGTGTCTTCGGCAAGGTTGGCGAGGTTGGTTTCACGTAACGTCATGGCATTCACGTTACCTGGTCGCGGAAGAACGCATCTAGGGGCCGATGCCACAAATACCGTAACTATCGGCCTGCCGGCCGCTTGGGCCGCGCGGTTCTCCGCTCGATGTGAAGGATCTGTGATATCACGGGTACGATCATCTCATGAATATCGGAATCCTCACTGCAGGCGGCGACTCGCCCGGTCTCAACGCCGCCATTCGAGCCATTGGGAAATCAGCGGTTCGTACTCACGGCATGGGCGTCGTCGGCTTCAAGGACGGCTTCCGGGGGCTCATGGAGAACCGGGTGGTGCGCCTCGACCCTGAATCCCTCTCAGGAATCCTCACCATCGGTGGAACGATCCTCGGCACGAGCCGCGACAAACCACACAAGATGGACGTTGGCGGGCAGGCTCTCGACATGACCGACCTGATGGTGCAGAACTGTGCGAACCACCAAGTCGATGTGCTCGTGTGCCTGGGAGGCGGCGGGACCCAGAAGAACGCGCTTCGCTTGCACCAGAAAGGCGTTCCGGTGGTCACGCTCCCCAAGACGATCGACAATGACGTCTGGGGGACAGACGCCACCTTTGGTTTCGACACCGCACTGGGGATCGCCACCGAGGCCATCGATCGACTCCACTCGACTGCCCACTCGCATCATCGGATCATGCTGGTCGAGATCATGGGGCACAACGCCGGCTGGCTCACCCTTGGTTCCGGGCTGGCCGGAGGCGCTGACGTCATTCTCATGCCGGAGATCCCGTACGACACCGAAGTGGTCGGCGTCCGCCATCAAAGCTCGTCAAGCCGCCGGGAGCACCTTCTCCATCATCGCTATTGCCGAAGGAGCATTGTCCGTCGACGCAGATGGCGCCCGACGGACCGCGAAGGAGCGGGTCGCCGACACCACCGGCGAGGAGCGAGACCAAGCCAAGGCCGATCTCGCCCAGTTGGCCAGTACTGAGGAGAACAACACGCAGCGGTTGGCGAAAGAGCTTCAGGGCATCACGGGACTTGAGTCGAGGGTGACCATCCTCGGGCATGTGCAACGAGGTGGAACGCCGTCGGCCGTCGATCGCGTCCTGGCAACACGGCTCGGCACGGCCGCCACGGATTTCATCGCAGCCGGCGAGAGCGGCGTGATGGTCGCATCGCAGGGTGGAGAGTCGGTCACGGTTCCGCTCGAGGAGGTTGCCGGACAACGGCGGGTGGTTCCGGCAGATCATCGCTGGATCAGAGCGGCTCGATCCCTCGGAGTATCTTTCGGCGATCCAGAGATCGATCGGATTCTCTAGAACACGGCCTCAAGTCGAAGATCTCGACTCAATTACTGCCGCTAGCCGACCGATGAAACCGTATGGAGCGACTCGACTCTCGCCAACGCGCCGGACTGGCCGGCGCCGCCATCCTCGTTCTCGCGGTACTCTCGCACCGGCGGGACTTCGTGCCGGTGCTGGGACTCGTAGACCTCGGTTTTCACGAACTCGGGCACCTTCTCACCTACTGGCTTCCCGACCTGGTCACGGCGTCCATGGGGTCGATCACCCAGGTAGCGGTGCCGGCAGGGCTGGCGGTCTATTTCGCCAAGTGGCGTGAGGAGGTGCCTTCGGCGACCCTGATGGTCGCCTGGGCAGGTTCATCTGCTCGCAATGTCGCCGTCTACATCGGCGACGCCCCCACGGAACGGCTTCAGCTCATCGGTGGTGACCATGACTGGGCCTTCATCTTCCATCGCCTCGATGCCATGACGATGGCTCCTCGGGTCGCCGACCTGGTCGGCTTCCTCGGGTCGATGACCATCGCCGTGGCCTTCTTATGGGCGGCGTCGGTTGCGGCAACCGGGAAGGCTTCTGCGCCCGGGCGAGGCGAACCCGAGTTTCGTCTGGCCCAGCGGATCGACACGGATTGACCGAGCCTGACGTGCTCGCGAGGTGTTGAAGGCAACGGCCTAGGATGCCGCAATGTCGACTGGCACCGCCCTCCTTCTCTTCGCCGCGGGGATCGCGGCGGGCTTCGTCAATGCCGTGGCCGGAGGAGGGTCGGCTATCACGATTCCCGTTCTCATCGAGATCGTGGGAGGCAGCGTGGCCAACGGCACCAACCGAATCGCCGTCCTCCTCGCCAATATGGTCTCGACGGTTGGATTCCATCGCGGCGGAGCGGTGCCGTGGCCAACGGTCCGGGCGCTGGTGATTCCCGCCGTGCTCGGCGCCGGCGGGGGAGCGTGGGCGGCGAGCCGGATCTCAGCAGAAGGAATGCAACGGATCTTCGCCGTTGTCATCATCGGCGTTGCTCTTTCCGTGGCCGCCAGGCCATCACGGTGGGTCCAGGAACGGGAGGCGGCACTCCGGGAGCCGTGGCGGAGCTTGGTGTTCTTAGGGATCGGTTTCTACGGGGGATTCGTGCAGGCCGGCGTCGGTTTCCTGCTCTTGGCAGGTCTGGTGCTCGGTGGAGGTCTTGATCTGGTCAGGGGAAACGGGGCGAAGGTCGCTCTGATCTCCGCCTACAGCGTTGGAGCGCTACTCATCTTTGCGACTGCCAGTCAGGTCGACTTTCGAGTCGGCGCCGTGATGGCGGCCGGGAATGTGACCGGAGCGATCACGGCCACGCGCCTGGCTCTTCGCGAGGGTGCCACCCGGTGGATTCGCTGGGTCCTGGTGGTAGCAGCCACCGTGGCTGCGCTGCGCATGATCTTCCTCTGACCCCCTCTATGCTGAGTGGGTGACGATGACCATCGACGTTGCGGGCTCGCGTCAACATCGTGCCTGCTCCTCTTCAACATCCATCAACAACCAGGAGGAAGACAACTCATGCAGTATCTGCTGACGTGTGCGTGCGGTTGGGAAACCGAGGGCGCTGAGGACGAAATCGTCGCCGAGGCTCAAACCCATGGCAAGGACCTCCACGATAGGGAAGTGAGTCATCAGGAAGCACTCGCCATGGCGACCGCCAAGGAACATCCCACTTCCTGATCTCTCAACCTTCGAGGGCGAACCGAGCAGCAGCTGTGGCGTGGAGCTGGGTGGTCGGAAAGACGGGGACGGGTGAGTCCTCCTGGCCGATGAGCAGTTCGATCTCGGTACAGCCGAGGATCACTCCTTCTGCGCCCCGATCGAATAGCCGAACGATCGCCTCCCGGTAGTGCCGGCGGGACGGCTCGCGAATCACGCCGCGCACCAGTTCGGTGTAGATGATGTCGTGAACGGTGGTGCGGTCGGGTTCGTGGGGGATCATGACCGACAGACCGTGTCGATCCTCCAGTCGACCTCGGTAGAAGTCTTGCTCCATCGTGTAGCGGGTCCCAAGGAGGGCCACTCGATGGATTCCAGCCGACTTGATCGCTTCGGCGGTTCCGTCGGCGATGTGCAACAGAGGTACCTGCACAGCCTTCTGCACCGTGTCGGCCATTCGGTGCATCGTGTTGGTGCAGATGACGATGGCGTCCGCCCCCGCCGTTTCGAGCTTCCTGGCGGCATCACAGAGAAGGCGTGCCGCCGCATCCCAGTCGCCGGCCTCCTGAAGAGTTTCGATTTCGGTGAAGTCGAAGCTGACCATCAGGAGCGACGCAGAATGCGTGCCACCCATCTCGGCCTGAACCGTTTCGTTGATGATCCGGTAGTACTCCGCCGAGGACTCCCAGGACATGCCACCGATCAGGCCCAAAGTACGCATGCCAGCACGGTAGCGGCAGACGCCACCCTCGGCCGAGCCGCCTTCGTGCGGACAAACCATCCGTCGATGCCGAACTCTCGAGCGAGGTGCGTCACCTCAGCATCACGCCAACGCGCCCGACACCGCAAACTCGACGTCGACGTCCGGAAAGACCTGGAGACCCAACACCTTGGGCGGTACGAATCCGAACGAGCGCAAGTCCAGTGTGGTGCTGCCCGAAATCCGGACGCGGTCGGTGGAGATCTCCAGGAGGACGCGAGCCTCGGAAGTGATGGTGGCGCCGTGGAAGGTGACCAGACCGCTGGCGAGGTAGTCGTCATCGCGGCGCTCCAACGCATTCAGTTGCGCGACGACCAGTGGATACTTGCGGGCGTGGACCGTGCGAGGGAGCTGCAGGTCATAGGCCTTGTTGCCCGAGGTCAGATCTCGGACGCTGACTTCGAGATGCCCATTCACGTCGGTCAATCCGCCATTCGGGTTCGGTTCGGCTTCGAAAAAGCCTGCCAAGGCTCTGGCGCGCCACTCGATCGGATGAACGCTCGAGCGGGACCGGATGATGACGGATGAGTCGCCGGTCAGGGTGTAGTAAGGCATTGCTGCGGTCCTTCATGGGGAATTGCCACCGTAGCCAAATGTACCTCGTCTCTATCCAGGTCGGCACTACTCGGTCGATGCCGGTCGGTGAACGAACGGTACCTACCGGGATCGACAGGGCGATCCTTTGCCACGGCGGGGGTCACCTTGGATGGTGTGGTCGGACCCGAGACCGGCCGCGCTCCTATGACGTGATGTCCCTTCGGTGGAAGGTAAAGGTCGAGACTCCAATCGCCGCGCCGGCTATGACGACGGCGAGCAACACCGCCAACTTGTAGGCGAGGTCGGCTGTGCCGCCGGCGACAAAATGGTTCCGAGTATGGATCCTGGCAGATAGGTTGTGGCGCCCTCGGCCGCCAGCCCGAGCATGCCTTCGAAGACCATGAGGTATCCGATCCCCCCGGCGATGGCTACTACTGCAGATCTGGTCACGGTGGCGATGGCGAAGCCAATGATGCCCCAGATCTGAACCGAGATGGTGAGGTTGAGCCAACCGCTCCAGACGGTACCGACGATGTCAGACGACCACAGGTCCGTTGGAACACCGGTCGCAGAAGCAAGCAGCGGTGCGACCGAGACGCACACTGCGGTTGCGATCAAGGTTGCGGCCAGCGTGTAGGTCGCCAGAGCCAGGCCTGTGCCGGCGAGCAGGCGCCACCGGCGCAGTTCGGATTGCACCATGATCCGAACCCACCCGGTGGTGTAGTCGGAGGCGGCTGATGCTGCCTAGAGCGAGAGCGCAACGATGCCGATCAGGTCAGCCGACATCGAGAGTCCGGCGACAAGACCTCGAGCAGATTCGAGGGTGATCGGGAAACCCATTCCGGGTGGCATCGTCGCTTCTTGGAGCCCGTCCCCAAACAAGAAAGCGATGAGCGTCCCAAACAAGGCGAAGAAGGCCATGAGGCCAGACCCCACCCCTGCGAAGGTTGGCCGATTGAGCCGGGTGGTCTCTGATCGGATGGCACCGATGAGCGTCCTCTTGGCTTTCGGCGGCTGGCCGCGTTCTGGTGGCCGATGACCGGAGCGCCCTGTCATGGAAGAGCCCTGGTGGGCAGGCACTGATCGATCAATGGCCTCTCCGGCTTCACGGTTGCTTCCTCCTGTCATGCGAAGAAAGACGTCTTCGAGGGTTTCAGCTCGAGCGACGAGTTTGGACAGAACGATCCCGGCGTCCATGGCCAAGACGTTGATCTCGCCGGCCTCCGCAGGATCCGCGAGGACCCGGAGTCCGCCGCCTTCGGGTTCGACACCAAATCCCGCCTGCGTGATGCAGGCACGAAGCCTGGCGAGCTTGTCGGGATCGGTCGGTTCGATATCGACGCTCCAGCTCGAGAAGGCCATCGAGAGGCCCGGAGTACAGGTGTCTTCCGTTTCGGATGACGATCAGACGGACGGCGGCCCAGTCCGGCTCATGCGGGTGTGACCCGGCTCGGCCCTCTCTGGCAGGGGCCCGGGAAGATCGAGGGTCGTCCCGATGGCTCTCTGCCGTTGCGAGGCGTACATTGGCGGTATGACGGAGACATTGAGAAGAGTCGGAATCGGAGTGATAGCGGGTATCGTCGCACTCGTCATCGTCCGGGTGATGGTCGGCACCATCTGGGGCGTCCTGTCGTTCTTGGTTTTCCTCTTCAACGCCCTGGCAATCTTCGACGCCGTCACCAGCCGACGATCGGCTGTCAACAAAGTGCTGTGGGTCGTCGCCATCCTCCTCGTTCCCTTCCTCGGCGCCCTCCTCTATTGGATCGTCGCCAGGGAACCCTGAGACAGGATGGGAGGCTTCGGAAACGGCGATCGGAGCTTCTCTTCCCACTCCGATGCGTTCTCAGCTGAGGAGATCCTTCATCTTGCGCTGGGTCAGGCGCGTCGACCGGTTCGGGGCGGCGCGACTCACCCGCCGTACCCGTCCAGGCGCGCCAGTACCTGGAGCATGGTCTCATCGGATCCTCCGCCGATGCTCGTCAACCGGTTGTCACGGAGAAAGCGGGCGGTCCAGGTTTCCTCCATGTAGCCGATGCCGCCATGAAACTGAAGACACCAATCCGCCACCTCTCTCGAGAGCCGGCCGGCTTTGAGCTTGGCAATCGTCGCGAAGCGAGTGGTGTCCTCCCCACGGCCGTAGGCCGCTGCGCAGGTGTAGTTGTAGTGTTTCAGAAGGTCGAGTTCGGCGGCGAGTTCGGCTAGCCGGTAGCGCACGTAGTCGTTCTTGAGCAGCGGTCCGCCGAACGCCATTCGTTTGCGAGAGGTAGGACCGTGTCCTTTCGAGAGCCCGCTCCATCCCGCCGACGGCCGAGTAGTTCGCCCACATCCGCTCGAGCACGAACTGCGCCATCTGTTGCTGGAAGCCGGCCCCCTCGGTGCCGATCGTGTTGGCGACAGGGACGCGCATGTCGGTGAACGTCAAAAGGCCGGTGTCGGAGGCCCGCATGCCGAACTTGTCGAGCTTCTTCGAAACCTCGAATCCCGGGCTGTCCGTTGGGACGATGACCTGACTCATGCCCTGGTAGCCGCCGGCGTCGGAGGTTCTGATCAACATGCAGATCCAGTCCGCCTGAAGGCTATTGGTGATGTACATCTTGGAGCCGTTGATCACCCAGTCATCGCCGTCGCGAACGGCACGTGTTCGGATCGCAGCCACATCTGAGCCGGCGTCGGGTTCGGTGACCGCAACGGCTGCCACCGCCTCCCCGGCGATCGCCGGGGCAAGATACCGCTCCTTGAGTTCTGCCGAGCCGAAGCTATGCAGCGAGGGAGTGGCCATATCAGCCTGGACGCCGACCGCCATCCCGATCGATCCGTGGTCTGCTCGCCCGAACTCTTCGGCCATCACGACGGTGAAGAAGTGATCGGCTTCCTGTCCTCCGTAAGCAGCGTCGTACTCCAGTCCCAGCATCCCCAAGTCGCCCATCTGTTTGAACAGACGATGGAGGGGCATCATCCCCTCGATCTCCCATGCGTCGACATGAGGGTTGATTTCACGGTCGATGAACTCCCGAACCATCGCCCTGAACTGCTCGTGTTCCGCCGTGAAAGACACCGTGAATCTCCTCTGTGGCCGCTGGGGCAATGCTATCGGTTCCACCAAACCGCGGCGCTCGACGGGAATGACGATGCGCAGTTCGGCCTAGCATCGCGCCATGTCCTATCGCGACCGTATTCTCATGGGCCCCGGGCCCAGCAACTTGTACCCCTCCGTGACCTCTGCGTTGACGAGTCCCATGCTTGGTCACCTCGATCCGGAGTTTCTCGAACTCCTGGACGAGACCAACGACCGCCTACGTGCGGTGTTCCAAACCGCCAACCGGCTCACGTTCCCGGTCAGTGGTACCGGATCCGCCGGGATGGAGGCGGCCTTCGTGAACTTCGTCCAGCCGAACGATGTGGTGGTCATCGGAGTGAACGGGGTGTTCGGCGGACGCATGTGCGACATCGCCGAGCGCTGCGGAGCCGAGGTGGTGCGAGTGGATTTCGCGTGGGGTCGTCCCGTGGATCCGGAGCGGCTGCTGGCTGCCCATCCCGCCCCGAGCATCGTGGCGCTCGTGCATGCGGAGACGTCGACGGGAGTTCGGTCCGATGTCGCTGCGGTGGGAGCAGCGAAGGGCGACGCCCTCCTCGTCGTGGACTGCGTCACGTCGCTCGGCGGTATTCCCGTTGAGATCGACGCCTGGGGCGTCGACATTGCCTACAGCGGCACGCAGAAATGCCTCGGAGTGCCTCCGGGACTCGCTCCGTTCACGGCTTCTGACCGGGCCTTGAAACGTCTCCTGAAGAAGCCGCGCTCGTGGTATCTGGACCTCAACATGATCGCCGCCTACGTCACATCCGGTGGGGCACGTGCCTATCACCACACAGCCCCGATCACGATGACTCAGGCCCTCCACGCAGGGTTGGGCACGGTGCTCGATGAAGGGTTGGACAACGTCTTCGCCCGACACGCCGAGGCGAGCTTGGCCCTCCGGGAGGGGCTCGACCAGCTGGGGTTCACCTTCTTCGCTGACGAGGGCTACGAGCTGCCAGAGCTCACCACGGTTTGGGTCCCAGAAGGTATCGACGAGGCCGAAGTCCGTCGCCGGCTACTCGGTGACTACGGCATCGAGGTAGGCGGGGGCCTCGGCGAATACGTTGGCCGTGTCTGGCGGATCGGTCTCATGGGACACACCGCCAATCTCCGCAACGTGACGTCTCTCTTGGGGGCGCTTGGGCAGATTCTGAAGTCCTAGCCGCCCATCGTTCGGACCGCCTCGGCAACGACGGCTGCATTCCGTTGTCGAGCGCGAGCTTCGCCTTCGGGGCCGTTTCCCTGCCGCGACGTCAGGAGACGGGAACGAGATGGCCGGCGATCTCGGCCGCCCAGCCGTCGATCGCCTCCCAGTCCCTGAAATCGCCCTCGGGTACCTTGAGGACCCCGACGATCGCTCGCTCTGGCAGGCTCAGATCGGATTTATCCAGCTTGCCGTTGAACATCATGTGCCCCTCCGCCCCTGATCGTTCCATGAGGTCCGCGATCAGATCTTCGTTCACGGGTGAGCCTTTGATGTCCCCGACAGGTCCACTGCTGAACAGCCAGACCGGCCGTTCGAGGAAGTCGGCAGCGTTCCGTTCGATGAGCAGCCTGGCCGGCTTCAACCACGCGCCTGCGTAGATGCCGCTGCCGATGACGACCGCGTCGTAATCAAGGATCCTCTCAACGTCTTCCGCATCGACGAAAACCGTGTCGAGTCCTGCGCCGTGAAGTTGATCGCCGATTCTGGCGCCGATCTCAGAAGTGGACCCGTGTCGGCTGGCGGTAGTGACCAGAACTTTCATACAAACCTCCGATGCTGGCTGTCTCCTACCATTCTGCGAACTCCATGCTGGGCGCCCAGGGCCGTTCGTCACCGCCTCGAGGGTAGAGTCGCACCATGCGGCTCTCGTTCAAGACTTCACCGCAAGAAACCGACTGGGACAACCTCCGCCAGGTGTGGATCGGCCGCCGACGAGATGGAAATCTTCGACGCTGGTTGGACCTTTGATCATTTCGTTCCCATCTTCGCCGATCCTGCTGGTCCCTGCCTCGAGGGGTGGACGGTGCTTTCGGGTCTCGCCGCGGTGACCAAGCGGCTCCGCCTGGGCGTCATGGTCTCGGGGAACACCTACCGCCACCCTGCTGTTCTCACGAAGATCGCCTGCACCATCGACCAGATGTCCGCAGGCCGCCTCGAGTTCGGCATGGGGGCGGGATGGAATGAGTTCGAGCACGAGTCGTACGGGATCGAGCTTCCCCCTCTGAAAGAGCGGTTCGACCGGTTTGATGAGGCGTTGGAGGTCATCGATTCCTTGATGACCAACGACAAGACCACGTTCGCCGGCAAGCACTACCAACTCGTCGAGGCCTATTGCGAGCCGAAACCGGTCCAGAAGCCCCGAATTCCGATCGTGGTTGGGGGCCAAGGGGAGAAACGGACCTTGTTGGCCGCGGCACGGTGGGCGGACCAGTGGAACACCCCGAACCCGGATCCGGAGCTACTTCGTCACAAGATCTCGGTGCTGCACGCCCATTGCGCCAGCGTCGGGCGTGACCCCGACGAGATCGAGATCAGCGTCCAGGTCCGGTTCGGAGCATCGACCAGCGAGAGCGCCGACTCCATGTCGGCGCTCCTCGAAGCGGGGGCGGACCACATCATCGTCTATCTCCCTCCTCCGCATTCCGTTGGTGATCTCGAGGCGGCGGCCGAGTCGGCTCGCCTGGCGGGATTCTCCTGACCTGATACTCCTGGCGGGATACTCCCTGACTGGGTTCTCCTGACTGGGTGGTGCTGACGGTCACCGGCCGCGGGTCGACGCGATCAGCGCAGACCACTCCTCGTCGGCCAGCTGCACTCCGGCGTCGAGCCCGTAGAACCCGACACGAGCGAGCCGATCGCCGTACCTTTCCCGGATGCGCTGTCCGAGTTCGCCGATGGGGGCCACGACGGCGATCTCCTCGATGATCTCGTCGTCGATCACTGCCCCCATCTCGTCCCAGCGCCCTCGCTTCGACATCGCGCTGAGTGTGGGACCGATATCCCAGCCATGAAGATCGAGGACCGGTCGGTATGCAGGCGTGGAGGCATAGAAGGCGATCTGTTGTGCGGCGCGAATCCTGCTTGATGCCATCTCCTCGGCGGTGTGGCCCGTGACCACGAAGACTGTCGAGCTGAGTCCCACGGCATCGCCCGAGCGGCCGGCCGACCGCGTACCGGAGGCGATATTGGGTAGCACCACCTCGTCGAGATACCGCACCGTGTGAAGGGGATGGACGTGAAGACCGTCGCACACCTCGCCGGCCACCCGAGCCATATAGGGGCCGACCCCGGCAATCCACACCGGAATCTCGGGATGCCGGATCGGACCGGGATCAAAGAACGGTGTCATGAGTCGAAACGAATAGAAATCGCCGCGGAAAGTCGAGCTTGGTGCCCTCCTGCCAGCACGACCAGATGGCGCGGAGAGCCTCGACGTACTCCCGCAACCTGGGCCCCGGCGAGCTCCATTCCATGGCGAAGCGATGGGTGATGTGCACCTTGACCTGCGTGCCCATCCCCAGGAGGAATCTGCCCTGGGTGAGTTCGGCCATGTCCCAAGCGTTCATTGCCATGACCATCGGCGACCGGGCGAACGCCACCGCAATCGCAGTGCCGTACTCCAAACCGACCTCCTGGGAAGCCGCCGCGGCCAGTGGCAGGAACGGATCATGGCTGGCCTCGGATGTGAAGAATCCGTCAAAACCGACATCAACCGCACGTGCCGCTCGGGCAACGGCGCGGCATGGATCTCTCGGGAGGTAGGTAGTAGTCGATTTTCATCGGTCGATTTTCATCGGTCGATCGTCAGTCCGACCCTCGCTGAAGGGCTCCGTCACGGCGATCCGGCATCAGATCTCTTCGAAGCGAGCCTGAAAGAAGCGCAGTTCGTCGGGTTCGTAGGTGAACCGTAGATCCGCGAATGGACTCCCGGTTTTCGTATACCGCCCCGACGGACTCGGCCACGACGTCCATGTGCGCTTGGGTGTAGACCCGGCGGGGAAGCGTGAGCCGCACCAATTCCAACTGAGGTCGGCGGTTCTTCACCGGTACGCGGATCTCGTCCGGCAGAGACGGCTCCACGCTCCATACCTCGAACACCTGAATCCCGGTAGATGGCCGCCGTCAGCGCCTGGGCCGGGAACTGCTCCTGATCGAGATGAGGGAGCGTGCTGGCAGCGTCGATGAACACCCCGTGTCCCCCGATCGGATGAACGATGGGCAAACCAAGCTTCATGATGCGAGTGCCCAGGTACTCGACCTGACCCACTCTCGCTCGCACGTGGTCGTCGGTGGCGACCATCTCCCGAATTCCGGTCGCCAGGGCATCCATGTCGCGCCCGGACATCCCACCGTATGTGTGGAGCCCCTCGAACGCCACCAACAACGCACGGGCCTTCCGAGCCAGCTCGCCGTCGCGAAGCGCCAAGAACCCGCCGATGTTGACGAGGTTGTCCTTCTTCGATGAGACCGTCGCTCCATCCGAGTACGAGCAGATCTCCTCGAGGATTTCGGCGATGCTCTGGTCTTGGTAGCCGGCCTCCCGCTCTTTGATGAAGTGGGCGTTCTCCACGGCGCGCGTGGCATCCAGCATGACGAGGATGCCGTGCTGGCGGCAGAGCTCGTACGTGGCTCGAAGGTTCTCCATCGAGATCGGCTGACCGCCGGCCATGTTCACGTTTGTTTCGACAGAGATGTACGGAATCTTCTCGGGCCCAACCTCGGCAATGACGGCGGCCAGGCGGTCCAGGTCGACGTTCCCCTTGAAAGGGTGGGAGCTGGCGGGTGGTGGGCCTCGTCGATGATGACGTCAACGAACCGGCCGCCGGCATATTCCTGATGGAACCTGGTGGTCGTGAAATACATGTTGCCCGGAACCACGTCACCAGGAGTGATGAGGATCTGGCTGAGGATGTGCTCGGCTCCCCGACCCTGATGCGTCGGAATGAGTTCTTCGTAGCCGTACACCTCCTGGACGGCGTCAACCAACCTGTAGAAACTGCGCGAGCCGGCGTACGATTCGTCGCCCATCATGAGAGCGCCCCACTGTGCGTCGGACATCGCTGACGTACCCGAGTCGGTCAAGAGATCGATGTACACGTCGTCGGACCGCAGGAGGAACGTGTTGAATCCCGCCTCCGTGATGGCAGCCTCCCGCTCTGCCGCGGGTGGTCATTCTGATGGGCTCCACGACCTTGATCTTGTAAGGCTCGGCCCAGCTTCGTTGCCGTTCCATGGTCACACCTTCCGGGAGATCCTTCTCCGCAAGCCTACGTGAGGAGCGGACACCGGACAGGTGGCCAGAAGCCTCCTCCCGCAGATCCGGACTTTGGCCCCTGGCGAGGCAGACCACTCCATCCGTACCGTGGCAACGGAGGTGCAGCATGAGTGGCACGGTTCTTGTTGGCGTCGACGGCTCGGCGGCATCGCGTCACGCACTTGACTGGGCGTGCCTCTTTGCGGCACGGAGCGGACTGGGCGTTCGGGCCGTGATGGCGTGGCAACCCAACGACGAAGACACCAGCGGAGATCGCAGGACCCACCGCGGACCTCGTCTGGCCCACCTCACCGAGGTCGTCGCCGACGTTGGCTGTGAGAGCCTCGAGCTCGGCGTGGTGCAGGGCCTGCTGCTGTCGCCCTGGCTGGCCGCCGCCTCGGATCCGGAGATCGTCTTGCTCGTGATCGGTCGCCGCGGACTCGGCACCGTTCCCGATCTGCTGTTGGGTTCGGTGGCGCGCAGCCTCCTCCACGCACCACCATGCCCTGTCGTCTTGGTGCCGGCTTCGCCTCCCGGAAGGTTGGCCGGATCCATCCGTCATCGTCATGGCCATCGACGGGGGAGAGATGAGCGGTGCAGTGGTGGCGCTCACCTGCCGGTTGGCCGACACGATGGACGTCAAGCCCACCGTGGTCCGGTGTATCGATGTCGGCGCCGAGTTCTCGTCCGACCGACTCGCCGAGGTGGTGAACCGGACCGTGCCGAGGTGGAAGAACGGTGGTGTGCTCCCCTCATGGATGCCAACAGCGTCTTTATCGTCGACGTTCGCAATGCCGAAGCGAGACGGGGGATCATGGCAGCGGTTGAGGCATCGGGAGCGGGCATGTTGGTGGTCGGCCTTCACGGGGCCGGCCAATTCCGAGGAATAGGGGGAACCACCTCCTATCTCGCGCGGCACTGGCGACGCCCACTCGTGGTGGTGCCACCGGACGGACCACCTCCGTCACATATCGGCTACCGGCTCTAGCGGACCATGCGACCCCGGGTTCCGGTGGACGGAGAGACGATTTCGGCACCATGACCGTCATGGCACGCTTGCGGGTGGTGGGTGCGCTGATCGTGCTCGCCCTGGCGGTTTGCTCAGCTCCGGTTGGCGCCCAGTCGGATGACAGCGTGGCGAGCGATGAGGAGGCGCTCGTCCTTTTCTGGGGTGATGGTTGCCCACATTGCGAGTCGGAACGCAGTTTCTCGTCGACCTCCAGGCGGGACTATCCGGAGCTGGAGATTCGGCAGTACGAGGTATGGCACGACGCCGCCAACCTGACTCGATTCGAAGACACCATGGCGTCGTACGGTCAGGAGGCCCAATCAGTCCCCACGACCGTCTACCAGGGCGAGGTATTCGTCGGGTTCTCCGACGAGCTCGGGGAGTATCTTCGAGGAGTCGTCGCATGTCGGCTCCGGCCACCTCTGCCCTCGCCGACCGAGCCGGACGTCTCGGTCAACGTCCCGTTCTTCGGCTCGGTCGACGTCGAACATCAGCCCCTGATCCTCTCGACGTTGGCCATCGGGTTCGTCGACGGCTTCAACCCGTGTTCATTGTGGGTCCTCTCGATCTTGCTGGCCCTGGTGCTGCGAACCGGATCGCGCAGGAGGGTGTTGGCAGTCGGATCGGCATTCCTGGTCGTGACCACCGCACTGTACGGGCTCTACATCGCCGGGTTGTACGGGGTCCTGAGCTTTGTGGCCTATTCGGCATGGGTTCGTGTGGCGATGGCATTGGTGGCACTCGGATTCGGGCTCATCAACCTGAGGGACTATCTCGGGCACCGCGGCTTCACGCCTGGCCATTCCCGAGTCCAAGAAACCCGGCATCTACCAGCGGATGAGGGCCGTGGCCAGGGTCGACAACACGACTGCCGTCGGCCCTCTTGGGCACGGCCGTTCTGGCCGTTGGTGTGTCGATCCTCGAGACACCGTGCACGGCAGGTTATCCGTTGCTGTGGGCTGATCTGCTCGCCGAACAGCGGGTGGCTTTCGCCGACGCGGTGCTTCCTCTTTGCTCTCTACATGCTGGTGTTCCTTCTCGACGAACTGCTCGTCTTCGGAGTGGCGGTGGTAGCGATGCGTGCGTCCAAGCTCGAAGAACACCACGGGCGCACTCCTCAAGCTCGTGAGCGGTTCGGTCATGGTGAGCCTGGCCGGTGTCCTGGTCTTCTTCCCAGACACGATGGAGTCGTGGCAGGGGCAGCCGGGGTGTTCCTGGCAGCTGGCGTCCTCGCCCTGTGATTGCCGGCACGGATCGCCTCTGCGATCGTCGTGATCGGCGCCGACGTCGTGCTGACCCGAGGATCAGAGTGACTACTCCGGAAGAGATTCCTACGGTCTAGACACTGGGGTGCCGATAAAGTCCTATGACACGAAGAGGCACTCTCGTCACTCCGCTGGACACTCGGCGGTGTGGCCTTTGGTGTGTTCTTTCCTCTCATTGCCGTGCTGGCCGTCAGCCGGAACCGTCCCTCGAATCGCTCGTCGCCCTGCACGTCGATCAGCCCGTGCTGTGGGTGGTGGATTTGGCGCCGTTCGTGCTGGCCGGGGCGGGGGTCATCGTCGGGATTCAGCACGCTCGAGTCGACGCAGCGTTGACGGCCACCGACCAGCAAGTCAGGGAGCGCACCCGGAAACTCGAAGAGGCCAAGGAGAGTCTGACCGAACTCATGGCCTCCAAGGACCAGTTCGTGGCAATGGTCAGCCACGAGGTTCGCAACCCACTCTCGGTCGTGATGGGTTTTGCCGAGAACTGCGAGACGGCGCGGCTCCTTCCCAGAATCCGAGGTGTCCGAACTGGCTGGGATGATGGCCGATCAGAGCATGGAGATCTCCAACATCATCGAAGACATGCTCGTCGCCGCCAGGGCGGACATGGGTTCGCCTACCATCGTGCCAAGCCACACGCTTCTCCTCGAGCGAGGTCGAGATGGTGGTGAAGGCCTGCATCTGTGCGACGCCGGTCCGTGACACCATCACGATCATGGCCGAGAGCGTCGTCGCGTGGGCGGATCCGGCCCGGGTTCGACAGATCGTACGCAACTTGATTTCGAACGCCGTCCGGTATGGGGGAGACACCATCGAGGTGGCGGTCGACCAGCGGAACGGCAGTGGCCAGCATCTGTGTGTGCGACAATGGCGACGGCGTTCCGCGCGGAACAGCGGGAGCAGATCTTCGAGGCGTATCAGCAGACCAAGGGCGGTGTGAAGGTGGCCGGATCGGTGGGCCTCGGCCTGCACGTCTCTCGCACGCTTGCCCGCACGATGGGCGGCGACCTCAGCTACCGCTACGAGGACGGTCGTAGCGTCTTCGAGTTGACGCTTCCTCGTGTCGTGACGCCTGTCGACGAATCAACGTCTTCCCAGCTGGCGCCTGCCTGAAGCTCGGCCCCGTCGTCGCGATGACCCGTGTGCCGGCTGGTCGAGCAACGCTCGGATCAGGGTCACTGCTTCCGCACGAGCTTCTGCCACCGCCGCCGACATCCCGTCGGCTACCCCGACGCTCGCGCATTCGATTCCGACCAACGTCACACGGACCGGGATCACCTCCAGGGCCTTCCCGATCTCGATGGCCTCCACCGGGCCGAGAGCGTGGGTCGAGCGAATGCCTCCTTCGGGAAGAGGGTCTTCCAGCAGCTCCCGAACCGAGGATCGTGCCTGGCGACGCCCCGGTGCTCACGGCGTCGATCGAGCACCACCCATGCCTCCGTCACCCCAGGCGGTGATGAGGTCGGCCGGATCTCCTACGGACCGGAGCACTCTGGCCTCCCGAGCGAGGTCTTCGACAACGACCAGACCGATTGCGTCGTCACCTCGGTCGGGATTCCCGACGCCGATGACGAGAGGTCCGTCCGGCTTCATCGACGGTCGAGATCGAGCTCGAGGAAGTGAGTGGCGCACGAGATGCAGGGGTCGTAGTTCCTGATCGCCTGCTCGAGGCGTCGTTGGATCATGGCGTCGTCCTGATCGAGGATGCCCTCGAGCAGCTGCCGTAGATCGGCTTCGATTTGGAGCTGGTTCTGCGAGGTCGGCGGGACGATCTGGGCGTCGGTGATGAGCCCATCGTCGTCGATGCGATAGCGGTGGTACAGCAAACCGCGAGGGGCTTCCGAGGCTCCGTGGCCTTCGCCGGTCTGCGCACTGCCCGTCGACGTAGGGCGGTCCGGGGCTCGGTAGCGGGCCAACGAGGTCGAGCGACGGTGGCGGCGGCATGCACCATCTCGAGGCTCCGAACGAGAATGCTTCGGAACGGGTTGAGCACCGGCGGAGTGACCCGATGGAGGATCGGCCGCCTCCCGAGCGGCAGGGTGGAGCTGCTCGAAGTTCAGGTTGAATCGAGCTAGTGGACCCACGTGGTAGACGGCCGCCACCGCGGATCCGGGCGACGAGGCGTTCGACCACTCGATGTGACTCTTCCTCGAAGACTCTCGTTCCACTCCTCGACTGCGATCATCGATGCCCTTCGTCGAGCGGATCCGACCGCCGATGATGGCGTACTCGTCCGGTTCGTGCAGCGCCACGAATTCGTAGTCGGGCTCCAGGTGCCGGGTAGTCGAAGCCGGCCACCCAGTCAACGGTCGCCAGGGCGTCCTCCAGGGCCTATTCGAGGAGCGGCTACGAGGGACGCCAGTTCCGTCCGGGTGGGAGCCTTCCAGAAGCCGCCGACGCGGGGGTTGACGGGATGGATCTCCCGACCGCCCACCACCGCCATCACCTGGTTGCCGATCTTCTTGAGCCGGAGACCCCGCTTCACGACTCGGGAGCGTCCCTGGCGAGTTCGACACCGCCGTGGTAGCCGAGGAAATCCGGAGCGTGCAGAAGGTAGACGTGGAGGGCGTGGCTCTCGATCCATTCCCCGCAGTAGAGAAGACGTCGCAGGTCCCGAATGGGTTCACCGACGTCGAGTCCCAGAGCATCTTCCATGGCGTTGGCCGAAGAGGTCTGATAGGCCACCGGGCAGATCCCGCAGATCCGGGCCGTGATATCGGTGACCTCTTCGAGTCGTCTGCCCCGCAGTAGGGCTTCGAAGAATCGCGGCGACTCGAAGATGCGGAACTTGAGATCGATGATCTCGTCGCCCTCGACCACCACATCCAGCGCGCCTTCGCCTTCGACCCGGGTCAGTTCCGTCACACCGAACGACTCTCCGAGTGTCATTCTTGTGCATGGCGGATGCCTGCCTCCAGGAATTCGGGTGCGTTGGTGTTGAAGGTGCGGAGAGCTCGGACGAGGTCGGGACGACTCACGCCGAGCTTCTCGCCACCACGCCAGCCAGTGAGTCGACGTTGGCGGTTTCGCGAGGGACCGAAGCAGGCGTAGCAGCCGCGACGGTAGGCGGGACAGATCGCGCCACATCCGGCCTGCGTGATCGGACCCATACAGGGAGCCCGTCGGCGACCATCACGCAGGCGGTTCCGCGCGCTTTGCACTCGAAACAGACGCGAATAGGTGGGGATGACGGGCTTGCGGCCCACCAGGAGCGCCTGCACGAGTTCGAGCAGCTGATGCTTGTTGATCGGGCAGCCGCGGAGTTCGAAATCGACATCGACGTGGTCCGACAACGGCGGTTGACGTCTCGAGCGTGCTGATGTAGTCGGGCCGGGCGTAGACGATCCGGACGAACTCGTTGACGTCGACGAGGTTTCGCAAGGCCTGGATGCCGCCCGGCCGTGGCACATGCGCCGATCGCGACGAGGTAGTCGACTCTGGGTGCGGATCCGCTCGATCCGCTCGAGGTCGCTCGGGTGTAGTGATGGAACCTTCCACCAGCGCCACGTCGTAGGGTCCGTCTACGTGGGCGGTGGTGGCCTCGGGGAAGTGGGCAATGTCGTACGGCGTCCAGCAACAGCCAGGAGTTCGTCCTCGAGATCGAGCAGGCTCAGTTGGCAGCCGTCACACGAGGCGAATTTGAAAACGGCCAGCGTCGGCTTGGTCATGTCACAACTCCGCGATCTGATAGAGCGGGCCTACTTCGTCCCAGCTGAGCACCGGACCGTCCTTGCACAGGAAGAACCGGCCGAACTGGCAGTGGCCGCAGAGCCCGATTCCGCATTTCATGTTGCGTTCCATGGTCAACCAGATGTCGCTCGCGGGGAGGCCCACGTTCGGTGAGTTCCGCTGCCGACCGCCTTCATCATGACGTCGGGGCCACACACCAGGGCAACGGTCTGTGCGGGATCCTCGATCGCCTCATCGAACCAGGCGGTGCACGAGCCCCACCCGCCCCGACCAGGCCGAGTCAGGGCGATCTACCGTCAGGAGGAGGCGGAGGACGGAGTCGATCTCCCAGGACTCGAGTTCGTCGCCGAACAGGTGCTCCGAAGGGTCTCGGGCGCCGTAGACGAGCGTGAGCGACCGATAGGGATCGCGACGGGCGAGGGCTGTGACTACTGCCGATCGGAGCGGCGCCAATCCGAGGCCGCCGGCCACGAACAGAACATGACGGTCGTCCACCGCTCCATGGGCCATTCCGAGCCGTACGGCCCACGGAGCGTGACGATGTCACCGGGCAGGAGGCTCAGGAGGGCGGACGTGATAGCACCCGGCTCGGCGGATGGTCATCCCCAGCTCATCTCGATGGGCAGGATCCGAAGAGAAGGAGATGGGCACCTCTCCGAGTCCCGGCAGTCCGACCATGCCGATTTGAGCAGGTCGAAATCGAAACAGGCTTCGCCATCGGCCGGTTCGAAGGTCAATGTCGAGGTGTCAGGGGTCGCTGCCTTCACGTCGACGACACGGAACGGTCGAGGTGTCATCGCTCCACGCCCGTTTGGCCGGCCCAGGTCAAGCACGTGACGTCTCCCGCATCTCGTGTATCTCCTCGGTGAGATCGATCCCGACCGGACACCAGGTGATGCAGCGCCCGCAGCCGACGCATCCGAACGTGCCGAACTGGTCGTACCCAGGACGACAGCTTGTGGGTGAGCCATTGGCGGTAGCGAGACGTGACGCTGCGCCGGACCGGCTCGCCGCCCATGAACGAGAAATCGAGGGTGAAGCACGAATCCCAGCGCCGATCCTGCACCCGAGCCGCCCTCGAGGTCGGTGATGGGCTCGGTGCTGACACAGAAGCAGGTCGGACACACGAGTCGTGCAGTTGGTGCAGGCCAGACACCGTTCGGCGATAGCCGCCCAGCGAGGATGGGTGGCGTTCCCACTGAGGAATGCCGGTAGGTCGCTGGTGTCGAGCGTACGAGTCATCGACGCCTCAGCTCTCCGAATAGCTTGGTCGGCGAGCGCTACATCGTCGGACCGTGCCTCTGCCACGGCCAGCCGGTCGAGGAGTCCAGCCCCTGCCTCCGTCCCGATATCCGCCACGAAGAAGTGCCGGGTCGGAGTTCGAACTTCTGTGAGGGCGATGTCGAACTCGCCGACAGCCCGGGGACCGGTTCCCATCGACGCGCAGAAGCAGACCTCGGACGGATGGGTGCAGTTGACGACCACCACGAGCATGTCACGTCGTCGCGCCGCGTAGTCAGGGTCCACGTGGTCACCATTCAGGAGCACCTGATCCTGAACGGTGACGGCCGCCATGTCGCACGGCCGCACACCGATGAAGGCCAGCGGGCGAGTTGCCTCCTCTGCGGTTCGGAAGCTGATCTGCCCCTCGGTCATCTCGCTTCTCCACACCGGCCGGCGCGGAGGAAAGAGATCCGCCTTCAAACTGGCAGGGCCTACGGCGAATTCGAAGTACTCCTCACCGGCAGATGTCGAGGTTCGATATCGGCCCGGCGCCTGGGCGTCGGCGATCCCGTGAGGAAGGTCCTCGAGGCCGGCGACCGGTCGAAGTTGGACGACTCCCTGCTCGAGGACAGGACCCCGCACGTCGTAACCCTCCTCGCCGAGCAGAGCGATCAGGTGGTCGAGTTCAGCGGGGGACAGAATCCGCTCCAACGCCTTTCCTTCGCCTTTCCTTGTCGATCGCCCTTTACCGTACGTCCCCGGTCTCGATCGAACCAGTGTCCTTCGCCTCAGTTGGACAGGGAATCCTTCCCATCTCATCGACGGGGTCGGGTGCGGCCCGCCCCCCGGAGCCGGGACCTTTTGCCCTTCGTGCGCGATCCCCGCCATTGGTCCCTAGTTCGAGTTCGTCGAACCGCCTTAACGTGAATTCAT
>CAVVWO010000010.1:0-84640 GCA_963752075.1 uncultured Acidimicrobiia bacterium
GGTGCTCGTTGTGTCCCGAAGGACTCCACCGTGCTCGGCAAGTGGCGACGTGCCAACATCGCTCTTCCGAGGGGCAGACAAGCAGTATACCACCGCTTGAAGGGCCTTGACCAAACGAGCCCGATCAGCATGTGCCGACAGGTCCGACTGGCAAGGCGATACACACCGACCAACGGCCGGTGCAGATGAAAGAGTAGCTGGCGTCCAAATCGTGTCAAGTCGAGCGACCGGGTTTGCAGTCCCCATGGCATCCGGTTCTAGTCTCAGAGGCATGCAGTCACACTGGATGGATCGGATCGGGACCGCACTCGCCGGCATGCCACGCCTGTACGAGCCGATCTTCTCCGAGGGCTGGGGGCAGCCGGAGCGACTGCAAGCCCTCCAAGACCTCGCAGGTCGGGTTCCTCTCCCGGAACTCCTCCCGATGGAAGCTCGCATCATCTCCGAGGCTCCAGAGCGCCGAGTCACCGATCTTCGCTTTCCGACGCCTGCGGGAGACCTACCCGACGCTTCGTGGATGGCCCATGCCAGGCTGATCGAGCCGTATGGAGCCTCACGCCTCGCCATCGGGTTCGCCTCGTTCAACGACCACGGATATCAGACTCGCACCGCGGTGGTTCGACCGCTTCTCGACCAAGGTATCGCCGTGGCGCTGCTGGAGAACCCCTACTACGGGCAGCGGAGACCCCATCCCGACCTTCAACCGATGCGGACGGTCGCCGATCTTTTGAGCATGGGGTCGGCTGCCGTGTGGGAAGGGTTGAGTCTGGCTGTTTCGCTGGCAGAGACGGGACCGTGGACCATCGGATTCTTCGGGTACTCGATGGGAGGCAATATCGCGGCCCTCGCTGCTGCCACGTCGCCCTTCCCGGTAGCCTGCGCCGCCCTTGCCGCTTCCCACTCCCCCGGACCTGTCTTCACGGGCGGAGCGCTTGCCCGTGCAGTCGCCTGGGACGCCCTGGGGGGACCAACGAGTTCTGCCAAGCTCGGTCGAGTTCTGGGTTCGGCATCGGTACTCCGCTTTCGTCCGGAGCCCTGGACCTCCTCCGCCGTCATCGTGGCTGCCGAACGGGACGGCTACATCCCGTCACACGCGGTCGAGGACCTCCATGCGCACTGGCCGGGTTCGTTGCTCAGGGTCGTCCCTGGTGGACACGCATCATTGCTCAAGCTCGGAAAAGATGAGCTCGGAAAGGCGATCATGGACGCCTTCGAACGTTTCGAGGCGAAGGCCTAGCCTCGCCCAAGCCCTGTCAGGGAGCTTCCGTGCGGACCAGGCGATCAGCCGCGATCCACACTTCCCGTTCACCGGCGATCTGCATCAACCAAGCGCCCGCATGGTTGAGGATATCGGAGATGCGGTCATGCCCGCCCTTGCGCACCATCAAGACTCCCTCGAATCGATGCCCACCGGCGACGGTCAACCTCATGGGGAGATCCTTGGTGAGCTCTGGCGGCACCGCGCCCGAATGAACGAGGCGTACTGCGGCGATCGCCGACCTTCCGACCAGTACCAGCTCGCCTGACTCACCCCTGCACGGAATGAGGCGCTCAGAGCCTGTGAGAAGGTCTTCGACGGGATGGATGCCCTCGAGTTCGTCAGCCAACCGGAGATAGACGTTCCCGACGAACGCCGAGCCATCGCTCAGGAATAATTCCGCTGCTACAGCTTCCTTCTGCACCGCTGCGCCTTCCAAGGTTTATGAGTCGAATGATGCCAGACCGTCACACGGCGCGCCAGCTACGCAGCGTGAGGATGGCTAGGTGCCGAGTCGTACAAACCGTCGTTTCCCCACTTGCAGTACCCGGCCGGCCAGAGCAGAACGAGCGAGCGACTCTTCGACCACCTTGACACCATCGAGCTTGACGGCTCCCTGATCCAGCATCCGTCGCCCCTCCGAATTCGATTTCACGAGGCCGGTAGCAACCAACAACGCCGGGAGGTAGAGCGGGTCGTCGCTCGGGAGGACGACTTCAGGCGCATCGTCCGGAACGAGCCGGTCCTTGAACAGACGATCGAAGGCCTCCTCGGCCGCATTCGCCGCGTCGTTACCCCAGTAGAGAGCAACGATCTCACGGCCAAGCCTCCGCTTCACCTCAGCCGGATGCCCTGTCCCGTCGTCCAAGCCGTCCATGAGGCGGTCGACGTCTTGTGCGGGGAGGTCGGTCGCCAGGGTAAAATACTGCGCCATGAGGCCGTCGGGAATGCTCATGACCTTCCCGAACATCTCATCGGGGGCTTCTGAGACACCGATGTAGTTGTCCAACGATTGGCTCATCTTCTGCTCGCCGTCGGTGCCGATGAGCAGGGGCATGGTCATGGCGATCTGCGGGCGTTTTCCGTATCGCTCCTGGAGGACGCGACCCACCATCAGATTCCACAGCTGATCGGCACCCCCCAGTTCGATGTCGGCATCGATGGCAACGCTGTCCATGCCCTGAAGGAGGGGGTACATGAACTCCATGACCGAGATCGGCTGTCGGCCCTCGTAACGCTTCCGAAAATCGTCTCGCTCCAACATCTGAGCAACAGTGATCTTCGAGGTCAACTCCAAGACCTCCGCCATATCCAACTTCGAGAGCCACTCCGAGTTGTAGCGAATCTCGAGACGATCCGGCAGAAGCACGCGCCGGAAGTCGCTCAGCACTGCCTCGGCGTACCCCGTCACCTCGTCGGAAGAGAGCCGCCGGCGTGTTTCGTTCTTCCCCGACGGATCGCCTACCTGGGCGGTGAAGTCGCCGACGATCAACACGGCGGTGTGGCCCATCTCCTGGAACTGGCGAAGTTTGCGGAGCACCACCGCCCACCCGAGCGTGACACTCGGAGCAGTGGGATCAAGCCCGAGCTTGACGCGCAAGGGTCTGCCCTCCTCGAGCCTGGCAGCAAACTCGGTCTCGGGTACGACCGTGTCGACACCGCGCATGAGATGGGCCATTTGTGCGTCGACGGATTCCATACACTCGCTCTCAGATGGTTTGGCCGAGCTTTGGTTTGGCTCCGCCGCGCTGCGAGAATAGTCGCTCGGCGCCGCCTCGAAATGCTGCAGTAGCCAACGGAGAGTCAGTACGCTGACGTGCCCAAGGAGAACAAGTGACAAAACGCTGGTTGTCGCTGTTCATTGCGATGGCACTTGCCACCGCCGCATGCACCGCCAACATCTCACCTTTGGAAGATCCAGGACTCGGCGATCTCAGCCGGACATCAATCGTGTTCGCTGCCGATGGCTCCGCTCTGGCGTACTGGAGCATCGATGAGGACCGAGTGGCGATCACCCTCGATGAGGCGCCGGATGATCTCATCAACGCCACCGTTGCCATAGAGGACGAGCGCTTCTTCACCCATCCCGGAGTCGATCTTCGCGCTCTGGCACGGGCGTTGGTTACGAACGTGGAAGCCGGGTCGGTGGAGCAAGGTGGTTCGACCATCACCCAGCAGTACATCAAGAACGTGATCCTCACGCCTGAGGTAACGGTGAATCGCAAGATCGAGGAAGCGGCGCTCGCCTTGCGACTCGAGGAGACCCTCACCAAGGAAGAGATCCTCGAACGGTATCTCAACACGGTCTACCTGGGCGCCGGAGCGGCCGGGGTGGGTTCTGGGGCTCGGACATACTTCAACAAGGACGTCTCCGAATTGACGCTGGGCGAATCGGCGCTGTTGGCCGGCCTCATCCAACAACCCAACGCAACGAACCCCCGGAAACACCCGGAAGCAGCACTGGAACGCCGCAGGGTCGTCTTGGGCAAGATGACGCAGCTGGACTGGATCTCCCAGGAACAGGCCGATGCCGCCGACCAGGAACCTCTCGTGCTGGCACAAGAGGTGGTCCCCGACGTCGCCGATTTCCCCTACTTCGTCGAGGAGGTGAAGCAGGCACTTCTCGACGATCCGGCCATGGGGGCCACTGCCACTGATCGATACAACGCCCTCTTCCGCGGAGGCCTCCGCATTTACACGACGCTCGACCCGAGGGTGCAGCAGGCCGCCGAGGCAGCCCTGCTGGCGGTGCTGCCCGAGGATGGGCCATCGGGAGCGATCGCCGTCGTCGAACCCGGAACCGGGTATGTGCTGTCCCTCGTCGGTGGGCGGGACTTCTACGATCCTGACGATCCCGTGGCGAAGTTCAATCTCGCCACGCAGGGCCGCCGGCAGCCCGGATCGTCGTTCAAACCGTTCGTCCTGGCGGCCGGACTGGAATCCGGACTGACCCTCGACAGTGTCTTCGATGGCGGATCGTCGATCGTCGTGCAAACCAACAGCGGCCCATGGGCGGTCGAGAACTACGCGGGTTCGAACTTCCCTGACCTCAGTTTGCTCGAAGCGACGGTGTTCTCGGTGAACGTGGTGTACGCCCAGCTCGTCAATGCTGTCTCACCGGAGGCCGTTGTCGAGGTGGCCAAGGCCGCCGGTATTCAATCCGAACTTCGGCCCTTTCATTCGATCGCGCTCGGAGCACAGGAGGTGTCGGTCCTGGAGATGGCTTCGGCCTACGGGACGTTTGCAGCCGACGGCGTCCACATCGACCCCATTCTGGTCACCACCATCGAGACGGCCGATGGGGTCAATCTCTATCAGCCCGTCCCCATCGTCACGGAAGCAATGGATCGGGAGATCGCCCAACAAGTCACAGCTGCCCTCACCGAGGTGGTGCGACGGGGCACGGCCCAGCGGGCGCAGATCGGCCGGCCGGTCGCAGGGAAGACCGGCACCTCTCAAAGCCATCGAGATGCCTGGTTCGTCGGGTACACGCCTCAGCTTGCAGCCGCGGTTTGGGTGGGTTTCCCCGAGGGTGCCATACCAATGGAACCGCCAACCACCGAGGTGACGGTGGTCGGCGGCACCTATCCCGCCGAGATCTGGAGTGCGTTTGCCACCGTGGCTCTCGACGGAGTGGCATTTGGAGCGATGCCCGCCCCCGACCTCGACGGGAACGTCACGGTGGAAGTCGACACCTCCACGGGATTCCTCGCAGGTCCCTTCTGTCCCCGTTCATACATCGAGTCCTTCACCTTGCCGGCGGGACACACACCAAGTGTGGTGTGCCCTGTCCACAACCCGGACGGGGTGGTCGATGTCGGTTCGGTTTCGGTGCCCAACGTGATCGGCCAGAACCTCATCGAGGCAACCGGACAGCTCCAGGCGAGCGGGTTCTCGGCGACCGTCGAATGGGTCGACGGTGGAGACCTTCCGCAAGGGACGATCTTCAACCAGGCGCCCTCCGGCGGCTTCCCCGCTCAATTCGGCGCCGCCATTCTCCTGACCGTGGCCGGTCCCAAGTACGGCGTCGAGGTTCCCACCGTCGTGGGGTATCAACTGGAGCAGGCATCCATCCTGCTGGACGAGAACGGTATCGGGGTAGAAGTGATCATCGAGCCCGAGGCCGATGCGGAGTCCGCCAGCCGGAGAAGCGGAATGGTGTGGAAGCAGGATCCCGCCGGCGGATCACCTACCACCGATACCGTGACGGTCTGGGCGAATCCCTAGAGGTCCGACTCGAGAAGAGTCCGAACCGTCGACGCCACGCCGGCGCCATCCAAGCCCAGCCGACTCAGGATGGTTTCGGGCTTGTCGTGTTCGTAGTACGCGGTGGGCACACCCAGCACTTCTACTCGAGCGGCTCTGCCGATTTCGTCGGCTATCCGGCTCCCGACTCCCCCATCACGAAGCCCGTCTTCGATCGAGACCACCAGGTCATGGCACCTTGCGTCGGCCAGCATCTCGGGATCGAGCGGCTTGACCACCCTTGGGTCCCACACCGTGGCTTCGATGCCATCGGCGACGAGAATGTCTGCTGCGGTCTCGGCCGCGGCCAGCATCTTCCCGACTCCGATCAAACACACCCGCGATCCGCTCCTGACTTTCCGGCCCGATAGCCCGCGTCCGACCTCATCGTCGGTCACGGACGGCGCCGCCGTCTTCGGCCAACGGATACACGACGGGCCACCAGTCACGTCGTAGGCGTCCATCAGCATCTGGTGCACCTCTTGATACGAAGACGGACAGAAGATCGTCATGTTCGGCACCTTCGACAGAAGCACCATGTCCAAGACGCCATGGTGAGACGGGCCGTCGTCGCCGGTGATTCCAGCCCGATCGAGGCAGAAGATGACGGGTTGACCGTGGAGACCGACGTCGAGGTTGACCTGATCGAACGCCCTGGCGAGGAACGTCGAGTACAGAGCAACCACCGGCCGGAGTCCGCCCATGGCCATACCAGCGGAGGCGGTCACCGCGTGTTGTTCGGCGATCCCAACGTCGTAACAACGCTCGGGAAATCTCTCCATGAATGGCAACAAGCCGGTGGAGTCCGGCATCGCCGCCGTTACCGCCACGACGTCGGAGTGCTCTTCGGCCAGCTTCACGACAGCCTCCGTGAAGGCCGCGGTATAGCTCTCGGGCTTGATGCCAGAAGTGTCGTGCATGTTCTTGATCTGGTCGTTTTCGGCCGGGCCATAGCCACGTCCCTTGGTGGTGAGAACGTGGAGCACCACCGGGCCTTCGAACTCGGCCGCGTTGCGGAGGGCCAACTCCATCTCGGCGATGTCATGCCCGTCGAAGGGACCCATGTAGCGAACACCGAGCTGCTCGAAGAACACCTGCGGCTCGAGCGCTTCCCGGATGGCCGCTTTGAAAGCCCGGATACCCAGGAGTGACCACGAACCGATGAAGGGGATCTTGGCAGTCACCTTCTCCAGCTTGTGCTGGCGAGCCATATAGACAGGGTTGGACCGAATCTTGACGAGGCTTTCCGAGAGCAGAGAAACGGTCGGGGCATAGGATCGCCCGTTGTCGTTGAGCACGATGGTCACATCGCTTCCCGAGACGCCGAGGTTGTTCAGTCCTTCGAACGCCATACCCCCGGTGAGCGAGCCGTCTCCGATCACGGCAGTGATCCTCCGTCCGGTGATCCCCTGGGCGGTAAAGGCCGTGGCTAGGCCGTGGGCGTAGCTGAGGGCGGTTGAGGCGTGACTGTTCTCGATCCAGTCGTGGTCGGATTCCGCCCGGCTCGGATATCCCGACAGGCCCGGGCTCTGTCGGAGCCGCGCGAATCCTTCCCGACGTCCCGTGAGGAGCTTGTGGACATAAGCCTGATGGCCCGTGTCCCAGAGAATGATGTCGCGAGGGGAATCCAATACCCGGTGTAACGCAACGGTCAACTCGACGGCACCGAGGTTCGAGCCGAGGTGGCCGCCTGTCTTGTTGACCGCGTCAACGACGAAGCTCCGGATTTCAGAGCAGAGCTGATCCAACTGCTCGCCGTCGAGCTGTTTCAGATCCGCGGGGCTGTCTACGGTTTCGAGGATCATGAACGAAAACGACTCCGGTGGAAGACTTTGCCGTCCCTTTCAGAACCACCTGAAGGGGGTGTCAGAACGGTAGCGGATCGAAACCCCAACCGTGCCGCCGGGACCCCACCAGGCTCTTTCTCGACTGAGCAGGAGGGCCTCACTCTTCGACCCGGAATCGCCAGGGCCTCTCTGTTGCTTTGGTCAATCCGATGCGGGTCGCCGCCTCGATCCGATGGGGGGCCTTCCCCGGTTTCAGAAACACCCGACCCGATCCGACCGGTTGGGCGTTGTCGGATTCATCGATCGCCAGCGCTTGGGTCAAGTTGCCCGGACCGTAGGCCAGCGGCTCGGGCCTCCCCCGCCGCTTCTCCATGATCGAGCGGCCTTCGATGGGAAGACCCCCCCGCAGGAGGACCGCCTGCGGTTGGCCTTCTGGTCCGGTCACGATGTTGGCGCACCAGTGAATGCCGTAGCTCCGATACACGTAGAGAGTGCCTGCCTGGCCGAACATGGGTGCGTTGCGAGGGGTCGGTCCCCGAAAGGCATGTGATGCCGGGTCATCGGTGCCGCCGTAGGCTTCCACCTCCGTGAGGGACACCGAAGTGGCCTGTCCGTCGACGATCGTACCGAACGTCATGCCGAGAAGCTTCGGAGCAACCTCGAGAGAGGACCCCTTCAGGAGTTCGATCAGCTCCGGGGTCACGCCAAGGAGTGCAGCAGGATCGCCTTGAACGAGTGAAGCCGGTTCTCGGCTTGATCGAAGATTCTGGAGCGCTCGTGCTCGGCGACTCCGGCCGACAGTTCCTCGCCGCGATGGGCAGGGAGACAGTGGAGAAATACCGCGTCATCGGCTGCCGTGGCAAACAAGGCTTCATCGATGGTGAATCCCGAGAACTTACGAAGTCGCTCGGCCCTGTCCGCTTCTTGCCCCATCGAAGCCCACACATCCGTGTAGACGACGTCGGCATTGTGAACCGCCTCGGCGGGGTCGTTCGTGACCATGGTGGTGGCGTGCTGGGAGGCGGCAGCGATGTAGTTGGCCGACGGCTCGAAGCCCGACGGCGTCGCAATCCGCACCTCCATACCCATCATCGCCGCTCCCACCATGAGCGAGTGACAGACGTTGTTGCCGTCACCGACGTAGGCAAGGGTCGCACCGCGCGGGTCGGCGTGCTCACGAATCGTCATCAAGTCGGCGATTGCTTGACAAGGATGCTCGATATCCGAGAGGAGATTGATCACGGGGGCATCGGCGTGTTCGGCGACCGCCACGAGATGGCCATGTTCGAAAACGCGGAATGCCAGGGCGTCCAGATAGCGATCGAGTGTCCGGGCGACATCTTCGACGGATTCCCGACCGCCGAGACCCACCTCCTCGTTCTTGAGCACGACAGGATGCGCTCCCAATTGGACAGAGCCGATCTCCGCGGACACGCGCGTCCTGGTTGATGGCTTCATGAAGAAGAGACCCACGCCTGTGCCGGCCAGCGCCCCGGCCGTTGCAGCAGGATCGTTCTTGATGGCGAGACCATCCGAAACCAGCGCGGCAATCGTGGCTGGGTCTTGCTCGATGATGGTCAGAAAATCATTCACGCTGGGGCTCCTCGTAGCACTGCGCCGATATCTCCGGCGGCTTGGATCATTTCTTGGCGGATCTCTGTCACGTCCTTGCCGGTCAGGGTGCGGTCCGCTGCCCGCAGGGAGTAGCGAATCGCCAAACTCCGTCGCCCGGCTCCCAAGGTACCGCCCGAGAACTCGTCGAAGACGGCGGCCGATTCGAGGAGCGATCCCGCCGACGCCGACGTCACCTCGATGAGCCGGGCGGCGGGTTCGTCTACCGGGTATTCGAAGGCAAGGTCGAATTCGGTGCGCGGGAACACGCTTGGTTCGGAGAATTCCCATGCCGGGCGCTCGGCCACGATCTGTTCGACGTCGAATTCCCCAACGACGACGCGCCCCTCCAATCCGAACGCCCGGGCCACCGCCGGATGGAGTTCGCCAACGAATCCGACCGGACTCCCGTCGAGTCGGACTTCGGCGCTTCGGCCAGGATGCAGTGCCGCGATGGGCGTCTGCGCAACGTCTGCGGGTCCCAACCCCATCTGGTCGCACACGAGTCGCCAGAGTGCCGTGCCCGTGAAGACGTCCACAGGGCGGGCTTGAGCGTCCATGGCACCCAGGCCGAGCGAGCCGATCGCCGCGAACCCGACCTGATCGGGTTGATGGGGAACGACACCGAACTCGGCAGCATCGGACGGGAAGAACACTTTTCCGATCTCGTAGAGAGCCACCGATGGATTCCCGTGACCGACGTTGTAACGGAGGGCTTTGAGAAGACCTGGGAGAAGCGTCGTCCTGAGAAGCGACTCCTCCTCACGCAACGGGTTCTTGACCTCGATCACATCCCTCCGGGCGTCGCCGTCCGGGAGGTCGAGCATCGAGAGTTCGGCGTGACCGTGGAAGCTGAACGTCATTGCTTCGCTGAATCCGCCACCCTGAAGTATGGAGCGCAGACGCCGAAGTCGGCGCTGGGCGACGGTCAAACCGCCGGCTCGACCGGATGGGAGAGTGGATGGGAAATTGTCGAGGCCGTGCAACCGGGCGACTTCTTCGACGAGATCGATCGGGCGGCTCAGGTCCGGTCTATTCGTCGGTACGGTGACCGCCAGCGGAGCGGACCCGGCTACCTGCATTCCCAACCGGCGCAACAGGGCCGCTACACCGTCTTCGGGGAACGGGATCCCGAGGATCCGATCGACCAGAGCGACGTCGAGTTCGATGACGACCGGGTCGATGACTCTGGGATAGACATCGCAAGATCCGGCCAGAATTCGTCCACCGGCGACCTCGACGATCAACTGGGCGACCCGGTCGGCTGCCACCGGGGGGAGATTCGGATCGACGTTCCGTTCGAATCGGGCGGACGCTTCGCTGCGGAGCCCATGGCGACGGCTCATGCGCAGGATGGTGGCGGGATCCCAAGAGGCTGCTTCCACCAGGACGTTCTCCGTATGGGGCGAAACCTCCGATTCGGCGCCGCCCATGGTTCCTGCCAGGGAGGAGGCCGCTTCGGCGTCTGCCACGACGAGATCCTGCGGCGACAGCATCCTCTCCACGTCGTCAAGGGTGGTGAGCTTCTCGCCGTCTCGGGCGGCGCGGACGATGATCTGGGCACCAGACACCTTGTCGAAGTCGAACGCGTGGGTCGGCTGGCCCAACTCCATCATGACGTAGTTGGAGACGTCCACCACGTTGCTGATGGAGCGTACGCCCGCTTTGGCGAGGCGTTGCTGCATCCACAGCGGTGACGGCCCGATCGTCACTCCCGCTACCTGCCGGGCGACGAATCGGCGGCACCGATCGGGGTCGTCGATCCTGACTTGCAGGGCGATGTCCTCGGGTGCTTCCTCGAACTCGATCTCTGGTTGACGCACCGGAATGTCCCAATAGGCACCCAGGTCGTGGGCAACACCGAGCATGGACATGGCGTCTGGCCGGTTCGGCGTGATCGCCAGATCGAAGACTACGTCGGGGAGTTCGACCAGTTCTGAGAAGTCGGCTCCGATGGGTAGGTCCTCGGCGAGTACCAGGATCCCCTCGGCGTCTTCGCCCAGACCCAACTCGCGAGCCGAACAGATCATCCCGTTCGAAGTCACCCCTCGAATTTCGCGTTGGGTTATCTGAAAATCCTCGCCAAGGACAGCTCCAGGCTCGGCAACAGGAACCACCGCTCCGGCCTCGAAGTTCCACGCTCCGCAGATGATTTGTGCTGGCGGTCCACCCGTCGTGACCTCGCAGACCCGGATCTTGTCGGCGTTGGGATGGGGCTCGACCGACAGCACTCGACCCACCTTCACGCCACGGAACTGTGGCTCCAGGACCTCAAATCCCTCCACCTCATGCCCGATGTTGGCCAGGACCGTGGCGATCTCTTCATGGTCGGTGGTGGGCAGATCGAGAAAGGACTCCAACCACCGCAGTGAAACCTTCATACGAACTGCCTCAGTACTCGGAGATCGTTCTCGAAGAAATGCCTGATGTGGGTGATGCCATGGCGCACCATGGCCAGGCGTTCCACTCCCATCCCGAAGGCGAACCCGCTCAAACGCTCCGGGTCATAACCGACGGCCTCGAGGACGTTGGGATCGACCATGCCGCAACCCATCAATTCGATCCAGCCGGCACCGCCGCACACGCGGCAACCGGTGCCGTCGCAGACGAAACACGACACATGCATCTCCGCTGATGGCTCGGTGAACGGGAAGAAGTGAGGGATCAGCTTTATGCGTCGTCCTTTGCCGAAGAACTCGTTGGCGAAGTGCTCGAGAGTGCCCTTGAGATCGGTGAGGCTGATGTGATCATCGACCGCCAGGCCTTCGATCTGGTGGAACACCGGTGAATGCGTCGGGTCGAGATCGTCGGATCGAAACACCCGACCCGGGACCAAGACGTAGGTGGGGGGTTCGTGCTCCATCATGTACCGAACTTGCATCGGCGATGTCTGCGTCCGGAGCAACATCTCATCGGCGGGATCGCCATAGTCCACGTAGAGAGTGTCAGACTCGGCGCGAGCCGGATGGTCCTTGGGCGTATTGAGTGCATCGAAGTTGTGGAATCCGGTCTCGACTTCCGGTCCGGTGGCGATCCGATATCCGATTGCGGTGAAGATATCGACGACCTCATCGATGGTCGAGGTGAGAAGATGAGCGGTGCCCTCCTGGAGGCGCTCCTTGGGGACGGTCACGTCGACACGATCATCTTCGAGGAGGCGATCCTCGGCATGCCGTTCGAGGACCCGGCGTCGCTCGTCGAGCATTTCACCCAGGTGGGTGGCTATCTCGTTCAGTCGCACGCCAACGATCGGGCGTTGCTCGGCCGGAAGCCCGCCGAGGCCACGGCGGAGCTCCGCCAATTTCGATGCTCGACCGACCAACGCTCCCTCGAGGTCTTTGAGCTGTTCGAGGTCGTCGGTGGCGTTCACCCGCTCAGGCGTGGAGAGAACGAGTTGTTCGAGTTCGTCCATGAGGCGGTTCAGGTTAGTACTCGATCCCAACCGCCCGGTCGCAGATATCGACGGCCAGGAGCGGAACGATCGTCGCCGGGGCCTCTCGGAACCGGACCCGTGAGAGAGGGGCGCCGGCGTGCCCGGTAGAGCGGCGACCGTATCACGCCCTCACCGAGCGAGGCTCCAGGAATACATGAGGATGGAAGCAGCTACTGCTGCGTTCAGGCTCTCGGTCCCGCCGGGCATGGGAATCGTCACCAGAGCATCAGAACGTCGCACCAGGTCAGCCGGCAAGCCATGAGCCTCCGACCCGATCAGCAGCGCATCGCGTCCTGGCCTCCGGCGCCAGTTCATCCGGTCGGCGACCGTCTTCCACCACTGACGCCACGACCCGATATCCGGCGCTCTGGAGCTGTTCGACCGACAGGTCCTTGCTCCAGCTGAGCCGAGTCTGGAACTGGGCGCTCGCCGCCGAGCGGAGCACCTTCGGGCTCCAGAGGTCGGCCCCGCCACGCACCGACACGTCGAATCCCAAGGCGGCAGCAGACCGGATCATCGTGCCGACGTTGCCCGGATCCGAGATCTCCCACAGCACGACCAATCGATCCCCGGTCAGGCGGCTCGGCTGGGGGATGTGGACCACAGTCACAGGACCCCTCGGTGACTGGGTGTCGGCGACCTTGGCGAGCACTTCGGAGGTCACCGCCAGGATCCTGAGCCCCCACTCGGAAGCGATGCGGTGGCTCACCTCATCGTCGCTGAGCGCAAAGATCCTCTCGACCTCGATACCGGCGCTGAGTGCTGCCTCGAGGGAGTGTGGCCCCTCGATCAGCGTCATACCGGACTCGCGGCGGGCCCGAGCGCGACGAAGCCGGGCCGCCTCCATCACCCGTGGGTTTCGGAGAGAACGGACCGGCTCGTCAGATGTGGTCAGCTTTGAGATCCTGCATGCTGTTGGGCGAGTTCCACCAACTGCTTGAACGCACCTGGATCGTTGACGGCCATCTCTGCCAGCATCTTGCGGTCCACCGGCACCTCAGCGACACGAAGCCCCGCCATGAGGCGGCTGTAGGTCGTGCCGTTCTGGCGGGCGGCTGCGTTGATCCGCTGGATCCAAAGTCGCCGGAAATCGCCTTTGCGGGCTCGACGATGATCGTACGAGTCCTGCATCGCGTGCATGACTTGCTCGTTGGCCGTCTTGAATCGCCGGCTGCGGGCGCCTGTGTAGCCGCTGGCCCGGTCGAGAACCTTGCGATGCTTCTTCCGCGCGTGGACGGAGCGTTTGACTCTTGCCATGGTCGCTCCCCTCTCTACTGTCCCAGCAGCCGGCGCATGCGCTTGGCATCGCCCTTGCTGAGGTCCGCCTCGCCATCGAGGCGGCGATACCGATTCTTACCTTTTGCCAAGGCGAGATGGCCACGACCGGATTGACGCCGGCGTAGCTTCCCTGATCCTGTTGTCTTGAAGCGCTTGGCCGCACCCTTGTGGGTCTTCATCTTGGGCATGCGCTCTCCTTTCTCATCACGGAGGGTCGCCGAGGTGGTTTGACGAAAGGCCTGGGCCCGTCGCTTCCCTCCGGTTCGTTCGCCGAGGGCGATCGATCGTCGAATCTCACTCTTCTTCATCGGACGACGCCGACAGTCGATCGAGCTCGCTCCATCCGGGCTTGCTTCATCCGGGCTTGCTTCATCCGGGCTTGCTTCATCCGGGCTTGCTTCATCCGAGCTTGCTTCGCCCGGGCTTGCTTCATCCGGGCTCGCTTCGTCCGAAACCGGGTCGGCTGCGTCCTGATCTTCTTCTTCTTCGCCGCCATTCAGCAAGCGGCGAACGCCTTCCTTGCCGAGAGCCTTGGCGGCGGCGGTCGGAGCCAGGACTCCGCTCATGGTGCGGCCGTCCTTCTGGGGAGACTGTTCGACGATGGCGTACTCGCCGACGTCGTCCACCAAACGCCGAACCAGGTTATAACCCAGCTCCGGACGCTCGTTTTCCCGGCCACGGAACCGTACCGTCACCTTGACCTTGTCGCCCTCGCTCAGAAACTGCATCGCTCGCTTCAGCAGGATCTCGTAGTCATGGACTCCGATTCGGGGCTTCATCCGAACCTCTTTGATGACCGTCCGAGTCTGCTTCTTTCGAGCCTCACGGTCTCGCACCGAGTTCTCGTACTTGAATTTGCCGTAGTCCATGATCTTGCACACGGGCGGTTTGGCGCCCGGGGCGACCTCGACGAGGTCCATCCCGAGCTGGTCGGCCAACCACATGGCCTCTTGGGTCGTCTTGACTCCAACCTGTGAGCCGTCGGGCGCGACGACTCGTACTTCACGGGCTCGAATATTCCCGTTCACGCGTAACTCGGCGATGTCATCCCTCCTGGGTCCTCGAAGCCGATTGTTTATACAAAAGAGCAGCACACCGTGCTGCCCTCAAAGACCACTGCCCTTCGGACAGCGTTTCTGCATACCTCGGCGCACCTGAAGTGGCCGGGTGGGAAGCAGCGGCTTCCTCTTTCCGCTCGATTGTGACCGCCAGTATACGGTCGGGACCACCCATGTCAACGCGGCGAGAGCGCCAGGCGACCCATCCCGCCCTCAGAGCTGATGGGCCAGCTGCGCAATCGCTTGAGCGGCGACCAGTGCTGCCTCCGCTGCTTCTGCGCCTTTGTTGCCAGGGCCGGGCACGCTCCGCTCTCGAGCGTGGCGTACGTCCCGCACCGTCAGGAGGGCATTCCCCACCGGGACTCCTGTGCCAGTGGAGACCTCCATCAAGCCCGCGACACTCTGGGTGGCAACGTGATGGTAATGATCCGTCTCGCCTTCGATCACCGCTCCAATCGCCACAAC
Organism: uncultured Acidimicrobiia bacterium; assembly: GCA_963752075.1. Taxonomy (GTDB): domain Bacteria; phylum Actinomycetota; class Acidimicrobiia; order Spongiisociales; family JAENVV01; genus CBDUEV01. The sequence goes on from CAVVWO010000010.1 coordinate 15,136, forward strand.
CGCATCGTGCCGAGCAGCGAGCGCGCCAGCGATGACCGGTATCTCCAGGGCTCCGGAAACTCTCACGACGGTGACGTGCTCGACACCGGCCTCCTCGAGGCGAGCGAGGGCTCCTGCGAGAAGGCCATCCGTGATGGGAGCGTTGAACGAGGAAACCACCACGCCAACCCGCATCCCGGCACCGTCGGCCTTGGGGGCTATCTCATGCCGGTGCATCGTCGCCCTGCGCCGTGTCGGGATCGAGGTGACCCATCCTGGTCACCTTGGTGGCCAGGTATCGGCGGTTGTGATCGTTGGCCGGGGTGGCCAACCCGACCCGCTCCGAAATGGACAGCCCATACCCCTCGATTCCTGCTCGCTTGGCCGGGTTGTTCGTCAGAAGGCGAAGTGAGGTCAGGCCGATATCGGCGAGAATGGCCGCTCCGACACCGTAGTCACGAGCGTCTGCGGGGAACCCGAGATCTTCATTGGCTTCCACCGTGTCTCGCCCTTGGTCTTGAAGGTTGTAGGCCGCCAGTTTGTGCATGAGCCCGATCCCTCTTCCTTCGTGACCGCGGATGTAGAGCACAACCCCTTCGCCTTCTTCGGCGATGCGCTCCAACGCCAGGTCCAGCTGCGGCCCACAGTCACAACGGAGGCTCCCGAAGACGTCCCCGGTGAGACATTCAGAGTGGACCCTGGTCAGAACGTCCACCTTGCCGGCCACCTCGCCTTTCACCAACGCCACGTGTTCACGACCGTCGACCAATGACTCGAAGCCGATCGCCCGAAAATCTCCGTGACGGGTGGGGATCCGAGCCTCGCTCATCCGGCGAACCACCGATTCGTGTGCCCGGCGATAGGCGATGAGGTCCGCGATGGTGATGTATCGCAAACCATGTGTCTTTGCGAAGCGTTCGAGTTCCGGCCCCCGGGCGACCGACCCGTCGTCGTTCACGATCTCACAGAGCACCCCCGCCGGGTAGAGCCCGGCCAGGCGGGCGAGATCGACGGCCGCCTCGGTGTGTCCGGCCCGTTTCAAGACGCCGCCTGGCTGATACCGCAACGGGAAGACATGTCCGGGCCGCGAGAAGTCGGAGCTCCGTGTCGAAGGGTCGACGAAGGCTTTGACCGTGGCGGCCCGATCACCGGCCGAAATTCCCGTCGTCGTTCCGGGGCTGTAGTCGATCGACACGGTGAACGCGGTTCGCATCGTGTCGGTGTTCTCCGAGACCATGAGCGGCATCTGGAGTTCGTCGAGGCGTGAGCCTTCTGCGGGCAGACAGATGAGGCCGCTCGTGTAACGCACCATGAAGCCCATTTTCTCAGGGGTGATCTTCTCGGCTGCGATGATCAGATCGCCCTCGTTCTCGCGATCTTCGTCGTCGACCACCACCACGAACTCGCCGGCCCTCATGGCTTCCAGGGCCTCTTCGATGCTGCTGTAGGTCAACGGTTCTCCTTCATCAGCTTCTCGACGTACTTGGCGATCACGTCGACTTCCAGGTTGACGACATCACCCACCCGTCTCTGACCGAGCACGGTGACGTCGAGTGTATGGGGAATGAGGGCGATCTGGAAAGTCGTCTCGTCCAGGTGGGCGACCGTCAGGCTGACTCCCTCCACGGTGATGGATCCCTTTTCGACGACGTACCGCGCCAGCGAGGGAGGTAGCTCGATGGTGAGCCGCGCGCCGTCACCTTCCGGCTCGATGGACATCACGGCTGCCGTGCCGTCCACGTGGCCCTGGACGATGTGCCCGTCGAATCGTCCGTTGGCGGCCAGCGGGCGTTCGAGATTGACCTCACTTCCCGATTCCAAATGCCCGAGCGACGTTCTGGTCAACGTCTCGGCGACGGCTTCCACGACGAAACAGCGATCGTCGAACTCTACGGCCGTCAGGCAAATGCCGTTGACGGCAATCGAATCGCCGACGCTCAAACCGGCTGCCACCGCAGGGGCCTCAACCGTGATCACTTTTCCGAGGTCGGTGTCACGGACCTCCCGGACGGTGCCCTTGGCCTCGACGATTCCCGTGAACATCATGCTTCCTCTCGTGCAAACTCGATTCTCACATCTGGACCCAGGGAACGCACGTCCACTATGGAGACATCGATTGCGTCTGACAGGGTGACAAACGGGCCTCCTGCGATGGGTATTCCGGTACCACCGCCCAGCTTGGCTCCGAGATACAGAATCCCTCGATCCACGAGCCGGGCCCGGAGGAGGTTGCCTATCAATCCCGCTCCGCCTTCCACGAGCAGATCCACGATGCCCAGTCCGCCCAGCACGAGGAGAGCATCGTCGAGATCGACCTGACCGTGTTCGTCGCCGGCGACGGCGACGACTTCAGCCGGCGCATCGAGAGGTCGAGCTGACAGGATGATGGTTCCCTCTTTCCAAAGCGCCCGGTTCGGGGGGAGGACCCTCGATCCCGCCACCACGATCGGTCGGGGTTGCGGACCCGAGTAGCCGTCGAGTCTCACGTCGAGCCGGGGATTGTCTGCGAGCAGGGTTCCGGCTCCGATCATCACTGCGTCGGCGACGGCGCGCGCCCGATGGGCGTCGATCCGGGCTTCCTCGGAGGTGATCCATTGCGACGTCAGGTCCCTCGCCGCGGTGTTCCCATCGAGGGTGGCGGCCGCCTTGATGGTGACCCTGGGCTGCCCCGTCCTCCGGTGGTGGAAGTACCCCGGATCGAGTGCTTCCCCTTCGCTTCTGAGGGCGTCGGCAACCACTTCGACGCCGGCGGCTCGCAACCGCTCGATGCCCGTCCCGGCTACCCGGACGTCGGGATCGCCGGCGGCGATGACGACCCGGACGATTCCTGCCTCGATCAAAGCATCGGCGCACGGTGGGGTCCGACCGTGATGCGCACACGGCTCGAGGGTGACGTAGATGCTGGCACCGGTGGCTCGCTCCCCCGCCGCTTTGAGGGCCATCACCTCGGCGTGGTCGGTCCCGGGACCGAGATGCCATCCTTCGCCGAGCACCTGGCCTCCGGGTGTGGCGATCACAGCCCCCACTCTCGGGTTGGGGTGAGGGTGGGTTGCTTTGGCCAGCGCTATCGCCCGCCGCAGAAAGGTGACGTCCATCAGGAAAGGCTAGGCGCCGCGACGGTCGATCTCGTAGCTGGATCCCGATTGACGCTTGGCGAATTCCTTCATTTCAACGGCGATGGCGGAAGCCTCCCACTGCGAGGTCACGCCCCGATGGGTATTCGTCACCACTCCGAGAGAGATGGATACCAGGGGGTACGCATGCCGCTCACCGCGTCGGTCGGTGACCTCGACGTACCCTCGGAGAGCGTCGGCCGTGTCATAGAAGTCGAGAATGCCGTCATCGAAGAGGCGGATGACGCTCTTGCAGAACTCCTCTGCTTCATCGGCATCGAGGACAGCAACAAAATCGTCACCTCCGATATGGCCGACAAAGGTCCGGGGGTTGCCCAGTTCGGCGGCCGCCTCGAGCAATATGTGAGCGGTGAACTTGATGACCTGGTCGCCGCGCATGAATCCATAGTGGTCGTTGAACGATTTGAAATTGTCGAGGTCGACCCAGGCGATGGCGAACAGCGAACTCGGCGCGCTAGATACGGTCGTCGATCGTCGAAGAGATACGAAAGTTACCCGGGAGCCCGGTGAGCGGCGACACATCGCGCATGGCTTGCGACCGGCGGAGCACGGCCTTCACCCGGGCAATCAACTCGGTGAGATCGAACGGTTTGGTGATGTAGTCGTCCGCACCGAGCTCGAGTCCCTTCACCCGATCTTCGGTCAGTGCTTTGGCCGTGAGCAGAATGATCGACGTGTTGGCGACCGCAGGATGATGCCGGAGCTGTTTCAGTGCTGTCATCCCGTCCATCACGGGCATCATCACGTCGAGCAGGCATACGTCTGGCGGCGAGGCCAGGACCTTGTCAACCGCTTCTTGTCCGTTGGCGGCCGTCTCGACCTCGAACCCCTCCAGTTCGAGGTTCACCCGAACGAACTGAAGGATGTCGGGGTCGTCGTCGGCGACCAGGACTTTGTTCTTGCTCGTCATCTCACCTCGACTATGGCGTTACGCAATGCTCGGACCGCCTCGACGGGATCAGCCTGGCGAAAGATGGCCGTGCCCGCAACGAACACGTTGGCGCCGGCTTTCCTGGCGAGAGGTGCCGTATCAGGGGTTATTCCCCCATCGACCTGTATATCGGTCGAAAGGCTCAATGAATCAACCAATTCGCGCACTTTCTCCACTTTGTCGAGCGCCTCGGAGATGAACGACTGGCCCCCGAATCCAGGCCGGACCGTCATGATGAGGACCTGATCACACAACTCGAGGTAGGGGGCAACGGCTTCGAAGGGCGTGTCGGGGCTGAGGACCAGGCCAAAATCGAGGCCCTCGGCCCGTGCTCCAGCTGCGACCGGCTCGGGGTTGGGGAACACCTCGATGTGCACGGAAAGCAGATCTCCGCCTGCGGCGCGGAGTTCGGAGATGTAGGCGTCCGGGTTGGTGGTCATCATGTGGCAGTCGAAATAGAGATCCGTCACGGCACGAAGACTCGAAATCACCGGAAACCCAAGCGTGATGTTCGGCACGAAATGCCCATCCATCACGTCGATGTGCAACAGGTCGACCTCGGTGGCCACCCGATTCACCTCGTCCCCGAGCCGGGCGAAGTCGGCGGCCAGTATCGAGGGAGCGATCTTGATCGGTTGCATGCCCGCGAGTGTAAATGGAATCTCGCACTCGAAAGGGTCAGGGAACACCGATGATCGAAATGAACATGCCGTCGGTGCCAGTCAGATGAGGAGCCATGAGAAGACCTTTTCCACGAATCTGGCCTGGAAGGTCCTCAGGAGGCGATGCATCGAAATCCTCGACGATGTCGACCGTCTCAGCATCCGTGACGGTACAGACGCTGTAGATGACCCGGCCTCCCGGGCGGACGAGACGCAGTGCCGATTCGAGCAGCGCTCGCTGCAACGCCGCCAACCGGACGATCTCGGCCGGAGAGGCCTTGGCGCGTATTTCGGGTCGCCGCCGCAGGGTGCCAAGTCCCGAGCATGGCGCATCGAGAAGGACCGCGTCGAATGCGCCGTCGCCGAACGGTGGATATCGCCCATCGGCGATCACCCATGGCACTGCCACCCCTTCGGCCTTCAGTCGACGCTGGGCTCGCCGAATTCTACGAACGTTGCGATCGGCCGCCACCAACCTCAGAGCAGCTTGATCGACGAGATGCATGGTCTTGCCACCGGGAGCGGCAGCCATATCCAAAATCGTCTCCCCGTCGCGTGGTCGGACCGCCAACCCGACCGCGACCGAGGCCGCGTCCTGAACGATCCAGCCTTCAGGTAGCTGCGTGGCGGTGAAAGCGCCTTCTATGCCTTCGGCCGCCGACACTGCGTCGGGAATCGCCTGGTCGAGGTCTCGGCGCCGAACCCCGAGGCCCGGGTCTTCCTGGGAAGCCATGAGGAACCGGTCGGTCTCCTCCTCAGACCATTGCTCGTCCAAGTGGCCGACCAACCAGTGGGGAACTCCGGCGAGTAAGGCTCGGCCTTCGGTCCCACCGGGAAGCGCCGGCTCTCCGATCCGAACGACCGAACGAAGCAGCCCGTTGACGAAGCCGGCCGCCCGGCCAAACCCGAACGAGCGGACCGTTTCTACGGCCGAATCCACGGCGGCATGGGCGGGCGACGACGAGAAAACCACGTCGAAGACGGCCACCCGAAGGGTGTCTTCCACGAGAGGCTCCAGCTTCGGTCGTCGACTGAAGCCGGCGATGATTCTGTCCACCCGAGGAAGCTGGCGCAGGACGCCGTAGGCCAGGTGGAGAGCTTGGCGCCGATCGGCGTCGGGAAGATGCTCGGTTGCCGTGGCAGTGACGATATTCGAGTACGCCCCACTCCGCAGCACCCGGTTGACGATCGTCACCGCAGCACGGCGGGCGGGAATGCCGGGCTTGTCCAGGTTGGTCATTCGAATGAGCCCAGGTCAGGATGTCGTCCTCTGGCCCAGGGCAGAGCCGGCATTGCCGACTTTCCCGCCGGTTGGACGGTCACGAGTTCAAGAAGCCCCATCCCGGTTTGCATGATGACCGTTTCGTCGCGTAACTGGAGGAACCCGGGCTCAGCGCCGGGGATTCGGCCGTCGATACTGCGGGCTTCCCAGATCTTCACACGCTCTCCGCGCCACGACACGAAGGCGCCGGGTCGCGGATTGAAAGCCCGAACCTTGGCGAGAATGTGGATTGCCGGCTCGGCGGGATCGAGCCTTGCCTCATCGGTCGACAGTTTCCTCGCGTACGTGACGCCCTCGGCCGGCTGAGCAACCGGAACCATCTCGCCTGCCACCCAGCGCGGCAATGTCGTCGTGAGCAGCTGCGCTCCGAGCTCGGCGAGACGCTCGGTCAACGCTCCCCCGGTGTCCTGGGCGCCAACCTCGATTTCGGCAACGGCGAGAATCGGGCCCGTATCGAGGCCTTCGTCCATCAGGATGATCGAAACCCCGGAGCGGGTATCGCCGGCCAGAATCGCTCGTTCCACGGGAGCGGCGCCCCTCCATCGCGGCAGCTTCGAGAAGTGCACGTTCACCATGCCCCGGCGCGGAATGGCCAACGCTTCCGCGTCCAGAATCACGCCGTAGGCGACCACCACTCCGACATCGGCGGGCGCCAACCCGTCGAGCGTGGCAGTCAGCTCTCGACGGGTCGCCGGTTGGTAGACAGGCAATCCCCTCTGCAGAGCTTCCGCTTTGACAGGCGGGGCGATCAGACGCTTCGAACGCCCCTGCGGACGATCCGGCTGGGTGACGACGCCGACGATGTCGGTCATGTCGGCCATGACCCGCAGGGCGGGGAGGGCGGCAGCCGGCGTACCGAGGAAGATCCCGGTCAATCGAGACCCAACGCGTCGTTCCGGAGGTCTCGAAGCGCTTGCTTTCGCAGCTTGGCGTCGAGCTTCTCGATGAGGAGTTGGCCATTGAGGTGGTCCACCTCGTGCTGCAGCACCCTCCCGAGGAGTCCGTCTCCGATGTATTCGACCGCGTCGCCGGAGGCATTGAACCCGGTCACCCAGGCGAAGGCCGGTCGGACGATCGGCCAGTAGTACCCGGGGACCGAGAGACATCCCTCGTCGTATTCAAAGGGCTCTGTCGGGTCGTACGGCACGTCCATTCCCGGCGCTTTCACGGACGTCTGGTCGTCGGTCTCCACGAGCACCGGATTGATCACCTCGACGGGCCCTTCGCCGGCATCGAACACGATCACACGACGAGAGATACCGATTTGGGGAGCGGCGAGTCCCACCCCCGGTGCGTCGTACATCGTGGCGACCATATCTTCGACGAGTTTCGCCAGCGCCGCGTCGAAAACGTCGACGGGAGCCACGACCGCCCGAAGGACGGGATCACCGAAGGTGCGAATGGGGTAGATGGCCATGAAGGGCGCCAGGATAGCCACTCTGGGCCCGGGCTTCGGGCCGGTCAGAGATCGAGGGGGTCGACATCGACACGGACGGTGCCGCCGCCGTCGCGGATCTCTTGAACTGCGGGCCTCAGCCTCTGGCGGGCCGAACCGAGGTCCTTCCCCTGTACGAGCCACCGCTGGCCGCGCGGGGTGTCGACGGGCCCGAGCACGACCCCGGTGTCTCCCACCGCATCTCGAATCCTCTGGCCGGCCCAGTCCGGACCGTGCCGAACCTCCAGGACGACCAGATCTCCCGCCGGGGGGAATCCCAAGTCGGCTCGTTCGTCGAGCTCCGTCTCGAGCACATCCATCGGATCTCCATGCCGGAGGGCGGCAACCACCACATGACCTGGCTGAGCGGTCTGGAGCATCATTCGCCTGCCCCGACCGTCGCCGACGACACTCGCCACCCGGGCGAGTAACCGTAGTGACTCCTCTTTGGCGCGATAGTTGGTCCCGAGGATGAGCCCATCGGCATCCACGGCCACGGCCAGATCCATGGCGGATACATCAACCAGATCACGCTCGGTACCCACCGAAACGGGACACCCGTCCCCGATTTCCCCGACCGACTCGTGGCCGATGGCCCTTCGGAGTTCGTCCACCACCCGGCCCACGGCGGCCCCAAGCGGTTCGAACTGGCGGCCCGAGCACGACGGGCACGGCCCGAGGTCGATGCCGCAACGTTCGCAGACGGCTGTGTTCGACGCTCGCGAGCCACAGTTCTGGCACACTCTGACCGTGCGACACCGCACGCAGCGGAAGGCAGGTGCGTATCCGCGTCGATGGGTGAAAACGAATACCTTCCCGCCGCGCCCGACCACACCACGAATAGCGACCCGGGCCCGATCGGTGACCACGCCTCCTCCGGGGGGCTCCTCCGTTCGGTCGACCACCTCCACCAGGGGCCAAAGCCGGCGCGGCGCCCGCACGACGTCGACTCCTGCGCCCAGGGCCTCGGTAGTCGGAACCCGCCCCATCATGACCAGGCCGAACTGTTCCACGGAGCTGCGCGAACGAAGCACTTCGCGAACATGCACGGTCGGGGTCTGCCGAGCCTTCATTCCGCGCCGGCCCTCGTCCACGACGATTCCCAGGGCCAGATCGAGGATCGGCCAGAAAGCGATCCTTTCCGTGCCGACTGCGATGAGCCCCGGCTGAGTCGCCAGGCGAGACCACCGGGTGGTCATCGGGCCGGGATTGATCTCCGGTGTCACTTCGATCACCCGTGACCCAAAGGTACTCCGCAACGATGTTGCCATTCGTTCGGCTTCGACCGACGTGGCTGCCACCACCATGGTCGATCGTTCGGCGGCGACCACCGGAGCGATGGTCTCCAAGAGGCGGCTGGAGAGCTCTTCGACCGGGCCAACCATGACATACATGGTTCTCGGGCGGCGGCCGGCGGCTGCTTCGGAGCCAAACCACGAGGTGCGACCACCCGACGGCGGTTCGTCGTGAGGCCGAAGCACCGGCGTGGTCACCGTCCGCGGCAGATTCGGCGGGCCGGTGCGGGGCAGGACGGTGCTGAGCGGCGCCACGTAGTGTTGGGCGGTCCAGCGAAGCGTTTGGAGCAGGGGGTCGTCGAAGATGGCGCCTTCGCCGGATACCTGACGGATCTCTTTGAGTCCCTCCGACGAGCCGTCATCGAGGGCGACTACCCATCCGCGCACTCGTCGGCCGCCCAAGGGCACCCTGACGATCGAGCCGACGGACACCTCCATGGCTGCCGGGATGCGATACCTGAAACCGCCGTCGACGGCGAAGCTGGGGACGTCGGGGACGACGAGGGCGTTCAGAGGCTCTCGGCTGCCGCCGCCAGGAAGGCCGCGTCGTCAGTCGACTCCCACTGGAACTCCGGTAGCTCCCGACCGAAATGCCCGTAGGCCGAGGTCGCCGCGAAGATCGGCCGCCGGAGGCCGAATCGCTCGATGATGACACTCGGCCGGAAATCGAAGAACTGATCGACCAGGGTCTCTAGCTTGCGCGGGTCCATCTTCTCGGTACCGAAGGTGTCGAGGTAGATCGAGAAGGGTCGTGCCTGCCCGATGGCGTAGGAGAGTTGGACTTCGCATCGTTTGGCGAGGCCGGCCGCCACCAGATTCTTGGCGGCGTGACGTGCCGCATAGGCGGCAGACCGGTCCACCTTCGTGGCGTCCTTGCCGGAGAAGGCGCCTCCACCATGACGGGCAAATCCCCCGTACGTATCGACGATGATCTTTCGGCCGGTGAGTCCGGTGTCCGCCGCCGGACCGCCAAAAACGAAGCGTCCCGATGGGTTGACGAGCAGCACGGCCGAATCGAGGAATTCGAATGGGATGACGGGACGCACGACCTCTTCCATGAGATCCGAGCTAAGGCGGCTGTGAGAGATTCCGTCGTCGTGCTGGGCAGAGATGAGCACCTGCGACAAACCGACCGGCTCGTCACCGTCGTACTCGACCGACACCTGAGTCTTGCCGTCGGGGCGCAGGTAGGGAAGAGTCCCGTCCTTGCGCACGACGGCGAGACGCTCGGCGAGGCGGTGGGCGAGATCGATCGGCATCGGCATCAAATTGTCGGTCTCTGAAGAGGCGAAGCCGAACATGATGCCTTGGTCTCCCGCGCCCGAGGAGATCGTGGACATCCGCCGACCCCTGGCGCGCCTCCAGGGATTTCGACACCCCATCGGCGATCTCGGGGCTCTGCTGGTGCACCTTGAGCTCGATGGTGCAGGACTCAGCGCTGAAATCTGAATACCCCACGTACCCGATATCCCGCAAAGCCTGCCGGGCGATGGTCTCGATATCGATCTGAGCGTGAGTTCCCAACTCCCCCGCCACGACGATCTCGTTGGCGGTTACGAGCGTCTCACACGCCACACGCCCTTGCGGATCCTGTTCGAGGACGGCATCGAGAACAGCGTCGGATATCCGGTCGGCCACCTTGTCGGGGTGCCCTTCCGTGACGGACTCGGAGGTGAAGAACGTTCTATGCACGGGGCGAGTATAGGTCCCCTCGGCCGACACTCAGAGACGCGCTCGGCATGCCCGTTCAGCCAGGCAGGCGTCCGGCTACGAGAGCGAGAAGGCGTTCAGCCACCTCTTTCTTGGTCATCAGCGGCCACGGATCGCCGAGGCCATCGGGGGTGAAGATGGTCACCTGGTTAGTGTCGGTGGCGAACCCGCTCCCCGGTGCGGCCACGTCATTGGCGACGAGGAGGTCCACGCCATAGGTCGTGGCTTTGCGGGCGGCGTCGTCGAGTGATCCGGTTTGGGCGGCGAATCCGACGAGAAACGGCCGATTCTCCATCTTGGCGATGCCCTCCAAGATGTTCGGGGTCGGCTCCAGTCGAAGCTCCGGAACACCGTCGATCCGGCGAAGTTTGCCCGAAGCGGGGGCAACCGGTCGAAAGTCGGCAACCGCGGCCGCCAGGACGGCCACGTCGGCGCCGGCGGCCAGATTCCAGGTAGCGGCGGCCATCTCTTCCGCAGTCTCAACCGCCACCACGGCTACGCCGTACGGCGGTTCGAGGTGCGAGGAGCTCACCAGTGTGACCTCGGCGCCTTGCCGAGCAGCGGCCGCTGCGATGGCGTAGCCCATCTTCCCCGATGATCGATTTCCGACGAAACGAACCGGATCGATGGGTTCCCGAGTTCCTCCGGCGGTGATGACCAGCCTGCGACCTGTCCATGGGGAACCGTTTGATCCGGCCAGGATCCGGATGCAGGCTGCCACGATCTCCTCCGGTTCGACCATGCGGCCGATCCCGACATCGCCTCCGGCCAGTTCGCCTTCGTCGGGCCCCACCAGGAGGTGACCGTCAGAGCGCAGGGATTCGACGATCCGCTGCGTGGAGGGGTGCTCCCACATCTCGGTGTGCATTGCGGGGGCCAGCAGGAGGGGGGCGGCCGTCGCCAGCGCTGTAGTGGCGACAGCATCGCCGGATATCCCGTTGGCGACCTTGGAGAGGGTGTGCAGGGTTGCCGGAGCGATCACCATCAGCTCCGCCCATCGTCCGAGATCGGTGTGCGGGCTGACGGAAGCGGCATCGAAGAGGTGCTTCACCGGATGGTGTCCGGTCAACGCCGCGAATGTTTGCGATCCGACAAACCGTTCGGCGCTCGTGGTCATCACCACGCGGACGTCGGCTCCCTCTTCGAGGAGCCGACGGCAAAGGTATGCGGCCTTGTAGGCGGCCACTCCGCCGGATACGCCCAGGACGATGCGGCGGGTGTTCAACACGAGGGTCAGTCCTCGTCGATCTCGAACGAGACCTTTCCTTCCGAGATCTCCTCGAAGGCGATGGTGAGTGCCTTGCGGCTCAGAGAGTGCACCTGGGGCGGGACGTAATGGCCGATTCCCTCACCGAGCTGGTTGAAATAGGCGTTGATCTGTCGGGCACGTCGCGCTCCAAGAACGACGAGCTTGAAGCGACCGCCGGCCTCAGCGAGTGCTTGTTCAACGACGAGACTCTTATTCGACATGGATTCCTCTTTCGTGAGCGGACAGTATACGCATGATTTCGTCGACCACTCGATCGACCTCATCGTTGACCACGACCGCGTCGTACTTCTCCATCGCTTCATCGAGTTGGAGTTGGGCCACCGCCAGACGGGCTTGTACCTGCTCGGGTGAGGTGTCTCCCCTGAGCGTGAGCCGCTCTTCGAGGACCTCCATGGAGGGTGGCGCCAAGAACAAGATCAAACTGTCGGGATAGGTTTCCTTGACTTGAAGGGCGCCCCGGTTCTCGATGTCGAGCAGCACGTTCTCGCCCGCCTCGAGACTGGCGAGAACCTCCTGGCGGGGGGTGCCGTACAGCCGGTTGCTGTACTCGGCCCACTCGAGAAGTTGGCCGGCGCCGGCCAGTCCCTCGAACTTGTCGCGATCGACGAATCGGTAATCGACGCCATCGGTTTCGCCCGGTCGTGGGGGACGCGTGGTGACGGATACCGAGAAGTGGAACTCGAGCCGCTCGGCGAGTCGATGGACCACCGTGCTCTTGCCGACACCGGACGGGCCAGAGATGACGAGCAGAGACCCGCGCTCAGGCGAGCGCTCCGCGGAGGGCTGCTCTTTGGCGGTCTCCGAGACCGCGGATCCGTCGATTGTCGGCGATGCCATGCGCTTCCATCATCCGCTTTGCCTTTACTTTGCCCATCCCGGGGAGGGATGGCAAGACGGAAGCGACCTTCATCCCCGCGATTATGGAATCTGTCTCGGCGCGTTCCAGGAGTTCCTCGAACGTGATCGACCCCATCTTGAGGAGCTCTTTGACCTCCGCTCGCACCCGGCGAGCTTCTCCCGCCTTGGCGAGAGCGGCTGCGCGCTGCTCCTGAGTCAACTTCGGTGGTGCCACTCGAGCCTCCTGTGTACGGTTCGCTGCGGACGGAGAGTAACGGACCGCGTCGGGGTCTCGCACCTCAGGCGGACTTTTCTCCGTGGTTGTCTCAAGCCTGCAGCGACTCCACGATCTCGTCGGCCGCTGCGAGCGGATCGGATGCGCGGGTGATGGCACGGCCGATCACCAGCCAGTCGGCCCCCCGGCTGATCGCTTCGGCCGGAGTGGCGACTCTCTTCTGGTCGTCGGCGTTCACTCCGGCAGGTCTGATTCCCGGGGTCACCCGAGTGAGGCGCGGAGCCACGTCACCGACGACACCCAGCTCTTTGACGGCACAGATGACGCCTTCGACCCCGGCCGAGTCGGCGAGGCGGGCGATTCTCGACGTCTGGCGTCCGCTCGAACCGGACACTCCCGTCTGAGCAAGGTCGGCGTCCGAGAGACTGGTCAGGACGGTGATCGCCAACACTCCCGCCTCTCGATCGCCACTCCCGACCGAAAGACCCTCCACGGCTGCCTCGAGCTGTTCCATGCCACCCGACCCGTGCACCGTCACCCACCGGGCCCCCATCCTGCCGAGCTGACGACTGGCGGCGCGCACCGTGTTGGGGATGTCGTGGAGTTTGGCGTCCACGAAGACGGGCTTGCCCATCCGGACGACGGCGGCCACCGTGGCCGGACCCGGCCCCATGAGGAGTTCGAGGCCGACTTTGAATCCACCAACGGACGGGGCGAGGAGTTTCGCCATACGCGTCGCCTCCTCGGCAGAGGAGAAGTCCAGAGCTACGAGAACCGGGTTGTGGCTCAAGCTTCGTCTCCCCGAAGCTCGGCGAGTCCGGCTCCGACGAGCTCCTCGATCGAGGTGACGTCGTGACGCCGACACCATTCTGTGAACTCCGTCATGATCCTCCTGCCTACCTTGGGGGATTCGAAATGTGCCGTGCCGACCCCCACCGCCGACGCCCCAGCCATGAGATACTCCACGACGTCCCGCCCCGTTCGGACTCCACCGAGGCCGAGGATGGGAACGGAACCGAGCGCCCGATGGACCTCGATCACACACCGAAGCGCGATGGGCTTGATCGCCACCCCGGAATAGCCGCCGACCACACCGGAGAGCGACGGACGGCGCCGTTCGATGTCGATGGCCGCTCCCCATACCGTGTTCGTCAGGGTCAACCAGTCGGCGCCGGCTCCCGATGCCGACTCGGCTATGGCCACGACGTCCACGGCATTCGGCGAGAGCTTGGCCCCGATCGGCACCGTCACCGAACTCTTCACGGCGGCGATCACGGACGCGGTCGCGATCGCATCGAGGGCGAACATCCCCTTCCCTTCGAGATTCGGGCACGAGAGGTTGACCTCGATTGCCTGGACCCCGGCCCCCTCGAGACCGACCGCCACGGTGGCGAAGTCATCGGGCGTGTGCCCGACCGCCGAACCCCACACGGGAATCCCGAGCGTGCCCAACTTGGGCCCCACCTCGGTCGCCCAACGTTCGACGCCCGGATTCTGGATACCGATGCTGTTCAGCATCCCCACCTCGGTCGGCGCCAGCCTGGGCTCTGGGCGCCCCGGCCAAGGCTCTTTGGCAACAGACTTGGCAATGGCCGCTCCGTAGGATCGTTCATCGGCGAGTGCGGCCCACTCGACCACCGACCCGACCGTACCTGATGCAGCCACGAGCGGCGCCCGGAGCGACAGCGGCCCAAGTGTCGTGGCGACGTTGACGAGTCCCTTCGCCCTCATCGATGCCAACTCTGGAGAGAGCGGACCGTGGCGAGGGCTTCGGGGCCGGCCTGGAGGCTGCGAGCCGCCGCCAGAGCGCCCTGGACCGTCGTGAGACACGGGATCCCACCGTGTTGAGCAGCCAGCCGGATCAGCCGACCATCGCTCCGGGCCCGCCGTCCCCGCGGGGTGTTGACGACGATGCCCACCGACTTCGATTCCATGAGCGCCAAGAAGTCATTGGGACCCTCGCCGACCTTGTCGATCACCGTATTGGGTACGCCAAAGTGCTCGAGATAGCGGGCTGTGCCCTTGGTACACAAGAGTCGATATCCAAGCATCGTGAGCGCCTGGGCGGCCGCCAGACCCAACGCCTTGTCGCGGTCCGCCAACGAGAAAAACACGTTGCCGGAGAGGGGGAGCTTCACACCAGCGGAAAGCAGGGCTTTCCCATAGGCGATTCCGCCTTCTGCCGAGATCCCCATCACTTCTCCCGTTGCCCGCATCTCGGGGCCGAGGACGATGTCCTCCTGGGGAAATCGATCCCACGGGAGCACTGCTTCCTTCACGGCCACGAAATCCTGTCGGGTATGCGGTTCCAAGAGGCCCTCTTCTCTCAAGCCGGCCATCGTTGCTCCCATCATGACGCGGGCGGCCACCTTGGCCAACGGAATCCCCGACGCCTTCGAGATGAAGGGGACGGTTCGCGAGCCGCGCGGATTGGCTTCGAGGAGGAATACGTCGTTTGCCTTGACGGCGTATTGAATGTTGATGAGTCCTCGCACCCCCAATGCCCGGGCCAGGTCTTCGGTGGCCTGCAGAATCGTATCGATGGCATCATCGGAGATCGTCGGAGGTGGGGTGATACAGGCGGAGTCCCCCGAATGGACGCCGGCCTCCTCGACGTGCTCCATGATGCCCCCAACGAGGAGTTCTTCCCCATCGAAGACGGCGTCCACATCGACTTCGGTGGCAGCCTCGAGAAAACGATCGATGAGTAACGGCGCCTGGGAGAGATCGAAACCGGCCCCCGTGGAGGCCGCCCCCGCCCCGGCGAGGTCGTCGCCGTAGATCTCCTCGAGGTACTCGACCAGCTCCTCATAGGAGTAGACCACCCGCATCGCCCTGCCACCAAGAACAAACGATGGTCGGACCAGAACAGGGAGCCCGATCCGGTCGACCACTTCTTCCGCCTCCACGGCCGACGAGGCGATGCCATGCGGAGGTTGCCGAATCCCGAGGTCTTGGCACAGCGCGGAGAACTGCCGACGATCTTCGGCCTTTTCGATCGATTCGGGAGGCGTCCCTGCGATGGGCACCCCGCGCTCCTCCAGGGCCCGAGCAAGGTTCAGAGGTGTTTGGCCACCCAGCTGAACGATCACGGCTTCGGGACGTTCTGCATCGACGACGGCGAGCACGTCCTCGATGGTGAGCGGTTCGAAGTAGAGCCGATCCGCAGTGTCGTAATCGGTCGAGACCGTCTCAGGATTGCAGTTGACCATCACGGTCTCGTAGCCGGCCTCACGCAACGCGAACGCTGCGTGGACGCAGCAGTAGTCGAACTCGATACCCTGTCCAATGCGGTTTGGACCGGATCCGAGTACCACCACTCTCGGCTTGTCGGCCGACGGGACCTCGTCCTCGTCCTCGTATGTCGAATACATGTAGGGAGTGTTCGCCTCGAACTCGGCCGCACAGGTGTCGACCGTCTTATACGTCACGGTGACGGACAGCGAATTGCGCAGCTGGCGGACGTCGTCCTCGGAGCGATCCCACAGGTAGGCGATCTGGTGATCCGAGAACCCGAATCGTTTGGCTTCCCGGAGTACCGGTTCGACGGTCACATCGCGGGCAACGGCCAGCAGCTGAGCTTGTTCGATCTCGGACCGAACCTCGATGATCTCGGCCATCTGATCGACAAACCACGGGTCATAGCCGGAGGCTCCGGCAACCGCATCGGTCGGGAATCCTCTCCGGAGCGCCTCTCCGACCAGGAATACCCTTCCAGGAGTTGCCACGGCGATTGCTTCCCACAGTTCCTCGTCCGGGATCACCGTTTCCCGTTCCTCCCCCTGGTCGGCGCCCAGGCCCCTTCTCCCCACCTCGAGGCTTCGCAAAGCTTTTTGCAGAGCCTCGGGGAAGGTGCGGCCGATCGCCATCGCTTCACCGACGGATTGCATGGAGGTGCCCAGCTCGTTCGACGCAGTCGGGAACTTGGCGAAGTCGAACCTCGGCACCTTGACGACGACGTAGTCAAGAGCGGGTTCAAAACTCGCGGGAGTCTTTCCTGTGATGTCATTGGCGATCTCCGGAAGGGTGTATCCGACGGCCAGCAACGCGGCGATCTTGGCAATCGGAAAGCCGGTGGCCTTGGATGCCAACGCAGAGCTACGCGAGACCCGGGGATTCATCTCGATGACCAAACGGCGGCCGGTGTCCGGGTCGACAGCGAACTGGACATTCGAGCCGCCAGTAGCGACGCCGATGGCCGCCAAGCAGGTGATCGCATCGTTACGCATGTCCTGGTACTCACGGTCCGAGAGGGTCTGGATCGGCGCAACGGTGATCGAGTCGCCGGTGTGCACACCCATCGGATCGAGATTCTCGATGGAACAGACGATCACGGCGTTGTTCGCCGAATCCCGCATCACCTCCAGCTCATACTCTTTCCATCCGAGGACTGACTCCTCGACCAGGATTTCCGCGACCGGCGAGTATTCCAACCCGTACTGCGCTTTGGCGACGAAATCCTCTTCGTCGAGGGCAATGGCGGTACCTCCGCCCCCGAGGATGTATGAGGGCCTGATCATGATCGGATAGCCGATCTCTCGAGCAGCGACCGTGGCCTCGTCCATGGATCGCGCATACACCGCTCGAGGTGCCTCCAGTCCTGCCGCCTCCATCGTCTTCTTGAAGAGTCCCCGGTCCTCGGCCCGCTCTATCGCTTCGAGTCCCGCCCCGATGAGCTCGACACCATGGCGCTCGAAAACGCCTGACTTGGCCAGAGCCATCGTGACGTTGAGCGCCGTCTGGCCCCCCAAGGTGGGAAGGCATGCGTCCGGCCGCTCGGCTTCGATGATCGCTTCGATCACCTCGGGAGTGATGGGTTCGATGTAGGTCGCATCGGCGAATTCGGGGTCCGTCATGATCGTGGCCGGATTGGAGTTGACGAGGACGACCCGATATCCCTCGCTCCTGAGGACCTTGGCCGCCTGAGTTCCGGAGTAGTCGAACTCGCATGCCTGCCCGATCACGATCGGCCCCGAGCCGATCAGCAGGATCGAGGCGATATCGTCCCTACGGGGCATGATGAGCTCCTGCCATGGCGGCTTGCCCGCTCTTGCGGTTGGGCTCACAGGGCACGGTCGGCTCCCATCATCGATGAGAAATCATCGAAGAGACCCAGTGAGTCGTGTGGGCCAGGCGCCGCTTCGGGGTGGTACTGCACCGAGAACGCCGGCACCTCCTGACAGCGGAGGCCCTCGAGAGTCCCGTCGTTGAGGTTCTGATGCGTGGGCACCGCGCGGCCGAACGGCGTCTGCATCTCGGTCGGCAGGAGATCAGGCCCCGGTAGGCCGGTCGATCGCCCTGGCTGGGAACCAGTGGCGATAGACCACGGATCGACGGCAAAACCGTGGTTCTGGCTCGTGATCTCCACTCGTCCGTCCATGAAACGCTGCACAGGATGGTTTCCGCCGTGGTGCCCGAATGCCAGTTTGTAGGTCGTCGCCCCGAGAGCCAGTCCGAGCACTTGATGGCCGAGACAAATCCCGAAGACCGGGATGCGGCCGAGAAGGTCACGCACACACTGGATGGCCGGGGTCAGAGGCTCGGGGTCGCCGGGGCCGTTGGAAAGGAAGACGCCGTCGGGTCCGTGCTCGAGGATGCTCTCGGCCGACGTATCCCACGGAACCACCTTCACGTCGAAGCCTCGGGTCGTGAGGTTGCGGGTGATGTCTCGTTTCATCCCGAGGTCCAGGGCCACGACGAGACCCCGACGGGCCACCTCCGACGGCACCAGGTACGACTCGCTGGTGGACACCCTGCTGGCGAGATCCTGCCCGGCCATCGACGGAGCAGCAGCCGCTGCCGCCCGCAGTTCCCCTTCCGAGATGCCAACTCCCATGGCGATCGGTTGGGCGCCGCGATCCCGAATATGACGAGTGAGCCGCCGCGTGTCGACGTCGGAGAGCGCCACGGATCCTTGGGCTCGCAGATACTCCGAGAGCGTTCCTTCGGCTCGCCAGTTCGATTCACGACGCGACAGCGAACGCAGAATCACTCCACTGGCCCAGACTCGGTCAGCCTGATCGTCGAGGTCTGTGGTCCCGTAGTTGCCGATGTGCGGAGAGGTCATCACCACCACCTGACCCGCATACGACGGATCCGAGAAGATTTCCTGATAGCCGGCCATGGCCGTGTTGAAGACGGCCTCGCCCACCGCGATTCCGGGCGCTCCCACCGAACGGCCACGAAACACGGCGCCGTCCGCCGTCACTGCCAGGGCCGGAACGCTATCCATCGGAGGAATCTCCCGCCTGCTGGTGGGTGATCTCGCCCCGATACAACGTGGCGCGCACTCGTCCCCGGAGCGGTCGCTTCAGCCACGGAGAGTTCGCCGATTTGGACTTGAAAGAACGGGGTGTCCAGACCGTCGTTGGGTCGAACACCACGAGATCGGCCGTGCGACCGGGAGCCACCCAACCGTGGTCGACGCCGAGGATCTCGGCCGGTGCCACGGACATCCTCGTGAAGAACTCCGTTGCCTCCATTCCGACCTCAGTGTTGACGACCGCTGCGGCAGTCTCGAGCCCGATCACGCCCCGCGGGGCATCTTCGAAGGGAACGTCCTTCTCGCGGGCGGAGTGGGGAGCATGGTCGGTGGCGACGGCGTCGATGGTGCCATCGGCCAGAGCGGAGCGGAGCGCCGCCACATCGTCAGGGGTCCGGAGCGGGGGATACATCTTGGCGACCGGGTCGAGGTTCAGCACCAGAGAATGGTCAAGGGACAGATGGTGCGGAGTGACTTCCGCGGTCACAGGTAGGCCCCTCGCCTTGGCCGAGCGAACCATGGCGACACTGCCGGCAGTCGAGACGTGTTGAACGTGATAGCGACAGCCGGTGATCTCCACGAGGCGCAGGTCTCGCTCGATCACGGCCTCCTCGGCCCGGGCGGAGAGGCCCCTGACACCGAGGCGCTCAGAAACAACACCCTCATGCATGTGCCCCCCGTCGGCCAGCTCCGCGTCCTCGGCATGTTGGGCAACGATGCCTCCCGCCTCGGCCAGGTATTCCATCGCCTGCTGCAAGAGGGCGGTATCGGAAACGCTGTCACCGTCGTCGGAGAAGATTCGCACTCCGGACTCGATCAGATCCCCGAGTCGGGCGAGCTCCTTGCCGGCCCGACCCATGGTGAGGCATCCGGCCACTTGCACGTCGACGAGGCCCACCCGGCGGCCACGATCGATGACGTAGCGGACGATCTCGCCGGAATCGATGGCAGGATCCGTGTTGGGCATCGCCACGACCGTGGTGTAACCGCCGGCGGCTGCCGAAGCCGAGCCCGAAGCGATGTCTTCCTTCCACTCTTGTCCGGGTTCTCGCAGGTGGACATGCAGATCCACAAAGCCGGGTCCGACCCAGGCGCCTCCACAATCCACCACACGGGCGTCCTGACGCGAGAGCGCCGAGCCGACCTGGACGACCACCCCGTCGGCAATGGCGACGTCTGCTTCGCATGGGCCATCGGCGCCGAGGACCATCCCTCCCGCCAGCACGATTCTCATCCAAGACCTCCCTCGACGTGTGCCGCGCCTGCCCGAAACCAGTCGGTCGCCCGGCGTGCACATTCTCTGTTGACCGGTATCGCCCTCATCCTCAGGTCGAACCTTTCCCAGCCACGATGGTCACCTCATCGGCGCCGTCCAATTCGGCAACGTGGACCGTCACCCTTTCGCTGATGGAGGTGGGCAGGTTCTTTCCTACATAATCCGCTCGAATGGGCAACTGACGGTGTCCTCGGTCGGCAAGGACGGCCAACCGGATACCGGCCGGGCGACCCAGGTCGGAGACGGCGTCGAGGGCGGCTCGAATCGTCCGTCCGGTGTACAGCACGTCGTCGACCAGGACCACCACCTTCCCCGTCACCTCGATGGGGGCGTTCGTGCCCGATGCGGCCCGAGTGGGACGGTCAGGGAGATCGGTCGCGATAGAGCGAGTGGTCGAGGCTCCCGACCGGCACGGTGGTGGCTGCGATCTCGGCGATCGCAGCAGCGATACGTCGTGCCAGTGGAACTCCCCTGGTCGGGATCCCGAGCAAGACGATGCCGTCGGCGCCCCCATTGCCCTCCAGGATCTCGTGGGCGATGCGACGCAGGGCTCGCTCCACGTCCATGGCGTCCATCACTCGAGGCATCGAAGTCCTCGAGGTGCCGACCGGTTGGTCGGCTGATCGAACGATGGGCTATGAACCATCCGGCTTTCCCCTTTCCGGCCTCACAGGACCGCCTTAAAGGACGCTCGGACTGTAGCAGGGCGTCCACCGACGAGAACTATCACACAAAGGGCTCGCAATACCGCACACCGCGGTTGGCCAACGCTTGACCGGTGACTAGTCTCTGGCCAGGTTTCGACCCGTTGGGGGGGCTTCGAATGGTGAGTAGTGGTGGGCAGACGTGGGCTCATGAACAGATGGCTTCGCGCACGGTCGTGAGCCGTGCGCTGGCTTTCCTGATGGTGGTGGCGACGCTCGTCGTCGGTGCCCCGGAGCCTGCCCGGGCGGCAGTGGTCACTGTCTGCCTCACCGGATGCGACTACGAACAAGTAGACGTGGCGGCCAACGATCCGGCGCGTACGCCCGGCGACGTCATCATGATCGACGAGGGAACCTACACCACCATTTCGACGCTCTACCTCGATTACGACGTGTCGATCGTCGGAAGCGGGAGCGAGTCCACCATCATCGACGCCACCGAGTCCGGTGGGCGGGCGATCGACGTCGCAGGAGGCGCCGAAGCGGACCTCACCGGGGTCACCGTACGACGTGGCTATGCGGGAGAAAGCTCAGGTGGCGGAATCTCCGTGACCGATTCGACGGCGAACCTCGCCGACGTGGTGGTCGAAATGAACGGGGCGGACGCCGGCGGTGGAGGAATCGAGAACGACGGCGGCACGCTGACCCTGGTCGACTCGGTCGTCGACAACAACGCGTCGGCCTACGGTGGAGGCATTCACACCCACTCGGGTGGACTCACCGAGCTCAACAACTCGGCCGTCACCAACAACCAATCCTCCGGCGGCGGCGGCGGCTTGAGTGTGACGGGCGCCAACCTGACGGTGGTCGACTCGATCGTGCAGCTGAACACATCCGGCGGTCCCGGTGGAGGCATCTGGAACGAAGAAGGCGGCGCAAACATCACCTCGTCGCTCATCGTCGACAACGATGCCACCGGGTCGCTGGGCGGGGGAATCGCAACAACCGGCGTGGAGACCTCGACCGGCATCTCGGCCAGCACGGTGGCGGGCAACCTGGCCGAGGCCGGTGGCGGGATCGGCAGCGACGGTGGCGGCACCTCGGTTCTGTTCTCGACGATCTCCGGAAACGACGGCGACGACGGCGGAGGCGTATTCCACGGTGCTGGATTCCTGAGCTTGTCCCGCACGCTGGTCGCCGGGAACGTCTCCACCGTTGGCGGCGCAGTGGACTGCTCCGGGACGGCCACATCCTTGGGATACAACTTGATTGGCGAATCCGACTGCACCATCACCGCGGGCACGGGCGACCAATTGGGCACCACGAACAACCCGATCGACCCCTTTCTCGACGTTCTGGCCGACAACGGCGGACCAACGCAGACCTTCGCCCTCCTGTCGGGCTCTCCTGCCGTCGATGGCGCCGGTGAGTGCGATGCGGTCGACCAACGCGGAGTGATCAGACCCCAGGGTGTCGCTTGCGATATCGGCGCCTACGAAGCTGCCAGTTCCACAGCCACCATCCAGCAGATGCTCGACGAAGCGGGGGCGGGCGGCGTCGTCGTTTTGCCAAGCGGCACCTATATCGAGTCCACCATCACGATCGGCGAAGGCCAGAAACTGGTTGGCGACGGCGTCGTGACGATCAGCGGCGACGAGGCCGGACCGGTCATCGTGGCGGACAACGGCGCGTTCACGTTGGAGAACCTGACCATCATCGATGGGCAAGCCGTCGACGGAGGCGGACTCTTCGTGGCTGGTGGAGGTCAGGCCGGCACACTCAACGCCGTCGCCTTCTCGAACAACCAAGCCAGCGGTGGCGGCGGAGCCGTCTATATCGGCGAGGTCGCCTCGCTCGAGGTCAACGGATCGTCCTTCACCTCCAACAGCGCTGCCGACGGAGGTGCCATCGCCAACCGCGGGGGAACTGTCACCATCAGCGGATCCGAGTTCATCGGGAACGCAGCCTCGAGCGGTGCAGCCATCTCCAACGACGGCGTTCTGGACATCGAGGAACCCGACGCGCAATGCGCCGCCCCGACCGATCCGGGTTCCTTCGCAGCCGTCACCACCTTCTCGGGCGGAACGGCCACCAACGAGGGCGGGGCGATCTACAACGGCGCCGGCGTCGTCAACCTCCACCGAGCCCGCTTCACCAACAACACAGCCGGCGAGGGCGGCGCCCTCTTCGAGGAGTCGGGTGCCGGGCCCATCACCGTCGGTTGCTCGGTCTTCGATCTCAACTCCGCCGTCAACGGAGGGGCCATCAGCGGACAAGATGACGGCGACGTCGCAATCGACACCAGTTTGTTCGCTGCAAATACCGCCACCGGTTCCGGCGGAGCGATCGCCGACGCCATCGACGGTCTGCGCCTCACCATCACCAACTCACGCTTTACAGGCAACGCCGCCACAGAGTTCGGCGGCGCTGTCCTGACCACCTCCGACCTCGTCGACTCGGCCAACTACTACGCGACGAACACTGCGGATACCGGCGGCGCCGTGTATGCGGACAGCACCAGCCTCGTCGGATTCACGTCGACCGGAAGCGTCTTCGAGAACAACGCGGCCGTGTCTTGGGGTGGGGCGATCTACACGGACTCGGCATCAACCCGAGTCTCATCCGCCACGGTTTCGGACAACACGGCTTCGGCCGGCGGAGGGGTCTACACGTCGGGGAGCGC
This sequence comes from uncultured Acidimicrobiia bacterium, assembly GCA_963752075.1. Classification (GTDB taxonomy): domain Bacteria; phylum Actinomycetota; class Acidimicrobiia; order Spongiisociales; family JAENVV01; genus CBDUEV01. The sequence continues at coordinate 38,771 of CAVVWO010000010.1, forward strand.
AGCCATCGATGCCTCCACCATTTCAGGGAACGTCGCGTCTGGATCAACCGGACAGGTGGCGGGTGGTGGAATCTTCTCGGCCGGCACGACCGCGCTGGTCAACAGCACGATCTCTGGCAACTCGACGACGCAGGGAAACGGCGGTGGCGTCGGCACCGCCCAGGGCACCGTCCACCTGAACCAGGCCACCGTCGTCGACAATCGTGCCGAAGGCGGGTCCGGCGGCGGATTCTTCACCGACCCTGACGCCTCATTGACCATCGCCAACAGCCTCGTCGCGTTCAATACTGCGGAGACTCAGGCCGACTGCTCGGCCAACACGTCGCTCGGCTACAACTTCTTCCGTCTGTTGGGCGGATGCACCCCCGCCCCGACCGATATCGGCGGCGTCGAGTTCCCGATCGATCCCATCATCGGACTCCTCGAAGACAATGGAGGCCCGACGCCAACCCACACCCTGCTGTCAGGGAGCCCTGCCATCGACGCCGCCGACCCCGGCACGATCGAGGCTGAGCTGGAGACCGCCTTCTCGGGTGGTTTCGTCCGGTCGCAAAGCAACTTGACTCCCAATGACGGCGGAGTGCTCACCGATGAACTGTTCGAGGCGGGAAGTTTCTTCGCCTCAACCGCATCGGGAGAGGCGTTCGACCTCACCGAGAGCTTCTCGACCTCCTTCGCCTTCGTGCTCGAACCGGTGGAAGGGCTGGGAGGGGAAGTATCCGGCGACGGCATCACCTTCGCGGTGGTCGCCGACCAGACGTTCCTCGGAGAACCGGGTGGCCGTCTCGGTATCGGAACCGCAGCAGGTAACAGCTCCGTGGCGGTCGAGTTCGACACCTATTTCAACGGTACCGATCCCGACGGCAACCATGTCGGCATCGACGTCGGCGGGGAGTCGGACGGCCAAGCCGTGTTCTCGGTCGCTACCGTCGGCGTCGCTGAACCCTTCGACGATGGACTCCCGCACTGGGCGTGGGTGGACTATCACGCCGGCACCCACCAGATCGACGTGTACGTGGCGACCGACGCCGACAAACCCGCGTCGGCAACTCTGACGGCCACCGTGGACATTGCCGCCGAGGTTGGTGACACCGGCTATTTCGGCTTCACCGGGGCGGGCGGAGTGGCCTGGGCGAACCAGGAGGTCATCTCCTGGGAACTCACCCGATCGACGTGTGAGCCCTTCGACCAGCGCGGGGCGACCAGGCCCGACGGCGTGGCCTGTGACATTGGCGCAGTCGAGATCGCCACGTCCCTCCCGACGTTGGGCAGCGTGACGCACACCGTCGATACCAATAGCACCGAGCCCGGAGTGATAGAGGTTCCTCTCCTTGACGTCCCGATCGAGAAGATCACCGGTTCCGGAGAGATCGTCGAAGCCTCGCCACTCGCCTCCATTCCCCTGGCGTCCATCCCCCTCGCCTCCATCACCATCGCCGAGTCGCCACTCGCCTCCATTCCTCTGGCGTCCATCCCCCTCGCCTCCATCACCATCGCCGAGTCGCCACTCGCCTCCATCCCTCTGGCGTCCATCCCCCTCGCCTCGATTGGCGGCTGGACCGCAATCCTCGCCAACACCGACCTGGCAGGGACCCCGCTCCAGGCAGTGACATTGGCTGATCTCAGCCCTGCCGATCTGGCTGCCATCGACTTGGGAGACATCAGCGTGAAAGGTTCGCCATTGGCTTCCATCACGCTTCCATCGATTGCCCTCGGCTCAGCTTCGATGGGTCAGGTCGATACCACTCAGGATCTGTGCTCGCTGCCGGAGCTGGCTCCCTATGACTGCCAGCCGGCCACCACGACTCTGCTCGACCTCGAGGTGCAAGGCGCGCCGCTCGCCTCGATCCCGCTGGCCTCGATTCCACTGGCGTCGATCGATCTGGCGTCCACCCCGCTGGCGTCCATCCCGCTGGCGTCCATTCCCCTCGCTTCGATTCCGATCGCTTCGATCCCACTGGCTTCCATCGACGTGGAGGGTTCCCCGCTGGCCTCGATCCCGCTGGCCTCGATCACGCCGGGGAGCACCCCCCTCGCCTCCATCGATCTGTTGGCGGCGCCGCTCGCCTCGATTCCGCTTGCCTCCATCCCAATCGCATCCATTCCTCTGGCCTCCATCGGAATCGGCGATGTGTCGTTCTGTGACTACCTGGCCGACGCAGACCCCACGTTCAGCTGCGTCGCCTCGGGTATCGACGAAGCGACAGACGGGCTGGCCAGTCTGATCGCTGTCCTGGCCGGGGCCTCCCCCGGCTCCACGATCGCCGATTCGTCGCTGGCGTCGATTCCTCTGGCCTCCATCGATATTTCGAAAGCTCCTCTCGCCTCGATTCCGCTGGCCTCGATCGACCTCACGGGCACGCCTCTGGCGTCCATCCCGCTGGCCTCCATCGACGTTGGTGGCGCGTCGTTCTGCGACTTCCTCGGTCTCGACCCGACAGGCACTCCCTGGTGCGCCGCGCTCGGCATCGATGGGAGTGAGACGTTGCTCGATCTGACCATCGCCCTCGAGGCGGCCGGATCGACCATCGCCGACACGCCACTGGCGTCCATTCCGCTGGCTTCGATCCCCCTCGCCTCGATCCCCCTCGCCTCCATCGATCTCACCGCTACCGAGTTGGCGGGCACTCCGCTCGCCTCGATCCCGTTCGCGTCCATCGACATTCTCGGGTCGCCGCTGGCCTCGATCCCCCTCGCCTCGACAGCTGGCGTGGTCACCTGCGATGTCGTCAACGAGTGCCCAACCCTCGGCGACGCTGTCCGGCTTGGAGCGTTGGTGGCCGGAGCGGAACTCGGGGACCTGGTCGGCGCCTTCGGCAGCATCACCTACGGCCAGCTCGTCGATGCTCTCACCCTGGCCTTCATTCTCGGAGACGGGACCTTTGGAGATACCGACGAGTTCGGTGGACTGACCTTCGGCCAGCTGCTGATGTCCATGCTTCTCGCCTCCGACTACCCGTGGGAGGCGCTGGACCTCGACGCACTCGGCGTCCAGGAGTTCGCCGCCGACAACTTCGTTCGCTACGCGGTCGACTTCGATCTCGAGGGCAACGGTCCCCCGATGTCCACGTCGGCGACGGTCTCTCTGTCGGATGATTTCCTCTACGTCGAGGGTTCGGCCGTCACACTGATTGGCTCGCCGGCGGCTAGCTCCACACCGATCGAGGACCCGCAGATCACCGAACAATCGGATGGGTCACAGACGCTCGTCTTCGATCTCGGCGAGCTGGTTCCTGGTCAGCATCACCAATTGGCATACGAGGTTGTGCCGGCTCTTCGCCTGGGCGTCTTCGATGCCTCGGCGTCGGTTGAGGTGACCGGATTGGCGCCGCAGCCCGCCGACTCCTCGACTGCATCGGTCACCGTGATCGAGGCGAGCTCAACGGATGCCGACGACCCGACCGCTCCAGCGAGCACCGAGGCAGATGTGCTCTACCTCGGGACGATCTCGAGCGTCGGCGACACCGACTACTTCCAGGTCCCTGCCCCGCCACCGGGGTATCGAGTGGCGGTGTTCCTCTCGAACCTCAACAGCGACGCCGACCTGGTGATGTACCGGCCCGCCACGGCTCCGCTTCCCAACACGCGCGCCGTTCCGCTGAACAGCGTGCCGATCGAGGACGACGGCGTCGACTACTCCTCCAACGCAACCGAAGAGGCGGACACGCTCGCAGATATTGCGCTCCTGGCTTCCCCGCTCGCTTCGATCTCGACCAATCGAGGAACCGATCAGGAAGAAACCTCGGCCATCTCGAACGCCGATCCGCTCACCATCCAGGTTTCGGGCTACAACGGCGACACCAGCGACGAGCCCTACGTGCTTCGGGTCAAGATCGCCCCGGAGGTTCCCACTCCGCAATGTTCCCCGCGCACCTTTCCATTTGCGGTGCCCGCGGGAGGTCCGGAGCCAATCACCATCGACGATGCCGGCCTTCCGGCAGACCTCAATGCGGTCTACCTGATGAACTGGTCGCGGCTCGCCGCCACCGAGGGACTCGATCCGGCCGGCGATCTCTATGCCGACCGCATCCTCGAAGAACTCCTTGGAACAGCGACCGACCCGGCGATTCCTGGGCTCGTCGATCGGCCCGACCTTGGCATCAGCGGCCTCGTGATACCCGTGGAACACATCGCCGACTACACCGCCTGGGACGCCAACCCTTGTGATCCGGCGGCCGCCAACACGGTGGGTCAGCAGATCGCCGGCACCATCGCCGCCATTGCAGAGCTCCGCCCCAGCCTCCGCTACGTGACGATTGTCGGATCCGACGAGGTCATCCCCTTCCACCGCAAGCCCGATCTCACCAGCATCGCCAACGAGTCCACGTTCGTCGACGACTTCGTCGACAATGCGCTCTACGGCTCGTCCGTGACCCGCCATTTCCTCTCGGACGACGCCTACGGCGATCTGGATCCGATCCAGTGGCTCGACCGCTATCTAAACGTGCCCGACCTGGCGGTGGGCCGCCTCATCGAGGGTGGCGACGACATCGTGAGCGCCATCCGGACGTTCAACGAGTTCGGCGGCCTGCTCGACCCCCAGACAGCTCTGACCACCGGGTACGACTTCCTCTACGACGGATCGGTCGCCGTCGACGACGCTCTCTCGGCGTACATCCCAACCACGGACGCGTTGTTGGACGACGTCGGTATCGACCCGGCCTCGACCTGGGGCCTCACGGAACTTCGGGACGCATTGGGACTGAACGACCCTGTCCCCGACCTGCCCGACGCAGCGGCCCTCAACATGCACTACGACTTCGACGAAGCGTTGCCCTCGAAGGGCGACGCCACGGGAGATAGCGTCAACGACCTGTTCGACGTCACCCAGATTGCGGGGTTCGACCAGGGCGGAAGCGTGTACTTCTCGGTCGGATGTCACTCCGGGCTCAATGTGGCCGATGTGGCGGTCGGAGCCGGACTCCCATCGCAGGACTGGGCGCAGACCTATGCGGAGAACGGCGCGCTGTATGCGGCCCAGACCGGGTATGGATATGGTGACACCGTTACGGTGGCACTGACCGAGAAACTCATGGCCCAGTTCGCTCGCAACCTCGATGGCACGATGACCATCGGCCAAGCCATGACTTTTGCCAAACAGGACTACTTCTCGGATCTCGGCCTGTATGGCGTCTATGACGAGAAGGCGCTTCAGGAGGCCACCGTCTACGGCCTGCCGATGTACCGCCTCGGTACCGGTGCCCCGGCTGAGGCGCTCCCGGCCCTCGAAACCACCATCGACGGGGCAACCGGTCTCCCGGTCGCCTCGATCAGCCTTGCCCCCGTTGTCGAACGCATCTCAACGGTCAACGGAGATGTGTTCTCTGTCGGCGGCGATACGCAGTTCGTTCACTATCGGCCGATTCAGCCGATCGTCCGACAGGATGTGACGCAGCCCGGATTGCTGGCTCACGGCGCCCTTCTCACGAGCCTCGTCACCCGCGACATCGTCGACGTGGACATCGCCTTCGGTCGGCCCATCATCGACTTCAGCGGGATCGAGCCCGAGGTCGAGACCGACGACATCGTCTTCCCGACCACGTTCGCCAACGTCTCGCTGTTCGGTGCCCCTCCTGGTCCGGATACCGTCGGGCCGGTCGAAATGCGCCAGCAGCTCAACGTCATCGTGGGCCAATTCACCTCGCCGGCCGATGGTTCTGCGATCGGCACCGAACGGATCCTCAGTGCGCTCGAAACAGAGGTGTTCTACGCCGCCGAGGACGAACAAGATTTCAGTCAGCCGAATCTCACGCTCATCCAGGCGGGGCTGGTGGGTAACCATGCCAGCTTCTCCGTGACGACCACGGACGACGGCGAAGCCGACCGTGTGAAACGGGTTGTGGCGCTCTATCGGGCCGGCATCGACGCGGGGACCGGCGAGGCCGAGTGGGTCGCCGTCGATCTCGTCCAAACGGGCGACACGTGGACTGGCGGTGGACCGATCGACCCGAGCGCCCTCATCGACGGGAAGCTCGGCTATATGATCCAGGCCGTTGACGGGTCAGGCAACGTAGGCGTCTCGACGTTCAAGGGTCGCTTCCACCAAGCCGAAGAACTACCGCCTCCCCCGGTCGGAGACCCCTCGGAGCCGGGCGCACAGGTGGAGATCACCGGAACACCGGGAGAAAACGGCTGGTACCTCGACGCGGCGACCATCGTGGTCACGGAGCCGGCGGGCGTCACCTACGACTACTCGGTCAACGGATCACCCTTCGAGCCTGTGCCCTCGACCGGGATCGTGGTTACTCGAGAAGGCGTGAATATCGTGGTCATTCGCGGCTCAGACGGTTCCGAGGTGACCTTCGGAATTCTCGTCGACACGACCGACCCCCTCATCGTGATTCAGTCGCCGCCCGACGGCGCCATCATCGAGCAAGGATCGGGCGCCACGGCCGCTTTCCAGTGCTTTGACGCCGGATCCGGCGTCACCGAATGCCTCGGATCGACGCCCAACGGGGCAGCGATCCCTGACTCGATTCTCGGACCGGGCTCCTTGACCATCTCCGCCTCCGACAACAGCGGACGATCGAGCACCGCTACCAGCGACTTCACCGTGGTCCAAGCCTTGAGCCTCAGCGGTCCGGAAGATCCGATCCCGCTCGGAGAGGCAGCCGAATTGAGCGCCGTGATCACCGACTCGCCCGGCGACGAGGTCGTCTCCTGGGATTGGGACTCCGATGGCGTGTTCGACGAGTCGTGTGGCACCGCCGGCACCGACACCTGCTCGGTTTCACCAAGCGGCGCTGACGGCCGGCTCGACGTGGTCGGGAGCCATCTCTACGAGGAAGCGGGCGTCTACACCGTCACTCTGAGGGTCGATCACGGAGACGGATACTTCCAAGATGCGGTGTTCGAGTTCGTCGTCATCTTCGACGCCGACGGTGGATTCGTGACAGGTGGAGGATGGTTCGATTCGCCCGCCGGCGCCTACACACCTGACGACGACACCGACGTTTCCGAAGACCAGGCCGGCAGGGCTTCGTTCGGGTTCGTCTCCAAGTACAAGCAGGGTCGGACGACCCCGAGTGGCAACGCCTCGTTCCGTCTCGAGACGGCCGGCTTCCGGTTCAGGTCGTTGGAGCACGAGTGGTTGATCATCTCGGGTGCCCGTGCCAGGTTCCAAGGCATCGGGTTGTTCGTGGACCAGCCGCCTCAGGAATACCACTTCCGAATCACGGTTCTGGACGCCGACGTCAACGATGCGGACCCCTTCGAAGATGACCGTTTCCGTATCAGGATTTGGACCGAGGGGTTCGACGAGAGCGGCGCACCGGTCGAATACGTCGTCTACGACAACGGATACGGGTTTGCCGACGGACGCGACGACGGCGGAACGACTGCTCTCGGAGGCGGGTCCATCGTCATCCACAAACCAAAGAAGTGATCCCCGCAGCGATCACTCCTCTGGCGGTATTTCGCGCTCCCGGCACCGCGGAGCGGTAGCCTCTGGAAAGCGACCGAGCAGGCGGAATGGCAGACCAGTCGTGGAATCAGCAATATGCGCTGTATCTGCCGCGCACACTCGTGGAATGGCAGATGTCGGAGGATCCGGCACCCGTTCTCGAGGATGACGGCACCTTCTTGCTCGTCGATATCTCGGGCTTCACCGCCCTTTCCGAGCTGCTGGCGGACAAGGGGAAGGTCGGAGCCGAAGAGGTGACCGAAATCCTCAACGGTGCGTTCACCGAGCTCCTCGATATCGCCATCGAGGACGGCGGCGACCTGCTGCGGTTTGGCGGCGACGCCCTCTTCAACCTCTACCGAGGACCCGACCACGCAGCTCGGGCTTGTCGGTCGGCGCTCGACATGAGGGATGCCCTCGACGACTTCCAACGAGCATCGAGCCCCACCCCCCTGGAGATGTCGGTCGGAATCGCCTCCGGACGGATCCATGGCTTCCTGGCCGGCACCGATTCACGGGAACTCCTCTTTGTAGGGCCGACCGCCTCGGAAGTCGTCCGTCTCCAGGACGCCGCTCACCCAGGGCAGATCCTGGCGTGCCTCGCCACCGTGGAACAGGTGGGCGAATCGTTCTTCGGCGAGGAACAGCACGGGGGCCGAACCCTCGAGGAGGATCCCGATCCTGACGACGATCCACCCATCGACGATCTCCCGACCGCAAGCCACATCGACCTCGCCTCGTTCGTCCCGAGCCAACTCCGGAGCCATGTCTCGTTGGCTTTCAACGAAGGAGAACACCGACCGGCCACGATCGGGTTCGTGCGGTTCACCGGCACGGACGACCTGTTCGAGGCAGGAACCATCGGCGACGTGGCCGACGCCCTCGATGAACTCGTCCGGATTGTCCAGGAAGCCGGCTTGCGGAACGGTGTCACGTTCCTGGCATCTGACGTCAATCGAGACGGCGGAAAGCTGATCCTCACCACCGGAGTGCCCAATCGGTCCGAAGGTCAGGGAGAGCGGATGCTGCGCTGCCTCCGTGAGATCGTCGACGCGAGCCCTCCTCTACCTGTCCACATGGGCGTCGCGCGGGGCCATATCTTTGCCGGGGACCTGGGAGCGCGCTTTCGCCGCGTCTACACCGTCATGGGTGACTCCGTCAACCTCGCCGCTCGCCTGGCGGCTCAGGCCAAGGCCGGCGAGATCCTCGTGACCGGGAGAGCACTCGATCGGTCCGATGCGGTTTGGGAGACGATCCAGTGCGCCCCAATCGAGCTGAAGGGAAAGTCAAAGCCGGTTGCGCCGCTCTCGGTCGGCGCCATCCTCGAAAGCGACGCGGCACGCCATGAAGCGGTTCTCGATCTGACAGGCCGGCAGGCAGAGATCGAAAACATCGTTGCCCTGACCAGAAAGGCGGAGTCCCATCACGGACTCGTCATCCGACTGGTTGGGCCCGCCGGAATCGGGAAGACCCGCCTCATCGAGGAGTTGACGACACGTATCGGTGCCGCATTCGAGTGCGTATACGTCGATTCCGAGCAGTACGAGGCAGCCACCCCGTACTTCATCGCCGGGCGGCTCCTGCGGATGCTCCTCGACCTCAAACGTCGGAGCCCTGACGAGGTCGGTGAAGACCTCGAAGCGACCGTTCGGGCGGAATTCCCGGCTCTTTCCCCGTGGGTGCCATTGCTCGCCGAAGTCTTGGGGGCCACCTCGCACGGCACTGCAGAGGTCGATATCCTGGCGGAGCGATTCCGCGACGCCAAGGTTCGCGAGACGGTGGTCGAGCTTCTCCGGCTTCGGCTGAAAGGTCCCGCCCTGCTGATCTTGGACGATACCCACTGGATCGATGATTCATCCGGATCCGTTTTCGAAGCGATTGCGACCGCAGCTGCAAGCGAGCCGTGGGTTCTGGTCCTCACAGGCAGACCGAGTACTGAAACCCGAATCGAAGTCGAAGACGCAACCACGATCGAGCTCGGACCTCTGACGGACGAAGCGGCCCTGGACCTCATCGCCCGGGCTGCCCCGTCCCACCTGCCCTTGCCGATCGCCGAAGCCATAGCACAGAGATCCGGTGGGAATCCCTTCTTCCTCGTTGAACTCGCCCGAAGTGGAGCAACGCTCGACCAGAGCGAACTACCTGAGACGATCGAAGCCGTCACTCTCGCCGCTATCGATCGTCTCGAGCCTCGCGACCGTCGCCTTCTTCGCACCGCGTCGGTATTCGGTGAGCGGTTCGCACTCGACCTCGTAGCCGACGCCGTATCGGACCTTGGGCCGCTCGCCGAAGATATCGGGGCCTGGAATCGCCTCGAGGCTTTCCTGGCCATCGACCCAACAGGCCGGGTCCACTTCCGACAGGCAATCGTCCGGGACGTGGCGTACCAGGGGCTCTCCTTCAAACGGCGTCGCGAGCTCCATGCTGCGGTCGGAAACGCCCTGGAGCGACGAGCCCGCCGAAGGCCGGAACGATACGCCGAGCTGCTCTCCCTCCACTTCGACCGCGCCGAGATCAACGACAAAGCATGGGAGTACTCGGTCTTGGCCGCCGACCGGGCAGCCAAGAAGCACGCCGGCGCCGAAGCCGTCACGCTCTATCGACGGGCGCTCCGCTCCGCGACGGGTCTCGAGAACATCGACCCCTCGGAGCTCGTGAGGGTGAACGAGGCGCTCGGTGACGCCTCCGAATTGGTCGGGCTCTACTCCGCGGCCGATCAGGCCTACGACGACGCTCTCGCAATGTCCGAGGGTGATCCCGGTACCGCCGGCCGCCTCCTGCGAAAGAAGGGCTTCAGTCAGATCAGCCAGGGTGATCTGACTGAAGCGGAGACGCTCCTCGCACAATCCCTTGGTCGCCTCAGCGACGACGACCAGCCCGACATTCGAACGGAGCGGCTGGAGACTGAGATCGCCATCGCCGGCCACCATTTCCGGCGCGGTGAGTATGAGACGTGCGTGACGTGGTGCACCCAAGCACTCGACCTGGCCGGCGAAGAGACGATATATGAGCGAGCGGTCGCCCACGCCTACTCACTTCGCTCGGCCGCCTACACCCATTTGAGCGGCATGGACGGAACTGACGACGCTCGAAAGGCGCTCGAGGTCTTCGACCGTCTCGGAGACCTCGTCGCCGTCGCGGACACGTTCAACAACCTCGGCTATGACGCCTACTACCGGGGTGACTGGGAAGAGGCAATTACGCAATGGTCTCGTTCGGCAGACGCCCGCCAGAAGGCCGGGGACGTCGTGGGAACCGCGACCGCTCTTCACAACCTCGGGGAGATCGCCCTCGATCAAGGGAGATACGACGACGCCGAGGATCAACTCTCACGAGCGTTGCGAATCTGGCAAGGCGCTGCCTTCAAGATCGGAGTCTCGCTCGCTCAGGCGAATCTGGCCAGACTCGCCACTAGGTCTGGTCGACTCGACGAAGCTGCCAAACTCCTCGACCAAGCCGACCAGGGCTTCACCGAGATGGGCGCAGGTGGAATGCTGATGGAAACCGCTATCAGACGAGCCGAGTGGCTGCTCATGGGTCGGGATCCGGCCGGCGCCGAGCAGCTGGCTGGCTCCTCCCTGACAGAGGTGCAGGGAGCTGCGGGTTCGGAGGTCCTCAGTGCCGCTTTCGAACGCGTGCTCGGCTACGCGCACTTCGCCTCTGGCGATGGCGACGAGGCACGAAAGGCAGCTCAGCGGGCCCTCGAACACGCCCGTCGAGCCGAGGCCGTCTACGAAATCGCCCAAGCCCTCGAAGCCGCCCGCCGTTTCGATCCTGAGGCACCGTCAGAGGAGTGCCATGAGCTCTTCGAGCGCCTCGGCGTGCGAGCCCGGCCCGTCGTCCCAGGCCCAGCCTGAACGGCATCCGGCGCCTCAATCGAGAGGGATGATCATGCCTTCTGACGCCGCCACCGTCGATGAGAACCGACGACGCGCTTGTTCCACGAGCGCGTCGAGATCATTGTCTGTCCGGTCCGGGTCATGGCTGATGAGCACGAGCCGGCCGGCGCCCGCACGTTCGGCTGCATCTACCGCATGGTCCCAGGTGCTGTGGCCCCATCCGGAAAACTCCTCGGCGTGTTCCATGGGCGTGTACTGGGCGTCGTGAATGAGCACGTCGACTCCGGTCGCCAACTCGTCGAGCCCGGCGTCACTGGCCAAATCGCCCCGTTCGTAATCGGTGGCAATCACAATCGAACGAGTTCCGTCGACCCGATACCCGGTGACTCCCTGGGGATGCGCCAGCCTCGTGGAGCTGATGACGAGACCGTCCATTTCGACGGGATGAGACGTCATCTCGACGAAGGCGAGCGAGGCCGGGACATCCTCGAGGGCCACGGGAAAGAGGGGCGGACTGAAGGCGCTGTGCAGGATGTCTTGAACACCACGCCCTTCCCATGGGTAACCGTAGAAGGTGAACCGATTCCTTTCGTCATAGAGAGGCCGGAAGAACGGCAGGCCGAGAATGTGGTCGAGGTGAAAGTGGGTGAAGAAGACATGGAAGTCGTAGCCGGACGGCCCTGGGTCGCCGAGGCTCGTCTGATACCGGGTTATTCCGGTTCCGGCATCGATGAGAATCCTGGTGGTAGCCGACTCTCCAACGATCTCCATACAGGGCGTGTGGCCTCCGTAGCGGTGCATGGCGACGTTCGAAACCGGCATCGATCCGCGCACACCCCACACCTTGAGATATCGAGTCCCCATCTCGGGCTTTCCCTTCCCATGTCCCGCCTGAAACCTACTCCTCGAGCAGCAGCGCTGCCCGAGCGGGCCCGTTTCGATTCTCCCGGCAGACCACGGATCGAGTCGGTTAGGCTGCGCCCCGACGCCATAGTGGAGGGCACTGGGAGATGCGTGTTGCCGCGCTACGTCCGCCGAGACTGCGGACGACAGAAGACGAGACCGCAGACCGCCACGCCACCTGGACGGAACTGTTCTACGACCTCGTCTTCGTCGTGGCGGTGGCCCAGCTCGCCGCCCGGCTGCTCGGCGACCTCACTCTTGGCGGTGCTCTGTCCTTCGTCGGCTACTTCGTGGCCATTTGGTGGGCATGGGCCGGCTATACCTTCTACGCCGACCGCTACGACACCGACGATCTCGGCCAACGGATTCTGGCGGTGGCCCAAATGGCAGCCGTCGCTGCCATGGCTGCCAGCCTCTCCGGCGACGAGTCGGGTTCGTCCCAGGCTTTCGCAGTCAGCTACTTCGCCGCCCGCACCATTCTGATCATCATGTACATCCGTGCCCGGCGCCACGTTCCCGAGACCCGGGAACTCGTCACCGGGTACATCCGCGGCTTCTCGCTAGCCGCTCTCCTCTGGTTCGGCTCGATCTTCGTTCCCGAGCCGACGCGGTTCGTCCTCTGGGCGGTGGCGCTGATGATCTCTTTCGCCACCCCGTTCGTGATGCGAAAAGTGCAGGCGAAAGTGCCCCTCGACGTCGCCCACCTACCTGAGCGATTCGGACTCTTCACGATTCTCGTGCTTGGAGAATCGATCGCAGCCGTCGTGGCGGCCATCGCTCACGAAGGCTGGTCCGTGCCTGTCGTCGTCGGCGCAGGTCTGGCGGTGGCCGTTGCCGCGGGATTGTGGTGGATCTACTTCGACAATCTGCAAGGGTCGGTTGTCCGGCGCTCGGCAGAACAGAAGAAGGCCTGGCGGCCCACGGTGTGGATCTATTCTCACCTCCCCCTGGCGATTGGCCTCACCGCCACCGGAGTCGGCCTCGAGGAACTCGTCTTGGCCGCCGGAGGCCACGAACTCGAGCGGGGACCCAGGGTGTTGATCACCGTCGCACTCGCCGTCACCTTGGCGATGATGGCGTTGATCAGCGTGGCGAACGATGAATCCTCCGCCGACGCCCGATCGGGTCGTTCGATCAGTCGAGCGCAGTGGCGGACGGCCGGTGCGGTCTCGGTGGTGGTGATCGGTGTGCTCTCGGCAAACCTCTCGGCGGTGGCCTTCCTCGCCGTTCTGAGCGCTGTTTGTCTGGTCCAGGTCGTCACCGACGTGCGGATGAACAGCGAGACCGCTTAGGCCGACTCACGCTGCTTGGCAATGGCGGCCAGCACACCATTGACGAACGAGCTGCTCTTCTCCGTCGAGTAGGTCTTGGCCAGACGCACAGCTTCATTGGTGACCACGCCGACCGGCGTCTCCGGTTCCCAGAGAAGCTCATAGGTTCCCAAGCGCAAGATACATCGGTCAACCGCCGGCATCCGCTCCAATCGCCAACTGGTCGACACGGCGCTGATTCGATCGTCGACGTCGGCCCGGTGTTCGAGGACACCGCGCACCAGCCGGGCTGCCTTCGACGACAGATCAGTGACCGCACTGGTGTCTCGGAAGCCACGCTGGTCGATTTCGTACAGGGCCTCGAGGGCCTGGTCGCGGGGCTCAGTCACACGCGGGTCAGGTATTCGCCGGTGCGGGTATCAACTTTGATCGCGTCGCCGATGTCGACAAAGAGCGGAGCCTGAACCACCAACCCGGTCTCCACGGTGACCGGCTTCGTAGCTCCCGAAACGCGGTCGCCCTTGATGCCCGGCTCTGTATGGGCCACCTTCAGCTCGACTGCGGCCGGTACCTCCACACCGATGGGACGCCCACCGTGCATCGGGATGATCACCGTCGCTCCATCCACGAGGTAGTACTGGGAGTCACCGACAGCCTCGGCGTCGAGGGCGAACTGGGTGTATTCCTCCATGTCCATGAAGTGAAATCCGAGGTCATCGCGGTAGAGATATTGATGCTCTTTGCGATCGATGAGCGCTCGTTCAACGTTCTCTCCGGCCCGAAACGTCCTGTCCACCACCGCTCCGGTATCGACATTCTTGAGCTTCATGCGGACGAATGCCTTGCCCTTGCCGGGCTTCACGTGCTGATGCTCGACGATGGTGAAAAGCCCGTTGTCGAGGTCGAGAGCCATTCCCGGCCTCACGTCATTGGTTGAAGTCATGAGATCTCCTTGCAGCCAGCAGTGTAGGTCAGGAGAGAGTCACCGACGCCAACGCCTCACCCAAGACCTCATCGCTGACATGCTCCAGAATCGGATCTGCGTAGGCCCGCAACAGGACCATCCTCAATCCGGCCGAATCGCGCTTCTTGTCCAGTTCGATGAGTTTGCGAACTCGGTCAGGCGAAGCGTCGGTGGAGACCGGAAGGCCCAGTGATGCCACGAGCTCCGGAAGATCGGAGTGGAAACCGTAGACGCTCCGAGAGGCCGTCGCTGCTGCCACCATCCCTATGCCGACCGCCGCACCGTGCGAGATTCCCGACGCGAACTCGATCCCATGCCCGATCGTGTGGCCGAAATTGAGCAGTGCCCGGCTCCCACTCTCCCGAAAATCGGCGCTGACGATGGACGCTTTGACTGCCACCGCCCTTGGGACGACCACATCGAGCGGGGCGAGCGGGCCATGTTGTCGGAAGAGTTCGACCAGTTCGAGGTCGGCAATGAACCCTGCTTTGATCGCCTCCGCCCACCCTTCGCGCTTGAGGGGCAGGGGGATATCGTCGAGTTCGTCGAGGTCGATCGTGACGCGAGACGGATGGGCGAATGCCCCCACCAGGTTCTTGCCGGCGAGATTGATCCCGGTCTTTCCTCCGATGGCCGCGTCGACTGCTCCCAGAAGCGTGGTCGGCACGTAGGCCGCCTCGACACCGCGCAGCCAGGTCGCGGCGACGAAGCCGCCGAGATCGGTGCAGGCACCGCCACCGACTGCCACCACCGTGTCAGAACGGCCGATGTGGCAGGCGGCCATGTGTTCGTGGATCGAGGCGGCGATCTGCCAGGTCTTGGCGAGATCCCGGTCTGGCAGCGGGAACGCATGGACGTCGAGCCCGTCTTCGATCAGGAGGGCCTGGACTTTGCGGGCGACCCGAGCGGACGACCCAGGTTGGTGAAGCAATGCCACTCTCCGGCGACCGGTCCGCTCCGGCAGGACGGAGCCGAGGCCCCGGCCGATCAGGATCTCCGATGCGATCTCGCCGGATTGGTCCGTGACGGCCTGGCGGTTCCACTCTGTGCCCAAGGGCATCAGAACGAAGCCAGCCGCTGACGGTAGGCGGCCAGGTTGACGGCCATGTCACCCGCCGTATCGCCCCCGAACTGGCGCTGGAGCTCTTGAGCCACCACGATGGCCACCATCTGCTCAGCCACGACTCCTGCGGCGGGCACCGCACACACGTCGGATCGCTCCCGGAATGCCACGTCTGCATCCTTGGTCGCCACATCAACCGTCTGCAGAGGCTTCATGACCGTCGAGATCGGCTTCATGGCGGCCCGCACTCGGATCGGCTGGCCGGTTGACATGCCGCCCTCGATCCCACCTGCCCGATCGGTCGTACGGGTGAATTGGCTGCCATCGTGAAATATCTCGTCATGGGCGACCGAACCGCGACGGCTCGCGGAAGCGAAGCCATCTCCGACCTCGACCGCTTTGATGGCTTGGATCGACATGAGCGCCTCGGCCAACCGGGCGTCGAGTCGTCGGTCACCGTGCACGTGGCTTCCGATCCCGGGCGGGACCCCGTAGGCGAGTACCTCGACCACTCCACCGAGAGTGTCCCTGTCGGCCTTGGCCGCTTCGATCTCCGCAACCATTCCTGCCTCGCCGGTGAGAGCTCTGACCGGAGACGCGTCGATGGCATCGAGGTCGTCCGGGATCGGCACGGTGCCGTCGCTGGTGGCGCCGCCGATCGCCACGACATGTGACAGGACGGAAACCCCGAGACCCGCCAGAATCAGCTTGGCAGCGTAACCCACCACGGTTCGTGCAGCAGTTTCGCGAGCCGAGGCCCGTTCCAGGATGTCGCGGGCATCATGAGTGTCGTACTTCTGCATGCCGACCAGATCGGCATGTCCCGGGCGGGGCGTCGTCAGCTTCTTGCGTGGTTCGCCGGGGTCGGGACTCATGTCGCCCGACCACCGTTCCCACTCGGTGTTCCGGACGATCACGGCGATCGGGCTGCCCAGGGTGTAGCCGTGCCGCACGCCGGCCAAGATCTCGAGGTTGTCTTTCTCGAGTTTCATTCTGTTGCCACGCCCGTAGCCGAGCCGACGCCTCGCCAGTTCGACCGCCAGTTCGTCGCGGAGAAACGGAAGCCCCGAAGGAACGCCCTCGATGACGGAGACCAAGCCAGGGCCGTGCGATTCGCCTGCGGTCAGGTAGCGGAGCATGCCGGAGGATGGTACACGACGCCAGGGAAGGTCCACCCGCTTGCGTCGTCCACTACTTGAGGATTTGCTGACCCGTTCCGAGTTCGAACGCGTTGTCACCAAACAAGAACACCCCGTACCCGTTGCGTCGAGGATCGGTATCGGCCAAGTCATCGTTCGGTGGTGTGAGTGAGATCACTTTGAAGCTCCCAGCGAAGGTATCGCCGACTCCGACGGTGTACTCGACGGAGTTCACGCTCACCACGGCGGTATAGGGGGCGTCGTCGCTGACCGACACCAAAAACACCTCGATGCCGGTTCGTTGCCCGCTTCCCGGACCGCCGAGGTTGGAGTCGGCGGTGATCAGGGGTCGGAACGGATCACGCGGTTGACTGACCTGAATGTTCGAATTGACGACCAGTCCCTCGAGCAGTGGAGCGGCATCGGCTGCGGTGGCGGAGGCAACCCGCGCCGAAGGCAGGGAACCTTCGAAGGGAGCCAGCGAAGGTCCAAAGATCGCGGGGGCGATCGCCAGCCATGCTCCAGCCAGGCCCACTCCGACGAGGAGGATGGCGAGAACTGCGGCTGTTCCGGATGACCGGCGACGAGCGTGCATCAGCTACTCCCTGCGGTGGTCGTGGTGGTACTCGAAGTGGTGGTGGTCGTCCCGGCCACCGTGGTGGTCGTCGTTGTCGAAGGGGTCGGGTCAACGATCACTCCGACTTCGGGAACGACCACGACTCCAGTGGTGAAGGTGGTGGCATTCACGGTGACGCTGAGGATGTTGAAGCCTTGCTCGTTCAAGCTCGGCGTCATTCCCAACCCATCGATGCGAATGAGTCGGTCCATTTCGTTGATGCCGTACAGGTATCCGAGAATCTCAAAATACTGTCCTTCAACGGTCATCGCGATGCTGACCTCACGGACGCCCGACTCCAGCGGATCTGCCGGAACCGAGTAGCGCGAGTTCAACCAGGTCACGCCGCTGTCCTCGGCGAGTTGATTCAGTTGGAGAATGAGATTGTCCATCTGCGGGTCGGGCGGTACCGAGACCTGCATTTCATCGACGGAGTCCTGATACTCGATGAGTCGATCCTCGATCTTTTGTAGTGCATTCAGTCTGCCCCGTAGCACGAGGTTTTGGTCTTGCTCGACGACCAGGTTGTCCTCGGCAGCAAGAATCCGCTCTCCGATGGGCGCCATGACCAGAAACCACCAACCCGCTGCGATCACAACGGCGATGAGCACCCCGAGGATGAGTCCGCGCCTCATTCGTCCACCACCGGGACTCGTTGTATCGCTCGATCGGACAAGGCTGCTCCTGTGAGTGAACTGGATGACGTGAAACTGACCGTCTGGATGCCTTCCGTTTCGCCAAGGCTCACCGACGGCACCCAAGCTCCGCCAACGGCGTCCCATTCGGCCGAATCGAGCGTCTTGAGCCAAATCGAGGCGTCGGGATAGTCGAAGGCCTGCCCCGTGAGTGAAATCGACCCGAAGACGTTGAGAGCGTCACCTTCCGCATCGAGCGCCGGGATGCTCCTCGTCACGGCGAGCCCCTCGAGCCACACCCGATCCGGGATCACTCGACCGATGTCATTGAGAAGGCTGCCCCAGTCGATGTCGACTGCCAGGACATCCTGGATCTGGGTGGCCGTGTCGTCGTAGATGCGACGCAGTTCCTGCGCTTCCGAAAGGGAGGCGATCTGGGCGAGGACGGCCTGGTTCTCTGCCTGCTGGTCCAGAACGGCTTGCTCGGCATCGGCTGCTTGGCTGAGCCGCCAGAACGTCACGGCGCCCAGAACCGCCAGAAACACCGCGAAGAGGAACAGTCCGAAAAGGAGACCGCGCCGGCGCTTCGCCCGTTGGGCTTGTTCCGGCGGAAGAAGGTTGATTGGGCGCATCAGCCGGACCCCTCCTCACCCCAGAGCGCCAAGCCGACCGCCACAGGAACGACCGGTTCAACCAAACGCACCTGTTCATCATCGATGCCACTTTTCTTGGCGAGGATGAATTTTGGAGGTTCGGCTGTGAGAACGCGAATAGGCTCGAGCGCCATCTTGAGAGTGTTCTTCATCCGATTGGCGAGATGAGGCAAGCGCGCCGCGTTGCCGCTGATGAGCAGCCGGTCGATGCCCCCATCCGAGGTCTGGCTGAGGTAGAAGTCGAGCGAACTGCGAATCTCGTCGATGAGCGTGTCGGCCTGTCGGGTCAGTGCCGCCTGATCTCCCTCGGTGGGCGCGTCGTCGACTGCCACGCCGACTCGCCGCTTGACCTGCTCAGCAGTCTCCCGGTCCGTGTCGGCGCTTTCCATGATCACGCGAGTGAAGTCGTTTCCGCCCATGGGAATGATGCGAAGGAAACGCACGGTGCCGCTCTTGACGACGATCACCTGGGTGATGTTGGCTCCGATGTTGAGGAGCGCCTTTGCGCCGGGGTCGAGATCGATCGCCCCCCCTGTGGCTGCGCGTACCAGCGCGAATGCCTGGAGGTCGAAAGCGAGCGGCTTCACGCCCGCACCCGCACACACTCGCAGCAATTCGTTGGCCATCTCCTTCTGAGCGGCGATGATCAACACCGACATCATTGCCTCCCCCTCGGGGGTGGCAAACTCCTCGATCGGGACGAAATCGAGAATCGCCTCATCGATGGGGATGGGGATGTATTCCTGCGCCTGGAACTCGAGCGATTGCTCCAAATCGCCGGCTTCCATGTGCGGCAAGGCGATCTGACGGACGATCACCCGCTGGTTGGCGAGTCCGACGACAACCCGCTTCTTCGGGATCTTGAACTCTTTGAACAGGCGAAGGACGGCGTCGGTCACGACAGACTCGTCGACGATCTCACCGTTCGAGACTGCGCCTTCGGGTAGAGCTATCTCGCCGTATCGTTCCAGTGTTGGAAGGCCCTTCCCTCCAGACTTGACGACCGCAGCGCGCACCGCGCTCGACGCTATATCCAGACCGACCGTAACGGCCATTGTTACCTGCTCCTCGCGGCCGCCAGGCGTGACCGCATTCCGAAACTGTTCACATCCGTGTAATTACAAATGTGTGATTCCCGGTAGCGTACCAAGCGCGCCCTGCTGATGCAAGCAACCCGATGCTAGAAACTGTCGAGGTACCAGTCGATGATCGTGGCCCCATAGGCGATCCCCAGCCAGTAGCCCACCACGAGCCAAGGTCCGAAAGGAATCTTGGATCTCCGACTCGCCTTGCGGGTCGCCAAGAGGGCCAATGCCACCACTCCGCCGATGAGTTGCGACAGGAAAGCGCCGCTGACGACGGACGCCCATCCCTGATAACCGGCGAACAGGCCCAGGAGGATTCCCAATTTCACATCCCCCATCCCGAAAGCTCCAGGGACGAGCAGGGCCAACAGAAGGTATCCGACGAAACATGCGACCGCCCCAAGCCCTCCCCTACCGAGAGCACTCCACTCTCCCTCGACTCCGGCACCGATTGCCAAGAGAACTGCACCGACCACGATGCCGGGATAGAGGATCCTGTTTGGGATGCGTTTGTGATCGAAATCGGTGAGGACCAGAACGATCGTCACCCCCACGAACCAGAGATAGGCCGGCAACGTCCAGTCCGCTCCGATGACGGCCGCGGTGAGGCCGAACAAGACCGCCGTAGAGGCCTCCACCAGGGCATACCGAATCGAAAACGGCTCGCCACACGCTCGGCACCTACCTTTGAGAATGAACCACGAGAGCACCGGGATGTTGTCGTACGGTTTGATCTCGGTTCCACACGTTGGACACGCCGAGGGTGGATGAACCACCGAGAGGCCTTCCGGGACCCGATAGGCCACCACGTTGAGGAAGGAGCCGACGACGAGGCCGAACACAGCCGAGAGTGCGATGATGAGCGTGAGCAAAGAGGGAACCTCCGAGGGCGGCGGGCCGCCAGAATACCGTGCACTTCGTCAGCATTGATCGAATGACGCGCAGATGGGGAATCACCTCTCCCGCGATCCCCCATGCTGCCAGATGGGTTTCCAGAAGGGCTCCAGACGGAGCACCCGTCCGGCTACCCGCCGGCTACCAGCCGTTCTGGCAATCGGCGAAGCCCGCAAACGCTGGTGCAGGTTTCGATCCGTAGTAGGTGCCGGCTTGGTTGCCGGAGCCCTCGTCCCAGAGGCAGAACCACTGCGCCGACATGCTCTGCTTCACGAACAGCACGGCTTGATCGGCCACACCATCCTGGTTTGCGAAGACGAGGTAGCCGATCTCGTCTGGGCCCGGGGCCGCGTTGTTCACGAATGTTGCCCCAGCCGTTACCTTCGCAAGGTCGAGTGCCGCAAACGAGTAGTCCGATGTCTCGTCGGCGTAGAACACCTTGGCTGCCGACAGCGAGTTCCGCAGATCCACCTGAACCGCCCGGTCCTGCGCACGAGTTCGGGCTCCGAGGAACGTGGGGATGGCGATGGCGATCAGAATGGCAATGATGAGAACGACCACCATCAACTCCACCAGGGTGAACCCGTCGTCGGTTCGTGCTTCGATGAGTCGATTTCGCATGTATGTCACCTCCTCTCGAGCGCTCGAGTTTGGCCGACATGCAGTGAGGGGCGGGCCGTCGGCCCGCCCCTCACTGGTGTCGATATGTGCGTCAGGGACTAGGGAGTCCAGCCGCCCGTGCACAGGGCGATGGTGCCCACTGCGGCCGACGTGGCGCCGCGGCCTTCGAGGGTTCCAGCGGCAGAACCGGTGGCCTCTTCGCCGAGGCAGAACCAGTCGCCGGCGGCGCTCTCACGGATGAAGGTGATCGCCTGGCGAACGTCGCCGTCGCTGTTCGGGCCGACCACAAAGCCGACGTCGTATGTCAGGTCAGCCGGTGGGCCGGCCACGAAGGTCAGCGAAGGCTCGATGGCGATCAGCTGAGCAACCGTGACATCGGCAAGTGCGGTGCCGTCGGAGTAGTTCTCCACGTCGACGTAGTGCACCTTGGCGGACGTCATGGCGTTGCGCAGATCGCTCTGAGCTGCCCGGTCCTGGGCCCGCTCACGGGCACCGAGGAAGGTCGGGATGGCGATGGCGATGAGAATGGCAATGATGAGAACAACGACCATCAACTCGACGAGGGTAAAACCCTCTTCCTTCTTGAGACGCTCACGCATCTGGGTAATCATGTGAGACTCCTTCTGAGATTCTCCGAGGCCGCCTGTCGGCCTACCTCTTCTATATCGGCCGCAACCGGCCTCGAACTTGAGCGCGACTTCGGACTATCCAAGACAAGTCCGTAGGCACTAGTACGTGCCTGTCATCATTGAGCTGTTGGGATTCCAGCGTGCGATGGCTCGGTCCTCCTGGGGAGGATAAGTTTCGGAAAAGGGCGCTCCTCGGCTCGAGGCTCGCTGCCAGGCGGGTCATCGCTCCGGCCCACCCGGCCGCCCCCGTCCCGAGGCCCTGACGCGGCTGCGCCGGCTCTCAGGCCGGCGCAGCGCTCGATGGTTTTCAGGTGACCCGAACCGTTACTGAACGAGCTCAACGATCTTGAACATCGGGAGGTACAGCGAGATCAGCATGCCACCAACCGTCGCACCGAGCACGACAATGAGGAGTGGCTCGATGAGACTGGTGAGGCCCTCGACCATGGCTTGAACCTCGGAGTCGTAGAACTCACCGATCTTCTCGAGCATCGTGTCCAGGGCACCGGTCTCTTCTCCGACGGCGATCATTTGCACGACCATGGGAGGGAAGACCGGGTGGCTCTGGAGGGGCCCGGCGATGGATTCACCTTCGGAAACCGATGCCTTCACGTCCTGGACCGCCTTCGCCACCACTGCGTTGCCGGCTGTCTCCGTGACGATGTCCATGGCCTGGAGAATCGGCACCCCGGTGCGGGTGAGCGACGCCATCGTGTGGGAGAACCGAGCAAGCGCGGTCTTGTGAATGAGATTGCCGAAGATCGGGATCTTCAGCTTGATGGCGTCAAAGGTCGCCCTGCCAGCCTCGGTCTTCACCCAGGCTTTGAACATGAACCACATTCCGACCCCGGCCGCCATGATGATGTACCAGTAGCTGGTCAAAGCACCAGAGATGATGAGCAGCATCCTCGTGGGTACCGGAAGCGTGCCGCCGAGGTCTGCGTACAGAGACTCGAACATCGGCACCACGAAGATGAGCATCGCCGTGACGATGACGACCACGAGGCCGAACACCGCCACCGGGTACATCATGGCCGACTTGATCTTGGCTCGGAGCTCGGCTTGCGCCTCGAGTGTGTCGGCGAGCCGGAGGAGGGTGTCGTCGAGCACACCGCCGACTTCGCCGGCCTTGACCATCGCGGTGTACAGATGGTTGAACGCCTTGGGGTGCTTCTCCATCGCCTGGCTGAGGCTGGTGCCCTTTTCGACATCGGACTTGATCTCGAGGATGATTTTGGCGAGGGCGGGGCTATCGGTCTGATCCGCCAAAATGCTGAGCGCCCGAAGCAAGGAAAGCCCGGCGTTGATCATCGTGGCGAACTGACGGCTGAAGATCGCCACATCTTTGAAGCCGATCCGGTCCGTGATACCGGGGATGTTCACATCAGAGTTGAGCCCGCCGCTCTTCTTCTCCTCAATGGTGATCGGCTGGAAGCCCTGACCGCGCAGTGCGATGGCGACCTTGTCGGAGGAGGATCCCTCCATCTCGCCCTTCCGGACCTTGCCGTCCTTGTCCTTGACCCTATATGCGTACGTGGTTGCCATGATGATGCTCCTTAGGCCACGCGACCGACGAGCCGCTGGAGGTCCTCGACGTTGGTGGCCCGTTCGGCTGCCAACTCGAAGGTGATGATGTTTTTGCGGACCAGTTCGGCAAGCGACTGGTCCATGGTGCGCATCCCGTGCTTGCCGCCGGCTTGCATCGCCGTCGTTATCTGATGGATCTTTCCTTCCCGGATGAGGTTCCGGACCGCCGGGGTGGCGATCATGACCTCGATCGCCGGAACACGACCCTTGCCGTCTCGAGTGGGAAGAAGCTGCTGGGTGACCACGCCCTGTATGGTGGCCGCCAGCTGCACCCGCACCTGATCCTGCTGGTGCGATGGGAACACGTCGATGATGCGGTCGATGGTCTGGGGGGCGTCCTGGGTGTGCAACGTGGCGAAGACGAGGTGACCGGTCTCTGCCGCGGTGAGGGCGGTCGAGATGGTCTCCAGATCACGAAGCTCACCAACCAGGATCACGTCGGGATCTTGGCGGAGCGCGTGACGAAGGGCATGGTTGAATCCGAGCGTGTCGGCGCCCACTTCGCGCTGATTGACGATGGCCTTGTTGTGATGGTGGAGAAACTCGATCGGGTCCTCAACTGTCAGGATATGACATGCCCGGTTGCGATTGATCACGTCCACGATCGACGCCAGGGTGGTCGACTTACCGGAGCCCGTTGGGCCGGTGACGAGGACGAGGCCGCGTGCGTAGTCGGCGAATTCGCCAACCACCTTGGGAACCCCCAGGTCTTCGAGGGGCTTGATCTCGTCGGGGATCGCCCGGAACACGGCACCGATCGCGTCTCGCTGGAAGAACACGTTGAGACGGAACCGACCCTTCCCCACCAACGGGTGGGACGCGTCGAGCTCCAGTACTTCCTCGAGCTTCTCACGCTGCTTCTCCGTGAGGATGGCGTACACCATCCGACGGATGTCTGCCGGCTTCATCACGCCAAACTCTTCGAGTTTCTGCAGCATTCCGTGAATCCGGAGCTGCGGCGGGGAACCCGCCGTCAAGTGGAGGTCGGAACCCTCCCGGTCGACGAGGATGCTCAACAGCGTGTTGACGTGGAGGGCCTCTTCGGGGAAGTCGGCAGAAACGTCGACAGGTTCGCCCATTCCGGGGACCCTGGTCACGGGGATGTCGTCGGAGGGGTGGACGAGGTCGAGGGTCTGCTTGATCGCCTCCTTGGTGGCGAGCGCAAGCGTGACCTTCCGGCCCGTGGCTTGCTCGAGGGAACGATGGCGCTCGGCATCGAAAGGATCGGCAACTGCGATCACCACCGATCCATCGTCCGAGATCCGCACCGGAAGGGCGAGAAGATCGCGCGCCGCTGACGCCTCGAGCTGAGATACGGCCTCGGGGTCGAGCAGTTCGTCCTCGAGTTCCACGTATTCCATGCCGACCCGTTCGGCGACCGTGCGCAAGAGGTCTTCCTCGCGCACGTGCCCCTCTTCGGTGAGGAGCTTGGCGAGTGGCGTCCCGGTCTGCTCTTCCCTGTCGAGCAGAGTGACGAGAACATCCTTGGAAATGAGTCGTCGATCGACGAGCAGCTCTCCGAGTTTTCGAGATGCAGGATTCATGGGCAGGTCCCTTGTGGTGAAAAACCGTCTTTGAAGTGTTCGGCAGACAATCAACCCACCTTGACACTTTCTTGGGAGGGCAAGACTGCCCTCAGACAGTGACCCGAAGGACTTCCTCGATGGACGTGAGACCACGTCGCGCCTTCAGAAGGCCATCCTGGCGGAGAGGCCGCATACCCTGGGCAACCGAGACTTTCTTGAGTTCATCGGTCGGGGCCTGATCCACTGTCATCCGCTCGATCTCCTCGGACACGAGCATCAGTTCGTGGAGAGCAACTCGACCCCGAAATCCGGTCCCGGAGCATTTGGAGCAACCGACGGCCTTGTAGAGCTCGGGCATGTCTTCGCCCCACTCCTCGAACTCCCAGCCGACCCTCGAGAGGGCCTCGCGGGTCGGTCTCATAGGGAGCCCGACAGTCACCGCAGAGTCGACGGGCCAGGCGCTGGCCCAGTACGGCATCCAGTGCGGAGCCAACCAGGAAAGGCTCGACACCCATCTCGGTGAGGCGGGAGATCGCCGAGGGGGCGTCGTTGGTGTGCATGGTGGAGAGGACCAGGTGGCCTGTCAGAGCAGATTCGATGGCGATCGAACCGGTCTCCTCGTCACGGATCTCACCAACGAGCATGACATCGGGGTCTTGACGAAGGAACGACCGGAGGGCGGAGGCGAAAGTAAGCCCCGCCTTCTTGTTCACCTGCACCTGGTTGATGCCGGCGAGCCGGTACTCGACGGGATCCTCGATCGTCACGATGTTGACATCAGGTTTGTTGAGTACGTTCAAGGTCGAATAGAGGGTGGTCGACTTACCCGAACCGGTCGGACCGACGCACAGAATCGTGCCATACGGTTTGTTGTAGGCCGTGCCGTACCGTTCGAGGGTGTCAGCCTCGAAGCCCAGACCCTCTAGTTCCAGGGTGGCCGTCGAGTTGTCGAGGATCCGCATCACGATCTTTTCGCCGTAGATCGTCGGTAGAGACGACACGCGAAGATCGATGTTCCGGGACCCGGCGCGAAGGCTGATTCGCCCATCCTGGGGTCTCCGTCGTTCGGCGATATCGACGTCGGCCATGATCTTGAGCCGGCTGACCACCGAGTTGGCGACCGATCGCGGCGTACGCATGATCTCGTGCAGGACGCCATCGATGCGGAACCGGATCCGGAGGTCTTTGTCGGTGGGCTCGACATGGATATCAGAGGCTCTCTCCGAAGCAGCCTTCGAGATCAACATGTTGACGAGCTTGACGATCGGAGCTTCCTCCGTGGCAGCCTGCACCGCGGACAGATCCTGGGTCTCGAGGTCATCTTCTCCCAGTGACTCGAAATCGGCGACTGACTCGTCCAATCCGGCAACGGACGAGATGGCCGATTCGACATCGGTCTTCGTGGCGACCTTCGTGACGACGTCACGACCGGAGATGGCGCGAATATCGTCGATCGCCAGAACATTGGCGGGGTCGGACAGGGCGACGATCAGTTTCTCGCCCTCGAAGCCGATCGGGAGCGCCGCATAGCGCCGGGCGAGAGCCTCGGGGATCAGAGCCGCGGCGGCGGGGTCGACCGTGATCTCGGTGAGGTCCACGTAGTCGACGCCGATATGACGGGCCAGGGTTCGAACGAGGTCGCGTTCATCGACGATGCTCTCCTCGACGAGGACCCGCCCGAGCGGACGCCCCGACTCGGCGGCCATCGCCATACCCTTCTCGAGTGTCTCCTGCGTCAGCAGGCCTTCCTCGAGGAGGAGGCTCCCCAACGTTCCTGAGTCCCTGGTCACAAAATGCCTTCGCTATTCGCGGTCGTCGAGCTCGTTACGGACCGCCGCACCGATGCCTCGTCGCCTGGAGAGTTCGGCGGCTCGCTCGCTGAGACTGCCACCGAGGTCTCCGTCCGAATCGTACGAAGCTCGAAGGATCTCGAGATCGTCTTGGTCGTCGTCTTCGAGATCGGTCGAACCGATCCCGGATAGGAGGCTGGCGAGGAGCTCGTCCTCATCTTGGCCGATGTCACCCTCGTCGTCGGGCTCCACGGGTTCAACCTCCTGGAGATCTTCCTCCTCATACGGTACGTCCATGGGGGCGTCGTTGTAGGTTTCGCGCGCATCGAGACTCTCGGCGAGCTCCACCAAACCCTGCCTGACCATCGAGGCCATGGCGCGGGCAACGGTGAAATCGGTTGCGCCGACGCCCTGAGCCACCTCTTCGACCGTCCCCTGCTTGCCCATCGCGGCGAGAAGTCGCCACGTGTCAGACGTGAGGGTGACGTCGCGAGCTTGGCCGGGTAGTTCTGGTGCCATCCGAAGCCGGAACTTGGTTCCAGGGATGACCTCTTCGATCTCTGCCCATTGGGCAGCACGGTGCTCCGCCTCGGCGAGGCACACCTCGATATCGATCAGCTCACCCGCGTCGTATCGAGGGACCACATCGTCGCCGAAATCGAACGTCCCTCGTCCAGGCCGGTTCAGCCGGAAGATGACCTCGGTGCCCTGCTCTGTGAGGAAGTCACGAAGGTCGCCCTCACTGGTGCCTTCGACGAGGACATCGGCGATGACCTTCTCCCGTCGCTCGACCGACAACCAATCCTCCGACTTGACATATCCCGCGTTGAGGAGGTCGGCCCGGAGGTCGTCATCTCTCCTCGTGGTGGCGTAGCTGAGAAGGCCATCGCGGAGGTAGATTCGCCCTTCGAGGGTGCTCGCCTCCACTCGGAGACACCCGGATTTCTTGGCGCGGGCCAGCATCCGTAGTACCTCGGCGAGAGGGATGGACTCCAATCGTCCGTTCAGTGCCATTGCGTAACTCCTTTGGCCAGTCCAAGAGAGTTTTCGGTCGAACGAGGAGTCGCCTTGAGTTCTTTGAGCTGGGAGCGATCCGTCAGCGGCTCGCTCTTCGCATAGCGCGCTCGTCAGCCGGGATGCCGGTCCAGAGTTCAAAGGAGGCCATTGCCTGGCCAATCAGCATGTCGAGGCCGTTGGCGTTCGGAATGTGGCGCAGCCTGGCGGTGGTGATCGCGTGCGAATCATCAGCTCCGTAGGTCATATCCAGAAGCCCCGACGCCGCCTCGACGACCCCATTGGGGAGACGCTCGTCACCCATCCCGATCGGTGTGGCATTCACGACGGTGGCGCCCTCCACAGGGCTACCCCACGGTACGGGCTCGGCACTGACGCCGAGGCGAGCAATCAGCGTCGCGACTGCGGCAGGTCGGCGGCCGGCCACCAACAGGTGGCGGGCCTCGAGCTCCACGAGCGCCGCCGCAGCAGCCCCACCGGTACCCAGGACCAGCACCGGCGCGTCGATCGGCAAACCGGCTGTGCGCCATGCGAAACGCACCCCGGCACCGTCGGTGGAGTAACCCGCCAGTATCGTGCCCTCCATGACCCAGGTGTTGACAGAGCCCGATCTTCTGGCGGCCGGGTCGAGGTGGGCGGCCAGCTCGGCGGCGAGCCGCTTGTGCGGCATGGTCACGTTCGCTCCGTGGAGTCTCCCGGCTCGGAGTTCGTCGGCTGCTGCGTGCATGCCCGCCCGGTCTACCGATCGGGCGGTGTATCGACCGTCGAGTCCGGCTGCGGCCAGTGCCGCCGTGTGGAGGGCTGGAGAACGGGAATGCCCGACAGGGTCACCCAGGAGGACGAGTTCGATCAAGGAAAGAGGCCTTCTGCCTTGGCCTGCGCCTTCCACGCCAAGAACTCCTCGTAATCAGCCGTGAACGAATGCGACCCGTCGGCGCTCGTGAGGACGTAGTACACGAAATCATTGTCGGGCGCTGTGATCAACGCCTCCAGTGAAGCCCTCCCAGGTGCACCGATGGGCGTGGGAGGTAGGCCGCCGATCTGATAGGTGTTGTATGGAGAGTCGATCTCGAGATCCGCCAGGGTCAAGCCGATACCTCGCTCTCCCATGGCGTAGAGAATCGTGGCGTCGATTTGGAGTGGAATCCCCATCTCCAGGCGGTTGAACATCACGCTCGCCACCAAAGGCCTGTCCGCGTCAACACGGGTCTCCGCCTCGATGATCGAGGCCATGATGAGCGCATCGTGACGATCGAACCCGCGGGAGTCGAATTCGGTCCAGTCGATAGCGTCGACGCGGGTCACCATCGTGTCGGCGAGACGTTGCAGGATGTCTGCCCCGGTGGCGTTGATGGAGAACTCGTACGTATCGGGAAAGAGAAGACCCTCCCACTCCGTCAGTTCCGCCCCTTCGCCGGGGAGAAACGGCGAAGCGACGAGTCCGCCTGTCAATGCTTCCGCGAGTTCGTCCTCGGTCACCGAGGTTTGGGCGGAGATCTCGGTCAGTACCTCTCCAAGCCGAAGGCCCTCCCGCACGGTGATTCGGTAGACATCCTCCGGCGCCGGCCCAGCCAGCAGGATGGCGATGGCGGCCTCGTCGGCCAACCCCGTCGACAAGTCATAGGTCCCGGCACCAAGCTGCTCTGCTACCCCGGCGTCGCGCACCGCCGCCTCGAAACTGCGAGCGGAGGCAACAACCTGAGCCTCCTCCAGCAACGAAGCGATCGCACGGGCCGACGCGCCACGGGGAATGGTGATCTGAATCGGAATCCCATCCGCCACCGTCGCCGTCGGCGGCTCGTTGTCTGCAAGCAGGCCTCCTGCCCAGCGGGCCGCGTACAGAGCGCCGCCTACTGCCACGGCTCCGGCCAGCAACACCACGAGCAACACCCGGATCGCCCGTCCCCCGCCGCCGCCCGGTTCTTCGTACATCACTGACCGTCCAGCCAATGCTGCAGCATGACGGCCGCGGCCACCTTGTCCACCACTTGTTTGCGGCGCTGCCGTCGCACCTTGCCCGCGATCAGCACCTCGTTGGCGGTCTTGCTGGTGAAGCGCTCATCGCTGAGGTGAACCGGAATGTCGACAGCCTCTGAAACCTGCTGGGCCAAGCGGCGCGCTCCCTCCGTCGAAGCCGTCTCGCGGCCGGCCAGTGAAAGCGGCAGACCCACAACAACTGCCTCCACCTCTCGTTCCACGACGAGGAACCGTACCTTGTCGAGGAGATCTGGATCGTGGGCACCCCAGACTTCGAGAGGTTGGGCTGTGATTCTGAGTGGATCGGACAAGGCGACACCGACTCGCGCGGTGCCGTAGTCCAATCCCATGATGCGTCCCAGAGCTCTATACCTCCGAAAGGGCTCGACCGGCCTCATCCCGGGCGGCGTCCAGCGCAGCTTCCAGTCTATCGCCATGCGGCCCTCCCGCTTGACACAGTTCGGCATCACGACTCCCGCCGCCGCCAAGGAGCTTGGCAGCAGGGAGGATGATGT
This sequence comes from uncultured Acidimicrobiia bacterium, assembly GCA_963752075.1. Classification (GTDB taxonomy): domain Bacteria; phylum Actinomycetota; class Acidimicrobiia; order Spongiisociales; family JAENVV01; genus CBDUEV01. The sequence continues at coordinate 68,894 of CAVVWO010000010.1, forward strand.
CGGCGGCGGATACGCCTGCGCCCACCAGGTCGGTGGTGACTGCCCCGATGAGGGCCCCCTTGCCATCTGATTCCGAGCCCAACACGATGACACCGGATCCGATTCGGTCGCGGACGGCAAGTGCGAGTTGTCTCAAATCGTCGGCCCGGACGCCCGTTACGCCTGCGACAACCAACTGAGCCTCACCCGTTGCGGTGCTCACCTTGTCCGCACCGGCTGCCAACTCAGCCGAGAGCTCGGAACGGGCCCGACCTGCCAACACCGCCATCTCGTCCTCGAGCAGTCGGTTCTTCTCCAGGAGCGCCTGGACCCGAGCAGGGACTTCGATGGGCGACGATCTCAGCAATGCACCGGTGTTTTCGAGTGCTCTCCGAAGTTTGACGAGGTGCCGGTATCCATCCTCTCCGGTGAGTGCTTCCAGTCGTCTCGTATTGGAACCGATCGAACTCTCGTTGAGGAGCACCACTGGACCGACCTGGCCCGCCGCCGGCGTGTGGGTTCCTCCGCACAGCTCTGTTGAGAAGCCACCGATCTGGACCACGCGCACGGTGTCACCGTACTTGTCGCCGAAGAACGCCAGGGCACCCATTTCCTTGGCCTCGTCCATCGTGGTCACGGTGGTCGTCACCCCGGCATTGGTGATGATGTTCTCATTGGTGAGCCGCTCGATCTCGCCGAGTTCCTCGTCGTTGACAGCATCGAAGTGGCTGAAGTCGAACCGCAGCCGGCCGGGCTCCACGAGGGAGCCGGCCTGGTGGGCATGCTCACCGATGACCTCTCGCAGGGCCCAATGGAGGAGATGCGTTCCCGTGTGTGATTTGCGAATCCTCTCCCGGCGGGGAGAATCGATCTGCAAGCTGGCATCCTGCCCGATTTGAACGAAGCCCCGGGTCACCTTGCCACGATGGCCATGAAAGCCTTGCACGGCGTGCTGCGTATCGGAGACGGAAATGATCCCGGTCGGCGTTTCGATGGTGCCCGTGTCGCCTATCTGGCCACCGGACTCCGCATAGAAGGGGGTCTGATCCACGAAGACCTCCACCTCCTCACCCGCTTCGACTCGATCGGCGGTCTCACCTTCGCGGATCAGGGCGAGAACCCGTCCCGAGCTCTCTTCCTGGGTATAGCCCAGAAAGGCGGTCGGGCCCACCGAGTCCATCACCCCGAGATACATCTGACCGAGTTCCGCTTCAACGCCGCCCGTGAAGGCCTCCTTGGCCCGTTTCCGCTGCGTTTCCATGGCCGCGTCGAAGGCGTCCAGGTCGACCGTCAGACCCGCCTCGCCCGCTACTTCCTTGGTCAGATCGACCGGGAAGCCGTAGGTGTCGTGGAGTTTGAACGCCACTTCGCCGCCGAGCTCGCCACCCTCCGGTACCTCTGCAATCGCTTCCGCCAACAGGCTGTGCCCGGACTCGAGCGTGCGTCGGAATCCCTCTTCCTCGCGCGCCACGACCTCGGTGATGGCATCGAGTCGGTCGACGAGCTCTGGATAACCGTCTGCCATTGCCTCAACCGATGCGCGCACCACTCCGGGCATGAGAAGGCCCGTGCCTCCGAGCTGCCATCCATGGCGCACGGCCCGCCGAAGAACCCGGCGCAAGACGTAGCCCCTGCCCGTGTTCGAAGGGCGCACCCCGTCCGACACCAACATCGTGACCGCACGGCCGTGATCGCCGATAATTCGGAGCGAAACATCGGACAGGTGGTCAGCACCGACCGCCACCCCCGTGTAGGAACTCCCCGACTCGATGATGTGGCGCATCGAGTCGATTTCGAAGACCGTGTCGACGTTCTGGAGGATGGCCGCCGCTCGCTCGAGCCCCAGTCCGGTGTCGATGCTCTTGGCCGGCAGGTCGCCGACCACGTGGTAGGGGCGGTCCTGGATGTTCTGCATGAACACCAGGTTCCAGATCTCGACGAACCGGTCCTCTCCCCCGCCGATGGGTCCGCCGTCCTCGCCGTACTGACGCCCACGGTCTACGAAGATCTCTGACGCCGGACCACACGGCCCTGGCACCCCCATCTGCCAGAAATTGTCCTTGTCGCCCCTCTGAAGACGACCCGGCGAGATGCCTTCCTGGTCGATCCAGATTTCGGCGCCCTCATCATCATCCTTGTAGACGGTGTACCAGAGCCGGTCCTCATCCAGGCCCAGAACGTCCGTCACGTAGTCGTGGGCGAACTTGATGGCATCGTGCTTGAAGTAGTCGCCGAACGAGAAGTTGCCCATCATCTCGAAGAACGACATGTGGCGGGCGGTGGTGCCGATGATGTCGATGTCGATCGTTCGTACACATTTCTGGACGGAGACGGCCCGGGCATACGGCGCCGGTTCCTCCCCGAGGAAGTACGGCTTGAAGGGGACCATGCCGGCGTTCGTCAGCATCAGCGTCGGATCGATGGGGATCAGCGACGCCGACGGACGGACGGTGTGATCGCGATCAGCGAAGAAATCCTCAAACGAGCGGCGTAACTGGTTGGCATCCATGAAGGCAGCAGGATAGCGCCCGCCCTGGCTGCGGTATGCGGAACGCAAGGGCACACCCGGCCGAGGAAGCGAGGTTCTACCCTCCCGAGGCGCCGGAGCCTCTCCAGGCCGCCAACCTGGCTGCGATGGCCGCTTCCTCACCGATGGGTTCTGCGACGAAGAGCCGAGTGCCGTCGACCCCGATCGGGAAGATATGTCTGAGCGACGTGGTGGCCCGGATAATCATGGGGATACCGGTACTCGGTGCCGTGACCGAGATCCGTCGCACCGGCGTAGTGCGCATCTCGCAGGTGAGCTGGCACCTCAGCTCCGGGGTGCTTCTGAACCTCCTTGCGTGCTGCGCCCATGGCTTTGGTCACACTGTTCGATTTCGGCGCCGCTCGCCAGATGGATCGTGGCGTGCGAGAGCGCAAAGGCTGCTTCGGGAAGGCCGACGAACTGCAGAGCCTGGACCGTCGCCGTCGCCACCACCAAGGAGGTGTGATCGGCCAGGCCAACGTCTTCAGAGGCGAAGATGACCATCCGTCGAGCGATGAACTCCGGATCCTCACCGGCCTCGAGCATGGTGTGAAGCCAGTAGAGCGCCGCGTCGGGATCCGAGCCGCGGAGGGACTTGATGAAGGCGGACACCACGTCGTAGTGCTGGTCCCCCGACTTGTCGTAGCGGATGATGCGACGCTGCAACGCTTCTTCCACGTCGGCGAACGTCACCACGGTCTGACCCCGGCCCGTGGCAACGATGGCGGCCGTTTCGAGCGCGTTGAGGGCGAGCCGGGCGTCGCCACCGCACCGTTCGGCGAGAGCGTCGATCGCGTCTTCATCGATCACCATCTCCATGCCGGCCATGCCCCGCTCGTCTCGCATCGCCCGGCCGACGAGCTCGGCGATGTCGTCCCGACCGAGCCGTTCCACCCGGAACAACGTACAGCGCGACATGAGAGGTGAGTTGACCTCGAAGAACGGGTTTTCGGTGGTCGCTCCGACGAGGACCACCGTGCCGTTCTCGACCCCGGGCAGAAGTGCGTCTTGCTGGGCTTTGTTGAATCGGTGGATTTCATCGAGAAACAGCACTGTCCGGCGCTCCTCGTCCTCGAGCCGCCCGAGTGCCTCGGCCAGGATGGCCCGCACGTCCTTGACCGTGGCCGAGGTCGCCGACAGTTGCTCGAAGTGAGCATTGGACTCGGATGCAACGAGGCGGGCCAGGGTGGTCTTCCCCGTGCCGGGCGGACCCCAGATGATCATGGACACCGGACGGCCCTGTTGGACCATGGCGCCGAAGGCGGCCCCTTCACCCAGGAGATTGGCGTGGCCGACGACGTCGCCAAGCCGTTCCGGCCGCATTCTGGCGGGCAGGGGCGCGGCATCCCTTCGCCGCTTGGCTCGTGCCTCTTCGAAGAGGTCGCCGGTCGTCATATCACTCCGGCTCGGTGGCCGAGCGTTTCCGTCTCTGCCGGCCGCGACTCGAGTGCCGCCTTGACCGCGGGGCGCAGGTCGATCCCCAGTTCTCGTAACTGCTCGTCGAGGACCGGTGATGGCGAACCGGTCAGGGGGTCCGTGCCACGCTGCGTCTTGGGGAACGGGATGACGTCGCGGATGCTGGGGACGTCGAGGAGAATGGCGAGGAGCCGATCGAGGCCGACCGCGAACCCGGCGTGTGGGGGCGTCCCATACCGAAGTGCGTTGATGAACCAGCCGAATCGTTGCTCGGCTTCTGCTTTGCCGATTCCGAGAATCTCGAACACCTGTGCCTGCACTTCGGGATCGTGAATCCTGACTGAGCCCGACCCCAGTTCGCTGCCGTTGAGCACCAGGTCGTAGGACTTGGCGATCGCCTGGCTCGGGCGGTCACGCATGTCGTCGAGACTGCGGGGTTGTGTGAACGGATGATGGCTTGGCACCAGGTCGCCTTCGTCGGTTTCCTCGAAGACCGGAAAGTCGACGACCCACAGGAAGGCCAGCTCATCGTGGTTGTCGGGCTTCCCGAGGTCGAGGCGAATCTGGCCGAGTATCGGGGCAACCAGTCGTGCCTGGTCGGCAGCCAGGAGGATCGTGTCGCCGGGTTCAACCGCCAGGGTGTCTCTCAACCCTGTCAGTTCTCCTTCTGACAGGAACTTCGCCACCGGAGACCGGAACGATCCGTCGTCTTCGGCAACCATCCAGACGAGGCCTTTGGCGCCCAGCTCGATGGCCCGGGTGACCAGAGCATCGAGCCCCGACCTCGACAGGCCGAGTTGGCCGGCGTTGATGGCGCGAACCACTCCCCCGGATCCGAGCGCCCCGGAGAAGCCCTTGAACTCCGTCCCGGCGAAAGTATCGGAGACGTCGACGATCTCCATGCCGAAACGGATGTCGGGCTTGTCGGTCCCGTAGCGCTCCATCGCCTCGTGGTAGGTCATCCTGCCGAGTGGCTGGGGAATCTCGGCGCCTCGAACGGCGGATACGGCCGCGCCAACTGCTCGCTCGACGGTGGCCTGCACATCGGCTTCGCCCCAGAAGGCACCTTCGATATCGAGCTGGGTGAACTCGATCTGTCGATCGGATCGGAAATCCTCATCCCGGTAGCACCGAGCGACCTGGTAATAGCGATCGACCCCGCCCACCATGAGCAGCTGCTTGAAGAGCTGCGGGGATTGTGGCAGGGCGTAGAAGGATCCCTGTCGAAGCCGGCTCGGCACCAAGACATCGCGGGCTCCCTCCGGCGTCGAAGCGATGAGCGTGGGGGTTTCGACTTCGAGGAAGCCCAGGTCAGAGAGCGAAGCGCGCATCGCCTGCGTTGCGGCACTCCGCGCCTTGAGGGCGGCAGCCATTTTCGGTCGGCGGAAATCGAGGTAGCGGTACTGGAGGCGAATGAGTTCATCGGTGTCGATCCGATCGTCGAGCATGAACGGAAGTGGCTCGGCGGTGCTGAGAACCTCGAGGTCGACGGCGGCGAGTTCGATGGCCCCAGTCGGCATGTCCGGATTCTCGGTGCCCTCCAATCGAGCCTGGACAGGGCCCTCGACCGTGATGCAGTACTCCATGCGCAGGTCGTGCGAGACCGGAACCTGTTCGGGGTCGATGACCACCTGGAGGACTCCTCGTGCGTCGCGCAGATCGACGAACAGGATGCCGCCGTGATCTCGCCGACGCGCAACCCACCCGGCGAGCCGAACGGTCCGTCCGATGTCTTCGCTGGTCAGATCACCGGCGTACGCGGTTCTCATTGGCGCGTCTGCAGCCATTCCCCTACCTCCTGCCTGGACATTTGTTCCTGTGAACCGTCGGACATCGTCTTCACCGCTACGAGCCCATCGTCCCATTCGGACCCGACGAGCAAGACGTAGGGGGCGCCGCTCCGGCCTGCCACCTTCATCTGGGCCTTGAGCGAGCGGCCTTCTGACGTGGCGTCCACCCTCACTCCTTCTCGACGCAACTCGCTCACGTACCCGAGGGCCGTGTCTCGCCACGCGTCGGCCACAGCCACGACGAACGCATCGAGGGGGGCATCGCCGGCCCCTGACTCGCCCAGGGCGAGAACGATCCGGTCGATGCCCAAGGCGAGGCCCACCGACGGAACAGACGGCCCACCGAGAGCCTGAGCCAGGCCGTCGTACCGACCGCCTCCTCCGACGGCGTTCTGAGCTGCCTCGAGGTCAGTGCCGAGATATTCGAAGGCGGTGCGGGTGTAGTAGTCGAGGCCCCTCACCAACCGAGGTGTTTCGACATAGGGCACGCCGCGCAGATCGAGCTGACGGCGTACCGAGGCGTAGTGCAGTTCACACGCCTCGCACAGGAAATCGACGGGAGACGGAGCCCCGGCGACCACGTCTGCGCACACTTTGCAGTCGAGGACTCGCATCGGGTTCAGGGCCAGAGTCTTCTGGCTGTCCGGGCACAGTTCGTCCACTCGGTCCTCGAGCCAGGAGCGCAGCGTGTCGATGTACACGGGGCGACACTCGCCGTCGCCCAGAGAGTTGATAGCCACCACCAAACCTGGCACGCCCGATTCGGCGAGATAGCGGTATCCGAGTTCAATGATCTCGGCGTCCGCATCGGGGGAGGAAGTCCCCAGATACTCGACACCCACCTGATAGAACTGGCGTCGACGACCTGCTTGTGGCTGTTCATACCGGAACATCGGGCCCGAATAGCTGAGCTTCAGCTCCCCCGCCGCCCCGGCTTGGACGAAAGCGCGCACGATCGAGGCGGTGCCTTCAGGCCGCAAGGTGAGGCTCCGCCCTCCCTTGTCTTCGAAGCTGTACATCTGCTTCTGGACGACCTCGGTGCTTTCACCAACTCCTCGAGCAAAGACTTCGGTCGCCTCGAAGATCGGGGTGAGCGCCAGTTCGTAACCGAATCGAGCGCTCCACCGCTCCCAGGAGGCCAGCAAACGACGCCAGACTCGTGACTGGGGCGGGAGGATATCGTCTGTGCCCTTGGGGGCGCGCAGCGTCATGTCAGATTCCTTGGAGGAAAGGGTTGTTTCGGCGTTCGCGAGCCACAGTAGTCGCGGGACCATGCCCCGGCAGTACGGATATCTGGTCGTCGAGCGTGAGGATCTTGTCTCGCATACTCGCCATGAGCTGCTCGTAGCTTCCCCCCGGCAGATCGGTTCGGCCGATCGATCCCGCAAAGAGCTGATCACCCGAGAACAGGATCCCCTCGTCCTCGACGTGGAAACAACAGTGCCCCGGCGTGTGCCCAGGCGTGTGACGAACCTCGAACCGAAGGCCCGCCAGCTCGAGAACCTGCCCGTCGAACAGCGGCTCGGCGGCGGGAAACCCATAGTCGCCATCGGGAACCATCCCGAACAAGGATCGCAACTGGCTCTCGGGATCCAACGAGAGGAAGTCGTCGTCGGGATGCACGTAGGTGGCGATTCCAAACCGATCCGCCACGGGTCCGGCCCCGCCGGCGTGGTCCACGTGCCCATGGGTGACGAGGAGAGCTACCGGGGTGACCCCGAGGGCTCGCACCAGCGACGAGAGCCCCGCCAGGTCGGGTGGGGCGTCGACGAGTACGGCGGGGCCGCCCTCTCCGGACCCGACGACATAGGTGTTGGTTTCGGCATACCAGAGTGTTCGGCTGTCGAGAAGCATGCATCCCTCCGTGAAGGAGGGATGCTAACGCTGCTGAGATCGGCTCCGGCTGGGATGGGCTATGGCGTGCAGAAGGTGGTGAGATCCACTTCGTTCCCACCGATGTCGTTCCACAGTCCCGGCGAAGGGATGAACTTATCGGCCAGAGCGGGATCGAACTCGAACGAACCCTCGATGAGGCTCTCCTCCGGAGGCCGGAAATGGATCTCGAGCCGGTTGTTCGACAGGTCGCGTTCTCCGTAGACCGCTCCATACACCGTGGTCTGGTTGGCCGAGTCGATGTCGCCTGTGGAGAAGATGAGGTGGTGAACCTCCTCGGGGATCGATTGGAAGTTCTGTCCCATGGTGAGCACCCCCGAGGTGTCGTCGACCACGATCACCACGGTGGCCGGATCGCCGCTCGGCGTTCCACCGGCCGACGGCGTGCCTTTCACGACCAGCGATCCTGTGGACCCTCCAACCGCCGGATTGGGCCTTCCGATCACCATGAAGTGATCCGTGAAGGTGGTCTGTTTGAACTCGAGAGTTCCACCGTCGGCTCGGTCGATGATATGGATGCCCTTCAAATTGGCTTTGTTGGCATTGATGTAGGTCTGCATGGCGCCGGCGTTGGCGTGATGGGTCACGGTCCATCCATCTGCCACATACTGGGCTTCTCGAGCAGCGTTGAACGTGAAGATCGGCAACGGAATCTGGTCCACCGGGTTCGCCACAGGATTGAGGGTCGTCACCGCCAGGACGTTCGGGGCGGTGCCTCTGAACGAGGTGCCAGGGGCGATGAATCCGTTCAAATCGTACTGCACCTCACCGACCACGATGGCCTTGTCGAAGAGTGTGTCTCCGAAACTCGAGATGGTGTCGTCGGAGCGGATGAAGATGCTGGAGAGGTAGGTCGCTCCGGAATTGTCACGCACTTCGCCCTGGACGTTCACATCGCCGCGGATTTCAACGTTCGAGCCGTTAGTGATGTTGAGATCGCCATAGACCGTCAGACTTCCGTCGCCCTGATACGGAACATCGTTCTGATACAACCTGGTGAAGTTCCCCAATGTCAGGTCGTTGCCGGAGTACGCAGTGCCGTAGATCTCCTTGCGGTTGGAACCGACGATGCCTCCACCGGCTGCGAAGAGGGCGTCCTTGAAACCGCCCAGCGGAATCAACTCGACGTCGATCTGGATAGCCTGCTGGGAAGCTTGGCGGGACGCCCGGTTCGGGGCCCACCCCCACGAGGTGACTTCATACCTGAGATCACCGAGACCGGTGACCCTCACCCAGTATTCACCCGACGTCCCGAGCGCCGCCACGTCGCACTGTCCGGCTGTGATGCCGAGCGATGCGCCTGCCGGGGTGTCTGCCTCGTCGCGAAACGCCTCGTCGTTTGCCAAGCGCGCCATCACCTCGCGGGCTCCGGCTTCGGCGGCGTTGAGGGATTGGGTGCGATTTCGATCAGCGGTGACCTCATCGAGTTCGTGGATGGACATGGCATACCAGGTCGCTCCGAGGGCGAACACGATGAAGGAGACCGAGAGCGCGAGCACCATGCCCACCCCATCGTCTTCTCGAATGCGTTTGAAAAGGTTCATCATCTCGTCGGCTCCTTCAGCACGAACTCGAATTTGGTGTCCACACGTTCCGTCCAGCGATTTCGGTGGTCTCCACCCGAGGTCGGATATTGTCGACGTCACTGACGTCGAACCAGATCGTCACGCCCATCACCCGGCCGAAGCTCGGCGACGCCTGAGGGGTGCCCGAACTGCTCAGCTCGTTGGCGCCCTGGCTCTCGAACAGCGGCTGAGGCGTTCCGAGGGTGACCGCTACCGCGTCGTTCACGACGCCGGTGGAGACTTGGTTGAAGGTGACGCCACCGTCGCTCGACTTGACGAAATCCGTGGCGAGGCCATCCCCGTCGAGGTCCTGCAACTCGTACACGAACTCCTCGACGACGGTGGTGGCACCCGCCCCGTCCCGCGTGAAGAAGTGAAGCCGGTTGCTCGTCATACCCGGACCTGGTTCGCAGATCACCTCAGCACTTCGAAGCTCCTTGTCGATCCGGGCGATGACGAGGCGGATCTCATCGTTGGCGCGGGCCGCATTCTCGTAGTCGCTGGTCGCCGTCAAACTCGACGCGAGGACCTGATTGAAGATGATGCTCACAATGGTGAGGAGGAACACCGTGACCATGAGCTCGGCCAGGGTGACCCCGGATTCGTCGTTGTGAATACTCTTGAGTCGATGCATGGTCATCATCCCACGTTCGGATCTACGAAGACGGTGGTGACTCTGAGTTCATCAGTTTCGAAATGGGCGTTGACGTCGAATACGGTCATTTCACCCGGCGCGTAGGTGCTCCATGATCCGGCAGTCACGCCTGGATTGGCCGCAAAGAATTCTCTCAACCAGACGTCCGTCACCGTGTAGCGAATGTCGCCGGTCACCATCGGACCGTTGGTCTGGATGAAGGCCTCGCTGACGCTTCCCAGCGCGTCGAACTCGAGGTCGGTGCACCAACCGTGGATGAAGATGTCTCCTTCGACCAGGTAGTCGATGTACGGGTGCCCGGATGTCCTGATGCTGTCGGAAATCGAAATGGGGACCTGGTCGACCGCCCCGGCTCCGCAAACACCACCGAGGGTCTCATAGTCGATCCGTCGAGCTTCCACATAGCCGCCGGCAGGGCCGAGCAAGGGATCCCACACCCGAATCACGAGATCTCCAACGGTGAGCAATGCAGGTGCGGTGAGGACGCCTTCCCCTGCCTTCACCTGGTTCACGTGAATCTCCGGCGTCCGGATCTGGATGAATCCATTGAAACTGTTGTTCTTCCCGCTGCCCTTGCCGGGATAGGCATCGTCATCGAACAGGCGGATTTCGTCGCCGACGAATTCGAGGCGGCCCGAGATGGTGCGGGCGTCCGTCGTGATGTCATTGTCGCGATCCATCCTGCTTTCGAGGTGGATCGCCTCGTCGGCAAGTCCCCGACGATACAGACGGAAGTCGTAGAAGGGTTCCGGCGAGAAGTAGCCCGACTCGTATTCGGTGAATCCCACCACGATTTCGTCGGCACCACCACCGAATTCGTTGTCGAACTTCACGTTCGGAAGTGGCGGATCCTCGACCGGAAGATCACCGACGTTCTGCGTCCAGAGTTCTGCGCTGTACTCGGTTTCGTCGATCCCCGTCTTGTCTGTTGGGTCGGTGGGGACGTCGCGGAGGTCCAGGCCGGACCTGATCTCGGCGACGACCAGGTCCTCGAGTCCGAGGCCCGCATGGTTGTAGCCCTCGACCGAGTTGGCGAACAACGTGATCGGGTCGATGTTGAGGGGTGGCAACGATGAGGCGTCATCGTCCGTGGCCTCGAGCACCGTTATCGGAAGTGGGATAGCCGCCGGCACCCCGGCCCACTTGAGCTCTGCCACATTGGTTCCGGTCAGTTGAAGGTCCGTACCGGACACGAAGTCGCTCACCGCGTTCATACGGAGTTCGGGCATGAGCACCAGCCCATCCACCGCAGGGCGCGGGGTGTGGCTGAAATCCACCACCAGCGGGGAAGTCAAGACATCCGGGTCCGTCGAAAAGATCCAACCCGCAGTGCCGTCGACGCCGCTTCCGTCGAGCAGGACATCGTCGCGATGGTTGAAGACGAAATTGCCGCCTGAGTAGAAGATTTCGCCGCCGATCAGGGGCTGCGACGGCTCACGGAACTCGGACACTTTCGTCTCGAGCCGAATCTCTCTGCGGAACCCGCTGGGTGGAACCCATTGCACGAGCGCCACGAGTCGCCTCTCTGTCTCCTCCAGGGTGGCCGGGTCAACGATCGAGGTGACGAAGAGGTAGCGGTCGAAGACGGTTCCGCCTCTGTCCTCGGAGGAATGGAAGCTGAGGAAGGGCGCGAAGGTGTCGGCGTTGGAGAAGACCACCTCTTCGCCGTCGAGTGTGTAGGCTCCGGCCGCTCCGGCCAGCCCATCGACCGTCCCCACATAGCATCCGATCTGCTCGGTGACGCAGTCGTCGCCGCTGTTGGAGACCGCCAGACCCATATGCTGCCATTCGAGCGCCTGGGCTCGCTCGATGAGCTCGGAGGCGAGTTTGGAGGCGGCCGCCTGACGGCGCGTCTCGACGAGAACTCTGGTCCCCGAATCGAACGTGCGCAGCAGCACGACCATGAGTCCGAAGATGATCACCAAAGCCACCATCGCCTCAGCGAGGGTGAAGCCATCTTCGTCTCTATGTGTCTTGCGCAGGAAAGTATGCATCAGAGTATGTATCGGGGTCCCCCACCGATTTCTGAAGGAGATGTTCGCCGCCAAGAATCAGAGTCGAGGCCTCGCCGAGTGATTCGGCGATGCGACCGCTCAGCTGAGATCGTCTCCCTGGGGCATGATCCGAAAAGCGTCGTAGACGCCGTCGACAAGTCGGAGAGCAGCGATCATTCGACCAACCTGGGTGGGGTCGGCGAGTTCAACCTCGTACCGAAGCACGGCGACACGATCACGCCCCGTCGCCGATGACGACGCCACGATGTTTCCTCCTACATCGGTGATCGCGGCCGAGACATCCCTGAGCAAGCCGGACCGGTCGAGGCATTCGACCTGGATCCAGACGGCGAAACTGCCGACTCGTTCCGGAGCCCACGCAACATCGATCATGCGATCTCGCTCCACCGAGAGGTTCGCCATGTTGGTGCAATCGTCTCTGTGAACCGACACGCCCCGACCCACCGTCACGAAGCCGACGATGGCATCACCAGGTACGGGGGCACAACACTTGGCTATGCGGACCCACACGTCATCGAGTCCTTCGACGATGACCCCGGTGCCGCTCGGCCGCATCCGGCGCGAGCGAGGCGGCGACAGCAAGTCGACGTCGTCGTCTTCTTCGGGCCGGACCCGGCGAACGAGCCGAGCGATCGCGGCTCCCGCCCCGACGGCGTTCTCGCCGACCGACACGTACAGCATCTCCAAGGATTTCAGGCCCAACTCCTCCGCCACGCCTGCCAGTTCCCTGTCCCGGTCCGAGGCGCTCAGCCCAAGCCCCTCCTTGCGGAGGAGTTGCATGACTTCGTCCCGGCCCTCTGACAGAGCCGCCTCGCGTCGCTCCTTCGAGAACCACTGGCGGATCTTGGCCTTCGCTCGCGACGTGCGAACGAAACCCAGCCAGTCGCGACTGGGCCCGGCCGTTTGAGCGCCGCGAGGTGATGATCTCGACGATGTCGCCGGATTCGAGCTGAGAATCCAAGGCAACCAAACGTCCATTCACCTTGGCCCCGGTGCAGCGGTGGCCAACCTCGGTATGAACGGTGTAGGCGAAATCAACCGGGGTCGCACCTCGCGGAAGGCTGATGACGTCGCCTCGCGGGGTTACGACGAACACTTCGTCCTGGTAGAGGTCCAGCTTGAGGTGGGCGAGAAACTCCTGCGGGTCCGAATACTCCTCTTGGAGAACGCGCAGGTCGGCCAGCCACGGAAGATTCTCGTTGCCGATCTTCTCCTTGTATCGCCAGTGCGCGGCAATGCCGTACTCGGCGCGGTAATGCATGTCGTACGATCGGATCTGCACCTCGAGCGGTTTGCCATCCGGGCCGATCACCGTGGTGTGGAGACTCTGGTAGAAATTGAACTTGGGCATGGCGATGTAGTCTTTGAATCGACCCTGAACAGGTGGCCACATCGAGTGGATCATGCCGAGTGCGGCGTAACAGTCCTTGACGTCATCGGTCAGAATCCGCAGACCGATGAGGTCGTGAATGTTCTCGAACCCTTGGCCGGTATCCACCATCTTCCGGTAGATCGAGTAGACCTGCTTCGGCCGCCCGCTCACTTCTCCGACGATGCCGGCTGAGGAAAGCACGGACTCCACCATGGCGATCGCTTTGACGATCAAAGCCTCTCGCTCCGGCGCTCGCTGCTCGATCTGATCGATGATCTCCCGGTGACGCTTTGGATACAGAATCTCGAAACAACGATTCTCCATCTCGTGTTTGATCTCCTGCACGCCGAGCCGGTGAGCCAACGGGGCATACACGTCGATGGTTTCCCGGGCCACTCGCTCCTGCTTCTCGAGCGGCAGCGGGCCAAGGGTCTGCACGTTGTGAAGTCGATCAGCGAGCTTGATCAGTAGCACCCTGACGTCCTGGGCCATCGCCACGACCATCTTCCGAATCGTCGCCGCCTGGGCTTCCTCGCGGCTGTCGAATTTGATCCGATCGAGTTTCGTCACGCCGTCGATCAGATGAGCGACCTCCCCCCGAACTCCAGCTCGATCTCTTCGATGGTCAGAGGCGTGTCCTCCACCGTGTCGTGGAGCAGGGCCGCAACGAGCGTGTCGCGGTCCATGCCGTAGTCGGCGAGCGCCATCGCAACGGCGAGAGGGTGCGTGACGTATGGTTCGCCGGATTTTCGGATCTGGCCCGCATGTTGAAGCCGGGCGATGGCGTACGCCCGGTAGAGCGGGGCCTCGTCGATGGTCGGGTGATGGCGCTTGAACACTTCGACGAGCGGGGCTACTTCGCCGACCACTTCGTCAGAGTGCCCATCCTCGGGCGTTACCCGCTCGGGAGATGCTCCAACCGGGCGCTCGGCTCAGGTGTCATACCTCACCAGCGTGGAGATCGGCACACCGTCGAGCTTGCTCCGGCCATTGAGAAACGCCAGTTCGACATACACGCTGAATCCGACAACCGTGGCCCCAAGTCCAACCAACAGTTCGACGGCGGCAGCCGAAGTTCCGCCGGTGGCGATCACGTCGTCGACCAACAAAACCCGATCGCCTGGCTTGACCGCATCGGCGTGAACCTCGAGTGAATCGGTGCCGTACTCGAGCTCATAGTCGACCGACTTGGTGATCGAAGGGAGCTTGCCCGGTTTGCGAATCGGCACGAAGCCCGCCCGCAGGTCGGTTGCAACCGGCGTGGCGAGGATGAAGCCGCGTGCCTCGATTCCCGCCACGTGCGTGATGCCCGACTCGCGGAAAGGGGCCGCCATATCCGCGACGACGGCGGCAAACGCCTCCGCATTTGCAAGGACCGGGGTGATGTCCTTGAAAACGATGCCCGGCTTCGGAAAGTCGGCAACATCGCGGATCAGCTCTATGGAATGGTGGTCAGACACCAGCGAAGTCTACAACAGTGGGCGATTCGTCCCGAAAGCAATCAACCCGGACGTCTTCTCGGCACCCGAACGGCTACCGGCGCCGCTTCTTCTTGGGGGGTCGGGGACTCGCACCTGGCGCAACCGAAGGACGGCTGTCGAAGGTGCCGCCCTCCAACGTGGGAGCCTTTTTGGGTTTGGCCACGGCACCGTCAGCGGCTCCGGCTATGGCGGGAAGCGGCTTTCCCTCAACCCTGGAGCGAACCTGCTGCCAGTGATCTTCTCCCTCCTTCCACATGGCCAGAAGGGGCGATGCCACAAAGATGGACGAATAGGTTCCGGCGGCGATTCCGACGAACAACGCCAAGGCAAAATCCTGAAGCGTTCGCACTCCCTGCACGATTCCGCCGATGAACAAGAT
Organism: uncultured Acidimicrobiia bacterium; assembly: GCA_963752075.1. Taxonomy (GTDB): domain Bacteria; phylum Actinomycetota; class Acidimicrobiia; order Spongiisociales; family JAENVV01; genus CBDUEV01. The sequence continues at coordinate 83,966 of CAVVWO010000010.1, forward strand.
GCTCCCGACCGGCAACAGGCTGGTGAGGGAGGTATTGATCGACCGCATGAGCACCTGGTTCATCGCCAGGTTGACGATGTCCGAGTAGGTCGTGTTTCGTCTGCCTCATCGACGATCTCATCGATCTTGTCGTAGACGACAACCGTGTCGTACAGGGAGTATCCGAGGATGGTCAGCACCGCCACCACGGTCGAGGGGGTGACTTCGAAGCCGGTCAGCGAGTAGACACCCGCCGTGATGATGAGATCGTGGAACAGCGCCGCCAATGCACCAAGAGCCATCCGCCACTCGAACCGGATGCTGATGAACAACGTGACGACGCCGAGAAATACGAGGAGGGCAACGAGGGCGCGGTCGGGCGATCTGGGCTCCGAACGTCGGACCAACCGATTCAACCGACGCCTCTTCGATGGTCACGCCCGTCAGGTCCGCGATCGCCCGAACCACCTCGTTTTGGTGGGCGTCGTCCAGGAAGGCGGTGCGGATCCGGAAGGATTCGGCGCCATCGCCGAGCTCCTCGATCCGGGCGCCGGTGATTCCCAGACTGCCTAGCTCGGACCGCACATCCGACACTCCGACTCCTGCGACGTTCTCCACCTGGATCGCCAACCCGCCTTCGAAATCGAGACTGAGATTGAGTCCCAGCTCCCCGATCCGTGACGAGACAACAAGCTC
>CAVVWO010000011.1:0-11779 GCA_963752075.1 uncultured Acidimicrobiia bacterium
GTTCCGGTGCCGCGTTCGGGCGGCTGTTTCACTCTACGGGAGCGGGACCTCCGAGAGGAGAGCCTGGCAGGCGATCGTGAGACGTAGGCGGCCGGTCGCGGCCGTCTTCTGACATGGGGTTGCCCGGGAATCGTGTTCCTACGCAGTACGATCTCGATCGTGAAAGTTGCGCTGCTCATCCTGTGTCTCGCCCTCTTGGCGTGTGGCACCGAAGACACCCTCGTCTCCGACGACGCGTCGGTCGAGGCGTTTTGTGCCTCGGTGGTTCCGGCGCTGGAGAGCGTCGACGCCGACAACCCGACGTCTGCCCGCACTGCGGCAGCCGAGGTGTCGACTTCAGCCCAGCAGCTGGCGCCGGCCGACGCTGCGGAGCTGACCTCGAAGTCTGTGACGCTTCAAGCGGCTGTCACCGCCGGCCTCAGCTGGTCGACTGTCGACATCGTGTCGATCGTCAACAGAGTGTGTGCAACGGACCTCGTTGGCGTTGGCGCCACCGGAATCATCGGCGAGTAGCCAGCCGACTCGCCGCATGGTGAGCGGTGGGAACCGAGCACGATGCTGCCTGAGTCGCGAGGTGCGACCGGACGCTGCGCCGAGTACCCCGTTGGTCCCTCTCTGAAGGCGGTCACTGAGGGAGCGGTCACTCGAGGAGATGGCGTCGCGCTCCTCGAGGTCGCGAAAAACGGCTGCCCAACCCCACCAGCCACGGAGTAGGTTTCGGCATCTGATGTGCGGACGAGTGCTTGAGCGCAGACCTTGGCCGAGAGCAACCATCCGCACGTCGCGAATGATGTTCTGGTGGCGGTGACCGGAATGGATCGAGGCCTGTTCCCACTCCGGCCGAACGTGGGGGACTGACCGCCAGCGGGGAGGCAATACACGCATCGGGGCGATGCGTTGGGGCCCGGCACCGCCGGGCCCCAACCGCGTGGTTGGTCGCGGGTCCGAGTCTTCCGGTACGCTGCGCCGATGTCTGGAAGCATCGAGCGAGAGTTGTCCGATGGCGTGGCCGTCCTGCGCATCGCCCATCCCTCCAAACGCAACGCGTTGAGCCGAGGGATGATGACCGACTTGGCCGTAGCGGTGCGGTCCGCCGCCGCCGAGGCGCATGTCCTGGTGCTGACGGGCTCCGAAACCGTCTTCTCGGCGGGCGCCGACCTCTCCGAATTGACGGGAACCGCCGAAGACCTCGTTGTCGAGCAAGGGTTGGCCGATGCGGCGGATGCCATCCACGACGCTCCGGTGCCGGTGATCGCCGCTATCGAAGGCGCCTGCCTTGGCGCCGGCGTCGAACTGACCGCGGCGTGCGATGTGCGGGTGGCCGGAGAAGGAGCGTTCTTCGAGATCCCGGCTGCCCGGCTGGGGATCCTCTACCGGCCGGACGGAGTGGGGCGACTGCTCTCGGTGGGCGGTCGCCAGCTCGTCGCCCGGCTGTTCCTGCTGAACGAGCGCATCAACGCAGCCGACATGCACGCAGCCGGGTACGTAGGGCGTCTGGTTCCAGCCGGCCAAGCCTACGAGACGGCTATGGGACTGGCCCGCCATGCCGCCACCCTGGTGCCCGAATCGGTCACAGCCACGAAGCGGCTCATCGGTGAGTTGGCGACGGAGGTCCCGGCAGGCGAAGACTGGGAAGAAGTCCGCCGGATGTTGTTCGACTCCTAGCGCGAGATCTCAGCGTTCCCAGGTGAGCGGCCAGCCGTTCTGCCGGCAACCCGCCAAGGTCTTGGTTTGTTGGGCCATCACCGGCGCGAGGTCGCCAATGTCGGTGCAGTCTCGGTGACCGTGCCCAAAGGCGTGGCCAACCTCGTGATTGATCACGTATTCCCGATACGTGTCGAGGTCATCGCTGTACTCGTCGGTTCCATGCTCCCACCGCCACACATTGATCATCGCCCGGCCGTCGCTCGCCCAGCACGAGTAGATGCCGTTGGTCTCGAGCGGCCGACAGTGTGTGTCAGTGGTGGCGGGCGAGGCGAGGGTCACGGTGAAAGATATCGGTCCCGAATCCACCCGCTGGAGTGACATGGAGCCGTCGCCGCCCCAACTTCGGTCGTCGGCCAGAATTCGATCCACTTCGGCGGCGAAGCACTCGGCGTCGACAGCCAGTCCCCTCTCGATTTCGACAAGATACGTAGTCGGGTCTCCGCCTCCCGAGGGCTCTGAAGCACCGGGAGCGACGACGAGTTCCCCAGTGGGGACGTGCTCGGCTCCCGTCAGGCACGACGAACTGTCGGACCCCAACGTCCCTCCGTCACCAGTCGGAGCGGCGAGGCCGGTGGCGTCGGATGAGGTGGTCGTTCGTGCGTCCATCGGTGGGGTGCCGTCAGGAGCGACATCCTCGCCGACTGAGCCGCCGACTTCGGTGATGGCCGTGCTGGTGGCGGTGGAGGTGTCCGGGGCCGATTCGACAGACTCCGTGGGGGTTGGAGTATCTGCGAGAACCAGGGAGGAACGCAGCGCTTCGGGGCTGGCAGCCGGACGGGCCATGACCGACCCGACCCCGCCGACGAGGGCAAGGGAAAGGAGCAGGGATGACGCCCATCGCGCCGTCTTGTGTGAACCCATGGGGATGAATGCTACGCCCCTTTGCGGCGGGGGGCCAGCCGACGATACATCTCGAGAAGACTCCGAAAATGATTTCCTATACCTTGTCAGACAAGGTATCATGTCAGGCATGGGTACTTACCAGGGCTCTGGTCTCACCGAACTCCGTCGAGGCGTGGTCGAGTACTGCGTGTTGTCACTTCTCTCGACCGCCGAGATGTATGGATTCCAGCTCGTCCAGACGCTCGCCGGCCACGACGGACTCGTAACGAGCGAGGGAACAATGTACCCGTTGCTGGGGCGTCTCCACGATGCCGGTCTTGTCACCACGACATGGCGACAGGACGGTCCTGCCCGACCCCGCAAGTACTACACGCTCACCGCGGCGGGATTCTCGGCCCTTGCCGAGTTCCGGCGTGACTGGGCTCGGTTTCGAGACACAGTCGATCAAGTCCTGTCCGAATCGGAGGAACACACAACATGACATCAACTTCACTCGTAGACAGATACCTCGCTGAGGTTCGGGCCGCCACGAGAACCCTGCCAAAGGCTCAGCAAGGCTCGATCGTCTCGGACATCGAGTCTCACATCGAACAGGCTCTGTCACCGAATGCGAACGAGGCCGAGATCCGCACGGTGCTCGACCGACTCGGCTCGCCGCAGTCGATTGCGGCTGAGGCCGGGGCCGTGCCCGATGGTGGCAAGTCCTCACCCGTGAAGGAGGTCATTGCCCTCCTCGGCATCTCGATCGGCTCGCTCATTCTTCCGGGTGTGGGGTGGTTGGTCGGCGTCGTGCTGCTTTGGATGTCGACGGTCTGGACCCTGCGCCAAAAACTGGCCGGCACTCTCGTTTGGCCGTTCGGGTGGATCTTCCCTGCCGTTTTTCCCCTTCTGGTGGTGCGCGCCTCGGATGACCCCAGCTCACAAACGCTGGTTCAGTCCTTCGTGCTGCTGGTGGGGGTAGGGGCGCCACTGGTGGTACTCGTTTGGTTGATTCGTTCGTTGGTGCGAGCTGGAGCCTCCTAACTGACGAGCGTTGTCCAGAACGATGGTCGTGGTTCCTCGCCGAGCCAGAGACCCTTGCCCATCTCCGCCCGTCGAAGCTTTCGGCTGCGCGGAGCGGGTGACGGCGCCCACCGTGTTCCCGTCTGACCCGCCGACCAAATGACGTGAAGGCATTTGACGCGAAGGTCAAATGAGGGGCTGGTCTGGGGGGCAGGGCCGGCCCCCCATCGCCAGGACTGGCTCAATGTATCGCCTGGAGATGCCGAACAATGAGGAAAGGATTGTGGGCTGACGCTCACAGCCGTACCAGCGCGAAGAAGGAACCTGGAGTGGCCGACGGATCATTGCCGACTGAGTTCGAACCGGCCGGGCGTGACGCGCCTGAGGCGATGTCCCGTCAGCTCGATCGTTTGAAGGCCGACCCTCTCATGATGGGCGTGGCCAACGGCTCCGGCGGCTACATCTCGATTCTCAACTCCAAGCGGCAGATCATCTTCGCCAACAAGGCGCTGTCGGACAGCTTCGGCGTTGCCGTCGAGGAGGCAGTCGGACAGCGTCCCGGTGAATTGATGGGCTGTCGGAGGGTCAAGCTCGGTCCGGACGGATGTGGGACGTCGAGGTACTGCTCGACATGTGGAGCCGGCCAAGCCCTCCGCCAAGCACGCCTCGGGCAGACTTCTGAGCACGAGTGCCGCATTCTGCGAGAGGATGGCGACCCGCTCGACCTCAAGGTGACCGCGACGCCGTTCTCACTCGACGACGAGGAGTTCGTGCTTTTTTCCGCGCTCGACATCAGCGACGAGAAACGGCGCCAATCTCTGGAGCGGATCTTCTTTCACGACATCATGAACACTGCGACGGGCGTGAGGGGGCTTTCATCGATGGCCCGAGTGCTCTCCGGCGAAGAACGGGATGAACTGTTGGAGATGCTGGAGCACAGCTCCGACCAGCTCATCGGCGAGATCGCCGGGCAGCGTGAGCTCCTTGCGGCGGAGAAGAACGAGCTCGTGGCTCATCCGTTGGTCATCGACTCGAAAGAGCTGCTCTCGGGCGTTTCGCGTCTGTACGAGACGCACGCGGTGGCCGCGACGAAGACGTTGGCGGTCGACGACGACTCCCAGATTGTCGGCTTCGTCTCGGATCCGGTGTTGCTGGGCCGCGTGATCGGGAATCTGGTCAAGAATGCCCTGGAATCCACATCGGATGGCGGTAAGGTCACGCTCCGATGCACCTTGAAGGATGAACACATCTCGTTTTCGGTGCACAACGATGGGGTGATGCGGGAGGCCACTCAGCGCCAAATATTCCAGAGGTCTTTCACGACCAAGGGTGAAGGGCGGGGCCTCGGCACCTATGGATCCCGCCTTCTGACGCAACGCTACCTCGATGGCGAAATCTGGTTCGACAGCAATGAGGGCAGCGGCACCACATTCACGGTCCGCCTCCCGTTCACCGCTGCCCAAGCCGGCCGGACCTTCCTGAAATGAGGCTGCCTCGGTAGCCTCCCCCGGGGGAGCGCCCCGGTCAGTCCTCGTCCGGCTCGACGATCACGAGGAGTTGCTCGTTTTCGACCTGGTCGCCTTCGGCAACCGACACCTTGGTGACCGTGCCGGCGGCGGGGGATCGGACGGCATGCTCCATCTTCATGGCCTCGACGATGACCAGCACGTCGCCCTGGGCGACGGTGGCACCGGGCGACACCTCCACCTTGATGACCTTTCCGGGCATCGGTGACAGTAAAGAGCCCGCGACTCGTGGTGCCTCAGTGACCGGGAACCGGGGTAACTCGGTCAGCCGTGACGAACCATCGGTGCCGTCGACGTAGGCCACGTCGTCGACCTGGTGGACCCAGTACCCCCACAGCCGCCCGTCGATCAGGAACTCCGCGAATGATCCGGAGTGCTCTCGTACGATCACCTCGCCAAGCGATTCGCCATCGATGCTCGCCTCGAAGCCTGTTCGACCAAAGCGGTATCCGACGACGAACGATTCAACATCACCCCGGTAACTCACGAGTTGTGATTGAGAAGGACTGTTCCTCCATCCCGACGCCACTCCGGGCAGAACACGCGTCTGGGACCGCCGGGTCGCCTGGCCGGCCAGGGCGGCCGCCAGACCGTGGCGATGTTCGGCCGCTTGGTCGGCCAGCGGCGCGGCCAGCTCGGCGGGTCCGTGCCTGTCGAGGAAGTGGGTGTCGGTGTTGCCGGCCAGGAACTCCGGATGGCGGAGTACCCGGACGAGCATGTCCCGGTTGGTCGCTACTCCGTGGATTTCGGCGGTTGCCAACGCCCGGGCCAGCACCCGAGCGGCATCCTCGCGGGTGCGGCCGTGGGCGATCACCTTGGCGAGCATCGGGTCGTAGTAGACGGAAACATTCGACCCGTCCTCGGGCCCCGTGTCGAGCCGGACGGTCGAATCGAAGAACAGGCGATGAACCGGCCCCGTTTGGGGGAGGTAGTCGTTGCGGGCGTCTTCGGCGTAGAGGCGCGCTTCGATGGCATGCCCGGAGATCGTCGCTTCATGGGCTTCGGGAGGAAGAGGGTGCCCTTCGGCGACCAGGAGCTGGAGTCGGACCAGGTCGAGACCGGTCACCATCTCCGTGACCGGGTGTTCGACCTGAAGTCGGGTGTTGGTTTCGAGGAAGAAGAACTCCCCTTCAGGCGTCAGCAGAAATTCCACCGTGCCCGCTCCGAGGTATTCGACCGCAGCGCCGGCCGCCACTGCCGCTTCGCCCATGGCGAGGCGCAGTGCGTCGTCGACCGCCGGAGAGGGCGACTCCTCGATGATCTTCTGGTGACGACGTTGAATCGAGCATTCGCGCTCGAAGAGGTGCACCACGTTGCCGTGGCCGTCTCCGAAGATCTGGATTTCCACGTGGCGAGGTTCTCGGATGTACCGCTCAACGAAGAGCGTGTCATCGCCGAAAGAGGCGATGGCCTCTCTCCGGGCAGACTCGACGGCGGACGCCAGATCGGCGGGCTTCGAGACGATCCGCATCCCCTTCCCGCCGCCCCCGGCCGAGGCCTTCACCAAAACCGGAAAGCCGAGTCGCTCAGCAGCCGCTGCGATCTCGGTGGCGTCCATGCCGGTCAGATCCTCACCGACCAGGATGGGGACTCCCGCCGCCATCATGATCCGCTTCGATTCGAGCTTCGACCCCATCGCCGCGATCGTGGCGGGAGTCGGACCGACGAAGATCAGGCCGGCGTCGATGACCGATTGGGCGAAGACAGCGTTCTCGGCCAGGAATCCATACCCCGGGTGGATGGCATCGGACCCGGTCGCCTTGGCCGCGGCGATGACGGCGGCCCCATTCAGGTAGGTGTCGACAGCTGCGGCTCCCGGAAGGTGCACGGCTTCATCGGCATCACTGACGAAAGGCTCCCGGGCGTCGGGATCGGAGAAGATGGCCACGGTGGAAATCCCCATCTGGGTGCAGGTGCTCATGATGCGGCGGGCGATCTCTCCTCGGTTGGCGACCAACAGCTTGGCGATCATGGTCCCCTCCTACATCCTGAAGACACCGAACGAGCCGGTGCCTTTCACTTCATCCGAGTGCACAGCGGACAATGCCATGGCCAGAACGTGGCGAGTGTCGCGGGGATCGATGATCCCGTCGTCACGAACCCGAGCCGAAGTGAAATAGGAAATCTGTTCGGCTTGGATCTGGTCCTCGATCGCCTTCCTCATCGCTGCGTCGGCCGCTTCGTCGATCTCCTGTCCGCGCGCCTCGGCGTTGGCACGGCTGATGATCGACATGACCCCTGCCAGCTGCTCGGGACCCATCACCGCCAACTGATAGCTGGGCCACCCGAACAGGAATCGCGGGTTGAAGACTCTGACCGGCCATCCCGTAGTTCCCCGCCCCATACGACGAGCCGATCAACAGGACGATGTGGGGTACCTTCGAGTTCGAGACGGCGTTGACCATCTTGGCGCCGTCCTTGATGATGCCCCGCTGCTCGTACTCTCGCCCGACCATGTAGCCGGTGGTGTTGTGCATGAAAATGAGCGGTGTGTCCTGCTTGTTGCACAGCTGGATGAACTCGGTGGCTTTCTGCGCCTCCTCGGAGAACAGCACACCCTGCTGATTGGCCACCACGCCGACGGGGAAGCCGTGGATCCATGCCCAACCCGTGAACAGCGAGGTCCCGTAGAGCTGTTTGTATTCGTCGAACTCGGAGCCATCGACCACGCGAGCCCAAGATCTCCCGCATGTCGAAGGGAACCTTCAGGTCGGCCGAAGCCACCCCGAGAAGCTCGTCCTGGTCGTAGAGGGGTTCGGTCGGGGTCCGGGTCGGCCCGTAGCCCTTCTTGGTCCACTTCAGGTGGGCGATGATCTGCCGCCCGATCCTGATGGCGTCGAACTCGTCGACGGCGTAGTAGTCGGAGAGGCCCGAGATCCGCGAGTGCATGTCGGCCCCGCCGAGTTCCTCGTCGGTCGATTCCTCGCCCGTGGCCATCTTGACGAGCGGCGGGCCGCCCAAGAACACTTTGGCTCGTTCTTTGACCATGACCGAGTAGTCACACATTCCTGGAACGTAGGCGCCTCCGGCGGTCGAGTTACCGAACACGAGGGCCAAGGTAGGTATCCCCATCTCCGAAAGATTGGTGAGATTGCGGAACCATTTCCCGCCGGTGAGGAAGACGTCCGCCTGACGGGAGAGGTCGGCACCGCCCGACTCGGTGAGATTGATGAGCGGCATCCGGTTGATCCTGGCCAGGTCTTGGGCTCGCAGGCTCTTGGCGAGCGAGTACGGGTTCGACGACCCGCCTTGCATGGTCGGGTCATTGGCCGAGATGACGCACTCGACACCTTCGACCACGCCGATTCCCGTGACGACGTTGGCGCCCAGCAGATACTCGGTCCCCCAGGCAGCCAACGGCGAAAGCTCCAAGAATGGACTGTCGCGGTCGACGAGAAGCTCGATGCGTTCCCGGACCAGCATCTTGCCGCGTTGGTGATGACGCTCCACGTACTTGGGGCCGCCACCGGAGCGCGATCGCTCGAGGAGTTCTTCCAGTTCGGCGACCTTGCCCGTCATCGCCGCCCGGTTCGAGAGGTACGGCTCTGCGTCCGTGGCGAGTTTGGTGGAAAGAACCGGCATGAGCCAGGAGGCTAGTGGCCTCCGGCGGACGGGTCCCGTGTCCCGGCCGACTTTCGCCGGCGGGTAGGCTCCGTTCATGGAAGGCTTGGTCGATATCCACGAGTACCTCGACTCCACCGAGGCGCAACTCGCCAAAGCACAGCTCAACGCCCTCGGCCTCTCTGCCGAGGTCTTCGTCGATGACCTGGGCCGTCAAGGCCCCAGTCGGGGTCGCCTGGTGGTGCCCGCCGGCCAGGTGCCCGAGGCATGGTGAGATCTTGGGCTTCGAACTGCCGATCGAAAACCCACCGGGTTTCTTCGAGCGGAATGCCGCGCTCCTTCTCCTCGCTCTGGTGGCTCTCGCTGCGGCCGGTTTCCTGGCGTGGCTGACCGGCTAGACGGACCAAAGGATGACCAGGCTGCTACAAAGACGATCATGAGAATTCTCTTTGCTGACACCTTCTCGCCAACCGGGCTGCTAGTTCTGACCGAAGCTGGACACGACTGCGTGGTGGAGCCGGACTTGGATGGCACCACGATCCCCGCCCGAATCGGCGGCTTCGACTAGCACGCTGGTGGTCAGAAGCACCAAGGTGACAGCAGAGACCATCGCGGCTGGCGACCATCTTGGACTCATCGTGCGAGCAGGAGCCGGGACCAACACCATCGACAAACAGGCAGCTGCCGAGCGAGGGGTCTACGTCTGCAATGTGCCCGGCAAGAACGCCATTGCCGTCGCCGAATTGGCCATGGGTCTGATCCTCGCCCTCGATCGGTGCATCCCCGACGCAGTGGCCGATCTCCGCCAACAAAGATGGCGCAAGAAGTTCTACTCGAAGGCGGACGGCCTGGCCGGCAAAACGCTCGGCCTCGTGGGGCTCGGCGCGATCGGGCTGAGGATCGCCTCCCGAGCGACCGCATTTCGTCTCAACGTCCTGGCAGTAACCGGCCGGATCGAGATCCGGCGACCGTATCTGCGGCCTTCCGGGCCGGCGTGGCGTTCGTGCAATCGGATGCCGAGTTGTTCAGCCGGTCGGACATCATCTCGTTTCACGTTCCTCTCAACGAGGACACCAGGGGGCTCGTGAACGCCGAACTGCTTGGACTCTGCAACGACGGGACGTGGATCATCAACACCTCGCGAGGCGAGATCGTCGATGAGCCCGCCTTGCTGAGTGCTCTCGACGAGCGGGGAATGCGGGCAGGCCTCGACGTCTTCGCCGATGAACCCGCTGCCGGGGAAGGTGAGTTCAGGTCGGTGTTGGCGGCTCACCCGTCGGTCTACGGCACTCACCATATCGGAGCTTCGACGGAGCAAGCTTCAGCAGGCGATAGCCGACGGGGTGGTCGAGGTGATCGCCGGATATGAGGCCGGCCACGTGGTCAACTGCGTGAATCTCAGCACGCCACGGCGGAACCTGACGCGGTCGTGGTGCGGCACATCAATCGGGTCGGGGTGCTCTCGGAGGTCCTCGGAATCCTCCGGATCTGCCGCGGTAACGTGGAACAGATGGACAACAGAGTCCTGCTGGGCGGCGCTTCGGCGGTGGCAAGCCTCCGCACCGATCGAGGTATCACCGACGATTTGGTGCAAGCGATTCGCACCGTCGAGCATGTGCTCAGCGTCGGTGTCAAACACGAAGAATCCATAGAGTGAGCTGGATCACGGAACGAGATACCTCCATAAGAGAGGGCGATGATGAGTGAGCGAGCTATCAACTTCAGTGCGGGACCGTGCACCTTGCCGCTTTCGGTGCTCGAGGAAGCGCAGGCCGAATTCGTGGACTTTGGTGGTTTGGGCATGTCACTCATCGAGATGAGCCACCGGTCCAAGGCGTATCAAGGTGTGCAGGACACCGCTACCGACCTCGCCCGTGAGGTGTTCCAGGCGCCCGACGATTTCGACGTGCTGTTCCTCGGGGGAGGTGCGACGCTTCAGTTTGCGATGGTGGCGATGAATCTGCTGGGGCAGGGACGAAAGGGCGCCTACGTCGACTCCGGCGCCTGGGGAGGGAAGGCGCTCCAAGACGCTACGCATCACGGTGACGCATACTCCGCGTGGACGGTGCAGAATCCGGCTACAGCCGGATGCCTGCCGACGCCGAGCTCGAGCTTCAGTCAGGCACGCGATATCTCCACATCACATCCAACGAGACGATCGGAGGGATCCGGTTCGCCGAGTTCCCGGATGTTGGTGTGCCCCTGGTGGGAGACATGAGCTCGGATTACATGAGCCGTCCTGTGCCTTGGGAGCGGTTCGATCTCATTTACGGAGGTGCCCAGAAGAACCTGGGTCCTGCCGGCGTCGACATAACCTTCATCCGACGCAGCATCCTCACGGAGACCAACCGCGATCTGGCCGCCTACCTGCGCTACGACATCCATGCCGCCAAAGGATCGATGTACAACACTCCACCCGTGTTCACGATCTACATGGTGGGCAAGGTGCTGGCCTGGATGAAGGCCAACGGTGGTCTCGCCGCCATGGAGGCAGGTGCGGCGGACAAGGCAGGAATGATCTACGAAGCGCTCGACGGCAGCGGTGGCTTCTACCGGAGCCCGGTCGAGGTAGCCAGTCGCTCCCACATGAACGTGGTGTTCCGACTTCCGACCGAGGCGCTCGAGGGCCGGTTTGTCGCAGAAGCCGCCGAACAAAATATGCTCAACCTCAAGGGTCATCGCGATGTTGGCGGGATCCGCGCCAGCATCTACAACGCCATGCCACGCCAAGGCGTGGAGACGCTCGTGGCGTTCATGGGAGACTTTCAGACGGCGCACGGCTGAGATGCGTATCGAGCCTGTTCCTGTCCGTCTCGTTGATTCACAACGAGCGGCCCGTGTCTCGGGACCGGCCTTCGACTCGCTGTCTTCCGAGCAACGTCGGGCGCTACGCATGCGGGACCCGCTCTCGTGGTTGCATACGATGCAGCCACCGGAGGAACACGGGTCGGTCGACGAAGCGATGATCGCCTCGTCCCGCGAGATCGAAAGGCTTCTTGCGGAGGGAGCTTTCACGGAGCCGCTTGGTGCACATCTCTACCTGTATCGACTCACGGACGGCACGTGGTCGCAGACCGGCGTCGTCGCCGATGTGGCCGCCGCCGACTGCAAGAACGGAACGGTTCTGCCGCACGAAGGGA
>CAVVWO010000012.1:0-121860 GCA_963752075.1 uncultured Acidimicrobiia bacterium
CCCAATGCCGGGGGCCGAGCCCAACCCGCTACTAGCCTCGAGGATCGGTCAACAGGGGAACACCGATGGCGTTTTGTAATCATTGCGGCACTCCGATCGGCGAAGAATGGCGCTTCTGTCAGGCGTGTGGGAAGCCCATCACCGGCCAAGCCGGCACAGCCACCGGCGCCGACGCTCTTGCAGGCCTGGATGATCCCGGCCGCGGTCGGCGGGTCCGTGTTGGTGATCCTGTTCCTGGCGTGGATGTTGCTGATCCGCCCATCCGACCCGGTGGCCGCCCCCGTCACCACCACGAGCACCACTGCCGTGGTTCCCGTGTCCATCCCGGAGACCACGACCACCACTGTCGAAACTACGACCACGGTCGCCCAGACCACCACCACGCAGCCTCGCACCTTCTCCGATATCTTCGCCGAGACCGGCGACGGGGTCGTCCGCATCGAAGTCGTCTCCTGCGATGGGGGAGGCCTCGGTTCGGGCTTCCTGGTGAACGATTCCCTGGTGGTCACGGCCGCCCACGTCGTCGACGAAGCGGTCACGATTGGTGTGACGACCGGCGACACCACCACCACCGGCCTGGTGGTGGGCATCGACCAACTCAGCGATATCGCAGTGGTCAGCCTCGAAAGTCCCCTCCCTGGCTACCCGTTCGTCTTTGCCTCCGAAGCGCCGTCGGTGGGAAGCCCGGTCATCGTTCTCGGCTACCCGCGCGGCGAGCCACTCAGTCTGTCGCAAGGCACCATCAGCGGACTCGATCGACAAATCGACGGCTACGGAGCCACCCGGCTGATCCAGACCGACGCAGCCATCAACTTCGGCAACAGCGGCGGCCCCCTCATCGACGCCGAGGGGCAAGTGGTCGGTGTCGTGACCGGTAAGTACTTCGACTCCGAGGGCCTCGCCTACGCCATCCCCGGCCTGGTCGCCGCCAACCGAACGGAAGAGTGGGGAAGCCGCACCTCGGTGCTCCCTGGGAACGAGTGCGAAGACGCCATCGGTCCTGGCGTGCGAGTCGGGCACCGTCGCGATCGAAGGCGTGGACATCAGCGAGGTCGAGAACACCTTCGTTTCCTACTTCGACGGGATCAACACCGGCGACTTCTTCAACGCCTGGATGCAGCTCTCGCCTCGCATTCGAGAGAACTTCCCGTTCGAGGAGTTCATGGCCGGCACCCTGACCAGCTACGACTTCGACATCGTGGCTCACAGCTACGTAGTGGACGACGTCGACACCCGGACCGTGTGGCTCACGTTCGCCTCGATCCAATCGCCCGACATCGGACCCGAAGGAGAAGATTGCACCCTGTGGTCCATCGACTACACGATGGAATGGTTGGAGGGTAAGTGGTACATCGACCGTGCCACCGGCCACGACGAAGGACTGGCGTCCGTTCCGTGCCCCTGAAAGGCTTGACGGTCTGAAGAAACCCAAGCGATCTCGGCTGATGCAGCCTTCGTCAGAATCGAATGACCGGTTCTCCAAGAAGGGGGTCTGCCGGAAGGCTTCCCTCGCCACCTGTTCGAACCCGGTCGGCGGACCAGGCGCAGGCAGCGGCGTCGAGCAGGTCGTCGACGGGTGCTGCACCAACCTCGCCGAGGTCCTCAGGTAGGACCAGCCCCTGGTTGGCGAGTAGCCGGCTCCGCAAGAGTTGGCCGTTCCATGACTTCTTTGGCCACTCGAGCGGCCGGCCGGCCATCGCCGCAAACGAAACCTCGGGGTGTGCTTCGAAGACCCGATCGTCTCTGTCAGCCACCTCGGCCACCTCGAGGATCTTGTCTTTCAGGGCGAATGACTGCTTGGACAGACCTTTTCCCCAAAGCCCCTGACAGACCGCAGTGGCTTCCTCGTAGGTGGCGGCCTGATACACGGCCTCCGGCAGCATCGGAAACACACTCGATCGACGTGGCCCGACGAACACCCGAGCGGCGATGTCAGCCCGGCGTGGGCCGGAGGAAGGAAACCCGATCGGCATGTCGACCCCAACTGCAACGGCCTCGGGAAATTCCTGAAGGAGTTCCCGGAGATCCGGAGCGCAGGCAGCTCCAGCAAAGACGCCGTCGTTGAGGGCGATGCCAACCCAGCCCTTCTTCCACCCATCGACACCCAGCACCGTGCGGCCGTTCATGATTTCAGGCTAGGGGCTGCAGGCGAGGAGCAGCGCGTCATCGTCCCCAATCCGTAAGCCGCTGGCGGTAGCCTCGAATCATAGGGAGACACTGCGTTCTGGAACGGCGGCCCATTGACCACGAGAGATGCGACACCGGAGTTGGCTGAGATCCCCACGTTACGCTGTGCACCAGACTCCTCGCTGTCGCTCTCCAAGGTCGCGCATTGTCCGGGCTGGCTGGCTTCGTGAAGGACGATTCGCTCATGCCACTTGATCGGATGTTCGAAGGAATTGGGCCAGTACCCGAACTTCTTTCGACGTGGGATCGTCAGGTTTCGGGATGGCTCGATGAGTACGAATCCGCTTTCGGTCCGAGCGACCTGTCCGAGATCGTCCTCGATCTTGGGGTGTATCTCTTTGATCACACGGCAGAACGGGTGGTTCTGGCGTACGCAGTATCCACGGTCCAATCGATGCGGCGGGATGCGTCGAGGATCAGGGGCTTTCCCAACGTGAATGCGTCCGTTCGAGCTGCTCTCGGAGAGCAGTCGTTCCTGGTCGACAAGGGACATTTCCTTGGTCATGCCAGCGGAGGAATCCTCGACATCAACCTCTTCCCCCATCGGAGGGAACTGAACAGAGGATGGTCGGATGAGGGCAAAGTCTTTCGATCGATGGAAAGACACGTCGCCGATCACCCTGGGAGCTTCTTCTACCACCGGCCGATCTATGACGATCGGACTTGGATACCGCAGCTTCTCGAATACGGCGTATTGGTCGACGGTGTTGAATGGTGGGTCGAGACGTTCCACAACAAATGATGCCCTCGTCGATTGGGTAGACGCTCCCCAACGACTCGACCTGAAGAAGGGCACTCTCGCCCCACGGGCTCTTTGGGGCCCGGGGAGGCAACGAGCAGCCGAACGACGGCGATCCCGGTATCTCCGTGGGGCGGAACATGGTCCGGGTCCAGCGGCCGTTGCCAGGACTTTGGCCGGGCCAGAAGACGGAAAGGCTCGGGTCTCCAGTCGATCGATTCCCGGTTTTGCCCCTGCCACGCCCTCCAAATAATAGGGGAACACCACTTCGAGCATCGCAGGTACGCTTCGGCATGAACTACCGGGTACTCGGGCCTCTGGCGGTTCACGTCGGAGACGACATCCTCGCCCTGCGGGCTACCAAACAGAAGACCTTGTTGGCGATCTTCCTGGTCAACGCCAATCGCTCCGTCTCGGTGGATGCCCTCATCGACGACTTGTGGGGCGCCAAGCCTCCGACCGGGGGAGTGAGTGCGCTTCGCTATCACATCTCCAAACTCCGCGATGCGCTGACGCCAGAACGGAACGGCGCAGAAGGTGGGGTCGTCGAAACCACCGCCCAGGGATACCTCCTGCGGGTCGAAGCCGATGAGCTCGACGCCCAGCAGTTCGAACGATTGACCCACGAGGGGTCGACCCTCCTGGCCGACGGACAACCCCATGTCGCCCGGGATCGACTGCGAGCCGCCCTGTCGCTCTGGCAGGGCTCGGCGTATGAGGACTTCCGATACGAGTCGTTTGCCCAAAGCGAGATCGCCCGCCTCGAGGAGGACCGGCTCCTGTGCCTCGAAGACCGCATCCAAGCCGACCTGGAAGTGGGCGAGCACCGTGAGATCTTGGGCGAACTGCGCGACCTCACCACCCGGTTTCCCCTCCGGGAACGCATCTGGGGCCAACTCATGGTGGCGCTGTACCGGTCGGACCAGCAGGCGGAGGCGCTCGGCGCCTACCAGTCGGCCCGGCGGGTACTCGGCGACCAGCTCGGCATCGAACCGAACGAATCGCTCCACAACCTCGAAGAACAGATCCTCCTCCACGAGCTGCCGTTCCAACCCGACGTCACGCACCGGTCCGTCCTCCACAACCTGCCTGCCCGGATTCAATCGTTGGTGGGCAGAGCACCAGAGATCGAATCGGTGAGCGCCCATCTCGCCACCCACCGACTCGTGACCGTCACCGGCTTCGGAGGCGTGGGCAAGACCACACTGGCGCTCGAAGTGGGCCGCCTGGTCGCCGAACGGTCCGAGCACGGGGCCTGGATGCTGGAGTTGGCTCCTCTCGGAACGTTCGCCGAGATCGTGAGCCACGTCGGCGCCACCTTCGGACTGGCACCCCAGCCGGGCGGCGACTCCCTGGGCGCCTTGATCGCCGGGCTCCGCAAGCACGAAGCGCTCCTCATCTTCGACAACTGCGAACACGTATCGGCTGACGCCGCCCGCCTGATCCGGCTGCTCCTCGAAAGCTGTCCAGGCCTCCGGGTCATGGCGACGAGCCGCACACCCTTGGGTGTCGTCGGCGAGTACGTCTGCCCGCTGCCGCCGCTCGCCGTGCCGGGCGCCGTGCCCGAAGACGACCCGATGCAATCGGAGTCCGTCGAGCTGTTCTTCGAGCGGGCCGCCTCGGCTCAACCCGAAGCCTTGACCGAGCCCGGCGAGGTGGCGGTGATCGCGGAGATCTGCCGAAGACTCGAAGGAGTCCCGCTGGCCATCGAACTGGCCGCAGCGCGGATCCGGGTCCTGTCGCCCCAGCAACTCCACGTCCGGCTCGACGGCGGCCTCGGGATCTTGACAGGCGGCGCACCCTCGATGCCGGAGCGGCACCGATCGATTCGTACCGTGATCGACTGGAGTCATTCTCTGCTCGGGGTCGAAGAGCAGACCCTGTTCCGGCGTCTCGCCGCCTTCGCCGGCCCGCCCACCCTGGCGGCCATCGAGCAGGTCTGCACCGGCCCAGGCATCGAACGGGACGAAGTGCTCGATCTCCTGGAGGCACTCGTGGACGCCTCACTCCTGACCGTCCGCGACACCGATCCCCGGCGGTATGGAATGCTCGCCCTCGTCCGGGACTACGCCCTCGAACAGCTGCGCTCCAGCGGCGAAGAGCCCGACGTCCGCCGGAGGCATGCGGAGTACTACGCCGACCTCCATCCGGAGATTCCCGTCTTCGACTCGCCCGAATTCGCTCGGATGCTGGCCCGCATGTCGCGCGACGAGGCCGACTACCGCGCCGCCCTCGTTTGGGTACTCGATTCCGGGGACAAAGAGCGGGCCGCGCTCTTGGCTGCCAACTTCTCGCAGCACCTGGCCTTTGGACCTCGCAGCGACTCGAATCTCGACCTGCTGACACGGCTCCTGGACCTGACCACCGGTACGGTGAGCGTGGGCCGAAGCGAGGTTCTGGAGACCGTCGCACACGTCCACTTCCAGTCGGGACGGCCCGACGAGGGTCTGGAAATACTGAGCGAACTCCAGGAAGCTGCGGCTGTTTCGGAGGACACCTTCGATTCTCTTCAACGCTGCATTTGTGGAAGCCGACTACCTGGACACCATTGGGGACCGCGCCAAATCGGCCAGCCGAGGCAAGGAGCTCGTCGAGCAGCTCATGCAGCGTGCCGAACCCCGAGCGACGATCCTGCTCGCCAACCTGGCTATGGACGCCATCGAGATGGGGAGAGCCGCCGAGGCTGCCGAGCACATCGATGCGCTGGCGTCGGCCGCCGCCGAGATGAAGCTTCCGATGATCTCGACGTGGGCAGATTCGATCAGAGGCCAGGCGGCCTTCTACCTGGGCGACTTGAACGAGGCGTACCGCCTCGTGACCCGTTCGCTGGGCCGCATCCGGCAACTCGGCCGGTCCGGTGTCTCGAACCATGCCCTGGAACTCCTGGCCGAGACGTGCTTGGCTCTCGGGCGTCTCGATGAAGCCGAGGAACACGCCCATCGGTACGTCGAGTTGGCCAGTACGAGCGGACTCAGTTATGAGCAAGCCCGCTCGCATGCTTGCCTCGCCAGGTCGTACTACCGCCAAGGTCAGAATGGCGCAGCAGCCGCTGTGGCGTTGGAAGCGCTCGGATTCGCTGACACCTGTCGTGATGCCGAAGCGCTCTCGCCGGTGCTTTTCGTCGCCGGACAGATTGCTCAGGCTGCGGGCGATGCAGACGCGTCGGTTTCCTTGCATGCATCTGCAGCCGGTACCCGCGCCACCGTTGCGGCGGTGCTGGCCAAGCCGCTCGAGGAGGAACTCCGGTCAGATCTCGACGCCGCCCGCGCCGCCCTCGGCGCCGTTGCCTTCGACGAGGCTTGGGCGCGAGGCGAATCCGACAGCTGGGAGCGAGCCGTGGGACGAGCCCGTGCCTTGCTCGCGTCGGTGGATTGAAGAGGACTTTCTTTTGACCGGCAAGGCGGATTAGGTCTGATTAGGGATTTCCTAAGCGGGTTTCGCCTCGATCCCTAATCGCCATTTCGGATGATCCCTCCAAGCGATCGGAACCACCGATCACGAAAGGAAGAGGGACATCATGAAGAAGACAGCCGCAGCAGCCATCCTCGTGACGCTCATGACCCTGGGGGGTCCCGCATTCGCCGAGGTCCTGGAAGGGGACGTGCCGACGGACACGGGCTGCAACACCCAGGTGGCGGGCATCCAGGTCACTGCGCTGGCCGACAGCGACCAGGTCAGCGTCGTTTCCGAAGTGGAACCGAGGCAAACCCGACCAGCCGGAGTATTCGAAGGCACCGAGTAAGCCGACCTCACCCAGAAGCGAGATAGGGCCCGTGGCACGCAGGCCCTATTTCGTGTGTCTGGCGCTCAAGCCTTCTCCGCTCGGCCTAGGGGCAGACGACCTCCGGGTTCCAATCGGAGTACATGCCCGACGGATTGTGTTTCCACACCCATGCGTGCTGGATGTACCAGCCGACCGCCGGCACCAGGATGTGCATCTCCATGCCGAGCACCGAAGGTGCCTCAGATACCCCAGGCGGGTTGGCGACGGCACCGGGCACCACCCATTCCACCGCCACCAACTTCAGCTTTCCGTTCGGTCCGGCCTCATACACCAGACCTTCCGGACGAAGCGGGTCCACGACGAGGTCGTCGATCAACTCCTTGTTGAAGTAGTGGTAGCCCATGGCCCCCAACTCGGGGTTGGCGATACAGCCGGTGATGATTCGGGTACCGGACCCGTTCACGTAGCCCAGTTCGTAGCCGGCCGCGATGGCCTCGTCTACCCGGTGGTATTTGGCGGTAGCCGCTCTCACTTCGGCCAGCTCGTCCTGCCCGGCCGAGGCCACGGCGGGGATCGCCAAAGCCACCAAGAGCAGTGTCAATGCAAGGGGCGGGCCGATCCTCGTCGTCTTCCGTTTGAATGCCTTCATGTCCCTTCCCTTTCTCGATCGAGCCCAGCCACGGGCTCTCTGCGTTCGGCGGTAGGCGCGCCAGTTCTGAACGCTCAGAAGTCGACGCACGGATAGGCGCCGTTCGGACACGGATAAGCGGCGGACGGGAACCGGCCACGTGGGGTCCACACGATCGTCCGGCTGTCGTCGAAGACCGTTCCCGCTGGTATGACCGCTCCGTATCCGTCATCGTGGTCTTCGGTGAAGGTCCACCTCATCCTCCACTCCTGCGCGACGTTGGCTGCGCTCGGGTTGAGGAGATACGGAAAGGAGACCGACGGGCCTTCCGGGTCGCGGTTGACGACCGGAGTGACCGGTTGAGGTACTCCGTCGAGTTCGACTTCCACGATCACCGTCGCCAGGAATTGCTCGAGCTGCTCCACGGTGGCCGTCCCCCATCCATCGGTCAGGCGGACCCACTCGCCGGTGGGCACTTGAACGACCTCTGATTGCCCGAAAGCCGCCCCCGGGAAGAAGACCCGGGAGTAGTGGGGAAAGTTGCCCGTATCGGGGGTGCGTTCGGCCAACGCGGGTTGTGCCACCAACCCGACCAGAAGCAACCCTGCCAGAATTGGCGTTGCCAGACGTTTCATGTCGACTCCTCCCATCTAGAGAATGTCCTGCACATTGCGTACATTGCGCGACCTCCTTGGGTCGTTGCCTGGGTCGCCATCATGCGACAACTCCTTCAAAACTCCTTCAAAGACCCGCAAGCCCTCTCCGAACGGGCCGGAGGTCGTCGCCAATGAGCCACGGGACCATCACCGGACCTTCCGTCCATCCGTCGGAGGTCAATTTCGTCGAGAGCCGCATTGAAGATCCTTTGCCCACTGGCACGAGGCTGTGGAGATGGGCGAACCAGCCCCGAAAAATCGACCAACCACCCACGGGAAACCCGGCGTACGCTTCCGGAATGGAGTTCAACGTGTTGGGCCCCTTCGAGGCCCATGACGGCGACCGAGCCCTGCCGATTGGCGGCCCAAAGCAGCGCAGTATCTTGGCGGTTCTCGTCGCCAACGTCGGCCGACCGGTCAGCCTCGATCGGATCATCGGATACGTCTACGAAGAGGACGCCGCCGAAGGCGCTCGCCACTCGGTCCAAACCTACATCTCGACGATCCGACGCACGCTTGGCGACATCGTCCCCAGAGAAAACGGCGGCTACGTGCTCGACGTCGAACCGGCCGCCGTCGACGCGGTCCGATTCGAAACGCTGGTGTGCAGCGCTCTGGCCGACACGGGAAACGCCCCGGAAGCAAGGTCGGACGCCCTCCGCGAAGCTCTCGGCATGTGGCGGGGTTACGCCTACGCCGGAGTCGATGGCCGAGGAGGGTTCCAGCCCGAGATCACCCGCCTCACCGAACTCCGGTTTACCGCGTTGGAGGCCAGAATCCAGGCCGATCTCGAAGTCGGTCGCCACTGTCAGCTGGTCGGCGAGATCGAAGCGCTGACGGTCGAGCACCCGCTGCGAGAAAGGCTCCAGGCTCACCACATGCTGGCGCTGTACCGGTGCAGCAGACAGACCGAGGCGCTGCGCGCCTACGAACGCACCAGGCGCTACCTCAACGAGGAAATCGGCATCGACCCGTCCCCAGAGCTGCGGGAACTGGAGCGGCGAATCCTCGAGCATGACCCAACTCTCGAACGCGACTGTTGAGGCAGACCAGGTATTTCGACGACGGCGACGACCACATGATCCGTCTGATCGGCGATCGTTTCGATACGTCCGGTGGCGAGGATATCCCTGGCCCGGGTTGACCGCTGCGCTACGGTCGCCGCTCCGGTCAGCGGTCGGGTTTCCAGTAGCCGCGGATCGACGCCTGCGAGCGGGGGACTTTCAGCGTCTTGAACAGGTGGTTGCGAATGGCCTGCATGGACGCAGCCTCGCCGGCTGCCCAGATCCGGGCGTCAGGTCCGATCGACTCGATCGATCCGGCCGTTTCGACCAGTGTCGCTCCCGGTCGGTCACCGTCGACGGCCACGTGCCATACCACGGTAGCGCCCGGGTGAACAGGGAACTCCAACTCGGCTTCCGCGGCCACCACTTCGATGTGAACCTCGACCTCCGCAGCGGCCGGCAGCGCCACGAGCAGGTCACCGATGGCGGGAAGGGCGGTTTCGTCGCCCAGGAGCACGAACCGCTTGACGGTCGGATCGACGTCATAGGCAGCACCGGGACCGGAGATGGCAGCGGTCGCACCAGGTCCGGCGGATTCCGCCCAGCTGGAGATGACACCGTCGCCGTGGCGGACGATCTCGAGGTCGACGCGGCCGGCCTCCTCGTCGACCCGCAGCGGCGTGAACGTCCGCAGGGCCGGACGTGACCCGTCGGGCATCAGGAACTCGTTGCCGTTCCACTCGGGAATCACCAACTCATCGGCGCCGGGGGAGGGAACGAGCAAACGGACACTGGCCGCCGGACCTTCGACCGCCAACTCCTGGAGGCCATCGAACGTGAACCGCCACATCCGGGGACAGCTCCTGGCGGTCGGTCACCGTCACCGGCTGGAGCGGCGGCGGTTCCCTTCGCAGTTGTTTGATGCGTTCAGCGCGTTCGTCAGTCACGAGCCTGCACGCTGGCAGGCCACGCTGGTGCCTGTCAACATGAGGAGGACACAAGCGGCCTCCCGCCCGAGGAGCGTTGCGTAGGCGAGGGTGACGCCACGTGCATTCCGGAGACACTGCCGCCTCCGGTCTCGCTCGTCACCGATCGTCGGTGGGTCTTCGGTTGAGGTCGAAGGGAACGGTCGTGTTCACAGTCACCGTGTTTCCTCGTTGGGCGTGCCGTTTCGTGAACAGGATCACCCAGGTGGCGGCCAACGCGGCCACGGCGATGGCGGCGTTGAGCCACCACCCGTCGAGCGGGGTCGTGTTGTCGACTACGGACGCCACCACCAGGATGGCAATCAGCGCCAGTGTGGCTGCCGCGAACGCGAGCAACTGCGACATGGCTCGATACCCGTCGAGGTTGGCGAACCGTCTTCCTGCCGCAACTCCGTCGAGTCGGTTGGCCATGGCCGCCCCGACGATGCGCAGGAAGTCATCGAGGTTGGTGTGGGCGATCGGTGCTGCCTCCCGATCCGAGCCATACGCCGCCACGTGTTGTTGATGCCGGCTCCACAGGTCGGCGATCGGACCGGGTTCCACCGCCACGATCGACCGACCACCCGCCGGGTTGTGGGCCCTGATCGCCCAATCCACGTCCACGCCGCGCCAGTGGCGGCGAAGTTCGGGAGACGTGTCGGCCGGCGCCCGATAGGCGCGCAAGGTTTCCACCAGTGATCCGTCATCGAGGACGGTGAAAATGCGAATGGCCGGCGTCTCGAGGAACCACGACACCTCGGCGAACGCGGACCGGTCGGGGGGCCGCAGCACCGGGGTGGGAAGGGTGCCGTGCTCGAGGTACAACTCGCCCACGGCCCCCATAGATCGGGCTGTTTCTTCGTCGGTTTGATCGACAGGCGTACCCCGGTACCGGCCGACCATCTCAAAACCGAGGCCGATGAACTCGTCGACCAACTCGGGATACGAAACCCGCGTCTCCGGATCATCGGTGGCGTCCCAGTACTCGATCACTCTCCACCCCTATTTGGCCGGTCGCTGCTCCTGCGCCATCTTGGCAGCGATCGGCGGAAGGCGACGCCAGGTCGCTCCTCGCCAGTCACCGGGCCGGGAATGGGAAACCGTGGGTGCGGATCACCAGCCCGGGTCTGGGTGCGACCGCCTCGGCCAACCAAGCCAAGGTGGCTTCCCTGGCGCTGAATTGCCCTGGCGCTGTATTGGGAGTGCAGCCTGATAGCGTGGGTCCGGTCGGCAATGCCAAGACATCCGACTCGAAGCAAAATGAGTGGAGGCAAAGTTGCCATTGTTTGAGATCTCCGATGTTGAGCTGGTGCCGATCAGGCACCGAAGGGTCGCGCCATGAGGGTGGTGGCCGCCATCGTCGGCGTGGTCGTGATCGCCATCGTCACGTTTCTGCTCGGCATGCGCACCAAGGTCCCGTTCGTCCTCGACGGGGTCCGCAAGATGAACAAGCGCGTCATGAACCCGATGCAGATGAAGAGCGCCGGCACCCCCGGCGCCTACGCCGGCATCATCCACCACGTCGGCCGCAACTCTGGCACCGAGTACCAGACCCCCATCGGCGTCGAGACATTGCCGGACGGCTTCTATGTGGCCCTTCCCTACGGCTCGCGAGCCGACTGGGTCCGCAACGTCCTCGCCGCAGGGTCGGCCACCATTGACGACGAAGGCGCCACGCATCAGGTCACCGACCCCGAGATCGTCGGCCTAGACCAGTTGGGCGCCGACGTGTCGGCGGCCAACCGCCGCGCCTTCGGGCTGTTCGGCGTCGACGAGTTCCTCCGTCTCCGCCCCGTCGACTCCGCCAACTAGGAGGCCGCCATGTCCCGGAACGAAAAGGGCAGCAGGACCACCCTCGGCGTCTGAGGCGCCTGAAGGATGCGCTTGATCACAGCCCCGAAACTGTCGGGACGGGCCGATACGTTCTTCACATGAAGAGGCCCAATGAAACGGGACTCGCCAAGCCCGAGTACGACATCCACGAAGTAGGTCCGGTTCCTGCGTGCCGCCCGGGAGCAGGCGCAAACGGCGGCGTCTCTTCTCCCCTACGAGCGAAGCCAACGGCGCGGAGCTGGCCGGGTGCGAAGAACCCAGTCGAGGGGGAACAGCCCGTCGATTTCTGTCATAGGTGGGTGATACGTTCAATCTATGTTGGATATGCGAGATGAGACGATTGAAGGCCTCGACCGGACTTGGTTCGAGCCCGGGCCGGTCGAGATCGACGCCGATGCGCTCGATGGTGCGCCCCACGAAGCGCTCGGGTTCGATGGCTTGCCGGCCGGGGTGTTCCTGGCGGCTGGCTTCGCCGGCCTGGACTTCGATCGGCTCCCCGGCGACCAGCGGGTCGAGGCGGTCGCCGCTCTCCAGCGGCTCGTGTCGCACTATCAGGCGAAACTGTATGAAGGGGTTGCCTCGATCTACGGCTACCTCGAAGCCGACCTCGACGGCGACGTGGAGCTCGCCCAGGGGGCGACCGCGGCGGAGGTGAGGGCGCAGCTACGCCTGACGTGCCGCTCGGCCGACACCACCGTCGAGCTGGCCCTGATACTGGTCTCACGACTCCCCGCACTGCATGACGCCTTCCTGGCAGGAAAGGTCGATGTCGCCCGGGTCAGGACCCTGGTGCAGGGCACCGAGCACCTCGACGACCAGGCCGCCCAGCGGGTGATCGACCAGATACTGCCCAAAGCTCCTCGCCTCACCACCGGCCAACTGGCCGCTCTCCTGCGGCGCCTGTGCCTGGAGACGGACCCCGACGACGCCGCCAACCGCTACGAAACAGCCCGAGAAGGGCGCCGGGTCGAGCACCAACCGACTCCGGAAGGGACTGGCCACATCGTCGGGCTCCACCTCGACCCAATCCGGTCCTCTCAGGCGATGTCGCGGATCGATCAACTCGCCCGGTCGTTGAGGGTCCACGGCGAGACCCGCACGATGGACCAGCTACGTGCTGACGTATTCCTCGACCTGCTGTGCGGGGACGATGCCAGGACGCCGACCGCAACCTCGCACATCACCGTCGACCTCGGCACGCTCATGGGGTTGGCCGACCGAGCCGGCGAGCTGGGCGGCTTTGGGCCCGTGGTGGCCGATCTCGCCCGCCGGGCTGCGGCAGGAAGTCGGCGTTGGGAGTACTCGATCCGAGACGGCGACACAGGCGACGTGATCGACGTCGGTACCACCCGGCGGCGCCCCACAGCGGCGCTGGGCCGGGCGGTGCAGGCCCGCCAGTCGACCTGTGTGTTTCCCGGCTGTCGGATGCCGGCCATCGAGTGCGACTTCGATCACATCGATGAGTATGCCAAGGGCGGGCCGACCTCCGCAGACAACCTGGCTCCGGCCTGCCGGCACGATCACCTCATCAAACACCGATACGGTTGGACCTACCGGCGACGCCCCGACGGCACCATCGAATGGACCAGCCGTCTCGGCCTCCAGCACGTCACCCTCCCTCCATGAGCCTGGCGTCCGCCCCGCCCGATGACGTTGAGCCGACCCGCACGCAGATGGTGTGGCGCCCAGATGGTGCGCCCAGGTGGTGCGCCCAGATGGTGTGGCAGCGGGCCCGAAGGCCCTGGACCGGCCACGCTGTGCCCGTCATGATGCGAAGAGACCCCGATTGGGAGATGCACATGGCAATGGAAGAGAAGACGGCGCGGGTGCCACCGCGATGGTTCATGCGACTCGCCTGGTCGACCCACCGGGCAATTTATCGCCTGACCGGAGGGCGCCTTGGCCTGTGGCGTCCGAAGCCCGGCAAGTGGGGAACGGCACGGCTGACCACGACGGGCCGCCGCTCCGGTCAGGAGCGGAGCGTCATGGTCGGCTACTTCGAGGACGGCCCGAACGTCGTAACGATGGCGATGAACGGATGGTCCGAAGGTGAGCCGGCGTGGTGGCTGAACCTCCAAACGAATCCCGTCGCCACCCTCGAGCTGGGGGAGGGGCAACAGACTGTGAAGGGCCGAGCCGCAACCGGAGAAGAGCGGGCGCGGTTGTGGGGTCGATGGCGCACCATCGACGACAACCTCGATGCCTTCGCGGCCCGTCGGTCGGGCGAAACGGCCGTCGTCGTCCTCGAACCTGCCAACGAACGCATCGCAGCCGATTCGAACTGAAGCCGAGCGGGTAGCGCCCGTTCGGAGCCCCCCGATCACCTGGTGACGTCGGGGAGTGGTTGGGCCAGGGGTTGATCGCTCTTCTCATCATCGAACGCCGCGCCTCCACCCCTGACCGGCGTAGAGGGCCGTTTGTTCGATTCGGTCGTGGAAGCCGATGGATAGACTCGTTGCATGGCACCGAAACGCCTCGTGGGGTCTCCGATGTTCTTTTTGACGGTTGCCGGGATCGCACTCGTCGCAGCCACGGCCGGGTTGATGGCTGATCGGGGCGGACCGGGTTCTCTTGCCTTCGCGGCACTGGCGGCCTTGGTCGTGTGGCGCTTGCTCAGCTTGTCGGTCCATTTCGAAGGCGGCGAACTGGTCGTCCGCAACATACTGAAGACCTTTCGGTTCCCTGCGAAGGATGTCGACATACGAGCCCGTGTGGTCGATCCTCGGGTCGAGTACTACAGCTCGGGCGATTCCGCCGCCTATCCGGACATCCCGACCGCGGCGGGTGACAACACCCCCCACGGCGCCAAGTGGTACGAGCTGGTGTACGGCAACGACCGCTACCAGATCGATGCCCTGATGGGGCGGCGGTCTACCGAGCACGAACGTCTGGCGTTGGAGATCCGCCATCAGATCCTCGCCGCCGCGCCGAGCGGCGACGCAGACGACAGCCTCTAGAGATCTCGCCAAATCCAGATGGGCAAACGTGCCGCGATCTCCCCAACGAGAGTTCATCTGTCCGGTGGCCGATTCGCATCGCCCGTTCCTGGCGAGCAGCCCGCCCGAGAGCGGTACGCCCTAGTCAATCCAAACAACCGGCAGTCATAGGTTATCGGGCGGGGAAGGGGTACCACTGCACGCCGGCGCCCAGCACCTTGCGACACGAGGGGCAGAAGAGTAGGTATCCCTGTCCGATTCCGAATGGTCCCCTGGGCTTCTTGAAGAAGACCTCGGGGAGCTCGGCCTCGCAGTGTGGGCAGATGGCGGCCAGGTCCTCGCGGCGGGTGGATTCGATGCGGCTCATGACTCATCCATCATCATCTACGGCGCTTGCGCTAACTAGAGGATATGAGCCTGATGGTCACTTCACTCGGCGCCGAAGCCGGCGGGTCCGGGCCCC
This sequence comes from uncultured Acidimicrobiia bacterium, assembly GCA_963752075.1. Lineage (GTDB taxonomy): Bacteria > Actinomycetota > Acidimicrobiia > Spongiisociales > JAENVV01 > CBDUEV01. The sequence continues at coordinate 15,136 of CAVVWO010000012.1, forward strand.
CTGCTGAGTAGCCTCCAGGGTGATATGACCAGGCGCAATCGGAGTCTCGGCCGGCCAGCACTGCTGGTCGCACTTGCCCTGGGGCTCGCCATGGCGGGCTGCGGGACTGAGCCGGTGCCCCAACCCTCCGACCCGGCGCCGTCCGACTCGGTGGTATCGGACCCAGCACTGGCGGTCCCGGCGCCGCTCGACTCGGCGCCGTCCGACTCGGGGGTATCCGAACAGGCGTTGCGGGTGGCGTGCGGCGGCATCGAGCTCGGCGACCCCGCCGACCTCCAACTCCCCGATACGCCGCTCGATGAGGAGGCTGCGGTCGCCCTCGACCAGGCCCAAGCCGCCGTCGGGCTCGAAGGCGAACTGTTCGACCAATACGACTGGAGCATCGCTTTCCGAAACGACGCCGAGCTGGTGCTGTTCGGACGGGCCATCGACGAGACCCTCGCAGGCGAAGCGCCCTACGACGTCGCCTCCCTCGAGCTGCGAGGCGACGTCTGGACGTTGACCGGCTGGGGCACCTGTCATCTGGTCGTCGAAGCCCCCGGCTTCGGCAACGCCACCATGGTGCTCGACCCCGACACCGAACCGGACCCGACCAGCACGGAGCTGAATGTGTTGATCAACGAACGAGACTGCGCCAACGGAGAGCCCCCGACCGGGAGGCAGGTGAAACCCGTGGTGGTCGCCGACGGTGATCGGCTGGTGGTGACCGTTCTGGTCGAACCGATCGCCGGCGACGCCTCCTGTCCCGGTAATCCGTGGCACCCCATCACCATCACCCTCGACGAACCACTCGGCGACCGTCAGGTCTTCGACGGCAGCACCGTCCCGCCGATGCTCCGTCAGTGGCCACCCACCTCTGACGACCTCAATCAGTAAACGACCCAAGAAGGCACTCCGACAAGCTTCCGGCCCTCCGAGAGGTCTGGTTTCGGCACAGTCGGCGAATAGGCGTTCCCAACTGCCCACAGCAGCGCGACCCGGTCGGTAAGTTCGGTCCCAATCCGGGCCCTGGGTGGCATTGCCGCTCTCGCCCGAACAGGGACACGAACGTCACGGGAGGCGAATTCGATGGCAATGTCACGGCGTGAGTTCATGAAGAAGTCGGGTGCCGCCACGGCCGGGCTGGTTGTGGCGACCCAGGTGGGTTGGATGGCCCCGGGGGTGGCCGCACCGCTGATCCCCAAGCTGAGCGACCCGTTCTTCCAACCGAAATTCGCCAACCTGGTCCCCAACCCGCTGCACCCCAGCTTCAAATACGTGCCCGGCGCCAACGGTGAATATACGGTCGGGGTGGGCGTCACCTCCCAGTACACCGGCCTGCTCAACAACGGCGGCAATCGCGTGCCGACACCGCTGTACGGCTACGGCCGAGACGGCTCGTACTCGTGGCCCGGCAAGACCTTCGAGATCCAATCCGGTGCCGGCGAGACCGTCGTCAACTGGGAGAACAACCTGTTCGGGGCCACCGAGCACCTGCTGCCGGTCGACACCTCCACTGGGCTACAGCCTGCCGGGCTACGAGCACTACAGCATCCGGAGGACGGCGTGCCGATCGTCACCCATCTGCACGGCGGGCACACCGACTTCCAGTTCGACGGCAACCCCGAGTTCTTCTGAGTCCCCGGACTACGAGATCGTCGGCCCGCAGTGGGCCACCGTCGGCGGATTCATCAAGGACTTCGACTACCAGAACGACCAGCCGGCGGGCAACCTCTGGTACCACGACCACGCGCTCGGCATCACGCGACTCAACGTGTACGCGGGCATGGCCGGGCTTCTACTTCGTGCGCGACGCGTGGACACCGGGACGACCGGACAATCCGCTGGGCCTGCCCGCGTTTCCGTACGAGATGGCCTTCGCCATCCAGGACCGCATGTTCAAGAAGGGCGACCTGTTCTACCCGGCCTTCCCCGGCGATCCGTTCTGGGACGACTTCATCACCGGCGAAGGCCTCAGAAGGCGACGTCCCAACCGTCCGCGCTGGCGGAGTTCTTCGGCGACCACATGGTGGTCAATGGCAAGATCTGGCCCAAGGCCGACGTCGAGCCGCGCAACTACCGCCTGCGCCTGCTCAACGGCTACGACTCCCGCTTCCTGGTGTGCGCTTCCGTGCGGTGCCGCTGGGCGCCACCGACCTGAGCAACGCCGGGGCACCGCTGCCCGTTCTACGTCATCGGCAGCGACCAGGGCCTGGCGGCGGCGGCGACCCAGGTCGACACGCTGGTCATCGAGCCCGGTGGACGCTACGACGTCGTGTTTGACTTCTCGGACCCGGCCGTAACGGCAAGCGCATCATCATGGAGAACATCGGCGGTGACGCGCCGTTCGGCGGCGACTTCGGCGACGACCTGGAGCCGGAGGACTTGTTCCCGAATCGCCAGACCGACCGCATCATGGCCTTCGACGTCGTGCTAGCCGTTTGACCAAAGCGTCGCGGATCGACTTCGACCCGGCCGCTATCGACCAGTTACGGCGGCAACACCAACAGCCGGTGACCAGCACCCGCAAGGTGGCGCTGTTCGAGGGCATGGACGAGTTCGGGCGGCTGCAGCCGCTGCTCGGCGTCGCCGAGCCGACGGCCGACGCCGCGGGCAACATGGTCAACGGCGCGATCGCCTGGCATTCACCCGACGACCGAGAACCCGGATCTCGGCGACACCGAGATCTGGGAGATCTACAACGCCACCGGCGATGCCCACCCGGTCCACCTGCATCTGGTGAACTTCGAGATCCTGGATCGCCAGGAGTTCACGGCCGATGTGATCGAGCAGCCGGTGCTGCAGCACAACGGCGAATCCGGCGTCGGGTTCCGGCTGGAGAACATCCGGCTGGTGCCGTGGTACCGCCGGCGGCCGAAGTACGTCGAGAACGCGCCCAAGGACATGGTGACGGCCCTGCCGGGGCAGGTCACCCGCATCAAGGTGACCTTCGACAAGCCGGGGCGCTACGTCTGGCACTGCCACATCCTGTCGCACGAGGACCACGAGATGATGCGGGTGATGCAGGTCGGTCCGGGTTAGTCGGCGACCGCGCCGACGCCGACGTCGCCGAGCAACGAGAGAGGGACCCTTGCGGGTCCCTCTCTCTGTCGCCTGGGTCCAGGCGGTTGACTAGCCGTAGCTGGTCAGCCGAGTGCCCGGTGCAAGAACGCGGCCATCTGACCTCGGGTCACGATCGTGTTCGGGCTGTAGGTGGTCGCCGAGGTTCCACTCGTGATGCCACGTGAGTAGAGCCACTCGATGTCGGCCTCGAAGGTCGAACTGTTGTCGTCGGTGAAGTCGACCGCAGCGCGAACCTCTGGCAGATTCGGCAAGGCACGATGCAGGAACGCCGCCATCTGGCCACGAGTCACCGTGTCGTTGGGGCTGTAGGTGGTCGCCGAAGTTCCACTCGTGATGCCACGTGAGTAGAGCCACTCGATGTCGGCCTCAAAGGATGAGGCGTCGTCGTCGGTGAAGTCGATCGCGGCGCGAACCTCTGGCAGGTTCGGCAGGGCACGATGCAGGAACGCCGCCATCTGGCCACGGGTCACCGAGCCGTTCGGGCAGAAGAGCGTATTGAGGGGAGGGTTGCACCCCAGGGTGATCCCGGAGTTCGCCAACCAGTCAATGTCGTCTTCGAAGGCGCTGCCGTCGTCGTCGATGAAGATGTTCGTTGCGAACGCCTTCACCACGCTGACCGTTCGTTCGACCGTCACGGCCGCGTTGAGGTTGGCGTCGGTGACGTCGTACGTCACCGTGTAGCTGCCAGCCTTCGATGGGTCCACGGCCGTGGCATCGATCACGATGCCGGTCGATACCGAGGTCGTAGTTGTCGGTCGCCGTAGCACCCAACTCGACGTACGCCGAGCCGAGATCGATGACCTGCGGGTTGTCACCAACCAACGTGATCACCGGGGCGGTCGTGTCGACGACCTTGACGGTCCGGGTGACGGTCTTGGCGGGATTGCCATGCAAGTCCGACACGTCGTACGTGATCACGTACACGCCGACGACGTTCGTGTTGACGGGGTTGGTGACAATGATCGAGCTGCGTCAGGTCACCGTCGACCAGATCGACTGCGGTGGCGCCCGCATCGACGTACGGCGAGCCGACCTCGACGGTCGCGGGTTGGCGCCGATCAGGGTGACGAGCGGGGCACGTGGTGTCGACGACGTTGACGGTGCGGGTGACCTCGATGGCGGCGTTCAGGCTGGTGTCGGTCACGTTGTAGGTCACCGTGTAGACACCGATGAGGTCGCATCGACCGGGTCGACGGTGACGATCGCTCCGGTGAGGTCGCCGTCTCCGATGTCGGAGGCGGTGGCACCGGCGTCGACGTAGCTGGAACCGACTTCGATCGTCTATCGGGTTCGCTCCGATCCAGCGTGATGACCGGCACCGTGGTGTCGACGACGTTGACGGTGCGGGTCACTTGGTTGGCGGCGTTGTCGTTGGCGTCGGTCACGTTGTAGGTGACCGTGTACTCGCCGACCGTGCGGTATTGACAGCGGTGGCGTCGATGACGGCGACCAGTCCGGTGTCGTAGTTGTCGGGACGCGTGGCGCCGAGCTCCGAGTAGGCGCCGCCGACTTCGATGATCTGCGGGTTGACACCCACCAGGGTGATGACCGGGGCGGTGGTGTCGACGACGTTGACGGTGCGGGTGACTTCGGTGGCGGCGTTGTCGTTGGAATCGGTGACGTTGTAGGTGACGGTGTACGTAGCCGACGGTGGCGAGTGTTGACGGCGGTGACGTCGATGATGGCGGCGGTGAGGCGCCGTCGTAGTTGTCGCACGCGGTGGCGCCAGTTCGACGTAGACGGGATGCCGACTTCGATGTCTTGGGGGTTCGCGCCGACCAGGGTGATGACCGGGGCGGTGGTGTCGACGACGTTGACGGTGCGGGTGACTGGGTGGCGGCGTTGCCGTTGGAGTCGGTCACGTTGTAGGTGACGGTGTAGGTGCCGACGATGGCGGTGTCGACCGGGTTGTCGGTGACGATGGAGCCGGTGAGGTCACCGTCGAAGGTGTCGGAGGCGGTGGCGCCGAGCTCGACGTAGGCGGAGCCGGCTTCGATGGTCTGCGGGTTGGCACCGACCAGGGTGATGACCGGGGCGGTGGTGTCGACGACGTTGACGGTGCGGGTGACTTCGGCTGGCGGCGTTGCCTTGGAGTCGGTGACGTTGTAGGTCACGGTGTAGGTACCGAGGCGTCGAGTGTGACGACGGGGTTGACGGTGATGATGATGCGGTGAGGTCACCGTCGTCGTCGTCGGAGGCGGTGGCGCCGGAGTTCGATGTAGACGGAGCCGGCTTCGATCGTCATGCGGGGTCGGCACCGACCAGGGTGATGACCGGGGCGGTGGTGTCGATCACGTTGACGGTGCGGGTGACTTCGGTGGCGGCGTTGCCGTGCGAGTCGGTGACGTTGTAGGTGCACGGTGTAGGTGCCGACGGTGCGGTGTTGACGGGGTTGCGTGATGACGATGGAGGCGGTGAGGTCACCGTCGACGATGTCGCAGGCGGTGGCGCCCAGCTCGACGTAGGCGGATGCCGGCTTCGATGGTCTGGGGGTCGCGCCGAGTCAGGGTGATGACCGGGGGCGTGGTGTCGACCACGTTGACGGTGCGGGTGACTTCGGTGGCGGCGTTGTCCTCCGGAGTCGGTCACGTTGTAGGTGACGGTGTAGGTGCCGACGGTGTCGAGCAGGACGCCGGTGATGTTGACGGTGGCGGCGAGGTCCGTGTCGTAGTTGTCGGAGGCGGTGGCTCCCAGCTCGACGTAGTCGGCGCCGACTTCGACGTCGATCGGGGTTGGCACCGAGCCAGGGTGATGACCGGGGCGGTGGTGTCGACCACGTTGACGGTGCGGGTGACCTCGGTGGCGGCGTTGCCGTTGGAGTCGGTGACGTTGTAGGTGACGGTGTAGGTCGCCGACTGCGTGTTGAGCGGGTTGACGGTGATGTCGACGGTGGCGGCCAGTCCGTCGTCGTAGTTGTCGGACACGGTGGCTCCCAGCTCGACGTAGGCGGTGCCGACTTCGACGTCTTGCGGGTTGTCACCGAGCAGGGTGATGACCGGGGCGGTGGTGTCGACCACGTTGACGGTGCGGGTGACCTCGGTGGCGGCGTTGCCTTCGGAGTCGGTCACGTTGTAGGTGACCGTGTAGACGGCGACGACGTCAGGATTCACCGGATCGACGGTGATGATCGAACCGGTCAAAGGACCGTCGGCCACGTCATCGGCGACCGCACCCTCATCGTCGTACACGGAGCCAACCTCGATGGTGACCTCTGCATCACCCAGCAGGGTGATGACCGGGAAACCGTCATCGATCACATTGACCGTTCGGGCGACCGGCTCGGCCAGGTTGTCACTCGAGTCGATTGCGGTATACCAAACCGTGTACGAACCGACCACGGCGGTGTTCAGACCCGAAGTGTCGACAGTAGCGACCAGGTCGGTGTCGTAGTTGTCTGACACCGTTGAGCCCAGCTCGAGATAGGGGCGGAACACACCAATGGTTTGGGTGCCATCGGGGGTACCGCCGATCAGGGTGATCACCGGCGACTGGGTATCGACCACGTTGACCGTGCGGGTCACCTGCGTGGCCGCGTTCTCACTCGAGTCGGAGACGTCGTAGGTCACGGTGTATTCGCCGACCACAGTCGTATCCAGATCCGGATCGTCGATCACCACGGTCAATTCGGTGTCGTAATTGTCGGTCGCCGTGGCGCCCTCTTCGGTGTAGTCGCCGTAGACCTCGACGGTTACCTCGGGGTCACCGTTCAGGACGAGCATCGGTGCTTCGGTGTCGACGACGTTGACGGTCCGCGTCACCGGGAGGGCGGCGTTGAGGCCAGCGTCGACGGCGTTGTAGGTGACCGTGTACGAACCGACCGTGCCGATCACGAGGCCGGACAGGTCCACGGTGGCGGTCAGGCCGGTGTCGTAGTTGTCGGTAACCGTTGCGCCGAGCTCGGTGTAGGCGTCGCCCACTTCGATCTCCTGCGGGTCGTCTCCGACGATCGTGATGACCGGAGCTTCGCTGTCGACCACATTGACGGTCCGAGCAACGGTGACAGCCATGTTGCCCTGCGCGTCGGTCACGGTGTAGAACACCGAGTACGTGCCGACCATGGACGTCGTGACCTCGGATGGGTCGGCATCCACCATCAGATCGGTGTCATGGTTGTCGGTCGCCGTGGCGCCCAGCTCGACGTACTCGCCGTTGACTTCGATGATCTGGGGGTTGTCTCCGGTCAACGTGATCATGGGACGAGTTGTGTCGACCACCCTGACGGTGCGGAGGACCTGGGTGGCAGCGTTGCCGCTCGAGTCGGTGGCGTCGTAGGTGACGCTGTAGACACCGAGGGCCAACGTGTTGACCGCATCCGTGTTGATATCGATTTCCAGGTCGGTGTCGTAGTTGTCCGAAACGGTGGCGCCCTGCTCTACATAGTCGGCGGGGAACTCGATGAATTGGGTCCCACCGACGAGGGTGATGATGGGACTGGTGGTGTCGACCACGTTGACAGTCCGGATGAGCTGGGTGGCGGCGTTGCCGCTCGAGTCTTCGACGTTGAACGTGACGTCGTAGGACCCGATCTCCGAGGTGACGACGGCATCGGTGTTGATGTTCACTTCGAGTTCGGTGTCGTAGTTGTCGACTGCCGAGGCGCCGGGGTCGATGTAGGTAGAACCGAGTCCGACGGTGACGGTGCCGCCCACCAAGCTGATGACCGGCGCTTCGGTGTCGACCACGTTCGACCGTCCGGATGACCTGCTCGGCGGCGTTGCCACTCGAGTCGACGGCGTTGTACGTGACCGGGTATTCGCCAAGCACGTTGAGCATGACGGCGGTGAAGTCGCCGTCGAGAGCCACATCGGCATCGACGTTGTCGGACACGGTGGCACCCAGCTCGGTGTACTCGGAGAAGACCTCGACGGTCTGGGGATTGTCACCGGTGAGGGTGATCACCGGGGCTTCGTGTCGGTTGCGGTCAACGACACGTTGTCGAGCTGCATCGACGCCCCACCGGTGAAGTTCTCGGGAATGTAGGCAAGAAACGTGACCCTGATGGCCGAGCCGGCGAACTCGCTCAGGTCCACGGTGGTCGTCACCGGGCCGGTGTCATCATTCGTGGGGAGAAGCGGATCTGGGGAGGTGGTGTAGACGTTTTCCGTGAGCAGTGCGGTGCCGCCGCCTGTCGGCTCGACGATGACATCAAAGGTCCTGGGAAGCGAAGCGTCTCTCTGGGCCCAGACGGCTCTCCAATCAAACGACAGACTCGCTGAATGCCCCGGGGGGATGGTGACCTCTTGCCAGAACTCGATCGTATCGGGGCCTCCCCCATCAAAGCCATGCCCTACGGCGTACGTACCATCGGTTGGAGCAACGACAAATCTTGGGAGGTCGAATCCAGCCGGCGAAACGGCCAGCGCTGAGTAGGGAACCGCCATGTCTTGGGTGCCCCAGTCGGTGAAGTCGCCAGTTTCGAAGCTGCCGTTGACCAGCAATTCGGTCGATGGGACGAGGGCGGCGGAGGCGGGCTCCGCGTCGAGGGTTACCGGGACCAGAAGGCCGAACAGCATGGCGAGTGCAACGAGGGCGGCGCGAGGCCGCGTGACGTAGAAAGGCAAGTGGATTCCTTCGGTTGGCTTGCAGCCCGGGAGCATGCCGCCAACGAGGGCGCTTCCACCAAGAGCCCGGATTCCACTCAGTGGACGGCCGCACTCAGGGTCAAGCCCAAAGTGCCGCCAAGAAGCTCTTATCGGAGTTTGAGCCGGCACCTTGAGGCGTTCTTGCTCGAGAGGAGTCTGAGGGGGATCGGTCACGACTTGTGTGCTGTCGCGCTGGGGCGGGACCGCCACCGAACTGGCCGTGCTGATCTACCAGCGCGAGCGCGCCAACGGCGAGCCCCTGGGCGGGAGCGCAGCCATCCCGGGGGTCGTCACCGATCTCGACTTCTGAGCGCATTCCCGTCCGAGGGTTGGGCCATTCTTGAGCGCGCGAGGCATCGTGAGGTCTGAATCTTCGTGCTAGAAGAGGTGGAACGGTAAGCGATTTGCCGGTTCGCGAAGCCCGCACGAGGCCGCGCCCGCCTTCCACTATTCCTGGGCCTGTGCTGTAGTTGTGACGTGGACACGCAAACCGCCCCGAGCATCAGCAGAGTCGCGCCTCTTCTCGCTGTGCTCTTTCTCGTGCTGACTGCGTGTTCAAGCTCAGAGCCTGGTGGGGCCGAGCCGACGGCGACCCCGTCGGCTCCCGCATCGACCGGCGGCGCATCCGCCACGGAACCGCCGGCATCTGCGACGACGACCACCGCATCTGCCGCAACAACACCCGCTGTGCCGGCTCCCATCCCCGCCGCAGAGCTCGAACTGGTTGTGTACCCGGTGCCAACCGGATCGAGGCCCCATGACGTGGCTCCGGCTGCCGACGGCGGCGTCTGGTACACCGCACAAGGATCGGGCGAGTTGGGTTGGCTCGACCCGGAGAGTGGCGAGACGGTTCACATCCCGCTTGGTGCCGGCTCCCGGCCGCATGGAGTCATCGTTGGACAAGACGGCGTGGCGTGGGTCACCGATGGCGGTCTCAACGCCATCGTGAGCGTCGACCCGGCGACCGACGAGCTCAACGTGTTCCCGCTCCCACCGGAACGGCCCGATGCCAACCTCAACACGGCAGCGTTCGATGGGCTTGGGCGTCTCTGGTTCACAGGTCAAAACGGCATCTACGGCGTCCTCGATATCACGACCGGGGACATGGAGGTGTTCGACGCACCGTTCGGTCGAGGGCCGTACGGAATAGCGGCGACGCCGCTCGGCACCGTCTTTTACGCTTCTCTGGCGGGCAGCTATGTCGGGCTTATCGGCGCCGACGGTGCCGTCACAGTGCTCGATCCGCCGACCAGCGGTCAAGGGGCTCGTCGAGTGTGGTCCGACTCTCGCGGTTCGATCTGGGTGAGCGAGTGGAACAGTGGCCAGCTCAGCCGATACGTGCCCGAAACCGAGGAGTGGACGACCTGGCCGCTGCCCGGTGCGGCGCCTCAGGCGTATGCGGTGTACGTAGACGAGCTCGACGTCGTGTGGGTGAGCGACTTTGGCGGTAACGCCATGCACCGCTTCGACCCGTCGACGGAGGCATTCGAGACCTTTGATCTCCCGTCGAGCCCCAGCAACGTGCGCCAGATCTTGGGCCGGCCCGGTGAGGTGTGGGGGGCGGAGTCAGCTGCCGATCAGCTCATCGTGATACGCCGAGCCGGCGGCGGAAGCTCGTCCGCTGGTTCTGGCTACGGAAGCCAGGGCGAGGAGTGAACTGCTCGCGTTTCGCGATTCGAACTCCTCCGGCTTGAGGCTCGCATTCGTCTCTGTTCGTCCTCCTCTGGCGAGAACGATCCGGGTCCGCTGGTGTCCTGAAGTGGCCACGCCAGCATGGACGCCAGTTGCCGGACGACTTGGGCTAGGTGCCGTCGTCTTTCTTCTGGACGGAGGCCCCGGCCTCGCGCTTGCCGAATGGGGCCCATCCAGCCAGGAGTAGACCGAGCGCAATCCCGAGGATCGGTAGACCGATCACGGACAGGTTGTCGAGTGGTCGGATGGAGAACTGTTGGAGCACGAGCGCCAGGAAACCTCCGAACAGGAAGCCCGAGACCACGCCGAGTATGGGCCTGCCCGTCATGATGGCTTCCTCTTGAGGCCCGCCGACAGCATGCCGGCGCCGGTGACCACCAGCCCGGCTGTCGCACCTGCCCCGATAGGCGTGGACAACGGATTGCCTTCGAGCTTGACCATGGCGTCGGCGTCACAATTGCCGCCGTCGGCGTCGTGGAATGCGGTGAGCTGGTAGATGCCCACGATGTTATTGAGCTCGTTCCCGAGCACGTAGACCGCGCCTGGCTTGGTCGCCTGAACGTCATCGATGTTCTCGTCGAGTCCCCAGTCCGCCACGTTGACGGTGACCGGGCCGATCACAATGCCCACCGAGCCGAGGTAGTTGGTGTTGGTCATGGAGACCGAACCCTCGTACGGGATGCGCAGGCCCTCCCGGTCCGCCGGAACGACGATGGGGTTATCCGCCGTGTCATAAGAGGCGTCGTATTCGATGCCGTCGATGGTCGCCGACCCACTGCAGTTTCCCTCCAGGCCGGCGGTCGCCGGGGCTGCCACGAGCAGAAGCAATCCTGCTGTGAACGCACCGGCGACGGTGATGCGTCGCTTGATCTTCATGGTGTCCCCCTCATATGCCTACCAACCATACGCAATCGGAGCGACGGCTGGGGGACTGCCTATCCAAGGGCCGATATCTGTCGGTCCCACCCGATACGATCTTCACATGGAACGCTTGAACGGACTAGACTTAGTCCAGTCTATGTACAACATTCACGAGGCCAAGACCCAGTTCTCCCGGCTGGTGCAGCGGGCCGCCGCCGGAGAAGAGATCGTCATCACGAAGGCGGGACGACCCATGGCCAAGCTGGTGCCGTTCGACGTCCCGAGCGAACCGCGTCGACCGGGCCTCTGGAAAGGAAAGGTCACGATCGACCCCGACTTCGACGCTCCGGATCCGAGGGTTGAAAAGATGTTCGAGCAGTGAACTTGCTCCTCGACACCCACGTGCTGCTGTGGTGGCTGGCCGACGCCGAAGAACTGAGCACCGAACTCCGCCGACGAATCGCCGATCCCCGCACAGGTGTGTGGGTCAGCCCGGTGTCGGCCTGGGAGATTTCAATCAAATCGAGCCTGGGCAAGCTGACTGCGCCAGATGACTTCGACGAGGTGCTGGCAAAGTGCCATTTTGAGGAACTGCCCATCACGTGGCGGCACGCATCCTTGGCAGGTCAGCTTCCGGAGCATCACCGCGATCCTTTTGATCGGATGCTGATCGCCCAAGCCACCAGCGAAGGCCTCACCATCGCCACCGTCGATTCGGCCTTCGCCGCCTACGAGGTTCCCGTGATCTGAAGGGGGCTTGGTCCGGAAATCTGACGATCACGTAGCTTGAGTCTCTGACAATCCGGCACAATCGGTGATGTCACCCAGGTCGAGGGTGAGCCCTGTGCCAAGCCATCGCCAGCCACCGTCCTGGGCACGGCGGAACACGCCTACGGCGAGTCGTTCAGAGGCTTCGGACTCGGACGTTTCTCCCTCCCGCTCGTATGTGCGATCGGTCGTAGATCGTTCGTAGATGAGGGCAATATGGGCGTCGTCGGGCGAGCTGAAGATCCAACAGGTGTTCACGTCCTTCGTGCCTTCCACCAGAATCCAGGGCTTCTCCGTCGAGGACTTCTCCACGAGCCCGCGATAAGCGACACTTCGCAGGTCCTCGAACGGTGCCACCAGGTGAGGGTTGAACGACTGCTGGTATGCGTCTTCCCGTGCGAAGATCTCGTCGATCCACAGCGTGGCGTCGAGGCCATCGGGAATCTCAACGCCCGGGGTCGATGCATCACCGGGGAGATCCGGATCATCGGCCAGGAAGAGATGACCTTTGATCGAACAGTTGGGGTATTCCCCGTCGTGCTCCAGGAAAGAACCGGCGAGCACGACGGTTCCTCCCGGCTCGATCCGCCAAGCGACTCGTGGCTCGGGCGAGCCGACGGTTTCGACTTCACCGTCGTCTCCGACCGGCCGGTTCAGGCTGGCCGAGATGTAAACGCCGACGGCCACGTCGAAGGTGTTGGTGGCGGTCCATTCGAAACCGGATGGCGAGCAGGTCAACCCGTCGTCGAGGAAGGTGAAGTCCATGTCCACTATCGACGAGGTGGCCTGCTCGACCGCCAGCGCCTCTTCGAGCACCGTGAGTTCGGCGCCGCAGGCGGCCGCCAGGGCGGTTCGGTCGGCAACGTCTGCGATAGCCGCCTTTCGGGCTTCGTAGGGTTGGTTCGCCAGTACTTCGCAGATCGCCTCGATGTCGAGCGAGTCGGGAGGCGAGACGGTCACGGTGGTGGTTGGGCCGGTGGTGGTCGGGGCGGTGGTGGTCGTGACCGTGGTGGGCGGTGGGGCGGTGGTGGTGGACGCGCTTCCAGAACCGGCACAGCCGGTCAGCACCACTGCCATTGCCGCTCCCACCACCAACCTCGGGGGTCTCCGCAAACGCATCCTCCTTCGAAGCCGAGACGATATCAGAGAGCCTGTACCCAGAGCGTATGTACCCAGCGAGGTCCACCGTTGTTGCCAGGGCAAGGGTCGGAAGCCTCTCATGGCCCTGGGGCGAGGGCGCGACCATGGACGTGGGACTGGAGGTACCGCATGCACCGAACGCTCGGGGTTGCACTGTCCGTCGCCTTGTTGACGATCACCCTTGGAGCGTGCAGCGGCGACAGTCCAGAAGACGCCGCCGAGCAGGCGGCGTCTCCAGCCACCAACGTCACGACGATGCCGGCTCCTCCGACCACCGCCGCACCCACCACGACCACGGTGGCGCCGACGACGACCACCACGATGGCTGATCCCGACAACCTGATCCTGCTCACCGCCAACGTGGCCGGTGCCAGCGAACCGATCAAGGTCGAGGTACTGGCCGGGGAGTTCAAACTGGTGAGCGGCATGACCGCCCGCGAAGGCTCGTCGTTTGCCGTACACGAAACCTGGATGGAACTCACACCCGGACTCTGCATGGATATCGGCCCCGGCGGCCTCGACTTGTTCGGGGAACGCTACGAGGCGGGGACCAGGCTGGTGGTCCGCTCTTCGGGGAATCTCGAAGTCCTCGGCTCGGCAGCAGTGCCTGCGAGCGAGGAGGCCATCTCTGTCGCCGAAACCTCGGAGTCTCCAGAGTTCTGCAGTCTGTACCAAGAGATCATCGACACGGTGGTGCCCGAGTTCGCCACGGCCGAGGAAGAGGACGCCTGGCGCCAGAACCACCAGCTCGAGTACGAGGAACTCGTCACCCTGGCGCCGGCCGACATCAAGGACGAGGTCCAGGCGGTGGCCGACTGGTATGCAGATTTCGTAGCATTGCTGCGCGCCAGCGACTGGGACTTTGGGGCACTCATGGACGACCCGGAGGCGTCAGCAGCCATGGACCTCCTTCTCCAAGAGGGGAACCTTCCGTTCGAGGCGGTCGACGCCTACGTCGCCGATCACTGTGGAGGCGCTCCGCCACCACCGGCTGCAGCCGCGCCTGATTCGGACTTGCCGTCCTTCTCCGAGGCCATCGCCGAGCACTGGCCAGGCGAACCCCTCTGCGAAACGAAGGCCGGCCTCAGCGGCGGCCCGGAGGTGTTCATGTTTGGCCCGTTCGGAGAGGAAGCTTCCCAGATGTCGATACGGCAGGGGTACGCAATGGGCTTCTGCCCAGGGTCCCGGTACATCGTGACCGGCGAGCTGACGGTCGCAGACGGCTCCGACTACCCGATCGGCACCCTGCTCACCCTCGACGCAGACCTCAACTTCGTGGCTGTCTCGAGTTGGGACTGACCGGCTTTCCAAACACGGAAGGGTCTTTGTGCGAGGACCTTCCGTGCGTTCTGCTGAGTCAGGCTGGCGACTGACTGGGCAGGATCAGCGGCGACGGAGCTTTGGGGGCACGTCGGGTCGGGTCAGGTTGGGAGGAAGCGATCGGTGAACGGTTCCGGGCCGAGTCGCCGGAGTCTGCCCGGCCTTTCTCTGGGCGACCCGCTCTGGCGTGATTGCGCTGGGAGACGGCGTTGCCCGGCTGTCGGCGGCAGGTGCCTTGTGTCGGAGTCGATCGCGGAGCTTGCCGATCCCGACGATCAGAAGGCCCAGCCCATAAAACGCCGCGACCCCCGCACCGATCAACAACAGGAGCGGACCCGCCGTCTCGAACAAACAGTCGATGCCGGGTCCCTGCTCGCACTCATCTGACCAGTCACTTTGATAGACCTGAGCAGTGAAGATCATCGTCTCAACAAGCGCCATGACCGCCTCCCAGTCGCTCTACTCACATCCTGAGCAAGGGGTCTCCTTCGATACAGTGCTGGAGGACCCAAACTGGCTTCGAGTTGGGCGTCTTCACTACGTGTCGATCGTCAAGGCATCGAATCTGGGCGAGGGCAACCGGGTCGGGGGTCGCGCTGCGCTCTCGGCGGTTCGGCGCTCTCAGTACAGCCGTTGATCCTCGTCGTTGAGGATGATCTCTTGCATCTCCTCGACGGAGAGGTCGAGCTCGCCGTGCTTCACCATCGTCTCGGCCAGGAGTAAGTCATCGGATGCCGCATCGGCGGTCAGGGTCTCGCCGGACCACAACTTGGACCGGATGATGCACTTTGCGCAATGGAAGTAGGCGGTCGTCAGCTTCACGACGAGCGCCAGCTCTGGCGTCCGCCCCTTGAGTGCCAGTGACTCTCGGAGCACGATGTCGCGAACGATCGTGGCCCTACCTCGAACTCTCAGCGTGTTCTTGGTTCCCGGAATCAAGAAGATCAGCCCCACATAGGGATGCTGCACGACATTGACGAATGTGTCCGCCCGATGGTTGCCAGGGCGGTCCGGAATCGCGAGCGTCTGGTCGTCGAGAACCCGCACGAAGCCGGGGGGATCCCCCTTGGGTGAGATGTCGATCGAGCCCTGGCCATCGGTTGATGCGATCAGCACAAAGGGCGAACGAGCGATGAAGTCGCGGCAGTACTCGTCGAGCGCATCGACCTCCTTGGCGGTCACCAACTCGCTGGGTGGCCGGATCACGGCCCGGAGCTCATCCAACGTCGTGACCGTGTCCTCGAAGTCCATCGCTGCGGACCCTAGTGGACACACCTAGGTGACGCCGGGAGCCCTCCTCAGGCGCTCACGGTGTCACCTCGGCGGCGAAGGCAGCTTGGTCCCGGTCATCGAAGGCCGTGCTGTGACCCTCGCCGTTGGTGGTCTTGGTGACCACGTCGAGGACCAGCGAGAACGCACACTTCGTGAGCCCTGTCGGCGGGGGAGCCAGCAGATCGGTGAACGTCTTCGCCTGGGACTGATACGGCGGCACCGCTCCGGGCCCGCCCACGTTGACGCCGGTGTCCATGGCGATGTTCCAACTGGGACCGGCCAAGCCCCGTCGCAGGGTCAAGCTGTGCGCCAGGATGAATCCAGGCTGGATAGCGTCTGGCTTCGGGTGGTAGGCCCGGTAGCCCACCGACACGGTGTCCAGCGCCGTCCCGACCAGGAACTGGCACTGAGCCGAACTGGCCGATCCGTTCTTGCGAATGTCGACGATCTCTGCCTTCGCCTTGCGGTTGTCCCACCAGAGCATGTGGGTGAGCGCCGCGTAGGGCACCGGATTGGTGGTGCCAGGCGCCACCCAGCGACGGAACGTGAACGCCTTGTTGGTTCCAGCACCGGTTGCACCGGTCGGCCGCAGCCGGTTTCCGGCCGCGTCGAAGACCTCGACCGTCACCAGGTATTGGCCTTCGGGCCTGGCCGAGGTGTCCAGCAGGGCGTGATACTGCCCGTCGTGCCACTCGTCGTTGGCGCTCAGGGGCGCCACGCCGTCGAAGGGGATCACGTATAGGTTGCTCTCGCCTCCCGCTGTGACCGGACCCAGCGAGTGACTGCCGTCGTTGCCGGTCGAGATGTCCCAGTACTTCCACTGCGGCACCGGCAGCGGCGCAAACGCCCCGATCGGGTCGCCGGCATTGTCCGCAGCGGCGACGCTGACCCGGTAGTACACGGCACCCAGCGCGGCCATTCCGTCGGTGAACTCGTAGCGGAGGCGCACCGTTCCGCCCAGGTTGCGGTTCTTGTTCTTGCCGATGGCGTCGGCGGCGTTGGCCACCGGGTCGAGTAGACCGCTGTTGTAGAGGGGGCTGCCGACCGAGAAGACGCCATCCTGGTTGGGGGTCGCCAATCGGTGCGACTCGGTGTCGCCCAGGTCCTGAAGGACCACGAATGCGCCCTCGCCGGGCACGACGGATTCCTTGCATCCGACCGCGAACGGACTGTATGACGTCAGGTTCGGGTTGTCGCCGGCATGGAACCACTGGTTGGCGGCCACACCGTTGTAGATGGTGATCAACGTCCCGAAGCGAGGCTGTTTGACCACATAGGCGAACTCGTCGTGGCACCACGAGGGGCTCAGGAAGGGTGGTTCTTGCCAGCAGATCGAGAAGGTCCCGTCGTCCTGGATGGTCCCCTCAGCCACCTTGGTCGGCGTGCCGCAACTGCACCACAGATAGGGGCGGGCGTTGAGATAGGCGACCTGTTCGGCCGGAGCCAGATGGTTGAGGGCAACCAGGTCGCGCCCTGCGTTGACCTTGACGGCATCGAGTGCTCCGGCGGTGACGACTCGATCGAGGCGCTCCCACGGCACCGGATCGGGTCCAGGCTCGGGGAAGGGAATCGGGAACGGTGGGTCCGGCTCGGGGAAGGGAATCGGGAACGGCGGATCCTCGAGCCACTCGACGATATCGGGGATGCGAGGATCGAAGATGACGATCGGGGGGCAACAGCAGCGACGTCGGTACACCTCGACCACTCCGTGGCACACCGGCGAGCACCGCCATGGCCATTGCGACAGCGACGGCAAGGTTGCCGCGCTCGCCACCGGGCTCAAGGCACCGAGCCGTTCACCGAGATTCGAGGAAGACAACCGGGCGCTGCGGACGAAGGGCGCCAGTTCGCTGCGGGTCACGAGCGAGTCGATGATCCACGGCTTCGGATAGCACTTGCTCACGGAACCATTGACGCATCGGAACCAGAAGATCCATTTCTTCCATGCTGCTTCGGCGAGGGGAAGCGCCCCGGATTCGATGGCCGTCATGAAGCGATCTGCCGAGTACCGGCGGAACACGCCCTTGTCCTCGCTGTCGGGGTCGGCCTCTGCCGGTCCCACGAGGACTCGCTCAGCCTTTTTGAGCTGAGCGTCTGAGATCTCGAAGGCTCCGCCGGCGGTGACCGGTGCGGTCTCGATCGTCTTGCCGCCGGCGTCGATGAGTCGTATCGCCAGTTGCGGGGCCTCGTCGCTGTCTTTGAGACCGACGAATTCCACCCGTGCCTTGATGCGGCGTGCAGCACGCTTCTGTGCCATTGCGTCCCCCTTCTCGTTTTGGAGACGTCCCTACGCCTCACTTTCGGAGCGTGACCGGGATCGGGTGAGTTCGCCATGACGGATGATGTCGGGGTTCTGCCAGATCAGGCGGACACCTGACCGGCGCGGGTGTAGGTTTGGTGGCAGCACACCGTGGCGGGCATTGGGGGACTCAAGGAAACGGAGTGCAAGTGGGCAAGGTGGTCGGGGTGTTCAACGCCCCTCCCGTGTATGCGTTGGGTTTGGCGAGCGCCCTCTTGGACGCCGACTACGACCTCGAGAAGGTTGCCGACCCGGGCGCCTGGTTGCGGAACCATCACGGAGCCACGGTCCTCGTTGGGGTCCATCAGCTCTGCGATCTCGACGTGGTGGTCGAACTCACCGCCGAACAACCCGACGTCGTGGTGGTGACGCTGGTCGACGAAGTCAACGTGTCCATCGTCGAAGCCTCACTGGGGGCAGGGGCGACCGGTTCCGTTGCTCTGAACGCTTCTGCCGAAGAGGTGGCGCTGGCGCTCTCGGCAGCCATGGCTCGCCAAACGGTGCTGCCGGCCGGAATCGCCCGGACCATGGCAGAACGCGGTCTTCGTGCCACCGCTCCGGGGGATATGGAGGAGACCGAGGTGGGGTGGCTCCGGGCGCTGGCAGCAGGCGAAACCGTGGCAGCGCTCGGGGGCCGGCTGGGCTTCTCCGAGCGCGAGATGTACAGGAGGCTTCGTCGCCTCTACGCCCGGATCGGAGCCCGAGACCGCACCGACGCCCTCTTACGAGCGGCCCGCTGGGGCTGGCTCGACTGACGAGCATCGAGCCTGGTGACCGGCCAGCGCTCAACCTGACCAATCGGGGCGGTCCGTCACCGTCGACGGACGACGTTCCCCTCAGGCGAGGGAAACACCCGGGATGGCGGCCCGTTCCAGGGCCCGGACCGACGCCTCCACCTCGGCCACCGTCTCGAAGTGCAGCACGTGCACGTAGAGGGTGAGCGGATCGGCGGTCAACTCGAGAGTGAGCGTCCCCGGCGTGAACGACACGGCGTTCGCCACCAGCAGCGCGGCGTTGAGGGAGCCGACCTGGAGGGGAACGGCCACGATGGCCTCACGGATCCGCTCGTTGGTCGGCGTGATCACCTCCCACGCCACCCGTAGATTCGAGGAGACCACCATCCCGGAGTAGCGGATCAGGAACCCGGCCAGACCGCTCAGCCGCACGGGGGCCTCGGTGGCGAAACTCTCCCGGATCGCCTCGACCAAGGTAGCTACGGCGGCACCGCCCACCAGCGTCCCTACGCTCACGTCGCGCCACAGGATCATCCACACCGCCACCAACGCCATCCACCGGAGCGGACGCCAATTCCCTGCGGTCCGGTCGCCCGATCTGCAACGGCCGCACATCGGCCGACGCCAGGTCGTCGTGGACGAGGTCGCACGGCCTGGCCCGCCAGGTAGGCGGCTCGACCAATCATATGGCCGGCAATCGGGGCGGTCACGAACATGAACACCCCCACCAGGGTCCCCATCCCGATGAGCGGCCACGACCCGGCCGCCACTCCGGCGCCCACCGCCAGCAATGCCAGCCCGAGCGACGCCGACTTGGTGGCGGCGTGCATGCGGGCGATCGGCGACGGGAAGTCGAGGATCCCCCAAGCAGCCAGCACCGAGAACGCCGTTCCCGCCAGCATGAGCACCGACCCAAGGAGCGCCATCACGGGGTGTCCCGCCATTCGATGAACCTGGCCACCACCACCGAACCCGCCATGGCCACCAGCGCCACCACCACGAGCACCGGCAGGAAGATGGTGGTGCCGGCTCGGGCACCTTCGGCTGCCAGTCCGCCCGCCAGCAGCAGGAGAACCAGATCGAGGGCGATGATCCGGTCGGCCAGAGTCGGACCCTTGACCGCCCGAACCACGGCCAGCATGGCTGCCACGCTGAGCAGCACCTGGATGGTCGTCACCATCACGTCCATGTCACCCACCTCCCAGTACTGCGGTGACGTAGACCGACGGGTCGAGCAGTTCGGTGGCAGCCCGGCTGGAAAGCTCGAGGAGCGGCTGCGCAAAGAAGGCCACTGCCAGGCTGATGGTCACGACCGCCGCCGTGGCCACCAACGCCCCAGCTCCGGCTCGACCCTCCGAAGGGCGAGGTTCGCCCCAGAAGGCAGCACCCCAGATCTTGGTCATCGAAAAGAGCGTCAGCAGTCCCACCGCCAGGCTCACCGCCACGATCACGCCCCGACCCAACGCCACCCCCTCCTGGATGAGGGCCAGCTTGGCCACGAACCCGCTGAAGGGGGGGATCCCCGCCAAACTCAACGCCAGTGGCAGGAACAGCAGCGCCACCACCGGACGCCGGTGAAGGAGGCCGCCCGTCCGGTCGAGGGCGCCGGTGCCCTGTTCGGCTTCCACCAGGCCCCCGACCAGAAACAGGCCGGTCTTCACGACGATGTGATGGGTGATGTACAGGATGGCGGCGGTCAGTCCCGCCACCGACAGGAACCCCAATCCCATGATCATGTACCCGATCTGGCTGATGATGTGGAAGGAGAGGATCCGCTTCACGTCGTTCTGGGCGATGGCCCCCAGCACTCCAACGGTCATCGTGGCGCCCGCCACGAACAGCAGCAGCGTGGACGGGCCTTCGGACGGGAACAGCAGGGTCTGGGTGCGGATGATCACGAACACCCCCACCTTGGTGAGCAGTCCCGCAAAGATGGCCGTCACCGGGGCGGGGGCGGTCGGGTACGAGTCGGGCAGCCACATGAACAGCGGGAACAGACCCGCCTTGATGCCGAACACCACGAGCATCAGGAGTCCCAGAGCGTCGGCGACGGCCGGATCGATGCCCCCCAGTTTCCCGGCCAGGTCGGCCAGGTTGATCGTACCGGTGGCGCCGTACACGAAGGCGATGAGCACGAGGAACAACGCCGAGGCCACCAGGTTGATGACCACATAGCTGATCGTGGCCCGGATCTGGGGCGGTCCGGTCCTGACGGTCAGCAGCACGTAGCTGGCGATGAGCATCATCTCGAACCCGACGAACAGATTGAACAGGTCTCCGGTCAACAGCGAGAGCGCCACTCCGGAGGTGAGGACCAGGTACTTGGTGTGGAACCACCAGTCCACCGCGTCGCGGCCCAGCTGGCCGATGGCATACGCCAGGACTGCCACCAACATGGCGGCTGATACGGTCAGCACGATCGCGGAGAACCGGTCTGCCACCAGAGTGATGCCGGCCGGTGCCGCCCACCCACCCATCTGAGCGACGACCGGGCCACTTCGATCCGACTCGACGAGAAGAGCGACCGCCGCCCCAAGGGTGAAGCTGACGCCGAGGCCCGCCAGGATTCGCTGGGCGACCAGGCGTTTGCCGACCAGCACGGTGAGCGAGGCGGCCAGAAGGGGCACGGCGACTGCCGAGGCGAGGAGCTGGCTCATACCGGTTCCTCGTGCATGTCCTCATCGGCGACGGGCGCCGTGACCGGATGGGTGTCGCGGGCGATCCGCCGGTCTTCGGGGTCGTCCTCGACCACATCGGTTCCGGTCAGGAGCCAGCTCCGCAGCGCCAGAGCCAACAGCAAGGCGGTCACTCCGAAGGTGATGACGATGGCGGTGAGCACCATTGCCTGAGGCAGAGGATCGGCGACCGTGGCCGGGTCGACGCCTTCCGAGAGGATGGGTGGAGCGCCGCCAAACCCGCCGCTCACCACGATGAGAAGGTTGGCTCCGTGCGACACGAGTCCCAGCCCGATGATCACCCGCGTCAGGGCCCGCTGCAACATGAGATAGGTCCCGACGCCGAACAAGACGGACGCCACCATCAGGCCAACGAGACTCATCGGGAACGCACTTCCTCGGAGGCGTCTTCGCCGAGACTGCGAACCAAGCCGAGCGCCATGCCCACGACCACCAGGTACACCCCGATGTCGAACCCGAGGGCCGAAACCAGCTTGATCGTTCCGAGCAACGGAAGGGTGCCCGACACATACCCGGATTCGAGGAAGGCGCCGCCGGCCAGCAACGATCCGAACCCGGTGGCGCTGGCGATCACCATCCCGAGCCCGAGCAGGGCCGACGATCGGATCGGAATGATGCGGCGGACCGTGGCAGGTCCTCCCGCCGCCCATGCCAGCACCACGGTGACCCCAGCCACCAACCCGCCGGCGAAACCACCTCCCGGCTGGTTGTGGCCGGCCATGAGTAGGTAGAGCGAGAACACCAGCATCGGTCCCGCCACCGAGACCACGCCATGCTCGAGGATTGGGGAGGGTCGAAGCTTCACGTCGACTCTTTCCGCCGACGGAGCACCGGCAACACCAGCCCCGCCACCCCCAGCGTCGCCGTGGCCAAAACGGTGATCTCTCCCAGGGTGTCCAATCCCCGAAAATCGACCAGGATGACGTTGACCACGTTGGCGCCTTGCGCCTCGGGGATCGACATTTCGACCAGCTGATCCGAGACGGGCGCCTCGACCCGCGCCGAGAAGGCGGCCAGCCCACCGAGGAACACGAATACCGTGACCGCTCCAGCCACGACCACCCGCATCGGGTTGGCGAACCGGGTCGGCGAGAAGGTGGCCGGAAGGTGTCGCAACACCAGGGCGAAGAGTGCCACCGCCAAGCGTCTCGACCAGCAGTTGGGTCACTGACAGATCGGCCCCACCGAACACGGCGAACAGGCCGGCCACTCCATATCCGACGCCTCCGAGGAGCAGCACCGCCGCGAAACGGCGCTTCGTGAAGAGGAGCGTCACCGCCGCGGCGACGATCAACACGCCGAGGATCAGCTCGACCAGACCTCCGGCCCGGACCGGCCCGACGGCGAAGCCCACCTTCAACAGGGCGGTGGCCGGCAGGAGGGTGGCCACCAGCAAGATGATGGCGATGTAGCGGGGGAGCGAACCGCTCTGGATGGTGCTGCTCGACCGGTCGGCGAAGGACAGCAGCCCGGCCACCGAACGGCGGAACGCCCCGTCAGCGGACGGCAGACGTTTCGACACTCTGCCCACCGACTCGGTGGCTCGGTCCAGGATCGAACGCCACTTCACCAGGATCAGACCGAGTGAGAGAGAGACCAGGGACCATCCCAGCGCCGCCACCCAGCCGGGCCAGATCACCAGCTTGCCGGCGGCCGTGGCGCCGGTTGCAGCCGTGGCAGCCTTGAAGGCCGGTGCCACCACCGATGGGAACACACCCAGCCCCAGTCCCGCCGCGGCCAGGACCAATGGCGCCCAGATGAGGGCGTTGGATGGGATGGGGTGGTCGGGACCGGCCGGTTCGTGGTCGGGATGGTGGCCGCCGAAGGCTCCGATGAGAAAGCGCCCGGTATAGGCAACGGTCAGGACGGAGGCGCCGGCGGCGATGGCCGCCCACCCGGTCCCGGACTCGACCAGACCGTCGAAAGCAGCCTCTTTGGCGGCGAACCCGAAGGTGAGGGGAAGGGCGGCCATCGATGCGGCCGCCGCCAGTGCCGTCCAGAACACAGCCGGCATCGACCGTCGTAGCCCTGACAGCCGGCGTAGGTCGCGAGTTCCGGCCTCGTGGTCGATGGTGCCCACCACCATGAACAGGGCCGCCTTGAAGAGCGCGTGGGCGGCGAGCAGCGCCAAACCACCGTAGAGCAGTTTCCCGTCGCCGGCGCCGACCAGGAGGAAGAGAAACCCCAGCTGGGACACGGTCCCGTAAGCAAGCAGCAACTTGAGGTCGTTCTGGCGCAACGCCTGCCATCCTCCCAGCACCATCGTCAGGAACCCGATGGTCAGCACGGTCGGCTGCCAGAAGGACGCACCCACCAGTGCGGCGGGCGCCAGCCGTCCCACCAGGAAGATCCCCGCCTTGACCATGGTGGCGGAATGGAGGTAGGCGCTGGCCGGGGTGGGAGCGGCCATCGCCCCGGGCAGCCAGCCATGGAACGGGAACTGAGCTGATTTGGTGACCGCCCCCACCAGGATCAACGCCCACGCCGCGCCCACCGTCGCCGAGGCGGCAGGCGGGTTCGACACCAACTCGGAAATGCTGAACGTCCCCGCCGCGGAGCCCAGCAGGACCACTCCGCCCAGGAGGGCCAGGCCACCCCCGCCGGTGACCAGGGCGGCATGAAGGGCCGCCGATCTGGCGGCCGCCAGGTGATCGGCGTAGCCGATGAGTAGGTAGGAGGTGATGGTGGTCAGCTCCCAGAAGAGGAACGTGGCGAGGAGATGATCGGCGGTCACCAACCCGACCATGGCGCCGCCGAACAGGATCATCGTGCCCGCGAACATCCCCACCCTGGGGCTCGACGCGAAGTAGCGAGCCGCGTAGAGAAAGATGCTGGTGCCGGCCACACCGATGACCACCAGAAAGATCAGCGTGTAGGCATCCACCCGGAGATCGACCACGAGGTCGAGGCCCGGCACCCACCGGATCGTCTCGAGGTGCGGCACCCCGTCAATGATGTCGCCTGCCCGATTGGCCACCCACCCCAACAGGGCCAACGGTCCGATCGCCCCGAGGGCGAAGGCGTGCCGGCCCAGGCGCGTTCGGCCGGCAATCGCGACCAGCGCCAGCACGAGATGGAGAAGGAGAAGGAGAAACATGGCTGGGGGGAGAATACACGAAAACTAATACGTATGATAAGAGTCGTGTATCATGATCTGGTCGTCGAGACGCCGCGAGGACACCATGACGAAGAATGGGAGCCGACTGTGAGCGGTTCGTGGACCTTCCTGACCAATCATGCCCACGTGCTGTTTTCGATCTCCGAGAATCCCGACATCCGGGCTCGGGATGTCGCTGCCCAGGTGGGTATCACCGAAAGGGCGGCCCAGCGGATCATCGCCGAACTCGAAGAGGCGGGGTACCTCGCTCATGAGCGGGTCGGCCGCCGGAACCATTATGAGGTGGCCCAGGGCGTGCCGCTGCGTCACCCCCTCGAGAGCCATGTCGGCGTCAACGAGCTGCTCGAGTTGCTTCACCCGGACCCGGAGCATCGTTGACTCGTAGCCGTCGGGGCAGACGCTTCCCGACGACACCGGAGCGAACCCGCCTTGGAGATCCGAGCTTCCCAACACTGACCCCCGCCCTGGGGCCGGCCGGCTCACCAAGGGGCGTGTAGGTTCGGAAGGGATCGCCGAATTGGGGGAAACACCGTGTCACATGCAGACAACATGTTGAGGAACTACAACTTCGCTGTCCAGATCGACGGTATGGACGAGCTTCATTTCAGTGAGGTGTCTGGCCTCTCGGTAGAGGTGCAGGCTATTCATTTCCGGTCGGGAACGGACCTCGGGACGGGCGGCAAGGTACTCCCAGGAAGGATCAGCTACGAGCCGGTCACCCTCGAGCGAGGTCTGGCCCGCGATCTCGCTCTGTGGGACTGGCTGTCGACCATCGAAGGTGGCCAGACCGATCTGCGGAACGTCACCATCTCAGTGCTCGACGAGGAGCACCAACCGGCGGTTGCCTTCCGGCTTGCCTCCGCCTGGCCGTCTCGGCTGAAGCTGGGCAGGCTCGACGGCCTCGGCAACGGCGTGGCGATCGAGAAGCTCACCCTCAGCTACGAGCGACTCACGGTAGAGAGCTAGTGAACGGCCCACACGTCGTGCTCGACACGGCGCTGGAGGACGGGCTGATTTGGTTGATCGTCGAGAACGTCGGCGACGCCTCCGCTCATAAGATTTCGGTGCGCTTCTCCAGAAAACTCATGGGCCTGGGCGGCTCGATCGAGGTGTCGGCATTGCCTCTGTTCAAGGATCTGGGGTTCCTTCCCGCCGCCAAGAACCATCGGATCGTCCTCGACCGAGCCGACCTCGTGTTGACCGGTCGGCGCAGCTATGTGTTCACCGCGATCGTCGACTTCCAGGACGACCAGGGCAAGGCCCACACCACGAGGGCCCGCCACAACCTCGGCATCTACACGGAGTACCCCACGACGCCCTGACCGGACGGCGGTCAGGTGAAAGGCTCGGCCGCAGGTAACTCGCAGACCGGGGCTGCGCCAGCGTTCCAGTGAGCGGAGCGGACGCCGGTGACGAATCCCACATTGTCTTGACTAATTCGCACAAACTAGGTGGGCGCCGACTTCCGGTCCGACCCCTACACACCGGCCCGCTCATCCAGGTGGACGGAAGATCCGCCTTCGACCTGGGCGGCACCGGGGAGGCCACCGACGGCTCCGGCTCGACGATTGAGCCAATACGCACAACGCACCGTCGGGGTGGGTTCGTCGGGTGGCGATAACACAACGGCGCGTCCGCTGATCGATCGCTAGCTTTACGTCCACGGCTCAAGGAGGAAGCGAAATGATCCTTTCCATGGCGCACGCCGAGATCGCTCAGGCGACGCGAGACAACCTCTACGGCGAGTGGTCCGAAGTCATCGTGGGGGCGCGACCAGAAGGATTGGTCTCCTGTTACCTCGTAGAAGATGGGGCGCACGTGAAGGTGATGGCCGTGTGGCGCGACCTCGACGCTCACGATGCGGCTCTCGGCGATGAGCAATCCCACCCGGCCTACGCCGTCTTCGAGGCGGCCGGCGTCGATCCCCAACACACGATCATGAAGGTGATCGGCTCCCTGCGGAGCTGACGGCTGCGGCTTCATTCACCTCGCCCTCAAGGTATGGTCGAGGCCAGAGCGAGCTATGAAGGGGGACTTGTGCGTCACAAAGTCTGGATTCTGTTGGTCACCTCGCTGATCGCCTCCGCCTGTGCGGGCGGCGATGCGGCTTCCACCACTACAACCACGGCGGTCCTCGCCGCCGAAACGACGACCACCACGGTTGGTCTCGGGAGCGGATCCGATACCACCAGCACGACGACAACCGCCCCGTCTGCCACCACGACAAGCGCCGTGACCGAAGCCGGGGGAGGATCCGACTGCCTCGTGGGCACGTGGAACCCGGACCCGGTCCAACTCGAGGACTTCCTTCTCACGCTGTATCGCCCCTACGCCAGCGACGCCTCCGTGGACTCAGGGACCATCGACCTCATCTTCGGCGAAGACTCCAGCTTCGCCCAGAACTACAACGGCGTGGCCGGGAGCGGAACGGCGGCGGGAACCGCCATCACGATGGAGTTCACCGGAGGCTCCTTTGGCACTTGGGAAGCCTCCGGGGGTCAGATCACCATCACCTTCGAAGGGTCCGACATCGGGGTGGTCGTCAACGGAGTCCCCGCCACGGCGCCGGGCATTCCGCCTGGCGAGGTCACGGCCGCCTTCGCCTGCGACGGGTCTGATCTGCGCATCGAACCGCCGTCCGCCTTCGCCGGCGGGTTCTGGCCCCTCCCGCGCGATTGGATGAGGTCCAGCTGAGCACGGGATGAGCCGGCTACGGCTGGTATTGCTCGGTTATCTCCACGAGGACGCCCCCGCTGATCTCGAGCCACACCCCCGGTTGGTAGTCGCGGCTTGCCCATCCGGCCACCCATTCAACGTAGGGGACGGTGGCAAGGTCGGGACCGCCCGTCGGGGACAGCTGGAGCGCCACTACGCCGGCGTCGCCAATCGGGATCGTGCGCAGATCATCGGATACGTTGCGGATGTAGTAGTCGTTTGGAGGCGGCGACTCGAAACCATCCTCGGCCGCCGCGTTCGCGGCGGGGACGCCGGTGAACCAGCACGCCAGGTCGAACTCGACGGCGTCGGTCTCGGCCAGGATGACGTAACCGAACCAATCTCCGTCAGGCAAATCGGCGACTCCGGGAGTGCAACCCGAGCCCGATGCCTCGTTGTTGGTGTCGAGATCGACGCTCACGGACCCGGTCCTGGTCTGGTCCTGGCACTCGCCCTGGAGCCAGTTGTAGAAGGTGTTGCAGCTTCCGAAGATCGAATACCGAACTCGCTCGACCTCCGAGAACTGGAAGGCGGTGGCGTTGAGTGAGGCGATCAACGAGGCGCTGCCACAACTGGTCGAGGCGTTGGCGATCTCAGCACGAAAATCTTCGAAGTCGACTTCGAGCAATCCGTCTTCGAGGGTCACCGAGCGAACCGATCCGAGCGGTGGCGGCCGAGAAGAAGGAGCCGGCGCCGGCGGTCGCCTCATCGGCGGTGGGGCCGCCGACCAGCAGGTCGAAAGCGGCGGTGATCGGGTCGTCGGAGACCGGGACCTCTCGTTCGAACGGGCCCACCTGCGAGCAGTCGGCGCCGTCACCGGTGGCGAAGTACAGGGTGACGAGTTCCGTCTCGGTGGGAGGCGCGGTAGTGGTCGGGGCGGTCGTGGTGATGGACGGCGCCGTGGTGGGAGGCGTGGTGGCCTGGGGAGCGGTGGTTGTGGAGATCTCTTCGGCGGGAGGGACGGTGGTGTCGACCGGATCGGCGCCGCTGCCGCAGCCGCCGCGAACAGCACCAAGGTGACCAACAATGCAAAGAAACGGATCGGGGAACGGAGCACGGCTATCTCTTTCGTGGGCGCTCACGGGGGTAATGTTCTCTCTCTATTTCGACGCCAGATCCTGCCTTCGGGTTCCGGGCTGGGTGCTCGCTGGCGGGGTCTCTGACCCCGAATGGAGTCCATGGCCTCGTTCGAAGGAGCCGGACGTGCTCCCGAACGGGCATGCCCGGGCTCGCAGGCCGGCGCCGGTAGGTTGATAGGCAAAGGGGGGCTTCTCATGACCGATCAGAATACCGACGTACCGGCTCCGACATCAGCCGACCTCGACCGCATCGTGGCCTCGGCCCGTCGCATGGGGGTAGAGCTCGACGAGATCGAAGCCCTGCAATGGCTCACTGCCGTCGCCCTCGCCAAGGAAAGCACCGACATCGTGGTGGATTTGCGAGCCGGTGTGTTCGGGCACCGGGTCACCATGCTGGACTTCAGCCCCGAGGACATGGCCTATCTCCGCCAGGTGGGCGAAGTGGTCGAGATCGACACCGACGACGATGACATCGAGACGGCGATGGCGCTCTCGGGGTCGGCCGCCCAATCGAAGGTGCAGACGTATCCGGGCGATTGCGATTACTTCGAGCGGATCAACATCAAGGCTCCCACCCGCGAGGCAGCGTGCGAGCGGCTCGGCGAGTTGGTACGCACCAAGGCTCTCAGACCACCCGGCCGGGGACACTTTCCGGCTCGTCGAGGTCAAGTTGGGGAGTTACCCCACCGACCTCACTCGGAACGGCCGACCCCATGCCCAAGGGATCTTCCATCTCCTGGTCGCCGGACGACTCGAAAGCGCAGCTTCGTCGAGGCCACGAATGCACGACGGCGAATCCGTCGAGATCACCTGGGACGAGGCGTGCCTCGACCCAGGCTGGTGCAAGCTCGACTGGGTGGTCGCCGACCCGGTTCGCGAGCAGGTCGCCAACGCCTCGAACATGCTCGACGTCACCTGGGAGGCACCCGACGGACGATCACGCCGCTCGATGGCTACCTCGACCCGTACTTCCAGGAGGTCTATCTCGACGCTGATTCGATTCCCCTGTTCACGAAGCTGGTCGCGCACCTGTCTCCCGACGCGCTCGACGAATACGTCGACGCCCTGGAGCACGAGGTCCACAAGTACGTTGCGAAGGAGCCGAAGAACTACGGCAAGGCGGCCAAGCGGATGTACAACATCTTCCGGCTCAACGGGCAGTTACGAAGAGGCCGCCTACCTCCGGGAACTGTTCGACGAGCCGACCGCCGTGCTCTACCAGGTGGGGTCTGTCGTCCGAACGCTCGACGAAGCCTCGCGACCGGGGTCGACTATCACCGTCCACACGCTGCTCGCACAGCTCGACGAGCTTATCCTCGCCGTCGTCAAGACGCTGGACGGAGAGGAGGAGTACGAGGTGGTGAAGGAACTGCTGCGTCTCCGCGCCGCCATCACCGACGGCGACGAACCCGATGCCCAATCCTCAGCGGTGGGCGCCGCCCGTGCCGAACTCACCAACATCGTCAACAACTTCTTCTACGACAAACTGACCGGACTCCCCGCAATCGCCACGTACATGGCGGAGGCCGCCCGGCCCGAATGAGTGCCTGACGGGGGAGTTGCTCGCTACCCGTCGGCCAGGGCTGCGACCCACCGGAGGGCGTCGATCGTCGCTTTCCCTGCAAACCCCTATGATCGAGCCGCGAAGAAGGAGGAGTCTGTGCCCGAGATTCACGAAACGTCTTTGCCCGGGGTCGGCCAGCGGGTGGAGTTCATATCCGACGCGGGGAGTCGCGTTGGTGTGGTTCATCATCGAACCGGTTGGCGGGAGCTGTTTGTGTGCCCGCCCAACGACCCGGACGCAGTGGTGCTCAGCCTCCGACTCTCGGAAGACGAGAGCCACGCCCTGGCCGATGCATTGGGGGGTTCTTCGGTGGTGGAGAGTCTCACCAACCTCACGTACCAGGTGGAAGGTCTGGCGATCGACTGGCTGAATGTCGACGCCGGTACCCCGTTTGTCGACAAGACGATCGGTGATGCCCGAGTGCGCACCCGGACAGGGGTCTCGATCGTGGCAGTGATTCGCCACGACAAGCCCCATCCGGCCCCTGGGCCCGAATTCGGCATCGAAGCCGATGACAAGCTCGTGGTGGTCGGGACGACGGACGGGATCGAAGCGGCCCGCGACATCTTGACCTTGGGCTAGCCGTGGACGGTCGGGCCCTCCTCCTTCTGGAGCTCGGGGCGGTGGTTCTGGGCCTGGGCTTCCTTGCCCGGGTGGCAGGCCGCTTCGGTGTCTCGCCCATTCCCCTGTACCTGTTGGCTGGACTGGCCTTCGGGGACGGCGGGTTGGTTCCGATCGTGACCTCCGAGGGGTTCATCGAGGTCGGCGCCGAGCTGGGTGTCATCTTTCTGCTGTTGATGCTGGGACTCGAGTACTCGGCTCGCGAGCTGATCACCGGGATGCGGACCATCGCGCCGTCCGGCCTCCTGGATCTCGCTCTCAACTTCTCGCCTGGGTTCATCGCCGGCCTCCTCCTCGGGTGGGGCCCGGTCGCCGCGTTGTTTCTCGGCGGTGTCACCTACATCTCATCGAGTGGGGTAGTGGCCAAACTTCTCAATGATCTCGGCTGGACAGGAAACCGAGAGACCCCGGTGGTGCTGTCCATCCTCGTCTTCGAAGACCTCGCCATGGCCGTGCTGCTCCCCGTCCTCGGTGCGGTCGCCCTCGGCGGAGAACCGTCTGCCGCTGTGATCAGCATCGTCGTGGCAGTTTCGGTTTTGGCCGCCGCCCTGACATTTGCGTACCGACACGGCGACCGCCTCGGGTCGTTCATCTTCCACCGGTCGGACGAGGTGAGTCTTCTCACAGTGTTCGGGTTGGCGCTGGTGGTGGCCGGTCTGGCGGAATCGATCCACATCTCGGCAGCCGTCGGCGCATTCCTGGTGGGGATCAGCGTTTCGGGAGAGGCGGCGGCGCGCGCCGAGTTTCTCCTCGCGCCCCTGCGCGACCTGTTTGCGGGCGTCTTCTTCGTCTTCTTCGGACTTTCGACAGACCCACGCGATATCCCGAAGGTGCTGGTGGCTGCGGTCATTCTCGGTGTGGTCACCTCAGGCACCAAGATGATGGGCGGATGGTGGGCTGCCAAGCGGCAGGGCATCGGACGCTCAGGGCGAATCAGGGCGGGACTCGCCCTCATCGCTCGAGGTGAGTTCTCCATCATCATCGCCGGCCTGGCTGTTGGGGTGTCCGGCGCCGCCGACCTTCCTGCACTGGCTGCCACCTATGTGCTGTTCATGGCGATCACCGGCCCCATCGCGGCAAAGCTCGGAGACCCGAGTCGACGCAAGATAACCGTCTCGACCTGAGCCGGAGGCCGGCGACGCGGTGGGTCAGCGCACCGATCCGAGAAGCTGGTCGACCGGAGCGTGGTCGTCGGTGAGCGGAGCCGCTCCGTCCACGAAGGCGGCCAGCGTCGCCCCCGACCAAACCACCTCGACGCCTTCCCGCGCCTTGATGACCGCTGCCACCCCGACTTCGTCGATCGGGCGATGCGCCGCCGCGATCACGAAGTTTCCACCCTCTGACTCGTCCATGTACGAGGGCGGAGCGAACACCACCACCTCTGGAAATTGGACCTGCAGGGTTGCGACCGCCGCTCGTGCGAAACGGTGGGTCCCGTAGTCGATCACGTTCATCACGTAGAGGCCGTCCGTGGCCAGAACCCGGTCGATCTCCCGAACGAACTCGGTCGTGGTGAGGTGCCAGGGCACCGACGTGCCACTGAAGGCGTCACCGATGATCACGTCGGCGCTCGTCGCCGGTAGGTCGGTCATCGAGAGGCGGGCGTCGCCGACGACCACAGTGACCGATTGGTCGATGCCGAATTCGTCCTCGACGAGAGCGACCAGCGGCCCGTCGATCTCGAGCGCCACGTTGACCGTCCCGGGTCGGGTCACTGAGAAATAGGTGGGGAGGGTCAGAGCAGCTCCGCCGATGGAGACCACTCTGAGCGGACCAGCGGCGGCGGTCCCGTCGACGACATCGGCGATGAGCTGCGCATACCGGAACTCGAGATGGGTCGGATCGGCCTGGTCCACGTAGCTGTTCCGCACCCGGTCGAGCACCAGGACCCTGCCTGTCGGCCGGTCGGGGTCGACGGCGACAACCGCACAGTGATAGGTGGTCTCCCGGTCGCAGGGCCCGTCGACCACGAGAAGTATCCCGGCCAAACCGACGGCGATGCCGACGAGGATGCTCTTTTTGCCCCATCCCTGGCGCCAGAGCGCCAAGCCTGCGGCGATGAGCAGGGCGCCGAGCGCGGTCACGATCGGACGGGTGGGAAACGCACCGAGGAGCACGAAGCCGGTGACGAACGTCCCGACGATGGCCCCTGCCGTCCCCACCGCCGAGTAGGAGCCGACGACCGTGCCGGTCTCGTCGAGCGAGACGAGCCGTATCTTGACGACCACCGGCGGAATCGCCGACAGCACGACAGCCGGAGCGAAGAACCCGAGGGTGGCACCGAGGACGATCGAAATCGGGTCGCCGGCCAGTACCGGCCCGATCACGTCGACGATGAGGGGGGCAGCCATCGAGAGCAGTCCACCGGCCACGAGGAGCGGGCCGATGAGGCGTCGTGGATCGCTTCGGTCGGCAGCCCGGCCGCCGGCCCAGGCACCCATCGCAATGCCGGCGAGGATCACGCCGATGATCCCGGTGAAGGTCTCGAGGCTGACGCCGACGTAAGGCGCCAGGATGCGCGCCGCCAGCAGTTCGATCACGAGCACCGCTGCTGAGGAGAAGAACACGAGCGAACGGGCCAGGCGGTGAGACATCGGCCCCAACCTACAAGCCTCGCAAAGGCTGAAGTCGACAACCTTCGGACATGAAATGCACACCGGGCGCCATCGGCAGCCGTGGCTCATCGTGGCGTCGCCCCTGCTTGCCTCGACACTCAACGCATTCTCGTCGAGCAGACTGTCTGATGGTTCAGCTAACTCACGTTGCACAACGTTAACGCTCGTTGTATGCTCCCGGCGGGGTCGTCGCCGAGCTGCGAGTTCGGGCTCTCGATTTCGACGGCCGCGCTTCGTTTGTCGAGAACTACCAGCCGATCGAGTTGCTGGGTACCACCCTGTGGTGGAGACCGACCGACTACGAGACGTTCGGCGTCGGCTTCGAGGATCGGGCTCTTCTGTTCGCCGGTGTGCAACGGCGCATCGATTCGTGGGCCGGCAGTGACAATGACCCCATCCTCGACGACCTGATCCGGACGCGCGACGAGCTCCGTGACCGATCCGGAGCGATGCAGTCGTGGCCGTCCTCGATTACGACCTCGAATCTCTCTTCGAGAGCCTGTCGGGCTTGCTGGGATTGAACCCGTGAGCGAGTTCGAGGAGGCGGTCCATCCCGACTTCACGCTGGTCCTGGCCAACTGGAGGCAGCACACCCCGCAGGAGATCTGCTCGGCGGTGGTCCGCGGCTCCAAGGAGGGTGGCCTGGACTTGGTTCCGATGCTCACCGAACTTCTCGATCACCGGGACGCCGTGGTCCGTGAGGAAGCCGTCTCCGCCCTGTTGCTCGGTTTCACCCAGCACCACCTCTACGATCGGGCTCTCGGGTTCCTCGACGACCCAGAAATGGACGCCGCCCCTCGCGTCCTGGCGCGGTACGTCGAAACCGAGGCACCTGATCGCTATTCCCAACTCATGGAGCTGCTGGTCGCCAAGCTGATCGACGCCTCGGACGCATCCCGCCAGATCGATCTCTACCAGGGAGTAGTGGTCCTGCTCAGGATTGGTGAGAAGCTCCGCATGGAATACTCCCCGCCTGACTTCCGGCTTGATCGTGATGTGGACTGGAGCCGGGTCGCCGAATGGGCTCCCGACGGGTTCGAGGTGCCCCAGGAGTTCCTCGCCAGGCGCGACGTCTCAACCGAACATGATCTCGAGGCGATCCGGAATGGCACGCTCCCCGCCGGTGAACGAATCGCGGCCATGCGAAGACTGCTCGCTGACCATCGCCACGAGGCCAGGTCCGCCATTCAGCAACTGTGCAGAGACGACGATCCCACGGTCCAGGTGGCGGCGCTTCGGGACTATTTCGGCGCATGGGGGACGATACGTGCTGCGTCGGCCGCCTCGTGTCTGGCCAGTCCGTCCGAGGCGGTGCAAGCCGCCGCCGCCGACACGCTGTCCGCCTACGGGAGGCGACTGGGTCACTTCCCATCGATAGCCACCGCCCACCTCGAGAAGGCCTTGCAGGCAGGGATCTCGCCGGCCGCCAAACGAAAGGCCTACCTCGCTCTGCTCGAAATCATCGACGGCGACAAGCCGGTGAGCCCGCCGGAACCGTTCGACCCCGAGACCGACATCGATTGGGAGTACCTCCGCCTGCACCTGCCGCGAGGCTCGTGACCCGGGAACGCCCGACGGGCTCTCGTCGGCGAACGCCTGAGCGGTGCAGGTCCTCCGGGTGGGTTCGAGACGAGGGCCGCTGGCAGATGGTGTTTCACCAGGGCACCCCGGTGGCGAGCGCCTGAACCACGAAACGCCCATAGGGGCCGGCCCTGGTGGTTGGGCTGCGGTACCCCTACACTGGCCGCCGGCATGAGGGGTGGAAACGTCCAGGGACGAATCGTGTGGATGTTGGCGCTGAGCGTCGTTCTTGCGGCGTGCTCCTCCACCGACGCCGACCCCACGACCTCCACCCTCACCGCAGCTCTGGAGTCGACCACCACGACGGCAGGTTCCGCGACGACCACGGCTCCCACGACGACCACTGTTCCAGCAACCACCACGACGGCGGCTTCGGGGAGTGAACTCGTTCTCCCGGACAACTTCGGCGACGACTACCGGTATGTCTGGGACGAGATTCAAGGGTTCATCGATCGCATGTCGATCGACCCTCACGCCGATCTCACCGACTTGATCATCGACCCGGCATGCAGCTGCTATCAACCCTGGTTCGATTACTTCACTGAGCTCGAGTCGAACAACTGGCGGTTCAGTGGGGAGGCGTTCCCCGTCACCGAGTCCTTCCAGGTCTTGTTTGTCGAGGAGAACCAGGTCGGCATCGCAATTACGCAAGCGGGGGCGGCTGATGCTGTAATAGACGAAGACGGCAATCTGATACGTGAGGACGACCCTTGGCGACACACATCGAGCGTCGCTCTCGCCAGGGATGAGGAGGGACGATGGCGAATAAGCAACGTCACCTCTGGCTGACGTCGGCAGTCGTGCTCGCCTTTGTGTTGGGTGCGTCCGCGGCGGGGGCATCCGGTGGGGGAGCAGCCCCGCCCACCGCCACCGAGGGAACCCTCAACGGCGACGGAATCAGCATCTCCAACCGGATCGCACTGCGCAACGCGCCTCCCACGAATACCCCACTTCCACCTCCCCCTACCTACACGTGGCAACGGGCGCCGTGGCCGGTCCAGGCCCCGTGCGAAGAAGGACAGATTCACTACTACGCATGGCGAGTGGACATCGCCACGGGTTGGACTATTCGCTACTACCGCCTGCTCGGACTTGGTCGCGATCCTTCCTTCGCCGAGAACTCTCCAATCAACCCCACTGACTTCGACGCGGCCTACGAGGTGTGGTTCGTGCACGTCTGTTACGGACCACCGACTGCTGTCGTCGAGGCCGTGGCGCTCGGTACCGAGGCATTGCCTCCGCCGACGCTCGGGCTCAGCCCGGATGCCGGAGCAGGAGGGGGGCTCACCGGGCTCGACACGTGGATGTGGCACGAATATGACCACGGGCGATTCGGCGACAGCCCGTCGGTCTCGCTGAATGTGCCCGTTACCGACCCAGCTACCGGGATCACCTACACGGTGACGGGCCGCGCCTGGACCACCGGCTACGAATGGTCCGTGGTCGACGGCGACGAGACGTTCACCTACTCGGCACTCGACCCCGGCACTGAAGGCGCCGACACCGCCTCGGCGGTCCACGTCTTTCAATCCAAGGGTGCCAACGAGATCACGATGTCGTCCGAATGGGTCGGCGAGTACCAGATGACCGGCTACACGGGCACCGAGGTGCTCGGACCGATCCTCATCGGCGACACCGTTACCTACCCGACCATCGAGATCCGCGCCGTCGTTCGCTAGCGCTTCTTTTCGGAGCGATCCATGACGAGGTACTCGGATACTCCAGTCGCTTTGGTCATCGCTTTGACATAGCCGGGCAGAGCTCCGACCGCCTCGTTCCGTCCAACGATCCGCGGCGCGCACAACTCGAGATCCTCTCCGTCGTACTCCAACGTGGCCCTGCCATCGGCCATCACGTTCTTGACCCAATCGGTCCCGGAACCGTACGTGAGAGCGAACACCACTTCTTCGTCACGCAAGAAGGCGTTCAGAGGAATCCGGTATTCGCGTCCAGAGGTTCGCCCTCGATGGCGGAGCGCCGCGAACGGGGGTCTGTCCGACCGGCGGATCATGATCCGGTTCGTCACCTTCTTGTTCGCCTTGGCCACCCACATGGGAATCGGCACGAGTCACCTCCGTGCTCGAAACTAGCCTCCGGCCCCGGTTCAGCAGCGCCCCAGTTTGTCGCCCGGGTGACAGAGTTTGTCGGCCTCCCGACAGAGTTGGGTTCCGTGTTCCTCAGGTTGGTTGATGGAGATGAGACCTGATTGAAAGGAACACATCATGCTCGACTTCATTCGAACCTTCTTCGATACCGTTCAGAACTACCCAGAGGCACCACTCTTGCTTGCCCGGCTGGTGATCGGCTTCGTGTTCGTCGTGGCGGTCCGCAACAAACTCAAGGATGTCCCGGCATTCGCCGAGCACAACGGACTGAGCGTCCCGGTGGCCTGGGGCTTGACCTTTGCGGAAGCCGCCGGAGGTATCGGGGTCATCCTCGGCATACTCACCCAATTGGCCGCCTTGGTGATCATGGGGGCGATGGTCGGCTCGATACTCTTTCACCTCTTCAAAT
Source organism: uncultured Acidimicrobiia bacterium (assembly GCA_963752075.1). Taxonomy (GTDB): domain Bacteria; phylum Actinomycetota; class Acidimicrobiia; order Spongiisociales; family JAENVV01; genus CBDUEV01. Next base: position 52,370 of record CAVVWO010000012.1, read on the forward strand.
GGAAGAGCAAGTATTGGGCTGCCAGTGGGGGCTGGGAGTACGACCTCATGATCTTCTCCATCGCGGCAGTGATCGTGGTGGTGGGCGGAGGCGGCTGGGAGCTCTACCCCATGGTGTAGAGCGAGTCCGGAGGGCCGCCACTGGGTGGCGCTCCGGTGCTTAGTGCTGCGTGACTGCCAACGGCTGCCCGACGTGGAACGCTCGCGGAGAGAGTCAGCCCTGTCACAGCTGGTGATGAATGACTAGATACATTATGCTGGCAATTGCCAATGCTTGCAGTTGCCCCGCCAGGTTAGGAACACCTGAATGACAAGAACCGCCGCAGTGCGCGCTCCCTTCCGCGCTCTCCTCGCTGCCACGCTCGTGATGAGCGTGGTGACTATTCCAGGGCACCAGGCTCTTGCTGCCGGCTCGCCAGACCTGGGAGTCACCGCCGAGGGGCCCACCGAGGCGCTGTTCGGCTCTGTTGTCACTCACTCCATCGAGGCCTGCAATCCTGCGGGGCCCGCCGGCTACAACCTCTCGTTCAGGGCGGTGTTGCCTCCTTTCACGAGCCCAGCAGGCGGCGATCCAGCTCCCAGCACAACGCTGACTGACGCTCCCACCGCCGGCTACACGACAGTGATCTGGGACAACATCTCGGATATCCCCCAAAACACGTGCATTTCGGTTTCCCTCGATGTTGCCCACACCACCACGTCCACGGCGTTCGATGTCGGCGACACCTACACCATCGAGGTCGGCGCCTACACGAACACAGACCCCCGCTATGTGCCGGATTTCGATCCGATCACGGGCCTCCCCATCCCGGGCCTCACCTCCTTCACCGGTGACGGCATCGATTCGGCAACCACGGAAATCATCCCGATCGAGATCACCAAGGCAGAGCCAAATACCGAATCAGAGTTACTTCGGGGCATCCATGACCATCAGACGACCTACACACTCGCGGTGCAAAACAACTTCGTGAACCCGACTGGCGGCGTGATCATCGAGGACTATCTCCCGGCCGGTCTCGAATTCCTGGGGTGCGGAGGCGACCAGACCCGCGACGCCCCGACGAACCCCAATCCACCCATTGGTCCGCCTGACGAGGAGTACCTCGGGTCGGGAATCATCAACCCACCCAACGCTCTCGCTCAGCCCCCGTGTGTCGTGCCCTCCACCGTTGAGACGCTCGAGCTGGATCCCGATGGGGCCGGACCTCTGCTGTTTGGGGTGTACACACACGTCGTGTGGGACAACGGCGGGACGGGTTTTGATCTCGCTCCCGGGGACGTCGAGGAGATCCAATACCTGGCAGCCATCCCGATCCGCGAGAACACCCTGGCGTGGACCGTCTCAACGCCTCCGATTGGGGGCCCCAGACCGCCAACCTCGACAACAACAGCGGTCCGGAAACCAGCGAGGGAACGAACGCAGAGCAAGAACTCACCAATCTCGCCGGAGCGGCGGGTACCTACACGCGGAACGACACGACAACCGTGACGGCATCCGACAACACCACCTCCTCCGTGACCGCCGAGGATCTCTCCGTCCACAAGTCGGTCTCAGATGACACCATCGCCCAGGGTGACGTCGAAACCTGGACCCTCACCATCGAAACCTCCGAGTATCGAGCAGTCGATGCCGTCGTCGTCACCGACACCATCCCTGACGGCTTGTGTCCGATCGGTGCCGCCAACCTGGACTCTTCGGACCCGACTTCGGAGTGCGACCCGACCGGAGACGTCCCGACGATTTCGCTCGATGGTGCCCCGGCCCGTCCTGTCGCCTACACCAGTGCGACAGAAGGGACCGATGGGAGTTGGATCGTGACGTTCGATCCCACCATCGACGCCACTCTGGTCGAGCTGGCTTCCATGACTGAATCTGCCGTCGTGGTGATCACGTTCCCGACCAAGACCCGCCAGTTCTACCAGGAGAACGGCAGTGACTCGACCCCGGTGTTGGCCAACGATTCGTGGGAGAACAGCGTGGCCATCGAGGGAACCAGCCTGGCTCCCACCATCGACACGGACCAGACAGGTCCGCTCCAGATTCAAGACGAGTCGTCGGCAGGACAGTCCGCAGGGCTACCGGTCATCGACAAGGGGGTGTCCGAACCGACTCTGTTCACCCCACTGGCCGTACCCCCTAACCTCACTCCCTGCCCCGATCCCGCCGGCAAGCCCGGGCCTCTACGTCGATGGGCCTGTTGCTTCGTACGGGCCAGGTGACGTGGCGTGCTGGGTGCTCCGGGTCGAGTTCCCGGCAGCCCTCGACACCGGTGGAACGCTCGTCACGGACTTCCTGCCCCCCGGGCACCAATACATCGCTGACTCCTGGGCCCTCACTTCCGATGACACCGTTGGATCCGCCACGTTCACCGAGAGCGGGTCGACGTTGTCCTGGGTTGTCGGGACCGGTGAGGTAGACGCAGGGCTCGTCTTCGAGATCACGTTTGCCAGCGAAATCGTCGATCCGCTGGCCGCCGGTCTCGGCAGATATCAATGCCAACCTCATGAAATTCCAGAGTGCCAACACGGTCGGCGCGGTGAGCCCATTCCGCGACCAGACCGATGCGGCCTGGTCGGAGGCCGAACTGACGCTCACCAAGGGAGTGAAGTCCATCAACGGCGTCCCGGCGCTCGACAACCCTCCCGACACCGATGGCGGCGAGGTTGTCGGCGGCGATGTGATCGTTTATCGAATCGACCTCGTCAATGACGGCGACCTCGACGGAAACGCCACCGAGGTGTGGGATGTTCTGCCAGTGGAGGTCTCCTGTGCGGATGTCCCCACGATCAACTTCGGCGGAGCCTGCAATGCTGCCGAGAACCGCATCGAATGGACCGGGCTGTCGGTTCCTGCCCTGGGCGGAACCCTCGAGCTCATCTATACGGTCAATGTTCCGGTAGGCATCAGCCCCAACCAACAGCTCGACAACACCGCTGGAGTGCGCACCTACCAATCCGACACCAACAGCGGTGGAACCTTCACCTATGTACCGGCCGGCAATATCGACTCCTCTCTGGCAGCGTCCGAAAACACGGACGCCGCCTCAGATCCGTCGTATGTCAACACGCCCAGCCTCGAGAACATCAAGACCGTGGCCAGCGAGATCTCCGAGACCGGCAATGCGGCGGCTGACGAGGCCACCATTGGAGAGCGACTCGACTACACCGTGTCGATTCCCATCCCCGAGCTTGCTGACGCTCAACTCGCCACAGTTCGTCGACAACCTCGGCACGCTGCAAACGCTCGACCCGAGCAGCGTTACTGCGACATTGGACGGCGCGGATCTGTTGAGCGAGCCCGATTGGACTGTCGACACCACTTCCAACACCATCACTCTGACCTATACGGCAGGTGCCTACAGCTCCGACGCCGATGGAGCGTTGCTCTATGTGACCTTCTCGGCCACCGTCGACGACGATCCCACCAACGTCAAGGGTTCCTCGGTCACGAACAGCGCCGACCTCACATGGTCCGATCAGAATGGGAATCCAGACTCGATCGCCTCCAACGAGGTGTCGACGACGATCGTCGAACCGAACCTCCAGATCGCCAAGACCGAGGCCACCGCCACGACATCGGTCTCGGGAGGTGACTCCGTTGTCTTCGACCTAGAGCTGACCAACCCGTCGACTCCTGGCTCTGTGTCGCCGGCCCACGATGTCACCGTGGTCGATCAGATTCCCGACTTCGTGACTCCCGCATCGCCCTACGGAGGAGGGACATGGGATTCCTTTGCTCGGACGATCACCTGGACCGGCATCGACATCGACCCTGACGCCACCGTCACCCTCACGTACTCGGCATCCATCGACCTCGACGTCCCGGCTGGAACAGAGATGACCAACACCGCAGACGCAACTGCCACCAGCATGTCCGGTGTCGTCACGGGAGAAAGAGACGCCGGGGCCGGGATCGGCGGCTACGCAGCCACGAGTTCCTACACCCTCACATCGATCAACGCCGCCCTCACAAAAGCGGTCACGCCAGAGGACGCCACCATCGGCGAGATGGTGCAATACACGCTGGAGGTCACGATCCCGGCCGACACCGTTCTCTGGGATGCGGCGGTCACCGACCTTCTTCCTGACGGAGTGGTGTTCGACGGAACCGTTTCCGTTGCCTGCGCGCCGGCGTGTTCGCTCCCCGCCGCGGAGCTGACTCCACGCTCGAACCCCGACGGGACCACGTCGCTGGCCTGGTGGGTCGGCGATGTGGCGACCAGCCCGACCGATCGCACGATCACTGTTGTGTACGACGCTCACGTGGCGGACGTACGCTCCGACGCCTCTCTCGTGCTCGCCGGCGACGACCTCGACAACTCGGGCGACTTCGGGTGGAATCAGACCGATCAGGTCGCCACCGACCCGATTGCGGTCGCCGACCTCACCGCCCCTGAGGAGAATGCGGGTGAAAGCATTGCCACGCTCGGCGTACTCGAGCCGAGCCTGACCATCACCAAACAGGTCGACGGCGCGGACGCCATCGATGCTCAACCGGGCGACAGCTTCAGCTACACCATCGTCGTGGAGAACACAGGCACCTCCGACGCCCACGACGTGACGGTGCGCGATGTTCCCGATGTCGAACTCACGAACGTCACCCAGGTGACGGGCGCCGCAGCAGTCGTCGACGGCTGGAGCGTGGCGGATCCCGATATCGAATGGTTCCTGGCGGGCCCGTTCTCCGCCGGTACCTCGATCACCCTCTCGTACACCGGCGACCTGGTGGCCTCAGGGGCATTGGCCACGTCCGACACCGTCGACAACACGGCCGAGATCGCCTCGTACTTCGGGCGGCCAGAGGCAGAACGGCTCGCCAATCCGACGATCGATTATCGGACATACACCGGCCCGTCCGACTCGGCAACCGTCGCCCTCTTCTTCCCAACCGCGACGCTCGACAAAGCAGCGGTAGGCCCGAGCCCCGCCAGCGTCGGAGTGCCGTTCGAATGGTCGGTCACCGTTACCAACACCTCGGCCGTGGCGGACATCGGGTCTGTCGAGGTTTCCGACACGTTGCCCCCCAATTGGGACTTCGATCCGTCCTCGGCCACCTACGGCGGCATCGCGGTCGGTGATCCCACGATCACATCGTCGCCAGCCGGAGATACGTTGACCTGGTCAGGCATGTCGGGCATCTTGGCCGGCTCCTCGGCTCAGCTCACGTTCACCGCCAGCCCGACCTCCGCCGCCCAGGTCGATCCTGGGCTTGGCGTCAATCATGTCAACGCTGCCCAAGCGTCCTTCTCCGACGCCACCGGAGCATTCGCCAATGCCGATGGCCCGTATGAGACCAACAGCGACACTGCCACGGCTCAACTGGCTGTTGGCGAACTGGGCGATACGATCTGGTTCGACGCTGATGCCAATGGTCTGTTCGACGGCGTCGACATCCCCTTGGGGGGAGTGACCGTCGACTTGGTGTGGGCGGGTCCCGACGGTGACCTCGCCACCGTCAGCCGACAACGTCGCCTACACGACGGTCACCGCTCCGAATGGCACCTATCTCTTCCCTCTCCTGCCTGAGGGTTCGTTTCGAGTCACCGTCGACGCGTCCACCCTGCCCGTCGGCACGACCGCCAACCTACGACCTCGACGGCACCACCATCACGCCGGACGGCATCTGGATCGGTTCACTCGCCTCTGGCGAATCCAACCTCGACGTCGACTTCGGGTATACGGGCACGGGCAGTCTCGGCGATCTGGTGTGGTTCGACACCGACGGTGATGGCGATCCGACGGCGGGGAGATCGGTCTTCCTGATGTGACGGTTGATTTGGTGTGGGCAGGACCCGACGGTGACCTCACCACCGCAGTCGACAATGTTGCGTACTCGACGGTGACCGGTCCGGGTGGCGGCTATCTGTTCTCGAATCTTCCGGCGGGCTCCTATGAGACGACGGTCGACGTGTCCACGCTTGCCGGCCGGGTTGACCGAAACGTACGACCTGGATGGGGTTGGGACCCCGTCGGTGTGGACCGGCATCGTTGGGTGACGGCGAGGACAAGACCGACGTCGATTTCGGGTACAACGGCACGGGCAGTCTCGGCGATCTGGTGTGGTTCGACCCGACGGTGATGGCTGATCCGACGGGCGAGATCGGTCTTCCTGATGTGACGGTTGATTTGGTGTGGGCCGGACCCGACGGTGACCTCACCACCGCGGCGACAATGTTGCGTACTCGACGGTGACCGGTCCGGGTGGCGGCTATCTGTTCTCGAATCTTCCGGCGGGCTCCTATGAGACGACGGTTGACGTTTCGACGCTGCCGGCCGGGTTGACGGAAACGTACGACCTGGATGGGGTTGGGACCCCGTCGGAGTGGACCGGATCGTCTGGGTGACGGCGAGGACAAGACCGACGTCGATTTCGGATACAACGGCACGGGCAGCCTCGGCGATCTGGTGTGGTTCGACACCGACGGTGATGGTGATCCAACCGGGGAGATCGGTCTTCCCGATGTGACGGTTGATTTGGTGTGGGCCGGACCCGACGGTGATCTCACCACGACGGTCGACAATGTGGCGTATTCGACGGTGACCGGTCCGGGTGGCGACTACCTGTTCTCGAATCTGCCGGCGGGCTCCTATGAGACGACGGTTGACGTTTCGACGCTGCCGGCCGGGTTGACGGAAACGTACGACCTGGATGGGGTTGGGACCCCGTCGGTGTGGACCGGCATCGTTGGGTGACGGCGAGGACAAGACCGACGTCGATTTCGGGTACAACGGCACGGGCAGTCTCGGCGATCTCGTGTGGTTCGACCAGAACGGCGATGGCGTGCTCGATGGCACCGAGATCGGTTTGGCGGATGTGACCGTTGACTTGGTGTGGGCGGGACCGGACGGTGATCTCACCACCGCAGCGGACAATGTTGCGTATTCGACGGTGACCGGTCCGGGTGGCGACTACCTGTTCCCGAACCTTCCGGCGGGCTCCTATGAGACGACGGTTGACGTTTCGACGCTGCCGGCCGGGTTGACCGAAACGTACGACCTGGATGGGGTTGGGACCCCGTCGGTGTGGACCGGATCGTCTGGGTGACGGCGAGGACAAGACCGACGTCGATTTCGGATACAACGGCACGGGCAGTCTCGGCGACCTCGTCTGGTTCGACACCAACGGCGATGGTCTCCTCACGACCGGCGAGCCGGGCTTGGAAGCGGTCGAGGTGATCGTCACCTGGTTCGGTATCGACGGCGCCGCAGGGGGAGGCGATGATGCGGTGTTCGTCACGACCACCGACGGCGCCGGCGCCTGGTCGGTCGACGGCCTACCTCCCGGAGGCTACGACGTCACCGTGAACCCGACGTCCTTGCCTGCCGGCATGGCACCCACCTACGACCTCGACGGAACCACGATATCGCCCGACGGAAATTGGACGGGTTCGCTCGGTGATGGCGAAGACAAGACCGACGTCGACTTCGGATACAACGGAAGCGGACAGATCGGTGACTTCGTTTGGACCGACACCAACGCCGACGGGCTCCTGATCCGCCGGTGAGGGCCCGGTCGTCGGTGCCATGCTCGAACTGACCTGGCCGGGCGAGGATGGTGTCCTTGGAACCGGTGACGAGGAGATCTTCACGACGACTACCGACGGCGCACGGCATGTACCTCTTCGACGGGCTACCGCCCGGCGAATACCTCGTCGAGGTGACGGGTGCGCTGCCGTCCGCCGGCCACCAACACCTTTGACGAAGACGGAAACGGCGACTCGCAAGTGATCGTCAATCTGGGCGATGGGGAGGCACACCTCACCACGGACTTCGGCTACGGAGGCACCTCGAAGATCGGCGATCGAGTGTGGTGGGACCTCAACAGCGACGGCGTGCAAGATCTCGACGAACCCGGGATCAACGGCATCGAGGTGACCCTGACCGGCACGGATAGCGGTGGCGCCACATTCTCCTTCGTGACCACCACCACAGGCGACGGCGACTACCTGTTCGACGGTCTCATCGCGGCAGACTATGTCGTCGAGATCACCGGCGGACTCCCGCCCGGAATCGTTCAGACCTACGACGACACCGGACCACTCGACGGGCAGAGCGCGGTTCCTGGCCTGCCATCCAATACGACGTATCTCCTGGCCGACTTCGGGTATATCGGCGATGGGCAGATCGGCGACCGGGTGTGGCTCGACAGCAATTCCGACGGCGTCCAAGATGCGAGCGAGGCGGGCCTGGTCGGCGTCGACATGGTGCTGACCTGGGCCGGCCCGGATGGCGCTTTCGGCACGGCAGACGATATCGAACTCCGCCAGACGACCGGGGCCGACGGCGGGTACCTGTTCCCGGGTCTCCCCAACGGCGAATATCCGTGTCGAGCTGGATCTCTCGACGCTGCCACCCGGGCTCGGTGGTCACCGATGATCGTGATGCCGTTCCCGATGGGACGACGCTCGTGACGCTGACCGCAGGCGAATCTGTTCTCGACGCCGACGTCGGGTTGGCCGGGCCAGGATCGCTCGGTGACACCGTGTGGTTCGACACCAACGCCGACGGTATCCAGGACCCGGGCGAACTCGGACTGGAAGGAGTCGTCGTCGAACTGACCATCCCCGGCGCCGATGGCGTCATCGGGGGCGGTGACGACGTCGTCATCAGCACGATCACCGACGCCGCCGGTGCAGTACCTGTTCACCGGTCTGTTCGATGGCGAGTACCTCGTCGTGGTCGACCCGTCGACGATTCCAGCGACCATGAGCCCGACGTACGACTTCGATTCGGGCGTGACGGCGCCGGACGGCGTTTGGCAAGGCATGCTCGTGACCGCCGACGGCGCCCAGCTCGAGATCGACTTCGGGTACGCCGGCACCGGTGTGATCGGTGATCGACTGTGGCTCGACCTCAACGGGGACGGGATCGCAAGATCCCGACGAGCCCGGCATTCCCGGGGTGACCGTTGAACTGGTCTGGCCTGGTGAAGACGGCGTGGCCGGGACCCCCGACGACGAGACCCTGACGACCGTGACCGGCACGGACGGCTCATACCAGTTCCCGGGGTTGCCGGCCGGCGACTATCAGGTCACCATTGCCGACGCTCCAGGGCGATCTGGTTCCGACCTTTGACGAAGATCTCACGGCCGGACGGAACGACGGCGATCGCCTTGACGGACGGTGAACTCCACGACACGGCGGATTTCGGGTATCAGGGCACGTCTTCTCTCGGCGACACGGTGTGGTACGACCTCGATGCCGATGGGGTTCAGGACGGCGGGGAGCCGGGGATTGTCGGCGTCGAAGTCACGATCACCTGGCTGGGCGCCGACGGTGCGCCGGGTGGAGGCGACGACATCACCTTCGCCCCGCTGGTCGACCGATTCGGATGGCTTGTACTCGCTCAGGGCGGGCATCCCCGAAGGCAACTACGACCGTCGTGGTCACCGCACGGGATCCCAGACGGGATGGCTCCGACCTTCGACGAGGACGGCATCGCCGATGGCACTGCGACCGTCCCCACGATCGCCGCGGGCGAGAGACCACGACACCACGGACTTCGGCTACACGGGGACCGGGGGATTGGAGAGCAGCATCTGGTTGGATCTCAACAGCGACGGGATCGCCGATCCCGGCGAACCAGGCATCCCCGAGGTCGATATCACGGTTGTCTGGGCGGGCCCCGACGGGATCCTCGGGACGGCCGACGACGTCGTCTTCCTGACCACCACGGGTCCCGATGGCTCATTCAGCATTCCGAATCTGCCGGCCGGTGATGTGTCGATCACCGTTGACACGGCCGACCTGCCGGCCGGCGTGGCCTCGACGTTCGATGTCGATGGCGGCGCCGACAGCACGGCAGTGCTGACCCTGCCCGGTACGGGCTCGGTGCTCGCCCCCGTCTTCGGGTACGCCGGCGTCGGGTCGGTCGGCGATCTGGTGTTCTACGACGTCGACGGCGATCTTGCGGTCTCCGCCGGTGAGCCGGGTGTCGCCGACGCCAGCGTTGTGCTCACTCACTTTGGGCTCGACGGAGTCCTCGGCACTGCAGACGATCTGGTCATCACCACCGTCACCGATTCGGCTGGAGCGTATTCTATCCCCGGACTTGCCGGACGGCGGCTTCACCGTCAGTCTCGACGCCGACTCCTTGCCCGACGGTGTTGTGCCGGGTAGCGATCTCGACGGTGGCGATCCCGCCGTCACGGCTGGCACGATCACAGGCGGCGAAGCGATCACGGACGTCGACTTCGCGGTCGTCGGAACCGGAGCGTGGGTGGTGTTGTCTTCGACGACACCGACGGCGACGGGATCCACGACCCGGGTGAAGGCGGGGTGCCGGGGGTAACCGTTGTGGTGACCTGGCAGGGTCCCGACGGCCCTGTCAGCATCTCGGTCGTCACCGGCCCTGACGGGTCGTGGACGGCGCCGAACCTTCCTCCTGGCTCCTACACCGTCGCTGTCGATCGAGACCACCTTGCCGGAAGGCGTGATCCTCACCACCCCTGGCTCGGTCGATGTCACGATCGGAACCGGTGGAACGGAGTTGGTCGATTTCGGGGTGGCCCCTTTGGGAGACATCTCCGGGGTGCTGTGGGTCGATACCGACGGAGACGGCGTGGTCGACGCCGGCGAGACCAGGCTGGAGGGTGTGCGGATCGACGTGTACGACGAGGACGGCAACCTGGTGACCAGCGTCACCACGGACGCCGACGGTTCGTATTCCATCGCCGACCTACCTCCCGGCACGTATACCGTCGTCGTCGACGAAGACACCCTGCCCGACGGGGTGGTGCCGGCGCCCGGAACCGAGCTTTCGATCACGGTGACGCTGTCGGGTGACGATCTCAGCGTGTCTGCCGACTTCGCGTTCCAAGAGGTCGCCGGCTTGCCCTTCACCGGGTGGGATCTGCTGCGTACCGTGGCCGCCGCTCTGGTGCTGCTGCTCGGTGGTGCCGGACTCGCTCCACGTCGTGCGACTACGCCGCCGAGCCGCGCCAGGCTGAGCTCATGGGAGCACCACTGGAAGGGCAGGTTTGGCGTCACCCGCACGCCGGCGGCGAGGTAGCGTCCGAAGATGACTGACTGGTCGAAGCTGGATCGGGAACGTCAACCGATGCCCGACTTCATCGAAGAGGCGTTGTCTGAGCGGGGGCTCATGGCCGACTACCTCGAGCGACCCGCCTATCAGCAGAACGACTATCTCTCCTGGATCACGCGCGCCAAACGCCCCGCCACGATCGAGGCGCGGCTCACCCAGATGCTCGACGAACTCGAGCTCGGTGGGGTCTACATGAAGATGCCGCACCCGTCCTCGGCCAAGCCGCCGGCCTGACGCGACTGCACGATCCGGGCGTCCCTCGCTGCAACGGGCGCTCTCGGTGCCCGGAACCTCGTCATTCAAGGTCCCTTTTTCGATCGGGGCGGACAGGTGTCGGTGCTGGCAGCCACGACGAGCGTGGGGACGTCGACCGCTCCGAGCCGACTCGTTTCGTCGAAGGCGAGGATCATGTCGACGCGGTACGCCAAGACGTCGGGGTCGCCTGCGGCCGACTGTTCGACCCTCCTCGAGGTTTCTTGTCCTGGGAGTGTCAAACAACCACTCTCAGCGAGCATGCGTCGACGGGAGATGCTAGACACGGGCTATACCCGGGCGGAGGAGCGTGGGCTTAGGAGCAAAGGGGAGGAAATACCACATGTCTGTTCCCGTAATGCATGCAGGTTTATGGGAGGGGAGACGTCGCCGTGTATTCGCCGGCTTCGCCGCACTGACCATGGCCCTGGCCACGCTGGGAGCGCTTGCCGCGCCGGCATCCGCTCAAAGAGTCAGACCACCGCGAACCGTGGACGTCCAACTTCTGGCCTTCAACGACTACCACGGACACCTCGAGCCGAACACCCCTGGTACTGCCGACGGTATCGTTGCCGGCGGAGGAGAGTACCTTGCCGCCAAGCTCAGTGAGCTTCGGGCCGGTCATACCAACACCCTCACCGTCGCCGCCGGCGACCTCATCGGAGGCTCACCATTCTTCTCGGGCTTGTTCCACGATGAGCCATCGGTCGAATCGCTCAACGCCATGGGACTCGACGTTTCGAGCGTCGGGAACCACGAGTTCGATGAGGGCGTCAAGGAACTCCGCCGTATGCAGCGAGGCGGATGTCACCCCGTGGACGGCTGCTACTTCGAGGACGATCCGTACGCGGGTGCCGATTTCCAGTGGCTGGCTGCCAACACCGTGAACGCGAACGGCCGCACTCCGCTGCCGCCCTACTCGGTCAAGTCCTTCAACGGTGTCAAGGTCGGTTTCATCGGCATGACCCTCGAGGGCACGTCGACACTTGTTGCCCAGTCGGGCATCCAAGGATGGACCTTCCTCGACGAAGCCGAGACAGCGAATGCTCTCGTCCCGGTTCTCAAGGCCAAGGGTGTCGAAGCCATCGTGGTGCTCCTCCACGAAGGTGGGTCCCAGAATCCTCCCCCAGGGGTGGTAGACGCCTGCGTGGACATCTCGGGACCCATTCTCGCCATCCACGATGCGCTCGACCCGGAGATCGACGTGTTGGTCACGGGTCACACCCACCTGCCGTACAACTGCAAGTTGCCCGACTCGTCGGGCAGGCAGCGCATCGTGACAAGCGCCTATTCGTACGGACGGGTCGTGTCGGAGATCAATCTGGTCCTGGACTTTCGCACCAAGGACGTCCTCCGCAATCAGAGTTCGGCGATCAACCATGTCGTCGACCAGTCGCTCCTCACCCCGGATCCGGCGATCACTGCCGTGCTCGACAAATGGCGCCCGCTTTCCGAAGAGGTCGGCAATCGTCCCGTTGGCGAGATCACGGCTGACATCGTCCGTGGAGGAGATCCGTCGGGTTCAGATCGTGGCGTGGAATCTGCGGCCGGGAACATGGTCGCCGATGCCCAACTCTGGGCGACGGAGATCAACGGCTCAGAGGTGGCCTTCATGAACCCCGGCGGTGTCCGTTCGGATCTCACATACGCCTCCTCGCCTGCCGGTGAGGGCGATGGTGTCGTTACCTACGGTGAAGCGTTCACGTTCCAGCCGTTCGGCAACTTCCTGTACACCATCCCGATGACCGGAGACCAGATCGTGTCCGTGCTGGAAGAGCAGTGTCAGCCGGCCGGCTCGAGCCGGGCGTTCCTGCATCTTGGCGTGTCGGAAGGATTCACCTACGACTTGGCCACGACGATCGACGCCGGTGAATGCACGGGCGTCTCAGTGACGAACGTGGAGTTGAACGGCGTTCCGCTCGACGGTGGTTCGACGTACGTCGTGACGGTGAACAACTTCCTGGCCGATGGCGGTGACAACTTCGGTACATTCGCCACGATCGATCCGGCCCTGAGGGTCGGTGGAGGCATCGACCTCGACGCCCTGAATTCGTATCTGGGCTCGGAAGGACCGATCGCTCCGCCTTCGACGGACCGTGTGAACGAACTGCCCTGAGTAATCCTGGTTGCAGCTGGACCCGGCCCCCTGTGGGTCGGGTCCAGCTGTATCCACTTGCGCCCGACCCTCTTGAGCCTGGGTCCATCTCCAGGGGTCCTCGTCAGATCTCCGAGATTTCTTGTCACCGGATCGACGGGCACGATCGTCTGTCATGTGAGTACCGTTTGTGGAAGAGGGAAATCATGGAATGGTGGATTCTCGAGCTGATCACGGCGTTGGTCCTCGTGGCCGTGGTGGCCGGCGTCGGCCCGCTCATCAAGCGCTTTGGCAAGGCGTACGCCGGTGACGTCTTCCGGGCCAACCCTCGTACGGGAAGAGTTACCTCGTATTGATGGACTTCGCCTACTACCTCATCTTCGGCGCCTACATCCTCTTCGTGGTTCGCTTCACTCGCGACACCGGATGGGCCGAGCAGGTCAACGGGGAGCATCTCCAGGCCACCGCAGTCCGCCTGGGGGGCCTCCTCATTCTCATGGGTCTTCTCCACGGTCTCAACGTTTTGAGTCTCCCTGTGATCGGTCGCCTGTTCTCGATCAACCGGCAACTCGACGAGGGGGACCCGCCCAAGATCGAAGCAGCCTGAACCGTTGTGCCGCTCGCCACGGCCCGGCCCGACGCCGGAGAACGGACAAGAAGGAGGGTGACATGCGTCACCGAAGGCTCATTCAGACATTGGCTATCACGGTACTGATTGGAGGACTGGCCGTGCCGGCGCAGGCATCCGTAGAGGCAGCAGACGGACACAGGGTGGTGACGAGTGGACGCTTCGGCACACTCTCCGGCGGCGCCGATCTCGGCTACACCGTCACCGGAACAGCCCTGATGGTCCGCAATCCTCGCAAGGACGACACGACCGCAGTCCGGGTAGTCGTACGCGGACTCGAGCCGGACACGACGTACAAGGTGCATGTGCACAACGGCTATTGCAGTGACGATCCGGCCGGGGGCGGTCACTATCAGAACGTCATTGGTGGCCCGGTCGACGAGTACAACGAGATCTGGCCGATCGTGACCACGAACTCGGCCGGAGTGGGGATAGGTCAGGCAAGCCACGATGCGTGGGCCAGGCGGGATGCCCGGTCGGTGGTCATCCACTGGCCAGACGACTCGGCCGTACGCCTGGCGTGCGCCGACCTCGACTGAAGCTGGCGAGCGGGAGGAGACGGCCGACATGTTCGGCCGTCTCCTCTGAAACCGGAGAGAGGAAACGGAGTCTTGACGGGAATGACCGAGGCCGCCGCTACGTCGTTGCCTCCTGAGCCCGCCCAGGGCCTCGTGGCTCGGTTGTATCGCGAGGAGGCCGTTGCTCTGGTCCGGCTCGCTCGAATCTTCACCGACGACCGCAGCGCAGCCGAGGACCTCGTGCAAGAGGCGTTCATTCGGCTGCAGCGCTCTGCCCACCGGTTGCGTGACCATGACAAGGCCGCACCGTATCTGCGATCGATCGTGCTCAACCTGGCCCGCGACCACAACCGGCGTGGGCTCATGTCGCTTCGGCACACCGAGCCGGCGATCCCCATCGGCAATGTCACAGTGGAGGCCGAGGTAGTGGCAGCCGAGAACCAGCGCGAAGTGATCGAAGCGCTCCTCGAGTTGCCGGCCCGGCAACGCGACTGCCTGGTGCTCCGGTTCTACCTGGATCTCACCGAACGCGAGAGCGCCGAGACACTGGGGATCTCGCCCAATTCGGTGAAGACCCATTGCAGGCGGGGCATGGCGACCTTGGAGAAACGACTGGAGGTTGCCCAATGACGCTCGAGCGACGCATCAAAGAGGCACTGAGTGCCGTTGACGAGGTGCAGCCCAGCGTGGACCTGTGGGCGCGCGTGAGCGGCTCGATCGACGAGGACAGAGACCGGCGTCGGCGAGTACGCCTCGTGATGCTGTCGATCTCGGCGGTGGCGGCTCTCCTGGTCGCGGCCGGCTGGTGGTTCCGGGTCGAGACGACGATTGGGCGGAGTGGTGTCGAATGGCGAGCCATGGAGGTCCTGGAGTCGCTCGTCCTCATGCTTCTCGTGGTTGTCCTCGGCCCCGCCATCCGCCGATTCGGAGACGGATACGCCGGGGCGATCTTCCGTACCAGCCCCGCCACTGGTGACCGGTTCATTCGCCTGCTCGACGTGGCCTACTACCTGGTCTTCTCCGGATTCATCCTGGTCACCGCCGATTTCGACCGACCCCTGGCGGCCAGCCTCGGAGTCGGCGAGCAGCTTGGAGAGGCGACCTCCCGGATAGGAGGCCTCCTGCTGGCTATGGGCCTCCTCCACGCCGTCACCATCCTCGTTCTTCCGCTCGTAGGGCTGGTCTTCACGGCCGGGTGGCGCCAGAAGCAACTGCCCCGGTGGGTGAACATCCTCCTTCTCATCGTCGGGGTGGCCACAGCAGGCTGGGTACTGCAGACGAGCCTGGGGATCGTCAGCATGGGCTTTGGTGGATGAACCGGCTCCGCCAACCAGACGAGCCGCCGTGCGCCCGGTAGGGTTCTTCGACATCGCCCGGAACCTGGATCCGGGCCGCTTCTCCGTGGCGGCTTCCGGTGGCGACCCGGGACCCGAGGAGGGCTAGGCATGGACCTGAAGGTAGAGCGAATCATCGACAAACCGGCGGACGAGGTGTTCGCATTCTTCTCGGACGCCTCCAACAACCCGCTCTGGCAGAAAGGCATGAAATCTTGCCGGTGGACTTCTGCGCCGCCAATCGCAATCGGCTCGACCTATGAGCAGGTTGCCGAGTTCATGGGAAGACCAATCGTCTCGGTCTTCGAAGTCACCGCGCTCGATCCCGGAGCGTCCGTCACCATCGAGACGATCGAGAGCACCTTTCCCATTGCGGTGACCAGGACCGTCGAGGATCTGGGGAGCGGGACGTCGCGGGTGACGGCTCACATCTCCGGCGGCCCCGGCGGCCTGCTCAAACTCCTGAGCCCCCTGACCGATCGGATGGCCAAGAAATCCATCGAAGGGGACTACGACAACCTCGTGAAATACCTGGCGTGACCCACTCAGGACCGGGGATCAGCCCTTACGACACGGTGCCCTCGGCAGCCCTCCGATTCGCGGTCGAGGTGGTGGCATGGGTGGCCGGCCCGTGGGCGGCCTTCGAGCTCACTGACCGGTGGTGGGTGGCGGTCCTCGTTGGCATCGTCCTCGTGACGCTTCCTGCCGTCTTCTCGACTCCCGGAGACAAACATCAGGTGGTGGTGGCCACCCCAGGACGAGCCAGGGTGATCATCGAAGTGGCGCTCGATACCGCTGCGATCGTTGGCGCTTGGGTTGTGTGGCCTCGCTGGTTGGCCGTCGCTGTCGGAGCCGTGGTGATCGGTTCACTCGTGACCGGTCTTTCCCGGTGGCGCTGGTTGGCAGCAGGCGCCCCACCTGTCGACGGCATCGGCTGAGCGGGGTTTGAACCTCCATCGGCATCTGTAGTGCCGGCGGCACCGTACTCTTGGTGACATGGAACAACACCACCTCTGGGAAGACATACGCTCCGACGTACGCGGCTTGTTTGTGGGCGAGCGCACCCTGGGTGACTCTTTTGTAGCGCCCATCGCGTTCGTGGTGGCCAACGCCCTGTCTGGCTTGGGTCCGGCGGCCGTCGCTGCGCTCATTGCCGGTGGCGCCGTGGCGGCGTGGCGGGTGCGGAAAGGACAGCAGGTCGCCTACGCGGTCGCAGGCATCGGGGCCATCGGATTCGCAGCCTTCCTGGCCTTGCGCTCGGGAAGGCCGGAGAGTTTCTTCTTGCCCGGCATCGTCGGGGCGGCCGCCATGGCCGTCCTGGCTGTGGTGAGCATCCTCGTGGGTCGTCCGCTGTCCGCCTGGTCGAGCTGGAGCTACCGGAAATGGCCCCTCGACTGGTACTGGCGCTCGGACGTGCGGCCCGCCTACACCGCAGTGACCGTCGTCTGGGCGCTCTATTTCGTCGGGCGGGCCGGCTTCCAGTGGATCTTCTATGTGGCTGAGCGTCCCGAGGCGGTGGCAGCCGTCAAGGTGGCGACGTCCTGGCCGACGATCATCCCTCTCCTCATCGCCACCTACGCCTACGGAAACCGCCGCCTGCACCGGCTCGGTGGTCCCAGCGTGGCCGAATTCGAAGCGGCCGCAGAGGGCCCCTACACGGGACGCCAACGCGGCTTCTGACGGTTGGGCTCGAGCTGCGACCCGCCGGTACGGGGGGTAGCCTCACCACGGAGGCCCCCGCAGGCAGGCTGGCTGCGGGCCGGCCGCTTCCATACCGTGGGGCCAGGAGGTGACGATGACCAAAGATCGCACTGAGACTCATCCGGTTCTCCATTGGTTTGCGCCGCTCGCCGAGGAGCGAACCTGGCGCAGGAGCGCCTATCTGCTCTCCACCTTCCCGGTCGGCCAGTTCTGGTTCGTGGTTTCCGTCACACTGCTTTCTCTGGGATTCGGTCTCCTGGTGATCGGCGTCGGGGCGGCCATCCTCGCCTCTCTCTTCGCCATGTGGAGGGTGGGGGCCCGGATCGAGCGTCACTTGGCGGCCGCGCTCGGCGAGACGGCCATCGCCGAGCCCCACCGGGCTGCCGCTCCCGCTGCAGGCCGGGTCGTCTCGGCGAGGAGGGTCGCCACCGATCCCAGCACGTGGCGGGCCGGTGCCTGGCTGTTCCTTCTGTTTCCGCTCGGTATCGTGTGGCTCACCTTCCTCGCCACGGTGTGGGGAATCCCCGTCTCGTTCGGCCTCTCCATCCCGCTGGTCCTGAGCAGTAACAGTCTGAGCATTCTGTTCGGTTCGGACCTGTGGACGATCTCGAGCGTGGCCGGAGCCATCCCGGCCACGGTGATTGGGATCGGGCTCCTTCCGATCGCAGCTCGGCTCACGGTGGCGGCGGGTGACTTCCACGCCGGATTGGCGAGGGCGGTGCTCAGCCCCGGCCGCACCGAGGAACTCGAGGCCGAGGTCAAAGACATGACCGTCCGCCGGGACCAGAGCGTCGCCACCGGCGAGCAGGAGCGGCGGCGGATCGAACGGGATCTGCATGACGGCGCCCAGCAGCGCCTGGTGGCCGTCGCCATGGAACTCGGACGGGCCAAGGAGAAGTTCGAGGAAGAACCCGAGGAAGCCCGCCGGCTGGTGGAGGAAGCCCATAGCCATACCAAGGAGGCGCTGGAGGAACTTCGCAACCTGGCTCGGGGAATCCATCCCTCGGTGCTGACGGACCGAGGGCTCGACCCAGCCCTGTCTGCCCTCGCGGCACGGTCACCCATCCCGGTGCGGGTGTTCTACCGACTGGACCGCCGGCCGCCCGTGTCCGTGGAGTCAGCGGCCTACTTCGTGGTGTCCGAGGCCCTCGCCAACGTGGGCAAGCACGCCCTGGCCTCCATCGTTGACGTCACCATCAAAGAGGCGGGCGGCGGCATCGAAATCGAGGTGGTCGACGACGGCGTCGGCGGGGCGCTGTCGACCGGCAGCGGCCTCTCGGGCCTCGCCGATCGAGTGGAAGCCCTCGGTGGACACCTGCAAGTGATCAGCCCCATCGGCGGGCCGACCCAAGTGATTGCTGAGATCCCATGCGGGTGGTGATCGGCGAGGACTCGGTCCTGCTCCGTGAGGGCTTGAAAAGCCTGCTGTCCGACGCCGGTATCGAGGTGGTCGGCTTGGCCGGCGACGCCGTCGAACTGGTCGAGGCCGTCCTCCAGCACCACCCGGACCTGGCGATCGTCGACGTGAGGATGCCCCCCACGTTCACGGATGAAGGATTGCGCGCCGCCCTCGAAATACGTGCCGCCCTTCCGGACGTCGCCATCGTCGTGCTGTCCCAGTATGTGGAGGAGCGATATGCGCTGGACCTCATCGGGGGTGGCACCGAACGGATGGGCTACCTCCTCAAGGACCGGGTAGCCGATGTCGGCGAGTTTCTCGACACGCTCCGGCATGTGGCGGCCGGGGCTGCGGCCATCGACCCTGAAGTGGTGGCCCAACTCGTGCGGCGACGGCGGAGCGAATCGGTCTTGGATCGGCTCACATCGCGCGAACTCGACGTGCTCGGGCTCATGGCCGAGGGCCGCTCCAACGCGGCCATCTCGTCCGAGCTGGGTGTGTCCGTCGGGGCGATCGAGAAGCACATCAACAGCCTGTTCGGCAAGCTCGACCTGCTGCCTGCCGCGGACGACCACCGGCGGGTGCTGGCTGTCCTCACCTTCCTCGGGCAGTGAGTCGCGGAGTCATCGGTCGCTGAGGCGGTCCCGAACGACGTCCATCAAAGCTGCCCCGTCGAGCACTCCCACGTAGGGGAGCACGTCGTCGACCGAATCGGCCACGAATCGGGTGAGCTGAGTGCGGACCACCTCGTGAAGTTCGTCGGGTGTCCAGGGTTTGGCGATGTAATGATCGAGCTCGGCTTGGTTGATGGCTCTGATGGTGTCCCCATGGCTGGCCTGACCGGTGATGAGGACCTTTCTGGCCGAAGCGGTGGCGGGATCGTCGTGGAGTTGGACCAGCAGGTCGACTCCCGAGGTGCCGGGGAGAACGTGATCGGCCAGCACGAGTCCGAGAACGGCTCGGCGGGCGGTGTAATCCTCGATCACGGCGAGGGCGTCCTCGGCATCCTCGGCCATCTCGATGGCGAAGACATCAGCGAAAGGCGTCAGGTCACGTTCGAGAGCGTCGCGCACGTCGGGTTCGTCCTCGACGCAGAGAATGAGGATTTCGGTCACTAGCCGTCTCCAGGTGTGATGGGCAGTTTGATGGTGAACGTCGTCCGGCCGGGAGCCGAAACCACATCGATGGTGCCATTGTGGCGCTGCACGATCTGGGCTGTGATCGTCAGCCCGAGACCGATTCCGAACTCCACTCTCCCTTGTTTGGTCGTGTAGTTGATGTCGAAGATCTGTTGAAGGCTTTCCAGGGGAATGCCGCCACCGGTATCCGAAATGGTCACCTGCACCTGCCTCGAATCGGGCTGGTCGGTGCTGATCGTGAGGATACCTTTCCCGTCCATGGCTTCCACGGCGTTCGAAACCAGGTTGGTCCAGATCTGGCCCAGCTCGCTCGGGTAGGCCGAGATGCGAGGTATCGCCCCGAAGTGGAGCACCACCTCGATGCCGCTCAGTTCATGGCCCAGAAGGAGCAGTGATTCGTCGATCGTGGCGTTGAGATCGACGTCGGACGACAGCTCGCGGGCCGGGCGAGCATGCGACCGGAGACTCGACACCAGGGCGGCGATGCGACCGGCGGCCGCCGCGATGGACCGCAGTGAGGATCCGATCCGGAAATAGGACTCGCGGTCTGACAACCGGTCTTCGAAGGCGGCGCCGGAGAGCCCCTCGAACTCTTCGGTGAACTCGGCCGGGGTGGTGATGCCGCAACGAAGCAGGCGCCGGGCCAAGGGTTCGTCCGAGACGGCCTCGGCCAGATCCTGGCGAAGGGCGCGTTCGTCGCGTGTCGAGAGAGGCTCCCAGGTGAGAGCGGTCGTGAGCACACGACGGGCCCATTCAGGATCATCCGATCGAGCTGCGAGGGCGAGCAGGTCCTCCGACAGGAACTCTGCCGAGCGGCTGATGGCGGTGGCCGGGTTGTTGAGGTCATGGGCGACACCGGCTGACAACTCTCCCAGAGTCGCCATCTTCTCGGACTCGACGAGGCGGAGCTGCGCCTTCTGGAGGCTCTCCAACGTGCGGGCCGCCTCATCGCGTTCCTCGGCGAGTTGCCGGTTGAGCTGCTTGATTTCGACGCGTTGCTCGGCAGCACGTTGCTGGCGGCTCGCCAGGGACCGCAACAAGACGGTGGCGAAATGTCCTTGGAGACGGGCGCTCTGCGAGAGGGCATCTTCGAGCTGGCGCCCGGTCAGCCGCACCACCGTGATGTCGGTCGCCGCTCGACAGCTGTAGGCGGCGTTGGACTGCGAGGCAAAAGCCAGCAACCCGATCACCGGTCCGACGGTGTGGACGTGGAAGACGATGTCCTCGCCGTCGATGATCCGGAAGAGCCGCACATTCCCCTCGAGCAGCAACCAGACACCGTCCACCCAGTCGCCCTCCTCGAACAACAAGGTCCCGGCACCGACATGTTTGCGTGGTGGCGTTCCGAGCAACCGGTCGAGCTCGGCGATCATTCGCTGTTCAACGGCTTCGTCGCTCAGCGTGCGATCGACGAGGAAATCCTCATAGAACTGATCGGACTGCCCGGTCACGTCGGCACCCCCATCGCCTGCCACAGCAGTGGAGCCAACACCAGATACAACACGATGCCGATGGCCCCGATCACGATGCCGGAGAACGCCAGATCGCGGGTCTTCACCACACCGGTGCTGTAGGCAATGGCGTTGGGTGGGGTGGAAATCGGGAGGGCCATTGCCAACGAGGCGCCGATGGCGATGAAGAAGGCAGCGCGGGTGACGCCCACGTCGACCGCGGACGACGCGGCCAGGCTCAGGCCGATGGGGACCATGAGGTTGGCCGTGGCGCTGTTCGAGATCACGGTGCTCAACGCCAGCGTGACCACGGCCAGGAGGACGATCACGAGCGTCGGGCCGAAGCGACCCCACTCGACATGGCCGACCAGCCAGGAGTCCAAGCCAGTCTGGGCTACCCCGGCACCGAGGGCGATACCGCCGGCCACCAACCAGAGCACGTGCCATTGGATGGACTGGAGATCCTTGGTCGACATGACTCCCACTGCCATCAGCACCACCACTGGCATGAAACCGATGATGGCCGACGGGATTCCGTGGAGTGGTTCGGTCAGCCACAACAAGACCGTGGCTGCGAAGACCACGGTGAACACCTTGGCTTTGACGGACAGGTCGAAGGAACCCGTGATACCCAGGGAGACCTTGTCTACCGTGGCCGGATAGAAGCGGACGAGAATCCACCAGGCCGCCACCAAGGTGAGCAACATCGGCGGCACGGCCAGGGCCATCCAATCGAGGAAGCTGATCGAGATGCCTGCCTCGGCCAGCGAACCCACCGCGATTGCGTTCGGTGGAGTCCCGACCGGCGTCCCGATACCTCCCACGTTGGCGGCGATGGGGATGGAGAGGGCCAGCCCGGTCCGGAACCGATCCTCAGAAGGCAGGGTGGCTACCACCGGGAGCACGACCGCCATCAGCGTGGCAGTCGTGGCGGTATTCGACATGAACATCGAGAAGGCGGCTGTGACCAGCATGAGGCCGAGAAGGATCCATTTCGGGGAGGTGCCGAACGGGCGCAGCAGCACTCGAGCCAGATTTCTGTCCAGATTGAACTTGGCGGCCCCGTCAGCCAGGACGAAGCCCCCGAGGAACAACATCAGCACCGGGTGCGACAACGCCGAGAAGAAGGAGCCGTAGGTGGCAGGCTCGAACGCGTCGCCGGTGGGGACGAGTGCCTGATCGCTGATGAGGAGGATCTCCAACAGGATGATCAACGCCGCAGTGGCGTGGAGGGGGATGGCCTCGGTCACCCACAGCACGATCGCCATGAGGAATACAGCCAGGATCCGGTGGCCCTCCGGGGAGAGCCCGTCGAACTCGACGAAGAAGGGGAGAGCGAAGGCCAGGATCGCGGCAACCGCACCGAACTGGCGTATCCCGACGATGGATCGTTTGGCGAAGACGGTGGTGAGCATGGGTGAGTTTCCGAAGGCGGCTGCCCGGCGATTCTATGCCGGGTCGAAACCTCGGCAATCGTCTCTAGGCCAGCGCAGCCGCCACGACGGCTCGAGCGGCGTCCTGGACGACTCCGAGGTGCTCGGGACCTCGGAAACTCTCCGCATAGATCTTGTAGACGTCTTCGGTGCCTGAGGGCCGGGCTGCGAACCAGGCGTTGGCAGTGGTGACCTTCAATCCTCCGATTCCGGCGCCATTGCCCGGAGCCTCGGTGAGGACGGCGGTGATCGGCTCGCCGGCCAGTTCGGTGGCCGTCACCTGGTCCGGTGACAGCTTGGCCAGAACGGATTTCTCCTCCCGGGTGGCCGGCGCGTCCACGCGGGCGTAGGACGGGTCGCCGTGCTGTTCTGTCAGGCGCCGATAATGCTCGCTGGGAGATGAGCCCGTCACGGCCAGAATCTCCGACGCCAGGAGCGCCAGCAAGATGCCGTCCTTGTCGGTCGTCCAGACCGATCCGTCCTTGCGCAGGAATGACGCTCCTGCGGACTCTTCGCCGCCGAATCCGATCGACCCGTCCAGCAATCCGGGGACGAACCACTTGAAGCCCACGGGGACCTCCAAGAGGCGGCGGCCGAGGGCGGACGCCACGCGGTCGATCATGGACGATGAGACCAGAGTCTTTCCGATGGCGGTCCCGGCGCCCCACGCCTCCCGACTCCCGAACAGGTATTCGATGGCCACCGCCAGGAAGTGGTTCGGGTTCATCAGGCCGGAGTCTGGGGTGACGATTCCGTGCCGGTCGGCGTCGGCGTCGTTGCCGGTGGATATCTGAAAGCGGTCCCGGGCGGCGATCAACGAGGCCATGGCGTCGGGCGATGAACAATCCATGCGGATGGCCCCATCCCAGTCGAGCGTCATGAAACGCCACGTCGGATCGACCAACGGGTTGACCACTTGGAGGTCGAGGCGGTGTCGCTCGGCGATCCGCCCCCAGTAATCGACGCTGGCGCCGCCGAGCGGATCAGCGCCGATCCGGACTCCGGCCTGGCGGATCGCCTCCAGGTCGAGCACCGTGGGCAGATCGTCGATGTAAGTTCCACAGAAGTCGTAGCGTTCCGTGGTGTCGGCACGGAGAGCCCTGGTGAAAGGCACTCGCTTGACATCCCGGTTGGCCGCGGCGAGAAGCTCATTGGCGCGGCGGGCGATCCAACCCGTGGCGTCGGTATCGGCAGGCCCGCCATGGGGAGGGTTGTATTTGAAGCCGCCGTCGGCAGGCGGATTGTGCGACGGTGTTACGACAATGCCGTCGGCGGAGGCGCTGTCGCCTGGCTTCCTTCCGGCGTTGTGACGGAGGATGGCGTGCGAGAGGGCGGGAGTGGGCGTGAAGCGGTCGTCGGCGTCCACCAACACGGTTACGTCGTTGGCGGCCAGCACTTCGAGTGCCGTCACCCAGGCAGGCTCCGACAGGGCGTGTGTGTCGCGGCCGAGGAACAACGGGCCGGCGATCGATTGGGAAGCCCTGTACTCGCAGATGGCTTGCGTCGTGGCGGCGATGTGCCGCTCGTTGAAGGAACCGGTCAGGCTGGAGCCCCGGTGGCCCGAGGTTCCGAATGCCACTCGTTGGGCTGGGTCGTCCAGGTCGGGAGTGAGGGCGTAGTAGGCGGTGACGAGGTGGGGGACATCGACGAGGTCCTCGTCTTGGGCGAGTGTTCCGGCGCGTTCGTGTTTCATGCGGCCAGCCTACGCGACGAGGAGCCCGGGCGGCCAGCAGCGGGGACCGGAGCGTCGAGTCGGTACGGAGCGCCGAGGCGCATTCGGGGCTCCTGGCCACCTGGCCGGGCCCGCTATCGTCGGAGCATGCAACCGATCATCGGCATCACCACTTACGGCCGGCAAGAACAGCCGAATCCCAGCGACCATTACGCCGAGCACTACTCGGCTCCTGCTCAGTATGTGGCTGCCGTCCGGCGGGCAGGGGGAGTGCCCGTCCTCTTGATGCCGGAAGAACCAGCCTGGGAACGGTGGCTCGACATTGTCGATGGTGTCGTCGTCTCCGGTGGATCTGACGTCGAGCCCGTCCGGTACGGGATCGAGTCTCATCCCGATGTCGTGAAGGTCGACCCCGACCGGGACACCGCCGAACTGGCCCTCACGGCACGATTGGTCGAATCCGATCTGCCCGCCCTGTTCGTGTGTCGAGGCATGCAGGTACTCAACGTGGCGTTGGGGGGCACACTCCATCCCCACATCCCGAACCTCGGCGCGGGGGACATCCATAGGAACCAGAAGGGTCTCTGGACCTATCACGACATCGAGGCCCTCGAAGACTCATTGGTGTCCGCCGCGATGGGCACGACATCCGCCAAGCCATGCTCGGGTCATCATCAAGCCCTCGACCGGGTGGCCGAGGCGCTCACCGTGACGGCGACGGCACCGGATGGGCTCCCTGAGGCGGTGGAGCTGTCAGAGCATCGCTGGTTGGTCGGCGTGCAGTGGCATCCCGAGGTGAGCGCAGCCGAAGACCCGTCCCAGCAAGGCATCTTCGACGCCTTCGTGGCAGCGGCCCGGGCGTGACGGTCGAGCCGCGCGCGGCTGCCTCACCCCGCGAAGTATTCCAAACTCTCCTTGGTGGCCTCGGTGAGGCACGTCGAAGCGGACTCCAGCGCCGTCTGCGGACCAAACCGCTCCACCAGAGACACGACACGGTGGCCTGGCAGCCGAGAAAGGCTCACCGCTCCGGCCACGATCGCAACGGGCGTGCCGACCCTTTCTGCCATCGCCACGACGCCCCCGACCGCCTTCCCGTGGAACGAGGAATCGTCCAGTTGACCCTCGCCGGTCAACACGAGATCGGCTGTCGAGATCTTGGCTTCGAGCCCCACATGGTCCGCGACGAGTTCGAAACCAGGCAGAAGGGTGGCGCCCAGGGCAGCCAACCCGCCGGCGAGCCCGCCGGCCGCCCCGCCTCCCGAGAGGGTGGCGAGGTCCAGCCCGTATTCTCGGCGATACCGACTCACCAGAGACTCCAGTCGATCGGTGAGCGCCACGACATCGGCAGGTGATGCCCCTTTCTGCGGGCCGAAGACCCTGGCGGCTTCGACAAAGGGGGTCGTCACGTCGCACGCCACCTGGACCGGAATAGGGAGAAGTTGCCCTCCGAGCGCCGACACGGCACCCCATCCGCCATCCGTGGTGGCTGAGCCGCCCACGGCAACCACGATCTCCCGGCACCCTTCGGCGAGGGCGGAGGCGATGAGTTGGCCAACGCCCACCGTGGATGCGGTGATCGGGTTGTTGTGTCCGCCGGTCAAGAGGAGACCGGATGCCTGGGCCATTTCGATCACGGCAACCCCGTCGGCCAGCCGCCATGCCGCTTTGACGGGATCGCCGAGGGGGCCGGTGACGGTGGTCCACCGGTTCGGTCCGCCAAACACGTCCAGGGTGCCTTCGCCGCCGTCGGCGATGGGCTGGGTGGTGCAGTTGTGCTCGCCTGCACCGGCGCAGGCGGCGGCACAAGCCTCGAGTGAGGTGAGCGTCCCGCGGAATTTGTCGAACGCAGCCAGAATCCTCATCGACCATGCCCTCCCTTGCGGGTCAACCCGAACCTTGGCAGAAACGTACCACCGTCCCGGTGCTGTTTCCCAAATCCCCGTCTGCCTTTGACTTTGGGGCTGCTGCGGTGGACCCTATACTCGTGCCAGCTTGGGGCTAGGACGGGCCCGACGACCTGAGGTTTGTGAGCACGTGAGCGCGTATTTCCAGGACTATGTCACGGTGGCTGCCTTTGCCGCCTTCGCGGTGCTCCTCGTGATGCTGGTTTTGGCGATCACTTGGGCGATCCGTCCCCACAATCCCACGCCGGCCAAGCTCGGGACATACGAGTGCGGGGTCGATCCCGTCGGGGACGGCTGGAGTCAGTCCTATGTCCGGTACTACGTGTACGGCCTGCTGTTTGTCATATTCGACGTGGAAGCGGTGTTCTTGTTCCCTTGGGCGATTCGGCTCGAAGAGCTTCAGATGTTTGGTCTCGTCGAAATGTTGATCTTCATCTGGATCCTGGTCATGGGCCTGGTGTTCGCCATCCGCAAAGGGGTCTTGCGATGGGAGTGATCGAGAAGTTCGGCGTTCCAAAGCCCCTCAGCGCCCTCCTCAACTGGTCTCGCAAGTATTCACTGTGGATGTTCCAGTTCGGCCTGGCTTGCTGCGCGATCGAGATGATGGCCGCCTCGGGTCCCCGCTACGACTCCATGCGGTTCGGCGTCATTCCTTTCCCAGCCAGCCCCCGCCAGGCGGACCTGATGGTCGTGGCCGGCACCGTTACCGACAAGATGGCCCCGTCGGTGAGGCGCCTCTACGATCAGATGCCCGATCCGAAGTACGTCATCTCGATGGGTTCTTGCGCCAACTGCGGCGGCCCGTACTGGGACTCGTATTCGGTGACCAAAGGAGTCGACCAACTCATCCCCGTCGACGTATACGTGCCCGGCTGCCCCCCGAGGCCCGAAGCACTCCTGGACGGCATCATCATGCTGCAGAAGAAGATCCAGGGCGAGGACATGCAACAGAAGTGGAAACAGCGTGACCACCAGCCCGTCTGACGCACCCGAGACCGAAGAGGTCACCGCCCACCCACTCGATGCCTTCGCGTCATCGGTGGCGGAAGCGGTCGGGGCGTTGAGCCATTCCGTCGAATATGACACGGTGAAGGTGCGGGTTTCCAATGACGGGTGGGTGCCCACCGCCATGAAGGCCAAGTTCGAACTGGGGCTGGTCTACTTCTCCTACCTCTCAGCGATCGACTGGAGCAACGACGTTGAAGTAGGCGACGCCCCCGCCGAAGAGGTCGAGGAGCGCTACGAAATCCTGTTCGCAGCGGCCGACCTCGACGAGGGCCGCATCGTCCACTTCAGCACCGACGTGTCGAAAGAATCGGCGCAGCTGCCAACGCTGAGCGGCGTGTTCGCAGGAGCCAACTGGCACGAACGGGAGGCCGCTGAGATGTTCAACATCGAATTCATCGGTCACCCCAACCTCATCAAGTTGTACCTGCCCACCGGTTTCGAGGGCTACCCGCTTCAGAAGGCCTACCCGCTGCTGTCTCGAGAGGTCAAGCCCTGGCCGGGGACGGTGGACGTCGAGGGCATGCCGGAAGGCCCGTCCGAGGAGAACCCGGAAGCATGACCATCGACCAAGACACGATGCGCCATCTGTCCGAGGTCTCGGTGTCTGTGGAGCTGGAAACCCCCGACATGACCCTGAATATCGGACCTCAGCACCCCTCGACCCATGGGGTCCTGAGGCTCGTGGCCAAGGTGGACGGCGAACGCGTCTCGGACGTGCAGCCTGTCGTCGGATACATGCATCGCGGATACGAGAAACTGTCCGAGGTGCGCACCTACCCCCAGATCACGGCCTTCATCAACCGAATCGACTGGGTCTCGGGCTACGCCAACGAGATTCCCTTCATCGTGGCCGCCGAAAAACTCATGGGCATCGAGGTTCCAGAACGCGCCCAGTACATCCGGCTCATCCTCACCGAGATGGCCAGAATCAGCTCGCATCTCATCTTCATGGCCTCCTACCCACTCGAACTGGGTGCCGCAACGCCCCTGTTCTTCGCCCTCCGCGACCGCGAACGCGTGCTCGACCTCCTCGAATCCGTGACCGGTGGGCGCTTCCACCCCAACTTCAATCGGATCGGCGGGGTGAAACCGGCCGCCGGCTCGGGGCCCACCACCAAGAAGACACCACAGGATCTCCCCAAGGGTTTCCTGGAAGATACCCGGGCAGCGATGGACGGCGTCCTCACCAGCTGCCGTCAACTCGAGGCGCTCATCGCCGGTAACGAGATCTTCGTCGCCCGTACCAAGGGAGTGGGGGTGCTCCCGCCCGACGTGGCAGCCGACTACGGCGTTTCGGGACCCAATTTGAGAGCTTCAGGCATCGGCTTCGACCTTCGCAAAGTCAGCGACTACCTGCCGTATGACCGTTTCGACTTCGATGTCCCGGTGGGGCAGAACGGCGACTGCTACGACCGGTGGTGGGTGCGGCTCCAAGAGATCAGGCAATCCATCCGGATCATTCAGCAAGCCATCGACACGATTCCTTCTGGCCCCCTCCAGAGCAAAGTGCCCAAGATCATCAAGGTCCCGAAGGGTGAGGCGTACGTTCGGGCCGAGAACCCGAAAGGGGAGATGGGCTACTACATCGTGTCCGAGGGAGGTCAGGGTCCCTACCGACTCAAGATCCGCTCCGCATCTTTCAACAACATCTCCATACTGCCCTGGATCCTGGAGGACACCCTCGTCCCCGACATCATCGCCGTGCTCGGCAGTCTGGACTTCGTGCTCGGGGACGTTGACCGATGAGAATCACAGATTCTCATCGGTGTGCAGTTTCGGCTTTGCCGAAACTGCATGACCTACGCGGCCGCAGTTCGGCGGAGGCGTGCCCTTCGGGCACGTTGCAGAACGCGGGGCGTTCTGCCCTGGTATCTCTTCGCGAGCGCAGTTCGGCGGAGGCGTGCCCTTCGGGCACGTTGCAGAACGCGGGGCGTTCTGCCCTGGTATCTCTTCGCGAGCGCAGTTCGGCGGAGCCGATACTGCCAGCTGACTCCCGAAGG
This sequence comes from uncultured Acidimicrobiia bacterium, assembly GCA_963752075.1. GTDB lineage: Bacteria > Actinomycetota > Acidimicrobiia > Spongiisociales > JAENVV01 > CBDUEV01. The sequence continues at coordinate 81,947 of CAVVWO010000012.1, forward strand.
GAGTCAGCCAGTGGCTGATATCTTCGCCAACTACTGGGTGTTGCTCGGGTTGAAACTCGTTGCGATCACTGCGGTCATTCCGAACGCGGCGCTGGTGGTGGGGTTCGCCGAGCTGAAACTGTCGGCCAAGATGCAGAACCGGGTCGGTCCGTACTTCGCGGGTGGCCGGTACGGTTGGGCCCAGCTGATCGCCGACGGCCTCAAGTTCCTCCAAAAAGAGGATGTCATTCCTGAAGACGCCGACCGTCAGGTGTTCCGGTGGGCGCCGGCCGTCGTCCTGTTGGGAACCTTCGCCCTCTTCGTGGTCATCCCGTTCTGGCCGGCCGGCACCTTCCGGGGCGAAGCCGTTCCGCTGGGGGCGGTCCAGGACCTGGATCTCGGCATCTTCTACCTTCTGGCTGTCTCCTCGATCTCCACGATCGGGGTGCTCATGGCGGGATGGTCCTCGGCCAACAAGTATTCCCTCATGGGCGGGTTGCGCGCCGCAGGGCAGCTCATCGCATACGAACTGCCGTTGGTGCTCTCCGTGATCGGTGTGGTCATCCTCTCTGAGACCATGTCGATGGGTGGGATCATCGAAACGCAAGCCACCTTCGAGTTCTGGGAAGGTTCGCCCTCCTGGCTCAACCTGATCATCTCGCCGTTCGCCATCCTCCAGGTGGTCGGGTTCCTCATCTTCTACATTTCGGCGCTGGCGGAACTCAGCCGCACCCCGTTCGACATGCCGATCGCCGAATCGGAGCTGGTCACGGGCTACCTCACCGAGTACTCCGGTTTCCGGTTCTTGTTCTTCTTCCTGGCCGAGTACGCCAACATGTTTGCGATGTCCGCCATCGCGGCCACGCTGTTCCTGGGAGGCCCGCTCGGACCCGGCGTGGAGCAGTTCCCTTGGCTCGGAGCGGTCTGGCTCGTCTCGAAGGTGCTCATCCTGGCGTTCGTCATGATCTGGTTCCGCTGGACCTTTCCTCGGTTCCGCGAGGATCAGCTCCAACGCTTGGCCTGGCGTTGGCTTGTCCCACTTGGCCTCGCCAACATCGTCGTGACGGCTGTCCTGAAGGTGGTGTTCTGATGGCGCTGAAACTGCCTCGCATCCAAGGGAGTGGCTTGGCCAAGGGTCTCGGCGTCACGTTCTCGACGATGATCAAGACCCTCTTCAACCCCAAGAAGCACCTCTACACCGTCAACTACCCGAAGGTGAAGGAGACCCCGGTACCCCGGGCGCGAGGCGTGATCGCTCTCGATCAGGAAGCCTGCACATCGTGCATGCTCTGCTCCCGCTCCTGTCCCGACTGGTGCATCTACATCGAGGCCCACAAAGAAGAGAAGCCGCCATCGAAACCCGGCGGTCGCCCTCGCCAGCGAGCCGTCCTGGATCGTTTCGACATCGATTACGCCCTCTGCATGTACTGCGGGATCTGCGTCGAGGTGTGCCCCTTCGACGCGTTGTTCTGGTCCCCCGAATTCGAGTATTCCGAGTATTCGATGGGGAAGATGCTGCACGACAAGGATCGGCTCCAGGACTGGCTGCCGACCGTCCCCAACCCACCGGCATTGGAGTCCTGATGGATTTCTCCGAGCCGTTCGTCTGGGTCTTCACCGTTCTCGCCGTCGTCATCGCCGCGGCGGGACTGCGGGTGGTGACCAGCGGCAACCTCATCCATTCCGCGCTCGCACTGGTCGGGGCCCTGGCCGGTACGGCCGCACTGTTCCTGCTGCTTTCGGCAGAGTTCGTGGCGTGGGTCCTGGTGCTGGTTTATATCGGTGCCGTCGTTGTTCTGTTCTTGTTCGGCATCATGATCACCCGCGCTCCCGTGGGCTACGACGCCGCCCTCGACAACGACCGGAAGGGCGTCGCCGTTGTGGCGGCTGGAACGTTGTTCGTCGTGATGACCTGGGCATCTTCGGCGGCCTTTGGTGATACCGACTTGGTAGAGATCGGCACCGCCACCTCCACCGAGACGATCGCCGACGCCCTACTCGGACGGTTCGTGCTTCCGTTCGAAATCGTCTCCTTCGTATTGCTGGCGGCGCTCATCGGAGGAATCACCGTGGCGCGCCAGGATGCCAGCCCCGCAGACGAAGAGAACCGGAAATGAGTGCAATCCTGATCCTCGTGGTGGTCGTCGTCGGCCTGGTGCTCATTGGTGGGATCATCCTCGCCGCGATCGTTCTCTGGTCGAACAGCTCGAAGAAGGATGACGGACGATGACACTGGTTCCGGTCCTCGTGCTCTCCTCCTTCTTGTTCTGCTTGGGCGTCTACGGCCTTCTGGCACGACGAAACGCGGTGATGGTTCTGCTGGCGGTCGAACTCATGCTCAACGCGGTCAATATCAACCTCGTTGCCTTCGAGGCAGCGTTACGAGACAGCATGGCCACCGGGCAGATCTTCGCGATCTTCGTGATCACCGTGGCCGCCGCCGAAGTGGGCATCGGCCTGGCCATCGTCTTGCTCATCTTCCGTAACCGGCAATCAGCCAATCTCGACGACTTCAGCACGATGAAGGGATGACGGGAATGTTCTCCATCCTCGCCGCCCTCGCAGAAGGCGAAGCAGAGCACGGGCCTGAGCTGGGCGCGGGCGGGCCGCTCCAGGAGTGGGCATGGTTGATCCTCGTGGTGCCGTTCCTGGCGGTGGCGCTCATCGTGTTCTTCGGCAAGAGGATGAAGTATCAGGGCGGCGAGGTTGCCGTCGGGATGATGGCGTTCGTCTTCGGATACGGCCTGCTGCTGTGGATCGGCACTATCCGAGACCACATCGTGTACGAGAAGAACATCATGATCGCCGACATCGGCAACGGTCTCCATCTCGAATGGGGATGGGTCGTCGACGGTCTCTCTTCGATGATGTACTTCGTGATCGGCACCGTCGGCCTGCTCGTGTTCACCTACGCCCTCGGCTACATGAGAGGCGAGATCAGAGTCACCTGGTTCTATGCCTCGTTCTCACTCTTTGCCGGTGCCATGCTCGTGCTGGTCGCCTCGCCGAACCTCGTCCAACTGATCGTCGGATGGGAACTGGTCGGCGTCGCCTCGTACCTGCTCATCGGCCACTACTGGGAAGAGAAGGAGAACTCGTCGGCGGGAATGAAGGCATTCTTCGTCAACAAGGTCGCCGATGTCGGGCTCATCATCGGGGCCATCATGGTGGCCATCGGGGTTGGCTCGTTCCGTATCCATGACGTGCTCGTCGGCGCCGAGGAGGGTGTGGCCGGGCTCACCGCTCCATCCCTGGGGGGATCGACGGTAGCCGTGGTCGGCGCCTTCCTCCTCTTCTTTGGAGCCATGGGCAAGAGCGCCCAGTTCCCCCTTCACATCTGGCTTCCCGACGCCATGGCCGGCCCAACGCCTGTCTCCGCCCTCATGCACGCCGCCACCATGGTCACCGCCGGCGTCTACCTGATGGCGCGGCTCTTCCCGCTGTATCAGACGCTCGCCCAGGACGTCCGACCCTTCATGATCGCCATCGGGACCGCCACTCTGTTCCTGACCGGGCTCATTGCCCTGGTCCAGGATGACATCAAGAAGGTGCTGGCCTATTCGACGGTCAGCCAGCTCGGCTACATGATGACGGCTGTGGCGGCCGGTGGATACACCGCCGGGGTCTTCCACCTCTTCACCCACGCGTTCTTCAAGGCCTTGCTGTTCCTGGGTGCCGGATCGGTGATCCACGGAGTCCACTCCAACAACATGTCCGAAATGGGTGGCCTCCGGAAGTACATGCCCAAGACCTTCTGGACCTTCGTGATCGGCTCTCTGGCTCTGGCCGGCGTGTTCCCCCTCGCCGGGTTCTTCTCGAAGGACGAGATCCTCGGAACGCTCAACTACGAGGGTTACCAAGCTGTCATGTGGATTGCCATCGCCGGCGCCTTCATCACCGCCTTCTATATGACCCGGGCCGTGGCCCTCACCTTTTTCGGGTCCTTCAAGGGTCATGGAGAACCGCACGAATCCGAAGACCTGATGACGGTTCCGCTCATGGTCCTGGCCGGTCTGGCCGTCGTTGCCGGTTTGGTGAACTGGCCGGGCGTCTACACGGGCTTCACCGAATGGCTGGCCACTCGGGCACTCGTGATGGGCGATCACCATCCCGACAGCCTCGACCTGACACTGGCCGCCTACGGCACCATTGCCGCACTGGGCGGTATCGCGGCGGGCTGGTTGCTGTTCGGAAAGGACCGCGATACCCAACGGGCCAGAGATCGATTCCGGATCCCGGTCCTCTACGACATCTTCGCCCGCAAGTACTACCTCGACGACGTGGCGCTGGGACTCGTCGGTCTCATCAAGGGCCCGTTTGCCAGGGCAGTCAACTGGTCGAACACCTACATCATCGACCTGGTCGTCAACGCTTTCGGTTTCGGGACCCAATCCGCCGGTCGATTTGTCTACAGGAGTCTCGACCAGGGCGGCATCGATGCTGGCCTCAACATGGCCGCGGCAGGGTCCGGGGCTGCTGGAGGACTGCTTCGCAAGCTCCAGACCGGGAAGATTCAACAATACGCCGGAGCATTGGTGGTGGGGACGGTCATCCTCGTCATCAGCTTCGTCATCGTGAGCAACTAGGAGGACTGACGACATGGATTGGTTCGACAGCGGTTGGGGCTTGAGCCTCATCGTGTTCCTTCCCCTGGCGGGGGCGGTACTCGTCGGCCTGATGCCCAAGGAACAAGAAGAGGGCATCAAGTGGACGGCGCTGCTGACGACCATTGTCGTGGCAGCACTTTCGGTGGTGGCGGCCGCCGAATTCGACTACGGCTCAGCAGCCGAATTCCAGTTCGACACCAGTCTCAGCTGGATTCCCGCCATCGGATCGAACTACCACATTGGAATCGACGGCATCAGCCTGCCATTGCTGGTTCTCTCCGCCTTCATCACTGTCTTGGCGATCATCTACAGCTGGGACCATTGGGAGGAACCAAGGAATCCGAAGGCCTTCCTCATCCTCATTCTCATCCTCGAGATGGGCATGAACGGAACGTTCGTGGCGCTGGACCTGGTGCTCTTCTTCATCTTCTTCGAGCTGGTTCTGCTCCCGATGTATTTCATGATCGGGATTTGGGGCGACAAGACGCCGCGTACGGTCGCCGGCTTCAACATCGAGATCGAAACCCGGCTCTACGCGTCGATCAAGTTCTTCATCTTCACGCTGTTCGGCTCGGCATTCATGCTGCTGTCGTTCCTGGCGCTGTACTTCAACGCCCCGGAGCAGACCTTCGATATTCCGGGTCTCATTGCCCAGGCACCGGCGCTCACCGCGCTGCCGGTGGCGGGTCTGATCTTCGCCGGAATGTTCCTCGGCTTTGCCGTCAAGGTGCCGATGTGGCCGCTCCACACGTGGCTGCCCGACGCCCACACCGCCGCCCCCACCGTCGGGTCCGTCCTCCTGGCGGCCATCCTGCTGAAGCTCGGTTCGTACGGGTTCATCAGGATCGCCATCCCGATCCTCCCCGAGCAGGCGCGCGCCTGGGCTCCGTGGATCGCCATCCTGGCCGTGATCGGAATCATCTACGGCTCTCTCGCCTGCCTGGCCCAAACGGACATGAAACGGCTCATTGCTTTCTCCTCCGTCGGCCACATGGGGTTCGTGATGCTCGGCATCGCCACCCTCACGGAGGTCGGCATCAATGCCGCGGTGATCGGGATGGTCGCTCACGGCATCATCACCGGAATGCTCTTCTTCCTGGCCGGCTCCATGCATCACCGCTATCACACTCGAGACATGGCACGCCTCGGCGGAAACATGAAGATCATGCCCAAACTGGGTGGCATCCTCGGTTTCACCGCCATGGCCTCGCTCGGCCTGCCCGGCCTGGCCGGCTTCTGGGGTGAGTTCATGTCGCTCGTTGGGGCGTACAACCCCCTGGCCGGACTCAACACGGGGCTCTTCCGCAGTGCCATGGTGGCCGGGGCGATCGGCACCGTACTGACCGCCGGATACATGCTCTGGATGCTCCAGAAAGTCAACCTCGGTGAGCCCTCCGAGGAATGGGCCGGTGCCGACTTCGCCGACGCCGACAAGTACGAGATGACCGCCTGGGTGCCGCTCCTGCTCGCCACGCTGGTCATCGGTGTCTTCCCCAATGTCATCTTCGGTGCCACCAGCGATGCCGTCGCTTCCCTCGTCACCACGGCCTTCGGAGGCTGACCCTCGATGCCCTACGACATCGACTATCTCGCTCTCGGGCCTGAGATCGCCCTGGCGGCCACCTTGATGGTGGTGCTCACCGCCGACCTCATCCTGCCGCGCAGACTCAAGTATCTGACCGCTATCCTCGGTGTCGTCGGCATCACGATTGCAGCCGTTCCTCTGATTTGGCTGGGTGTGTCGGACCAAGGCACCCGGTCCATGTTCGATGGCAGCTATGTCGTAGACGATTTCTCCATCGTTCTGAAAGCTCTCTTCCTGGCATCCGGGTACCTCGTCCTGCTCATGTCGGTCTCGTACCTCGAGTCCGATCAGTATTACGAGGGCGAGTACTACTTCCTGCTGCTCGCCTCGATCCTCGGAGCGCTCGTGATGTCCTCCGCCCGAGACCTCATCGTGTTGTTCATCGGGCTCGAACTGGTCTCCGGCCCGCTCTTCCTCCTGGCCGGATGGCGCAAGGGCGACGAGAAATCCAACGAGGCGGCCTTGAAGTTCTATCTGCTCGGTGTGCTGTCGGCGGCCATCCTCCTGTACGGCATGTCGTTCCTCTACGGCCTGACCGGATCTGTCGGGTTCGACGGAATTAGGGAAGCCTCAGCCGCCATGAGCACCGAACCCGCATTCATCATGGCGGTGCTCTTCGTGATGGTTGGCTTCGCTTTCAAGATCTCAGCCGTGCCATTTCATTTCTGGGCACCAGACACCTACGAGGGTGCCCCGACGCCGGTGACCGCCTACCTGTCGGTGAGCTCCAAGGCGGCCGGGTTCGTGGGCCTTCTGGTGGTCACCTACCTCGCCTTTCCCGGGGCGAGCAATGTGTGGGGCCCCGCCCTGTGGGTCCTCGCGGCCTTGACCATGACCCTCGGCAACCTGACCGCCCTCCGCCAAACGAACATCGTGCGGCTTCTGGCATACTCCTCGATAGCCCAAGCAGGATTCATCCTCGTGCCCTTTGCCGTCGCCGGAGTCACGGGGGCGTCCGATCGGCTGGAGGAGGCCTTCGCCGCTTCGGTCACCTACATCGCCATCTACGTGTTCATGAACCTCGGCGCTTTTGCCTTCGTGATCGCCTCTGCCTCTCGCACCAAGAGCGGGCTGCTCGAGAAATGGTCCGGCCTCGGTCAGTACTCGCCAGGTCTGGCCGTCCTGGGTACAGCCTTCTTCCTGTCGCTGGCCGGCATCCCGCCGCTGGCCGGCTGGTTCGCCAAGTTCGTGATGTTCAAAGCGACGATCTCGGTCGGCAATGGTTGGACGACCACGCTCGCCGTCATCGCAGCCGTCAACTCGGTCATCGGCTTCTACTACTACGCCAGGGTCATCAAGGCGATGTGGTTCGACCCCGTGCCTGACAGTGTCGATGCCCGGCCGGCCGAGGTGAGCAACAGCTTGCAGTTGGCCCTCGGAATCACCATCGCCTACGTCATCGTGGCCGGGTTCTTCCCACAGATCTCGGCGTTCTTTGGCGAGGCAACTCGGATGTTCGCAGCGGGCTGACCGCGTCGGTCAATCGCCACTGCGGGCTCGGCTCGTGGCTGCCGGTACTCGCTGCAACTCGACGTCGACGTTGCGGTCCAACTCCTTCGAGATGACATCCGCCAGGCCCTCCACGCTGGGCGGCTCGTTGGAACTGGCGACGACGACTCCGACGTTCGTCGCACCGGCCTCGACCTCCACCACGACGTTGATCACTTCCACAGGCGTATCCGACTCGTCGGCCCACGCCTCAACCAGGGCGTCCACATCGGTCCCTTCGGGCGGCGAGGCAAGGATGCCTGGCCCCTCCCAACAGAGAGCGAAACCACCTAGACGCCGCCGATGTCGACGACGGCGAGCATCGGACCCTGGCCGTTCGCCCAGACGGTTCGCTCGGCCGACGTCGGGATCAGCTTGCGGTGCAGCCCGGCGATCTTGCCTTGATCGTCGATGTAGACGACCGCGTTGTAGAGCGTTCCCGACGCCGTGCGCTCGGTGATGCCGAGGGCAACCCACACACCGGCCGCCTCGGCGGCGGCACGTGCCGTGTCGAGGTGTGGCCCATCGATTTCGACGGCTTGGTCCTGAAACCGCTGATACCAGTCATCGTCGTCGATTCTTGGCATCCGCCAGACGAAGTCGGGGTACCCGGGGACGAAGGATTCGGGAAACGCAACGAGGTCCGCCCCGTTGGCGCCGGCCTCGGCGATGTGACGTGCGACGATGTCGAGTGTGCCGTCGCGGTCGAGATAGGCGGGTGTCGCCTGCACAGCAGCGACCTGTGAACTCTCCTCGGCCACTCATCCGCGTTGCTCCGGCGATCACGAGTTCACACGGTCCGACGAATCCGTTGGTTGTGTCGTACTGGCCCAGGGCACTCTCGATTTCTTCCCAGACGTCGGCTTGCTCATCCTTGCCCAGCGTGCCGAGCATCTGATGCAGAGCACCAAACGACTCGCGTTCAAAGCGCACACAGTCGGCCGCCGATGGCAGCCGAACCGGAGCGTCGACGACCTCCACGACGACGTCTCGGAATCCCGCTTGCATGAGATCGCGTTCGAGTGTCGCTGGGTCGGCGAGGCTGAACGGACCGGGCTGGCCGACAGCGGGCGGCGCAAGCTTGGCGCGATCGCGGATGATCGAGACCGGCAGCGAGAAGAAGCCGTTGGTCTCCGCCGTCGAGTAGGTCACCGTCGCGAACCGTCCACCTTTGCGGAGCGAATGGTGAATTCCGCCGAGTGCCTCCTGGCGGTTGGGGAAGTAGATCAGCCCGACCCGCGAGATCGCCGCATCGAAGCTTTCGGCCGGAAGCTGACGCAACTCCTCACCATCGAGTTCCCTGGTCGACATGTTGCTCAAGCCCGCCGAGAGGGCGGCGCGTTGCGCGTGTTCCAGGATCGCGGGGGAAAGGTCGGTCGCGAGCACCGTGCCCTTGGGGCCGACCCGATGACCCGCCGCCACACTCTGGCCGCCTGCGCCGGCTGCGACGTCGAGGACGTTGCTGCCGGCCCTGACACCAGCCAGGTCGAGCATGCGCTCGGTGGCCTCTCCGAGCCAGGACTCAAGCAGCGGCGCCCAGTCGTTCCAGCCGCTCGCGTAGTCCTGCCATTGCTGGCGGGTGGAGGTCTTGTACTGTACCGAGTCGAATGTCATGTCCTTCGTCCTTCTGGGTTGGGGTATCATCCTGAAGACGCCAGATCGACGACATTTCCGCCAGAATCGATCTGGCGATTTCGGCCGGACGCAAGAGGGAATGACATGAGCGACGCGAGCGGAGGCGTCTTTGGGCGCGCTGCGGCCCTCCAGCGCCTTGGCGCGGCGATGACCGAGTCGATCAACGGGCGTGCCTCGTCGGTGCTCGTGAGCGGTGAGGCGGGCATAGGCAAAACCTCGCTGATCAGGGCCGCCATTGACGGTGCGACTGCGAATTCCGCTCCGGGCTCGGTGGTAGTCGGGTGGGGCACGTGCTGGCATGGCGCCGGGGCCGCGGGCTTCTGGCCGTGGATGCAGGCATTCGACGCGGTGGCGAACGTTGTTGGCAGCGAGGTCGCCTCCGCGGCCGCCCGGCACGATGCGGGCCTCTTGTCGCTCCTGATCCGCGACCTCGGCTCACCCGAACCGGCAGTGGGCGACCCGGACCGACACCGACTACTTCTGCTCGACGCGGCCGCCCGTTGGCTCGAGACCCTGGCGGCCGACCGACACGTTGTGGTAGTTCTCGACGACCTCCAGTGGGCGGACACCTCGACGTTCGACCTGATCGACTACGTCATCGGGACGCCCCGTGCAGCGCGACTACTACTGATCGGGGCGTTTCGCCACGACGAGCTCGACGAGGAACGACGAACCCGATCTGGCCACGATCGGCTCGCACGCTGGCGGCGTGCATCTTGATGGCCTCACCATTGATGGTGTCGAGGAATTGATCAGCGCGATCACGGGCCCGCCGGCATCGCATGCACACGCCGTCGATCTCCACCGGCGAACCGGCGGTCATCCGCTCTTCGTGGTGGAACTCGCACGATTGAGAGGCCGCTGGTGAGGTCGACACGCTCCCGACGGTGGTGACGGGTGCTGTCACCAGGCGCATGGATGCCTTGTCGGTCGAGAGTCGACGATTGCTCGACGTTGCGAGCGTGCTCGGCAATCGGCTGCTGCTCGATGTGTTGGGAACCGTCACCGATACCACGGCGGCGGTGCTGTTGCGCCACCTGAATCCGGCGATCGATGCCGGACTGGTCAGAAGTGCGCCGGGCGGCGAGTTCTGGTTCGTTCACGATGTCTATCGCGAGACCCTTTACAGCGAACTCGGCGCAGCCGACCGTTCGAACTCTGCACGCCGCCGTCGGTGCCGCTCTCGAGGTTCGCCGAGAACGCGGCGGAGAGGTGCTGCCAGGCGACGTGGCCCGCCACTACGTCCACGCGATCGCTACCGTCGAGCCGGACAGGGCGATTCGCTGGGCCGATGAGGCCGCCCAGGATGACCGTCGACGTCTGGCTTTCAGCGAGGCTGCCGGACACCTGCGCCGGGTGCGCCTAGCCGCCCTCGACGGTGGACGGCGCATCGAATCAGATGTCATGACTCGTTTGCTGATGGACGAAGCCGACAACGAGGCCCGTTCGGGCGACCCGATGCCGCCCGCCGGCTGCTGGTCCAAGCCGCGAGGGCGGCGCCCGGTGCCGAGATCCTTGCCGACGTTGCGCTTGCCGTGCAGCGACTCGGCGCCAAGTTCTCCGTACCTCGCGACGAGATCATTGCTCAGCTCGAAGCCGCTCTGACCGCCGTGACCGGTGTCAGCCTGACGAAGCAAGCGCAGCTCACCGCCGCGCTTGGCTCGTGAGCTCCAGCACTCGGTGGTGAAGGACCGGCACCGCGCCGGGCCGCTCAGCGAAGAGGCATTGTTACTGGGTCGACAGTCTGGGCACGACGAGACGATCGCTGCCTGTCTCCTTGCACGTCACGATGCCCTTTGGGAGCCAGGAACGGGCGCCGAACGAGCCAGGCTCGGCCACGAGATCGCCTCGATCGGCGCGACACTCGGCGACGTCGACCGTCATGCCGAGGGGTTGATCCTCGAGGCGAACGGGTTGCTCGAATCCGGTGACGCCCGGTTCCGTTCGGTGCTCGCCCGATGGTTTGAAGTTCTCACAACCCGGAGCGAGCCCCGAGATCGATACATGATCGCGACACGCCGCGCCGCGCTGGCGCTGCTCGACGGCGATCTCGATCGCGCCGAGGCGCTCATCGAGGCTGCCGGAAGCATTGGCGATCAGATCCACGAACCAGACACCGGCAATGTGCTGATGTCCCAGCGGGTCGCACTTGCGTCGGCCCGCCGAGCTCCCGCCGAGCTCAGGATGCTCGCCGCTGACGCCGTGAGTTGGTGGACCGGGGCACCAGTTTTGGCCCACGCGGTCGCAGCAGGAGCGCTCGCCAAGGCGGGTGATATCGAGGGCGCCGAAGTCGAGGTGGCAAAAGTGGCTGCGTCCGGCGGCTGGCAGAGCGAGGGCTCATACCTCAGGTCGGTATTGGTAGGCCACCTTGCCGAGGCGAGCGTCGCTCTTGGGGACAGCGAAATGTGCGCTCTTCTCTTTGCCGACATCGAGGACATCGTCGACGCGTGCGGCGTGAATGGAGCGGTCGTCGCCTTCGCCGGACCATTCGCCCACAGTGCAGGCATCCTTGCATCCGCACTTGGTGATCAAGATTCCGCAAGGTCGATGCTGCGCCAGTCGATCGAGACATCACGCCGCCTCGGCGCCTCCGTGTGGGTGCGCCACGGAGAGATCGCCCTCGAGTTCATCGAGGAGCGAGTGGCAGCGTCTACACCGAACGGCGCTGACGACTCCGAACCCGAGACGGCGTCGCTCAGTCTCCATGGAGGCGTGTGGACGATCACGTGGCAACACGAGTCGGGAACGCTGCCACACCTCAAAGGTTTGGCCGACATCGCCACCCTGGTCAGCCGCCGCGACCAGGAGGTCGCCGCCCTTGAACTCGCCAGCGGCCAAGCTGTCTCCGGCGTCGGGACCGACGCGATGACCGATCAGCAGTCGCTTGATGCCTATCGGCGGAGGCTTGACGATCTCGATGCGGAGCGCGACACAGCGGACCGCGATGCCGACCTCGGAAGGATCGAGCGACTCGCCGTCGAACGCCAGCAGCTTCTCGCCGAGCTACGACGGGTCACCGGCCTTGGCGGACGGATCCGATCGAACGCCAACGATCCGGCGGAACGAGCCCGCAAGGCAGTGAGCGGTCGGATCCGCGACGCAATCGGGCGCCTCGCAGAGATCATGCCAGGCCTCGCCGCCCACTTGGATCGCTCGATCCGTACCGGATTGCGGTGCTCGTACTCGCCCTTGAATCACGACAGGCAGATCCAATGGAAGATCGAGAGGTGAATGGCGTAGCGGTGTGGGTCGCCGAGCAGCCTGATGCATTGAGGGACCTGACGCTCTCTGGCCGAGTGCTCTTACGTATTGTCCGGTGCGAATGAATCACCCTCTCGAACCTGTCGGCTGGCAACAGGTTGCCCGGCAAAGGACAAAGCATCCTCGAGCCAAGGAAAGGAATCCGTAATGTTCGGATTTTGTGCGCGGCGCGAGCCTTTCCGGCAACCTGGGTGGTGTCCGGCCCCCGACTGGGCGTAAAGTGTTGGGAGGAGACGGGATCGGCTCCGGAGGAGGAATCATGCCCGACAAGACACTCGATCGGCTTTCGTACCTCGACGCTTCGTTCCTGGCCCTCGAGTCTCCAGAGACGCACATGCATGTCGGATCTGTCTCGGTGTTCGACGGCGAGGGGATCTGCCGAGACGGCAGCGTTGATATCGGGCGGGTCCGGCAGTTACTCGCCTCGCGACTGCACCTGATTCCCCGGTACCGGCAGCGGCTGGCATGGATTCCGCTGGACAAGCACCCGGCCTGGATCGACGACGACGAATTCGATCTCAACTATCACGTCCGGCACACCTCCCTGCCTTCCCCTGGCGGAGATGAAGAGCTCAAGCGGCTGGCCGGAAGGGTCATGGGCCAGAAGCTCGATCGGGCCAAGCCGCTGTGGGAAGTGTGGATGGTCGAAGGGCTCGACGGAGGGCGGGTCGGGATGATCTCCAAGGTGCACCATTGCATGATCGACGGGCTGAGCGGCAACGAACTCATGGCGGTGTTGTACGGTCTCGCTCCCAACAGCGAGATTGGCGAAATCGCACCGTGGGAGCCGAGACCCGTGCCGACGGGCTCGGAACTCATGGTGGGCGACGTTGCCCAGCGCCTTCGGCACACTCTCGATAGGGTCTCGAGCGCCTCAATCGCCTTGGATCACGCTCAGTCCCTGGCCTTCAACACCGCCAGGAAGGGCGTGGCCGTGGCGGCGAGTCTGTCATCCGGGTGGCTCCAAAAGGGCGAGAAGAACCCGTTGAACAAGCCAATTGGGCCGAATCGACGATTCGACTGGGTCGAGGTGGACCTGGCAGAGGTGAAGGCCATCAAGAACGGTATTGGTGGAAGCGTCAACGACATCGTGTTGGCCACGGTGGCCGGTGCGGTCCGGCAGTTCATGACCGAACATCGCGGCCTCGACGTGAGCAACATGGACTACCGCATCATGGCGCCTGTGAGCGTGCGGTCAGAAGAAGACAAGGGCACCCTGGGCAACCAGGTAGCAATGTGGCTGGTGAACCTGCCCATCTCGGATCCGGACCCGATCAGTCGGTTGAGGGCGGTGACCGCCGAGACGATGAAGCTCAAGAAGACCGACCAGGCAACGGGCGCGTCGACGCTGGTCCGGCTGAGTGCGGGCGCCCCGCTCACCCTCATTTCCATGGGCACGCGCCTGGCAGCGGGGAGACGTCCCTTCAATATCACGGTCACGAACGTCCCCGGCCCGCAGGTGCCGCTCTACCTACTGGAATCGAAGTTGCTCCATCAATACGCCCTCGTGCCGCTGTGGCGCACCCACGGTTACGGCGTGGCGGTGTTCTCCTACGACGGGCACATGTCGTGGGGGGTCAACGCAGATTGGGATCTCATGCCGGACGTCGACGCGTTCGTCGCCTGTATCGAGGCGGCGCACGCCGAGCTCCTGGCTGCGGCAACGGCGTAGTGGCCGGCGGGCGTCATTCCAAGCGGATGATCAGGCTTTCGTAGGCGTCCAGCGAGCCGACCGGGCTCCACACGACGAATCCATCGACCGGGGGAGGCATCGCCACAATCGGCCCTGTCCCAAGAAGCATGGAGGGTTCCCTTCCCTGAGGAACCAGAGCTGCGTCCATCCTGAGTGTTACCTCGGACGCGGGTCGGTTTGAGAGGTTCGTCATCACCAGCACTTGGTGGTCTCCCACGGAGCGAAGAAAGGCGTAGAGGTTCTCCGACGAGGTCTCGACCTCTCCCGTTCTGCCCAGTCGAAGGGCAGGCTGTTCAGCCCGAATGCGGACCAAGTCCCGGTAGTGGTCGAGGAGCGGATCCCGGGCGGGCCCGACCAGGTGGGCATGGTTGAGCACCGGGATTCCCGGCTCGGTGAGGAGCAGAGTGGCCGCGACCTTGCCGGCATCCCCTTCGAGCAGGCGGTCCGGTGCCTCATCCATGAGTCGCACCAGGTACTGCGCGTCGGGGATTCGGGCGGCCAGCTCGCGTTGGGTGGCAACCAGCGGCGCCGACGAGCCGGACTCGAGCCCGGCCAGGATGGCCGCCGGGCGGTCCGCAACGGTGACCAGGTCGGCTGCGCCCACGAAAGTAGAGACCACCGCCGTCGACCCGCTGATCTCGGCGATGGTCACCGAATTCGGGACGAAACTGTCGAGACGATCGTCATACTCGGCCAGCCACGCCTTCGTTTCGGCCGTGTTGAGGCTGTCGGAGCCCGACTCGACGAAGTACGAGGCGCTCGGGAGCCCGAGCCCGTCCACCCCCATCTCGGTGAGCCAGAACTCGCCGACATCGACCAGGGCTTCCCCGACGCTGCGATCGGTCAGATTGAGGTCAGCGGTAGCTGCCTCGAAGGCGTGAAAGTAGAAACCACGCTCGGACCGTGTCCAGCGATCCTCCGGAAGCAACGGGGTGTCCCGCCACACGTAGTAGGCGCCGAAACCGCCCTCGCCTTCCCGCGACGCGACAAACCACGGGTGGTCGATGGAGGTGTCGTTGAGGGGGAGGTCGACGATGACCGCCAACCCCCGGTGGTGAGCCGCCTCGGTCAGTTCGAGGAATGCGGCGTTGTCCCCGACGGCGGGATCGACTCGGAGGAAGTCGACGACGCCGCCGCCGTCCGGCGAGGCTTCCAGGACCCCCGTCAGCCACAATCCGGTCACGCCCACGTCGTCGAGCGTTGCCGGGTCTCCGTCATTGAGGGAGTCGAGGCTGCCGATCAACCCAGCCAGGTCTCCCAATCCGTTGCCGTCGGAGTCGGGGGAATCCGCGACGGCCACGCTGTAGAAGACGCGATCGTTCCACCACGGCAGCCCGACATCCACCGCTGCCTGGGGCTCTGGCGCCTGTTGGGGGAGCAAGCCGGTCGTGCAGGAGGACGCCAAGAGAACGAAGAGCACCGAAGCGGCAGTGAGGCGTCGGTGGGTCATGGGCCGACACGATAGCGGCCATGGTGAATGGCAGGCCCTACATGACGGTGCCGACATGACAGTGCCGAAATGACGGTCCCTACATGACGGTGACGGCCCCCGCAGGGGCCGTCACTCGATCGGTGTGGCGTGAAGGTCAGGTGTTGAACCTCCTCACCAGCCCGGCTGCGGTGACCAAGAAGAACCCGACGATCATCAGGGCTGCGGCGGCCATCCCCGTGGCAGCGCTGTCAACGCCGGTGAACGGCAGGATGACAGGCTCGGTGGTGGTGGTCGTTGCTCCTGCGACCGCGTCGGTCGTGGTGGTGGTCACCTGCTTCGGAGATACCTTGAGCAGGTAGGCGCCGGCGTCACAGTCGAGATCCCTCTCGCCTTCGGCCAACTCCATTATCGGAGTACGGCCGGTCGCCACGATGGCATCGCTATCCAGCTCATGGTCACCCATGTTCGGTTCCGTGAACTCGAAGTCCTTCGGCAAGTTCGTGAACTCGACGAAGTAGTACCCGGCGGGTACGTCTTCGAAGATGTACAGACCCTTGCTGTCGGTCATCAAGAGGTCCACGAGCGTGCTGTCGGAGTCCGTTGCCGTACTGGCATCGGCTGTCTTCATCTCGAACAGCTTCACCACGACACCCTCGATCCCCAGCTCCGTCTCGTCCTGGAGACCGTTGGCGTTGGCGTCGTTCCAGACGAAGTCACCGATCGCTCCTGTTTCGGGCGGAATCGGCTCATTGGTGAACGTGCAGCTCACCGTTTCGCCTTCGTCGACGTCGAGCGTCACCCCGAGATCGCCGATGACGGATTCAGGGTCGTCGCAATCGATGCTCTGGACCTGCCAACCATCCAACAACACTTCGTCCACGGTGAAGATGCCCGGTTCGACCTCCATGGCTTCGGACTCCTCGTGCCCCAACGTCGGGGCCCAGGTGGCCGAGTCCTCGGGAACGCTGGTCTCGAACCCGAATTCGACGTCGGTGTCGACCGGATCGGTGACCTTTGTGATCACGATCCCGGACGGAACCGGCTCGTCGAGCGGCCCATTGGTGAACGTGCAGCTCACTGTCTCACCTTCAGCCACGTCGAGAGTGACTCTCCCGTCCGTGATGACGGTCTCGGGGTCGTCGCAGCTGAGATCCAGGAGCTCCCACCCGGCCTTTTCGACCTCGGAAACGGTGTAGATCCCCGCTTCGACCTCGACGCTTGCAGACTCCTCATGCAGGAGAACCGGAGCGAAGCCGTCGATCGACGACTCGAACTGGAACCAAGCCTCGGGGTCTTCCGGATCGGTGACCTTGGTGATCACGACGGTGCCCGGGTCGGGCTCTGGGATCGGCTCGTTGGTGAACGTGCAGCTCACCGTCTCGCCTTCCTCCACCGTGAGTGTGGCACCGCTGGCCCCGACGACGGCACCCTCGCTGTCGCACGTGATGCCCGGTGAGCGTCCAGCCTTCGGAGGCGATCTCGTTGACCGTGTAGGTGCCGGCATCGACCTCGATGCTCTCGTAGTCGCCATCCATCAGCGATGGAGTCCAGAGGGCTTCGCCGTCGGGAATCGACGAATCAAACTCGAAGACCTCTTCGGATCCGGACGGATCGGTGACCTTGTGTATCACGACCGTACCCGGGTCGGGTTCGGGCTCCGGCTCATTAGTGAAGGTGCAACGCACCCGCTCGCCGGCCTCGACGTATATCTGAGCGCCGGTGTCGGTGACGACATATTCGTCGTCGTCGCACTCGACTCCGGTCAGGTCCCATCCGTCGGGAATGAGCTCATCGATGGTGTACATGCCTGGTTCGACCTGTGTCCCATCCGTTTGACCGTGATAAAGGACCGGCTCGAACAATCCGTCACCCCTGGGGATATCGGAGGTGAAGCTGAAGGGGACATCCGGCGTTGCCGGCTCCGTCAGCTTGCGGATCACCACTCGGCCTTCTTCCTCCTCGATCGGCTCGTTGGTGAAGATGCACTCCACGTCTTCGTCGTAGTCGACTTCGATCTGTGCGCCGGTTTCGGTGTAGGTGACGTCGTCGTCGGTACATGCGACGCCAGTCAGCAGCCAACCGTCGGGCACGATCTCATCGATCATGTAGACACCCGGCCACGCTTCGACGCTGGCGGCGCCTCCGTGGAACAGCGTCGGCCCGAACACACCGTCGTCGACCGGGATGTCAGTCGCGAAAGTGAACGGCACCGCTTCGGTCGCCGGGGCCGTGATCTTCTTGATCGTCACCGTCCCCGGCACGGGCTCATAGTCGAGCTCGTTCAGGAATGTGCAGGTGACGGTTTGCCCTTCGCCAACGAACACCGCCACTCCGCTGCCCATGGGGTCGTACTCGCTGTCACAGCTGACCGCTTCGAAGGTCCATCCATCGGCGGGCGATTCCGCGATGGTGTACCAGCCTTCCATGACCTCGTGACTGGCGGACCCTCCGTTCGTCAACTGGGCCATCCAGGGCTCTGTCATGCCCTCGCCGGAGGTGGCGAACTGGAACACGGGGTAGCCATTGGGCGGATCGGTCACCTTCTCGATCACCAACATGCCCGGTTCGGGCTCATCCGGATGCACACAGAACGAGATGTGGCTCACATCCGCCCATTTGCCGTTGGCATTGTTGACGGGCGTGTGCAGGCCTGCATCACTCGTTGCGCTCGGACTGTATTCGTAGAGGTTTCCACCGATCTTGCCGCCTTTGACGGCGACGGCCACGAGCGGTTGGCTCGAAGTCCAGCTCACGATCTCACCGTGGGCGCCCTCGGTGATACTCCATGACACACCTGCCGAGCTGCCATTCAGGTCACCGTCGACCTCTGCCTTGAACAGCTCGATCCAGCTGTCATTGAAGGCACTGCACGTCTGATTCCCCTCAAACGGCGCTTCGAGGGCTGCCCAGGCGCTGAGCGGGACAGCAATCATCGCTAGTGCAACAAGCGGGACACCCAACCAACGGAACTTGCTGGTCCGGGTCATAGCCACCTCCCTTGAGAAAAGGAGCCGGTCTCACCATTGGCTCGACCGGCTCCCGGTGACCGAACACAGACCCGGCTTCGCAGCCACTCCCCAAATACCCTTACCGATATTGTCCGCTTACCCACCCTCCGGAGACAGAGCCCAAAGGCCCGCCGGGCGCGCATTTCGCGACCTGTTCGCCAGGATTCTCCTCGCTAGTCTGGCGGCTGGCGAGCAAGGCGGACCATGCAAACGCAACTGTTCATCGGAGGCGAATGGGTCGACGGATCCGGCGGGGTCATCGACGTCCTCGACCCGGCAACCGAGGAGGTCCTGGCCGCCGTCCAGGCCGCCTCAGCTGTGGAAGCCACAGCGGCCGTGGACGCGTCGGCCTGCGCAGCCGAGTCCTGGGCCGC
Source organism: uncultured Acidimicrobiia bacterium (assembly GCA_963752075.1). Taxonomy (GTDB): domain Bacteria; phylum Actinomycetota; class Acidimicrobiia; order Spongiisociales; family JAENVV01; genus CBDUEV01. The sequence continues at coordinate 101,009 of CAVVWO010000012.1, forward strand.
CACCGCCCCCCGGGAACGAGGGGAGCTGTTGAGGCGCAGCTTCGAGCTCATGCTCGACCGGGCGGAGGCCATCGCCGAGCTGATCGTCCGCGAAAACGGCAAGTCATATTCCGACGCCATTGGCGAAGTGCGATACGGGGCCGAGTTCTTCCGCTGGTTCTCGGAGGAAGCTGTCCGGGTGTCCGGTGAGGTGCGGCGCGCCCCCGGTGGGGAGAAGATGATCCTGACCCTGAGCCAACCCGTGGGAATCTCCTTCCTCGTCACCCCCTGGAACTTCCCGCTTTCGATGGGCACCCGAAAGATCGGCCCGGCGTTGGCGGCGGGCTGTACCGTCATCCTCAAGCCGGCCTCCGACACGCCACTCACGTCCCTCTACCTCGCCGAATTGATGACCGAGGCGGGACTCCCCCCGGGAGTGGTGAATGTCATCAGTGCGCGCGGTTCTTCGGGTGCCACAGATGTGATCTTGGAGGATCCTCGAGTTCGCAAGCTCTCGTTCACCGGTTCCACCGAGGTGGGCCGCATTTTGCTCGCCAAGGCCTCCGAACAGGTGCTGAGGACCTCGATGGAACTCGGAGGAAACGCTCCCTTCATCGTGTTGGCCGATGCCGATCTCGAGGCGGCGGTCGAGGGAGCCATGGTTGCCAAGATGCGCAACGCAGGCGAGGCATGTACGGCTGCCAACCGGTTCTACGTCGAGGCGCCCGTTGCCGACGAGTTCAGTCGGCGGCTCGCAGAAGCCATGGCGGGACTGCGCGTCGGTCCCGGCGTCGACCGCGCATCACAAGTAGGGCCGCTCATCAACGCGGCGACGCGAGACAAGGTGGACGAACTGGTCCACCTCGCGACCGATCACGATGGGCGCGTGTTGACCGGAGGCAGGGCATTGGACAGGAAAGGGTTCTTCTACGAACCAACCGTCATTGCCGACGTCCTGCCGAACTCGCCAATCCTGCGCTATGAGATCTTTGGCCCCGTCGCCCCGGTCGTCAGTTTCGACACGATCGACGAAGCGGTCAGCTTGGCGAACGACACCGAATATGGGCTCATTTCCTATGTGTATGCCGGTGATCTCGGCAAGGCGATGCGGTTGGCAGAACGTCTCGAGTCGGGGATGGTCGGCATCAATCGAGGGCTCGTGTCGGATCCGGCGGCTCCGTTCGGGGGTGTCAAACAGTCGGGCATCGGCCGCGAGGGGAGTTCCCAAGGCGTCGAGGAGTACCTCGAGACGAAATACATCGCCGTCGACTGGTGAGCTCATCCGTTCGGGATGAACCCCAAGCCCTTGTCCACCACGTTCATCATCGGCCGATCGTCGAGCCAAGCCCGGAGATGCTCGAGGAACACCTGTACCAGCGCCTCCTGGTGGGTTGCGTAATCCCCTGCGTGATGCGGCGTGATGATCACGTTGGGAAGGTCCCAGAATGGGCTATCGACCGGAAGTGGCTCGACTGAGAAGACGTCGAGCCCGGCGCCGGCAATGCCTCCGTTCCGTAGAGCAGCCAGCAAGGACGCCTCATCGACCAAGGCCCCACGACCGACGTTGACGAATCTGGCGTGGGTAGGCATGGCACCGAAAACGCGGGAATCGAACATCCGGCGGGTATCGCTGGTCAGCGGTGCGGCCGCCACGACCACGTCCGCCTGGGAAGCCAACACCGTGAGTTCACTCACGGCGTGGATCAGGCCCAGGTCGGTGTCCTGGCGAGTCGACCGCCCGACGGGTGCCACAGACATACCGACGGCCCTCAGGAGATGACACGTGGCTCTTCCGATTCCACCCACGCCAACGACGACGGCGCGACTGCCCGCTACTCGCTCGTTCAATCGATGGCGCCATTCGTGCGAGCGCTGATCTGTCCAGCTCCTCGGGAATCCCTTGGCGAAGGCGAGGATGAGGCCCAGAACGAACTCGGCGATGGGCTGATCGAACACCCCCGCCGAATTGGTGACGAGCACGTCACTCTCCACCAGGTCGGTCGACAGTACGGCGTCGACCCCAGCTCCTGCCTGATGGATCCATCGCAGTCGATCTGCCGCTTGGACGGCCTGAGCCAGCATCGGTCCTCGATAGTCCCACGAGAACACTACGTCGGCACCCAGCAGAGACCGGTCAACTTCGCCGCCCGGGGCCACGTATCGGAGCTCGACGCCGGGAGGGCAGGCTTCGATTCCCGGAAGATCCTGCGGACCGGATGCGCCCAGCACGACGACAACCGTGGACATGGGTAATCAGGCCCAGCGTTCTGTCTTGTGAAGCGCTCGTCTCGTCCAGAGGGCCCCGCCCAGTTCGAACGCCCCAATGGCCAGGAGCTGAACAGGTCCTGATGTGAAGGAGAGCGCCAGAAACACGATGGCCATTCCGATCCGGACGGCGATCGAGGCTCGGTAGAACCAGGTTGCCTCGTTCTGGGACGCCACCAGGTAGTAGACCCCCAACGTGAGCACGGCCAGGCCGAGTGCCCGGATCCAGTCGGAGTCGTCGACCTCGACCTGAAGGGCGCCAAGCGTTCCCGTGGGGAACAGCACGAGCAGGATCCCCAAGGTCATGACGTAGTAGCTGAAAAGCCTGATGGTGAGGGCTGGAGAAACCACGGCGGAGACGGTTCCCTTCTTGTTCCAGGTCACCCTAGCTCGCTCCGCTGCTTCGAAGTCTGGCTCGATAGCACCCCAGGCAGGAGCAGCCGGTGGGCCCGGCCCCGTCGTGTAGCCTCCCTTGGTGTCGAAGGTTCGCCCATCCATCATGACCACCGCCCACGGCACCCGCCGTGAGGCGTTCGGTGCTGCCGAGTGGGGTCTCATGGTGTTCCTCGCTATCACCTGGGGTGCCTCCTTCGTGCTGATCGCAGTCGGGCTGGATGCCTTTGAGCCTGGGGTGGTCACGATGCTCAGGGTGGGTTTGGGTGCCGCCACCCTGGCCTTCTTCCCAGGAGCGAGGGTCCCGATCGATCGGGAGGATTGGCCGAGAGTTGCTGTGATCGCCGCCACATGGACGGCCATTCCGTTCACCCTCTTTCCGATTGCCCAGCAGTGGATCAACTCGGCCGTGGCCGGGATGCTGAACGGGGCAATGCCGATCCTGGCCGCTGTCGTGGCGAGCTTGCTGCTCCGGGCATTGCCGGGAAGGACGCAGGCGGTCGGCCTTGGGATCGGATTCGTGGGCATCCTGCTGATCAGTGCCCCGACCATGGGGGAGGGCGAGTCGGCGCTGCTTGGTGTGGTTCTGGTGATCGTGGCCGTGGTGTTCTACGCCGTCTCGGTGAACATCGTCACGCCTCTCCAGCAGCGGTACGGTTCTATCCCCGTCATTGCCCGCATGCTCTGGGTAGCGACGGTGATGACGTTGCCGTTTGGATTGGCGAGCGTGGGCGCATCGCAGTTCTCTTGGGCGAGCCTGGCTGCGGTGGCGGTGCTGGGTGTGGCCGGGACCGGGCTCGCCTATGTGGCGATGGCGGAATTGGCCGGAAGAGCCGGTGGCACGCGTGCCTCGACCGTGACCTATCTCATTCCGGTCGTAGCGGTGATCCTGGGCATCGTTTTCCGGGGCGACCGAGTGGCGGTCATCGCCTTCATCGGGATCGGCCTGGTCATCGCCGGTGCCATCATCACCTCGAGACGGGAGGCCTGAGCCGACCCGCAACCGGCAGGAGCACCATCAGCGAGCCGCTGACTCCCAATCGGACCGAAGGATGACCCACAGCTCGGAATCGATCCATTGGCCGGCCTTGTACAGGGAGCTGCGCTGGGTCGACTCCATGCGGAACCCCACTTTCGATAGGACCGCTCCACTGGCCGGATTCGTGAGAAAGACCCCAGCTTCGATCCGCTGCATGTTGAGGTCGGCGAATCCGTGGTCGACCACAGCCCTGACCGCTTCCGTCATCACACCTTGGCCCCAGTAGCGCTCTCCCAGCCAGTACCCGATGTCGGACCGGCCGGGAAGAGGCCCAGGCCGGATCCCGATCACCCCGAGTGGGCGGGACGCTTTCCCGCTCAACTCCCCACGGTCTCGAATCACCCAGTGGTGCCCGTGCGGCTCAAACGGGGATGAGGCGTAGGCGTCCAGAAACCGGGCGAGATCGCCGGGATGATCCGGACCGTCCCACATCAGTCCCGCAAGGACACGAGTGTTGCCATGGATCAGGGAGAACAGTTCTGCGGCGTCCCCGGGTTCGGGAAGGGTCAGGAGTAGGCGCGGTGCATCGAGCCGGTGGGTGTTGCGAAGATTCGGGTCGGGTCCGGTCCCCGGCGGGCGAGACATGGACGCCAGCCTAGAACCTCATTTCATGTTGCCCCGGGCACATTCCGGCAGTGCTTTGACACCGGGTGCGGTTTCTCGCATACTCCGCTGCTGGAACCATCCACGCCGGCGAGGCTACGTCGGGCGCGGAGGACAAGGAGAGGTCAGATGGCCCAGATCTACTACGAAAACGACTGTGATCCGAGCATCATCAAGAACCGCAAGGTGGCGGTGATCGGATTCGGCAGCCAGGGCCATGCCCATGCCACAAACCTGCATGAGTCGGGCGTGGCGGTGGCCGTTGGCCTCCGTGAGGGCTCACCAAGCCGTCAGGCCGCCCAAGAAGCCGGGCTGGCCGTCATGTCGCCCGCAGAGGCAGCCACCTGGGGTGACGTGGTGATGCTCTTGGTCCCAGATCAGACGGCTGCCGCCCTCTACGCCGCCGAGGTCAAGCCGAATCTCACAGCAGGAAACGCACTGATGGTGGCGCACGGGTTCAACATCCATTTTGGCGAGATCGAGGCACCATCTGACGTCGACGTTCTGATGATCGCTCCGAAGGGTCCTGGACATCTGGTCCGTCGAACCTACACAGAGGGAAGCGGAGTGCCGTGTCTCATCGCGGTTCATCAGGACGCCTCCGGCGTCGCCCACGACCTGGGCCTCTCCTACGCCTGGGGGATCGGTGGAGCACGAGCCGGCGTGCTCGAAACGACGTTCAAGGAAGAGACCGAGACGGATCTGTTCGGTGAACAGGTCATTCTGTGTGGGGGAGTCTCTGAGCTCATCAAGGCCGCCTTCGGAACTCTGGTCGAGGCCGGCTATCAGCCGGAGTCGGCCTATTTCGAGACACTGCACGAACTGAAGCTGATCGTCGACCTGCTCTACGAAGGCGGCTTGTCGTGGATGCGGTATTCGATCTCGGACACCGCCGAATACGGGGACTACACCCGCGGTCCCCGTATCGTCACGGACGAGACCCGGGCGGAGATGAAGAAGATCCTCGGCGAGATTCAGCGAGGAGAGTTTGCCAGAGAGTTCATCGACGAATACGAGGACGGCGCCAAGCGAATGATGGCGTTGCGTGCGTCGGAGCGAGAGCAATCCATCGAGAAGGTGGGAGCCGAACTCCGCTCCATGATGCCCTTCCTCGATGCGAAAACACCCGAATAGCCCTTGTTGCGTTGACGGAGTGAGGACGAGGTCGCGACCTCGTCCTCACCTGATGATCAGCCAAGCGCCGACGAAGAGGAAAGCCACTCCCAACAGGCGACCGACGTCGAGGGAGCGGACGTCGGCCCCCATCCAACCGAAATGATCGATGGCGGCTGAGACGACGAAACTGATCGCCACGTAGATGCTGATCGTGGCGACGAGCCCGAGTCGGGAGGCACCCAGACCAAGGCCTCCCACGATGACGAGTCCGGCGATCCCCGCCAGCAACATATAGGAGGGGACAGCCCGCCATGAAGCGAGGTTGCCTCCCCGGTTCAGCGCCACGAGAAGAGTGACGGCCACCCCTCCGAGTCCGTACGTGATGAACATGCTTTCGAGTGCGCCGATCTCGGTGCTCATCACTCCCATGAAATGAGCCTGTAGCGCGGCAGCTATACCGGCAGCGACGACGATGAAAACGACCGCGATCCAAGGCAATGGCTCCTCCTGATGGCGACGATAGCGCGGCAGCTACTCAGCGTAGAACCGTGAGCGCATCTTCATCAGACTTCATCAACCGATCCGCCCCGACGACGAAGGCTCGTCCCTCCCCGGTCCGGGGGAACGACGGAACGCCTTCCCCGTTTCTCACGTCCGCCGACCTCGAAGCGTTTGCCCTGGGAACCCACGCACGACTCTTCGAGAAACTGGGAGCGCATCGCACCGAGGTAGATGACATCCAGGGCGTGTATTTCGCCGTTTGGACTCCCGGAGCCTCGGCCGTTTCAGTCGTCGGCGACTTCAACGACTGGACACCGGGGGCGGTGCCGATGGTACCCCGGTCGGATTCGGGCATCTGGGAGGCATTCGCGCCGGGCGTCGAGGTTGGCGCAAGCTACCGGTACCACATCACGTCCCGGCACGACGATGAGCAGTTCGAGAAGGCCGATCCTTTCGCAAACTGGTCGGAGGTGCCTCCCGCCACTGCTTCGAGGGTGTGGGAAGACGATCATGTCTGGTCGGACGAGGGCTGGATGATGGGCAGGTCCGCGGCGAACAACCAGTCGGCTCCCATCTCCGTCTACGAGGTCCACCTCGGTTCCTGGCGCACCCACTCCGATGGCCGTCCCTTGAACTACCGGGAGATGGCAGTTCCGCTGATCGAGCATCTCCGCAGCCTTCAGTTCACCCATGTGGAGTTCCTCCCTGTGATGGAGCACCCCTTCGGCGGCTCTTGGGGCTACCAGTCGCTGGGGTTCTTTGGCCCGACTGCCCGTTTCGGCAGCCCGGCCGACCTGGCCTTCCTCGTCGATTCGCTCCACCAGGCAGGCTTTGGCGTCATCCTGGATTGGGTTCCGTCACATTTCGCGGTCGACGATCACGGCTTGGCGCGGTTCGACGGTCGGCCCCTCTACGAACACGCCGACCCCCGGCGCGGCTTCCAGCCGGACTGGGGTACCTACATCTTCGACTACGAGCGCCCCGAGGTGCGGAACTTCCTGCTGTCGTCCGCCGTGTACTGGCTCGATCGGTTCCACATCGATGGCCTCCGAGTCGACGCCGTTGCCTCGATGCTCTACCTGGACTACTCCCGACAGCCGGGGGAGTGGATTCCCAACCAATTCGGCGGAAACGAGAACCTGGACGCCATTGCCTTCCTGCGGCTCTTCAACGATGTGGTCCACGAGGCATACCCCGATGCCGTGACCCTCGCCGAAGAATCGACCGCATGGCCAGGGGTGACGAGCCCGACCTATGTGGGTGGTCTCGGATTCGATTTCAAGTGGGACATGGGCTGGATGCACGACACCCTCGAGTATCTCAAGCGCGACCCTGTGCATCGCCAGCATCATCACAACGAGATCACGTTTCGGGCTGTGTACGCCTTCACCGAGAACTACATCCTGCCGCTCAGCCACGACGAGGTGGTCCACCTCAAGAAATCGCTTCTCGAGAAGATGCCAGGGGACGATTGGCAACGGTTCGCCACGTTGCGCCTCCTCTATGCCGATCAATTTGCCCAGCCGGGCAAGAAGCTGCTGTTCATGGGCGGAGAGTTCGGACAGAGCAGGGAGTGGAGCGACGCGAGGCAGCTCGACTGGGACCTGCTTCAGTACCCATCCCACGCCGGGATCATGGCACTGGTCGGTGAACTCGCCAAGCTGTACAAGACGCACCCGGCTCTCTATCTGAGCGACCACGCCGAGACCGGATTCGAGTGGGTCAACGCCAACGACGCCCAGCAGTCCACCCTGGCTTTCAAACGGCGAGCAGGCGGCGACGAAATGCTGGTGCTCCTCAACTTCACACCCGAGCCGCGTCGCGACTATCGGCTGCCCCCTGGCCGTTGGCGCGTCGTACTCAACTCCGACGAGGCCCGTTTTGGCGGGTCCGGCATGGAGGCGACCCTCGGCGAAGAGAGCATCGTGCTTCCGCCGCTGGCGGCGGTGTGGCTCGCCTCCGGGTGACGCTCGCCGATCGTATTCGGGCTCTGATCGTCGCCGAGGGCCCGCTCCCGTTTGAGACATTCCAGGCCCTGTGCCTCTATGACCCCGTCGACGGCTTCTTCTGTTCCGGGGTCCTCCGCTCGTCCAAGAGTGGGGACTTCCTGACGAGCCCTGAGGTGAGCCCCTTGTTCGGGACGACGTTGGCCCGATTCGTGACCGACGAGTGGGAGAGGCTCGGCCGGCCCGACCGGATGTCCGTAGTAGAGGTGGCAGCGGGCTCCGGGTCGTTGCTGCGTCCCCTGCTGGCCGGTGTCGGATTCGATGCCGACGTCTGGGCGGTCGAGGCCTCACCGGCCGCACGCCAGGCCCTCGAGACGATCCCGGACGTCACCGTGACTTCCAGCCTCGCCGAGATTCCCGGGCCGCTCACCGGTGTCGTGCTCGCCAATGAGCTCATCGACAACCTCCCCGTGGCGCTGGCAGTCCGAACGGGGGAGCGGTGGACAGAGCGCTTCGTCGCCTTTGGCGACCAGGGATTCGAGTTGGTAGATGCTCCGGCTCGGCCGGAGGTGACCGCCTGGGCGGACCTCTACGCAGGCGTGGCTCCCGAGGGAGGGATGGTGGAAGTGCAGCTGGCCGCGGCCGATTGGGTGGCAGCGACCTTGGCGCAGCTGGACAGGGGTGCGCTTCTGCTGATCGACTACGGAGATACCGCCGAGGGGCTCGAACCTCGTCGCACCCAGGGCACATTGAGAACGTACCGATCGCACCATCTCGGTCCGGATCCCCTTCTGGCCCCGGGCGAAACCGACATCACCGTCGACGTGAACTTCACGGCCCTGCTGGCCATCGCCGAGCAATCTGGCGCGTCAGTCGAATATCACCGTCAGGACGATTTCCTGGCCTCCTACGGGCTGCGGGAGGAGTTGAGTGCCCTCCGCCATGAGGAGCTGGCGCTCGCCTCCGGCGAGGATGCCATGCAGCGCCTCCATGTGCGGTCGGTCCGCTCAGAGGCCGAAACGCTCATGCATCCCCGCGGGCTGGGCGATTTCCGGGTGCTGGTGGCGCGCCGCTGAAATCGATGTCGTGGCAAGAGAGAGGGCGCCCATTGGGCGCCCTCTCTCTCCAATCATTGGTTGCTGGCTAGCGGTTGTCCACCTCGACCAGCGTCAGGCCGATGAGGCCGTTGGCGTCGCTGTGCGAGACGGCACCGAGGTGCCACTCGCCGGCGGTTGCACCCGTCCAGCTGACCTCGACTGGCTCAGTGGCTCCGAGCGTCGCCGAAGCCGGTGCGCTGTCGACCGTCATGTTGCCACCAGGGGTCGCCGAAACGATCCAGGCATACAACGTGTAGTCGGCACTGGCTCCAGCTGCTTGCCAGCCATGCACGTAGAGCGTCCACGTGTCGTCCGGCGGTAGCAGAATCGAGATCTCCTCGTCCGTGCCTCCGTTGGTGCTGGAAGCAACCTGGTTGCCTGCAGAGTCCAACAGGAAGATATCGAGGTCGATATCGGGGATGGCGACCGCGTCCTCGGGGATGGCGAACCGCACATAGGCGGCTCCCGTCGTGGTGAACACGTGTGCGTCGCTGAAGCCGTCGGTCGGATCGAAGGTCTGATCCGGGTCCTGCACCACGTTGTCGTTGATCACGACTGCGCTCTCCAGACCGTGGGCGGCGGCCGAATAGTCGCCTGAGTACCCGAAGGTCACGTCGAAGCCTGCGCTGCCGTCCTCGCCTTCGCCGGTGATCCCGGCGGGGGCATTGAACAGCTGGGCGCGTACTGCGATCGGCGAGTAGGCCTGGTAGTTGCCATTCTTCCACACCAGACCACCGAACTTCCATTCACCAATCTGTGCCGCGTCCGTCGCGGTGATGGTGACCTGGTAGGTGGATCGACCGCCCGCAGGAACGCGCAGGACCTTCGGGCTCACTTCGACTGTGTACCCCGCCGGCGCCTTGACCGTTGGGCGCCACACAGCGCGCTTGCCCGATACGTTGGTGACCGTGCGGGTCACCGTCTGGCTTCCTGCCAGCTCGGCGACTGCAATCGACGCAAGGTTCAGGTCGCTGGCATCCGTTGGGATTCCAGCGGCGTCCAAGGAGGCACACGTTGCTTCCGCATCCGTGAAGATCTCAGGAGCCGCATCGCAGAGGAAGCCGAGATAGTCGTTGAATCCGGCGTCGTAGACGATGCCCGGGTTGAAGATCGAACCCGGTGCCGCCGCCGCGCCGCTCGGGTCCACGTGGCCCGCACCCATGTCGAACGGGTCAGCAGATGTGACGCCGTCCTCCTTGAAGACGTCCTGATAGGCGGTCGTCATGAGGGCAGACTTCGCTGCCGCTGCTGACCACCGAGGATGAGCCTGCTTGATCAAGGCGAACAAACCTGCCACATGGGGGCTGGACATCGACGTTCCACTGATGGCCTGGAACGACTGGCCTGGTGCGCCACTGGATGGCGGCGAGAAGCCAACCGGGCTGGGGCTGTTGCCGGCCAGGATGTTCACGCCCGGAGCGGTCACGTCTGGCTTGATGATGTCCTCTGCCACGCTGTTGGAACCGCGTGACGAGAAGTCCGCCATCACGGCGCCCTGGCTCGGGGTGTAGACACCACCGTTGATCTGGGCGACAGGATCGCTCGATGCGGCGATGTAGTCCTTGATGATCAGACCGTTGGTCAGTCCGATGTGGACACTGGGCACCCAGTGGTTGTCGGTGATCAGAGCTTGGACATCGTCAGGGTTGTACAGGATCATGCCTGCGCCACCCGCCTCGTACACCGCATGGCTCTTGTCGACACGGGCAATGGCGCCCCGTTTGCAGAGCACGATGTTTCCGGCGACTACGCCGGGGTCGAGAGCGCCGATGTTGCAGAGTTCGTCGCCTGCGTCGGCTGCGTCCACGAGCGGAAGCTCGTCCGTTCCGGCGGTGATGGAGGCTCCGAAGAACTCCCAGCCGTCGCTCGACGAAGCCGAACCCTCGAAGGTGCGAGCCTGGGTGCTGGCGCCAACCGTAGTCAGCCAGGGCACTGAGGCAGGTCCGCCGATGGTGCCGTCTCCCGGCCCGCTGTTGCCGGCCGAGGTTGCTACGAAGACGCCGGCGTCCGCTGCGAACAGGTAGGCAATGTCGTCGGCACCGGTCAGGCTGGCGCCGCCACCGACGGAATAGTTGATGACGTCGACGCCGTCGGCGACCGCCTGATCGATTGCCGCGGCCAGGTCGGAACTGAATCCGCCCAGGTCGCCGAGGCCCTTGTAGGCGATGACACGGGCACGGGGAGCAATACCGGAGACGACGCCGCGGTCGATCCCGAAGATCTCAGCGGAGACACCGGCGTTACCGGCTGCCGTCGAGGCCGTGTGCGTGCCGTGTCCACCCGCACCCCGGGCCGAGTCGTACTCGTAGTACTCCGCGCCGATGAGCGCACGGTAGGTCGTGAGCACCTGGCGAGCGGCAATGAGCTTGTTGTTGCACTCGAACGGAGCGTCGTTGGGGTTGTGGGCGGTGTTCCCGAAGTCACAGGCCGGGTAGACCGACTCGTCGAGGTTGTTGAAACGATTGAGGCGACGATACGTGCCGTCGTCGGCGAAGCTCGGGTGCTCCGGCCAGATACCATCGTCGATCACGCCGATCACGACGTTCTCGCCCGTGTAGCCGCTCGCCCAGGCGCCACCTTCGTCGGTCAAGCCAAGGAACTCTGGCGAGCTGTCCGTGGTGGGCTGCCGGAGCGTATCCGGCATGACGAGGAGCACCTCGGGTGTCGCAGCCAGGCGTTCCGCTTCCTCATGGGTGATGAGCGCAGAGAAGCCGTTGGCGGCGTTCGTGTACTCGTTCGCCTTCTTGGCGGTGCTGACTCCAGCGTCCCGCAGGGCACGATCGTGGCTCGCCTTGAGGCTCGCCCGAGCGCTCTTCGCCGCGCTGGTGTTCAGATCCTCCTGGTCGAACGAAGCCAGGAGTGGATCGGCTCGCATCACGACTACATAGCTGTCGTATTCACCTTTTTCGACTTTGACGGGATTGTCCGTCACCGTCGAATCAGCGCCAACAGCCGGTACAAGACCGACCAGCATCATGGCAAAGGCGCTGAACAAGAACAATAAACGTCTCGACACGTTTTGACCCCTTTCCCGGGTGGAACACCCGAGTCTTTCCTTGTCCCGTGAGGGCTGGCAGCGACGAACCTCTCCCCTGGACCGCCGACGTGGTGGGACATGCCGCCCCGACGCACATCAGCGAGACTACACGCCTCGTCCGACCCGTGGGCCGCAAACCGCTATTGGTGGCCGTTCACTGCAGATCGCTCATTCCAGCTTGGGGAGAAGGGGCGGGTGCCGCTCCGGAGGGCTCGGCGACGGGCGGGCGTCGGCCGATGCTTCGCACAGGAAGGGCTTGTGCCCTACCCCGCCGTGATAGGAATAGACCTGCCCCTGGTGCACGAGGCGGATTCGGTAACCGTTGATGAGCACCTGGATGTACCGCATGTCCGGCCGAGGGCAGCCGAGACTTCCGTCGCGCCAGGTCACTTCCTCGATCGACTGCAGGGTGATGTCGGCCGCGGGGACGCCGAGATGTTCTGCGAGGTCGCTGACGGCCTGTTCGACCGGGCCGCGGTGCGGCCGTTGATCGTGCGGGCGTTGACTGTTGCCATCCACCCTCCCACGATACGCCCGGCTCGAGCCGAATAGCGAAGAGACTTCGGTACCATTTCGGGTATGAAGAACGATCTGAAGACCGTCGCCCTCCTCGGGTTCATGAGCGCCCTCGTCTGGTGGCTCGGGATGGCGCTGTACGGCGGCACCGGAGGGTTCTATGTCGGCCTGATCCTGGCGGCGGCCCTCAATCTGGGTGCCTACTTCTTCTCCGACAAGTTGGCGCTGGCCAGCACGCGGGCACGGCCGGTCACCGAGGAACAACTCCCTCAGGTGTACGCCATGGTGCGCGGCCTGGCCCATCGAGCCGATCTCCCCGTGCCCCGTATCTACCTGATCGACCAGCCCCAGCCCAATGCCTTTGCGACCGGCCGCAATCCCAAACACGCCGTGGTGGCGGTGACGCGCGGGATCCTGGAGATGATGAGCCCCGCCGAGCTGGAAGCGGTTCTCGCCCACGAGCTCGGCCACGTCAAGAACCGAGACATACTCATCTCGTCGATCGCCGCCATGCTGGCTGCGGCGCTCTCGATCTTGGCCAGGATGGCCCTGTGGGGTGGCCGGAGCAGGGACACACGCGGAAATCCTCTTGCAGGCATCATCGGCCTGGTCGGGATGCTCGTGGCGCCGCTCGCCGCGGTGCTTCTCAGAACCGCCATCTCACGGTCGAGGGAGTTCGAGGCTGATGTGGCTGGAGCCGAACTCAGCGGGAAACCGCTGGCGCTGGCCTCCGCGTTGACCAAGATCAGCCAGGCCTCGAGCAGAATCCCGATGAACGTCAACCCGGCCGTCTCCCAGTTGTTCATCTCTGATCCGATGAAGGCGCTCCGCGCCAGGGACACGCTCGGCCGGCTCTTTTCGACCCACCCCCCGGTCGAGGAGCGAATTGCTCGGCTCCAAGCCATGGCCGCGACGCGGCGGTGACTCTCGATCCGATCCTGGCCAGCGGCGTCGTTGGTGCGACAGGAGCGACGGTACTGGCCTGGGGTGCCGCGATCAGTGCCCGGTCTGCAGGAATCGGGCCGGAGTGGGCAGTGGCGTTTCTGGCGAAGTCCCGACGGGTCTGGTTGGGAGTCCTGGTGGTTGGTCTCCTTGTCGGCTTGGTGGCTGAACCACGTTGGTTGGGCCTGACCGTGGCGTACATCGCGTGGGTGGCGCGCTGGATGGCCGGCCGGGTTTCGACCGGCTTGAGCGAGGCTTTGGCGCTCGGCCCCTACGTTCCACCGTCAGTGCATCGACAGCTTTCGATCCTGTACCGGACGGTGATGGGTCTGGTCGTGGCTGCTGCGGTTGCGGCCGGAACCGCCCTGATCGTCGGCCGCACCCGGATCGATCTCACCGCGGTGGCCTTGGTCTTCGCGGCGCTGTCGGCCGGGTTGGCTTGGCGGTTGTGGACGGTGGGGACCGAGGGCTTCGGGACCGGGCGTTCCGCGACCGAGGCAGGCCCGCCTATGCACGATTAGGGACGCGGCGCTGATCCGCTAATCTACCGACGGCTCGATCCTGATCGGGTCTCGCCGGGATGCCCGAGCGGCCAAAGGGAGCAGACTGTAAATCTGCCGGCATTGCCTTCGGAGGTTCGAATCCTTCTCCCGGCACAGGGCTGAGAGCCCGGTACAACCAAGTCGTCACGCCCCCTTAGCTCAGTTGGTAGAGCGCATCCATGGTAAGGATGAGGTCTCCGGTTCAAATCCGGAAGGGGGCTCGAGCTCACCGCCCGGCTGCGGGTGTGCGAGCCAAGACGAGATCCGTGCAGAAGCGCGCAGCGTTTCTGCAACGGACTTGGAGCTGTGCTCCGAGTCCGAGGCGGCGTAGCTCAGTTGGTAAGAGCGCTCGACTCATAATCGAGAGGTCGGCAGTTCAAGTCTGCCCGCCGCTACGACAGAATCGCAGCCGATTCGTCAGACAACGGCAACTTCGTACGAAGGAGAGGCCACCATGGCCAAGGCAAAGTTTGAGCGGACGAAACCGCATGTGAATGTTGGGACGATGGGTCATATTGATCATGGGAAGACGACGTTGACGGCGGCGATTACGAAGGTGTTGTCGGAGCGTGTTGGCGGGGAATGCGTTTACGTCGTTTGACAATATTGATAAGGCGCCTGAGGAGCGGGAGCGTGGGATCACGATTTCGATTTCTCATGTGGAGTATGAGACGGCGAATCGTCATTATGCGCATGTGGATATGCCGGGTCATGCTGATTACATCAAGAACATGATTACGGGTGCTGCTCAGATTGATGGGGCGATTTTGGTGGTGTCGGCGGCTGATGGTCCGATGCCTCAGACGCGGGAGCATGTGTTGTTGGCTCGTCAGGTGGGTGTGCCTTCGATTGTGGTGTTTTTGAACAAGGTTGACATGGTTGATGATGAGGAGTTGTTGGATCTGGTTGAGTTGGAGGTTCGGGAGTTGTTGACTGAGTATGAGTTCCCTGGTGATGATTTGCCGGTGGTGCGTGGTTCGGCGTTGAAGGCGTTGGAGGGTGATGAGGCTGCTGCTGGAGCAGATCATGGAGTTGATGGAGGCGGTTGATTCGTATGTTCCTGAGCCGGAGCGTGATACGGAGAAGCCGTTTTTGATGCCGATCGAGGATGTGTTCTCGATTACGGGTCGTGGGACGGTGGTGACGGGTCGTGTTGAGCAGGGGATTTTGAAGGTGAACGAAGAGGTTGAGATCGTTGGGATTCGTCCGACGTCCGAAGACGGTGGCGACGGGGATTGAGATGTTCCGGAAGCTGTTGGATGAGGGTCGTGCTGGTGACAATGTGGGGGTGTTGTTGCGGGGTACGGGTAAGGATGATGTGGAGCGGGGTCAGGTGTTGGCCAAGCCTGGGTCGATTACGCCTCATACCGAGTTCGAGGCTCAGGTGTATATCTTGACCCGTGATGAGGGTGGGCCGGCATAATCCGTTCTTCTCTGGGTATCGGCCGCAGTTCTATTTCCGGACGACGGATGTGACGGGTTCGGTGACGTTGCCGGCGGGGACTGAGATGGTGATGCCTGGTGATAACACGGAGATGACGGTCGAGTTGATTGCGCCGATCGCTATGGACTGAGGGTCAGCGGTTCGCGATTCGTGAGGGTGGCCGCACGGTTGGCGCCGGACGCGTCACCAAAATCGTCACCTAACCGAAGAGAGACACGATGCCATCTGACAAGAGGCCGGCACTCACCCTCGCCTGCGAGGTGTGCAAGCGCCGGAATTACGTGACCACCAAGAACAAATCCAATACCAAGGATCGGCTCACGTTGAAGAAGTACTGCCAGTGGTGCCGCTCGCACACGAGTCACAAAGAGACTCGCTAGCGGCGTCGATCAGACGAGACGAGAGAGCGGAGCCACGGCTCCGCTCTCTCGCGTTCGGTCGGGGCCGGACGGCCGGCTCGAATCGGACGATCGGCTCTGGCGGTCGAACCGGGCCGTTCGGCATGCTCAGGCTATGCGGCCCATCGAAGACCGTTCTGAGGAGCTGAGACCCTTCCCTCGTTCTCGCCGATACGTGATCGGTGCGATTCGTCGATCGCCGATGATGCACGGACTCGTCTCGGTTGACATGACCTCGACCCTCGACCTGTTGAAAGCGGAAGAACCGCCACGGTCTGTGACTGCCCTGGTCATCGCGGCCGTGGCGAGGACGGTGGCCCAACATCCCGAGGTCCATGCGTATCGGAGCTGGAATGGGCAGCTGGTCGTGCCTCGATATGTCGATGTTGCCACGCTCGTCGAATCCTCCACGTCAGCGGGTCTGTTTCCTCTCGCTCATCTCATCGAGAACGCGGATGTTCGTTCGGTATCCGATATCAGCAGGGAGCTCCGGTCGGTCGCCGGCGATCCGTCATCTAGCCCGAGCGGTCGGTTCCTCCCATGGGTGGAACGAACTCCCGTCCCGGGTCTCCTCATTCGGGCGTTGTATCGGATGGCTCTGCGTTCCCGGTCCCTCCGTCGGGTCACGGGGACCGTGACCGTGTCTGCCGTAGGGATGTTCGGAGGAGGAGGGGGTCACGGCATCGGGGTGCCAACCGTTTCGTCGCTGACGATCCTGGTCGGCGGTCTCAGTCGGCGGCCCTGGCTCATGGACGATGAGGTCGTGGCGCGAGATGTGCTCGATCTCACCATCAGCGCTGACCATGCCGTCGTCGACGGAGCGCCCCTGGCGAGGTTCGGGGCGGACTTGCGCCGGATCCTGGAGACCGCAGGGGAGTGGTTGCCAGAGGACGGGTGACCGGGGCCGACGCCGTGAGCCACCTCTCGCGTGGTGTGCTTTCGGTGCGGGTGGAGACCGGAACCTACGACGTTCGCTGAGGGCGTCTGATTTTGGTCACTCGCCACAGTTCCGAACCGGACCCGGCCACTACAGTGATCGCTCATGGGTGTCACCGATCTCCAAGGCCGCAGCTATCACGGCGAGTTGCTCATGGAGTCGGGGGCCGTGCAGACCTTCGTCGAAGTCACGGGCGACGATGCGTCTCGCTGGGCCGACGTGGCGCCGCCGTCGTATGCGGCGGCCGCCCTCTTCACGGTGGCGCCTGCCTTCTTGTGGGACCCTGAGGCAGGATCCCACTCGCGCATCCTCATTCATGCGGATCAGCGGTTTGTGATGCATCGGCCTTGGACGATCGGCGAGGCAGTCACCATCGATGCGACGGTGGACAAGATCCGGATGCGAGGCGACGTCGCCTGGGTGACGTTCTCGGCCACCGCCGCGCGCAAGGACGGTTCGCCGGTTCTCGACTCGACGTCGCTGTTCCTCATGTCCGCCAATGAACCAGCGACTGACTCAGAACCACAGCTCGAACCCGAGCCGATGGCGAAAGGTCGCGATGAACGGGCCACGGTGAGCCGGCTACCGTCCGAGCCTGGAGACCTCGCAGAGTTGTACAAATCGGCGAGCCGCAGCGATCTGGTGCGCTACGCGGCGGCCAGCGGTGATTTCAATCCGCTCCATTGGGATCACGATGTGGCACTGGCGGCCGGCCTTCCCCGGATCGTATGCCACGGACTGCTCTCTGCGTCGTGGGCACTGCAGCAGGCAGCACGGCACGCGCCGGGCCCCCTGCCCGTCACCGAGGCGCGTTTTCGTTTCAAACAGCCCCTTCTGGCCGGCGACCAGGCGGTCATTCGCGGGATGTTCGAGGCTCGCCAGGAGTCGACCGCCCGGCTGGGAATCGTGGTGGAGGCGAACGGGCACCCGGTGGTTGAAGCCTCCGTCACGGTCGCAACGTGACCGCTCCGGCGGTCACACATCAGGACACCCGCGTCCTCGTCGAGCGCGCCCAGGGGGGCGATACCTCGGCATTCGCCCGGCTGGTCGAGTTCCACCAACATGAGGTGTTCACCCTGGCCATGAGGCTGGTCGGTGGAGATCACGCCCTCGCCGATGACGTGGCGCAAGAGGCGTTCATTCGAGCCTGGCGAGCCTTGCCGCGTTTTCGAGGTGAGTCCGCCATCGGCACCTGGCTCCACCGCATCACCGTCAACACGGCGCTGACGCATCGAACGCGCAGATCCCGCAAGGCGACCACCGCACTCGAGAGTCTGCCCGAAATCATCGACTTGCGGCGGGAAGGGGACCCGGCGTTGGCCGCCGAGAATCTGGGCCTGCGATCGATCCTCAGGGAAGCGTTGGCGATGCTCCATGAGGACCAGCGACGGGTCGTGATTCTGAAAGATCTGGAGGGATGGCCCCATCACGAGATCGCCGAATCGCTCGGAATCTCGGTGAGCGCGGCCAAGGTGCGTCTGCATCGGGGGAGGAGACGCCTGAGGGCCCGGCTCGAAGAGATGGGTTTCTGATCTTGCCAGAGGCGCGGCCGACCAGGTCGTCGGAGGAGTGGAGGCTTCGGCACCGCTGTCGAGCGACTCGGGTGAGACGTTTCATGACCGACGACCTCCTTGCCGAGTTGCCGCCGTCACTGGCTGCCCATACGAAAATCGGTGGTCGCGGTGCGCCGGCTCGAGCCGGGCTTCTGACCCGTTAGGATTCACGCTGCGTCCGTCGGGTTTACACTCTGCCCCGCCGGTTCGTATACTTCCGTGTCGGCTATCCCCATCAAACGGTGGAAGCCTGGAGGGGTGTAGCTCGAATTGGCAGAGCGCCGGTCTCCAAAACCGGAGGTTGTGGGTTCGAGTCCCACCGCCCCTGCTCAAACCCAACGCAAGGATCCGAGGCAAGAACCGATGATCGTTCCGGCCGCCAGCAAGGACAGACGATGAATAGAGAGCAGCGCCGGCTTCAGGAAGTCGAGAAGCGGCGACAAGAGAAGGCCGAGGAGGCGCAGAAGACGAAGACCGGCGGCAAGTCGGCGGTCCAACGCGCCCAAGGTCGCCGTTCGGAGCCTTCGCCCGACCGAAACATCTTCCAGAGAATCATCCACTTCCTGAAAGAAGTCCGGACAGAGATGCGTCGGGTGTCCTGGCCGACTCGCGATCAGATGGTGGCGTTCACCACGGTGACGCTCATCACCACGACCGCCCTCACCCTCGTGGTCTTTGCGCTCGACCTCGGCTTCAAGGCCGGCATCCTGTGGCTGCTGGAACGCGGCACATGAACGAACTCACTGACTTGGCCGCAGGCATAGGTAGCGACGAAGAACCCGAGCATCAGGAATCCGAGGTGGATGGGACCACTGAAACACCCTCCGCCGACGTCGCGGCCGACGAGTCGACCGCCGGCGAACCCGAGGCCACCGCCGAAGCAGCGGAAGACACACCGCCGGCCGCCCCTGATGAGAGGACCCCTGATGAGGCGGCCCCTGATGAGGCCGCCCCTGATGAGGTGGCGACCGAAGCTTCAGACGAAGGGCGGAGGCGGTGGACGAAGAGGCCGTCGAACTTCCGGCGCCCAAGCCCGCCAGTCCATTCGACCTCCCAGGCGATTGGTACGTGATTCATTCGTATTCGGGGTACGAGAACAAGGTCAAGGCGAATCTCGAAACGAGGGCTCACTCGATGCACCTCGAGGACACGATCTTCGAAGTGGTCATCCCGATGGAGGATGTGGTCGAGATCAAGAACGGCAAGAAGGTGACGGTACCCCGGAAGATGTTCCCCGGGTACATCCTCTGCCGTATGTATCTGACCGACGACTCCTGGTACGCCGTTCGGAACACGCCGGGTGTCACCGGTTTCGTGGGTTCGGCAAACAAGCCGGTGCCACTCTCGCGACGCGAGGTCGAGAAGTTCCTCGGTGTGAAGGAAGAGGAAGAGGCCAAGGCACCACGGTTCAAGCCGGAATGGGAGATGGGCGACAGTGTCCGTCGTCGTCGTCGGACCGTTCGCCGATTTCAATGGTGTGATCGAGAGCATCAATCTCGACCAGTCCAAAGTGGTGGTGCTCGTCAACATCTTCGGCCGGGACACTCCGGTCGAGCTGGGCTTTTCGGACATCCAGAAGAACTGAACCAAAAGCGCTGCCGTCGGCCGTCGCCCTGCCCTGCTCAGCGGGGGACGAACCGCTTCTGACGGATCAGCACACGAAACGAAAGCAATGGAGAGAGAAGCATGGGTCGCAAGAAACTGATGACCGTCCTGAAGTTGCAGATCCCCGCCGGGCAGGCGAGTCCTGCGCCGCCGGTCGGTCCTGCGCTCGGACAGCACGGCGTCAACATCATGGATTTCGTCAAGGCATACAACGACGCCACCTCCAGCCAGGCTGGGACGATCGTGCCGGTGGAGATCTCGATCTTCGAGGATCGGAGCTTCACGTTCATCACCAAGACGCCACCGGCCGCAGTGCTGTTGCGTCAGGCCGCCCGCATCGAAAAAGGGTCGCCGACACCGCACACCGAAAAGGCGGGCTCGGTGACTCAGGCGCAGGTGCGAGAGATCGCCGAGATCAAGATGCCTGACTTGAACGCCAACGACATCGACATGGCCATGAGGATCGTGGCCGGTACGGCTCGCTCGATGGGTATCACGGTCGAAGCCTGAACGAGACACAAGAACGGTAACGCTGGGAGACCCGACGATGAGCGGGTCGATTGAACCACAGGAGAACAACATGGCAGGAAAGAAATTTGTCGAGGCGAAGAAACGGTTCGACGATCAGCACCCATATTCCCCTCGGGAGGCCATGGAACTGGTCAGTTCCCTGGCCGGAGCCAAGTTCGACGAGACCATCGAAGCGGCGTTCAGCCTCGGTATCGATCCCCGGAAGGCCGATCAGTTGGTGAGAGGTACGGTCGCCCTTCCGCACGGCACCGGGAAGACGATCCGGGTGGCGGTCTTCGCTCAAGCCGACAAGGCCAAGGAGGCCGAGGAGGCCGGAGCTGACCTGGTGGGCGGCGAGGAACTCGTGGATGCCCTGGCGGCCGGCGGCGCGCTCAATTTCGACCTGGCGATCGCCACCCCCGACATGAT
>CAVVWO010000013.1:0-30932 GCA_963752075.1 uncultured Acidimicrobiia bacterium
CCGGAGGGCTCACCGGGTACCGAGAGTCCGTCCGTCGGGCGCTCGCCACCAGCTCGCACATCCCGACCCGTTGGTCGGATGCCGCCGACTCCCCCGCCGAGCCACTTCCGACCGATCCCGAATGGGCCGGCGCAACGCTCAACCGGGACCGACGGGTGGCGACCAGCTCTGCTGATCCTGCAGACGTCTTCTGGGCCTTCACCAGAATCGGCGGTGACCTGGGCTACTACTCGACCGACTGGGCTTGGGAGTTACGGGGCATTGCCGACAGTCTCTTCGGTGGTGTCGGCCTCCGGCACGGCAGGCGCGACCCCGAGGATCTCCGACTCGGCGAGGCGATCGATTTCTGGCGCGTCTCGGCCATTGAGGCCCCACGGCTCCTCCAACTCCATGCCGAGATGAAGCTCCCTGGAGAGGCTTGGCTCGAATTCGAGGTCGAACCGGAGGGGTCGGGAAGCAAGATCACGCAGACAGCGTCCTTCTACCCGCGCGGGCTTCTCGGGCGGCTGTACTGGCTGGCGCTGGTCCCGTTCCACGGCGTCATCTTCCGTCAACTGCTGGCCGGGGTCGTTTCCGCCTCCCAGCAGCGAGCGAGGGATGCCCTTGACGCGGCAGAACGCACTGAGCCGCCGGGCTCGCCGCTCTAGGATTCGGACATGACCGACCAGCAACGGAAATCCGTCATCGGAATCGTCGCCAGCCTGCTGATTGGGGCGCTGGTCATCCTTGCGGGCAGCGACGGCAGCACGAAAGTTGGCCCCATCGCCGTGTTCGCGGTGGGCGGGTTCGTCGCCTACCTGATCAATTGGATTGCCTTCGTACCGGCGAACCGAGCACAGACCGAGCGTTTCTACGACCTGACCGGCAGTGTCACCTATGTCACCGTCACCGTTGCGGCTCTGCTGCTCAGCGAGGATCTCGACGCCCGGGCCGTGATTGTGGCGATGTTGGTCATCGTGTGGGCCGTGCGGCTGGGGTCCTTCCTGTTCCGGCGGGTCCGAAGAGACGGGCGAGACGGACGCTTCGACGAGATCAAGACCAACTCGCTCCGGTTCTTCATGACCTGGACTCTCCAAGGTTTGTGGGTGCTCCTCACGGTCGCCTGTGCACTGGCCATCATCACCGGAATGGAACGACGCTCTCTCGGCGGTTTGGCGATCCTCGGGCTGCTGGTATGGGCGGTCGGATTCGGGATCGAGGTCGTGGCAGACCAGCAGAAGTCAGCCTTCAAGAAGGACCCCGCCAACCAGGGACGTTTCATTTCCACGGGCCTTTGGGCATGGTCACGCCATCCCAACTACTTCGGTGAGATCACCCTCTGGACCGGTATCGCCATCGTGGCGCTCCCGGTGCTGTCGGGATGGCGGTGGGTCACCTTGATCTCACCCGTGTTCGTCTATCTCTTGATCACCCGAGTGAGCGGAATCCCGATGCTCAAAGCTCGTGCCGAAAAGCGTTGGGGAGACGACGAGGAGTTCCGGGCCTATACCGCCGCCACTCCGGTGCTGGTCCCGCGCCCTCCCCGTCGATAGCCGAGGACGGTTTCCCGGTGATATCTTGGTCATGTCCGACTCACTGCTCCCGAGCATTGCCGCCCCGGCCAGAGCACCGACTTCTGATTCGGGTGGACCGCGTCCCGCCTGAGCCGGCCGGTGGGCGGGGCACTCGCTCGGGCTGACGGGTACTGTCGGTGGGGCTGACGCAGTCGAGCTAGGAGGACTCACATGGCGAAGTTCGTCGTTCTGTATGCAGGTGGCATGGGCATGGGGGCGAGCCCCGAGGAGCAGGAGAAGATCATGGGCGAGTGGGGTGCCTGGTACGAAAAGATGGGTGCCAACATCGTCGATGGAGGCGCTCCGTTCGGTGCCGCCAAACATCTGGCCGCCACCGGGGCCATTGCGGACGGACCGCTCGGCGACACCCCGGCCACCGGCTACACGATCATTTCGGCCGACTCACTCGACGCAGCCGCCTCAGCCTGTTCGGAGCATCCGCATCTGAACCACGGCGGCCAAGTACAGGTGTACGAGTACATCGATATGGGCTGACGGCGAGGCCAACCAAGAGAACCAAAGGGGTCTTCCTTTCGCCTCTGCCACGCGCTCCCCCACGTCGGTAGCGTGAACGTGTTGGCGTACGGTGCCTGTCAAGGGCGTTGTCCATCGATCCGAGCTTGTAGCCAAACCCGCCGGCTGCCCGGAGTTGGCACCGTCAACCGGAAGAAGGAGCATCACGATGAAACGACTTGCCGCAATTGCGATCTTGTCTCTGGCCGTCCTCACGAGTTTGGTGACGGTTGCGGTCGCCCAAAACGACGACTTCCTCGAAGGGAAGATTCGCACCGGCGACACCATCTCCGTGCCGGCGGGCGAGACCGTCGAAGGCGACTTGTACCTCTTCGGTGGCGATATCAGCGTCGCCGGCCGGGTGATGGGCGACCTCGTCGTGTTCGGAGGACAGGTCGATATCGCCGGCCAGATCGACGGTGACGTATTCGTCGGTGCCGGCACGGTCGACGTCGGCGGGACGATCGACGGCGACCTCAGGGTCGGTGCCGGTCAGGTTCGTACCCCGGGAAGCATCGGAGAGGATCTCCTGGCAGGAGTTGGCCAGCTCACCATGAACGGTGACGTCGGAGAGGACATGATCTTCGGCGCAGGAACGGCCAGCCTCTCGGGCGCAGTCGGCGGCGACGTGCTCGGCGAAAGCGGCACCTACACCCGATCCGGAACGGTCGGTGGAACGGAGGATGTGACGATCGACGAGCGAACCCCGGTGGAACGTCCCAATGTGTTCATCCGTGGGCTGACCCGGTTCGCGTCGCTCCTCATCCTCGGCATGATGGCTCTCTGGCTCTTCCGTGCGACCTTCGAGCGGACGGTTGATCACCTCGGAACATCCCCGGGATCGGTTGCCTTGTGGGGGCTTGGGTTCGTCGCCGGACTGGTGATCGTGCCACTGGCTGGGACGGTGGTGGGTATCTTGCTTGCCATCTTCTTCGGTTGGTTGGGCCTGGGCCTGCTGGTTGGGCTCTCGTTCGTGGCGATCCTGGCCACCTGGTTCATCGTTGGCGTTGCCGGCTTCCTGCTGATAGCAATCCTGGCCCCGATCACCGTCGGCACCTGGGTGGCAGCTCGGCTCCTCCCGTCAGATACACCGGCGTATCTCGCCATGGCTGCCGGCCTGGCGGTCCTCGTCATTCTCGGCTTGATCCCCGTGGTCAACTTCCTCGTGGGGCTGGCGGTGACGATCATGGGCGGCGGAAGCTGGATGCGATTGCTCCAGCGGCGGTCGCCGGCAACAGTCGAGACCGTGAGGGTCTGACCGGGAGGCCTCGGACTACCGGGGCCGTCGCCAACGAGAGGTGCAAGGCAAAGTCTCCTTGCGGCGACCGCTCGAGCGGATGGTTCTCACTTTCCTTCTTTACCAAACGGATTCGTATGGTATTGTTCGTGGATGCACACCCAACCGCTTCGATCGCTGATCGACGATGAGTTCCTCAGGGATCTCGTCATGGCGGTGTCCACTGGCCATTGCCAACCGAACCATGAGGAAACAGCATGAACACTGAACACATCGTCGCTCTCGTCGAGCCGACCGTCGACGGCGAGTCGACGCTCGAGCTGGCCAAACAGGCCGTCGATCGCGGTGGACGAGCCACCGTGGTGGTGTTGCTCACGCGAGCCACCAACGACGACATTCGGAACTTCGCCGAAGCCGAGGATCTCACCATTCCGGACGCTCGGGAGATATTCATCGAGCGTCTCACCGACGGCTACTCCGCCCAACTCGGTGAAGGTGATGCTGCGGTGGTGGCGCTTTCGAGCTACTCCGGCCGCTCCTTGATGAAGAGCGCCCAGAGTGCCCACGCCACCACGATCGCCATGCCTCAGAGCATGTCCAAGCGGTTCGGTTGGCGGTCACCGATCGCTCGCTCCGCCGTCCCGGTCGTCATCTCGCCACCTCGAGCCGCCTGAGGCTCACCAGGTAGCTGAGCGCACGGTCTCGAGGAGGACGTCGTGATGGGCCATACCGCTCAGCGGTCGACGGCCGGCTAGGCCAAACCGACATACTCGGCGAGATGCTCGCCGGTGAGCGTCGAGGGGGCCGCAACCAGGTCGGCAGGGGTGCCTTCGAATACGACCAGGCCCCCGTCGTGCCCGGCCCCGGGGCCCAAGTCGATGAGCCAGTCGGCGTGGGCCATCACAGCTTGGTGGTGCTCGATCACGATGACCGACTTGCCCGAATCGACGAGCTGGTCGAGGAGGCCGAGCAGGTGGTCGACATCGGCGAGATGAAGCCCGCTCGTCGGCTCGTCGAGCACGTAGATGTCCCCGTCCTGGCCCATCTGGATCGCCACCTTCAGTCTCTGTCGCTCACCGCCCGACAGCGTCGTGAGCGGCTGACCCAGGCTCAAGTACCCGAGCCCCACATCGGCCATCCGGCTCAGGATCTTCTGCGCCGCCGGTGTCCTCGCCTGTCCGTCGCCGAAGAACTCCAGCGCTTCGGTGACCGGCATCTCCAGTACTTCACTGATGTTGCGTCCGCCGAGTCTGTACTCGAGCACCGAGGCCTCGAACCGCTTCCCGTCGCATTCCTCGCAGGTGGTGGCGACCGTGTCCATGAACCCGAGTTCGGTGTAGATGACTCCGGCGCCGTTGCAGGTGGGGCAAGCGCCTTCGGAGTTGGCGCTGAACAGAGCAGGTTTGACGTCGTTGGCCTTGGCGAACGCCTTGCGGATCGGGTCGAGCATCCCGGTGTAGGTCGCCGGGTTGCTGCGCCGGGAGCCCCGTGATCGGCGTCTGGTCGAACGCCACCACCCCGTCCCGACCTGACACCGAGCCGTGAATCAACGAGCTCTTGCCCGATCCGGCGACGCCCGTCACGACACACAACACGCCGAGCGGGATGTCGACGTCGACGTCTTGGAGGTTGTGGAGTGTGGCACCGCGTACCTCCAGCACCTGGGACGCCGTCCGCACCGCGTCCTTGAGTTGGGCCCGGTGGTCGAGGTGGCGGCCGGTGACGGTGTCGGAGCCCCGTAGCTCTTCGACGGTTCCTTCGAACACCACTTCCCCGCCGGCGGTGCCGGCACCGGGACCGAGATCCACGACATGGTCGGCAATGTCGATCACTTCCGGTTTGTGTTCGACGACCAGCACCGTATTTCCCTTGTCGCGCAGCTGCCGTAGAAGGTCGTTCATGCGCTGGATGTCGTGCGGGTGGAGTCCGACGGTCGGTTCGTCGAAGACGTAGGAGATGTCCGTGAGGGCCGACCCGAGGTGGCGGATCATCTTGGTGCGTTGGGCTTCGCCGCCCGACAGTGTTCCGGATGCCCGGTCGAGGGACAGGTAGCCCAGCCCGATCTCCGCAAACGCGTCGAGGGTGTGCTGGAGATTGGCGAGCAGCGGTGCGGCCGACGGTTCGTCGAGGTCGGCGACCCAGCCGGCCAGGTCGCTGATCTGCATGGCGCAGGCATCGGCAATGTTGATTCCTCCGACCTTCGACGAGCGGGCTGCTTCGCTGAGCCGGGTACCGTCACACTCGGGGCAGGCAGTGAAGGTGGCTGCCCGATCGACGAAGGCCCGAATGTGCGGCTGTAAGGAGTCAGCGTCTTTGGAGAAGAACGACTTCTGCACCTTGGGGATCAGACCCTCGTAGGTGACGTTGATCCCCTTCATCTTGACCTTGGTCGGTTCCTTGTGAAGGAAGTCGTGGAGTTCCTTCTTCCTGTATTTGCTGATGGGCTTGTCGGGGTCGAGGAAGCCGCACTCGGTGAAGGATCGCACCATCCAGCCGCCCGGTTTGTACCCGGGGATGGTGATAGCGCCCTCGTTGAGGGACTTGGAGTCGTCGAAGAGCTGGGTCAGGTCGATGTCGGAAGCCGTTCCTCGACCCTCGCAGCGTGGGCACATTCCCCCGAGGGTCCGGAAGGTCTTCCTTTCGGCCTTCTGATTGCCCTTCTTGAAGCTCCCGGCGGCGGTGACCGACGGGACGTTGAACGAAAAGGCGTTCGGTGAGCCAACGTGGGGCTTCCCAAGCTTGCTGAACAGGATGCGCAGCATGGCATTGGCATCGGTGGCTGTGCCAACCGTGGAGCGAACCCCACCGCCCATCCTTTCCTGGTCGACGGTGATCACGGTTGTCAGCCCGTCGAGGACGTCGACGTCGGGGCGGGCCAGCGTCGGCATGAAGCCCTGCACGAAAGCGCTGTAGGTTTCGTTGATCATCCGCTGCGACTCGGCGGCGATGGTGTCGAAGACGAGCGAACTCTTGCCCGATCCGGAGACGCCGGTGAACACCGTCAAGCGACGTTTGGGGATCTCGACGCTGACGTCTTTGAGGTTGTTCTCTCGGGCGCCGGTGACCTGGATCAGGTCGTGGCTGTCGGCGGCGTGCATTCAGTCCTCTGGAAGCGCCGCGAAGTCGCGTTTGGTGTTCCGGTACCAGCCCATTCCCTTGATGGGGTTCTTCCATCGCCCCTTCATGTCGCTCAACGCACTCTGGTGCGCCTCATCGCCGGCGGCGACAACCTCTTTGAGGTGCTTGTCTTGCGCCTGAATCACCTCATCGGCGGTTTCCCCGCGGAGGGGGAGATCACATGCTCCACCCAATTGCTTGCAGGTCATGGTCTTCATGGTCTTCTTTCCTTCGGATAGATCGGATTGTCAGTTGGTCTGAGCGACCCGGACGAGGTTGCCAGATGGGTCGCGCACCGCGAAGTCACGCTTGCCCCAGAATTGGTCTTCCGGCTCCGATACGATCTCGGCGCCCGACGAGCGTACCTTCTCGAACGTGGCGGCGAGGTCGTCGGTTTGGAAGTGGACGCCGTTGAGGGCGCCCTTGGCGACGAGGCCGGCGACCGCATCGATGTCGGCGGGACTGCCGTTCAAGTAGTTCGTCAGCACGATGGAGATGTCGGGCTGGGAAACGGCGCCAACGGTTATCCAGCGGAAGTCTTGGCGGGCGACGTCGTTGCGGAGCTCGAGGCCGAGTGTATCTCGGTAGAACACCAGAGCACGCTCGGGGTCGGCGACGATGACGAAGCATTGGGAGAGCGCAATATCCATGCCGGCCAGCCTACGGAACCCGTGCCCCGTCCGCTTCTCCGATCCTGCTCGGTTGGCGGTTGGGACGGGTCAGGTCCCTGGCGATACAGGCCGGCACCCTTGCCAGGGTGCCGTGGTCCCGGGCTCGGTAGGCGGACGGGGTCTCGCCGACCAGTTGGGTGAATCGGGCACTGAACGAACCCAGCGACGAACACCCGACCGCCATGCACACCTCGGTCACCGAAAGATCTCCCCGGCGCAGCAGCGCTTTGGCACGTTCGATGCGGCGCGTCATGAGGTAGGCGTAGGGGGTTTCGCCATAGGCGGCCCGGAACTGCCGAGAGAAATGGGCGGTCGACATGAGCGCCTCGCCGGCGATGGCGGCCACGTCGAGCGGCTGGTCATACTTGCGGTCCATCAGGTCACGAGCACGCCGCAGATGCGCCAGGTTGTTGAGTTCCTCCGGTGTCACGAAACCAGTGTAAATCGTCGGCAGCGCGACAGAACGTCGAAGGCCGACGTCAGGGCGGGATCCCGTATCTCCGAGCCGCAGGTCTGACTCGCGCCGACTCTGCCATCACTTCGACGGCGGACTAGCGGCCGGCCTTCGCCTCGTTGAGGGCCATTGCCGAGCGGACCAATGCTTTCAGCGCAGACTCGTCGATCTGTTCGCCTTCGTGGATATCGATGGCCCGTCGAGTGTTGCCCTCGAGGCTGGAATTGAACAGGCCGGTCGGGTCATCGAGCATTGCTCCTCGGGAGAACGTCGTCTTGACGACGTTCTTGTAGGCCTCGCCCGTACAGATCATCCCGTGATGAGACCACACAGGCGTGCCTCTCCATTTGAGGTCCTCGGTGATGTCGGGGTCGACTTCTTTGATGAGTTGGCGAAGCCACGTGAGGGTGGCGCCACGCCAATCATCGAACTCCGCGATGCGTTGGGTGACGGCTTGCGACGGGTCTTCCGCGTCGGTCTGCGATGACGTGGCCATGTGAGGTACTCCATTCGGGCAGCATGTCGGGTACGAGATGCGAGAGGACGTTCAATCCGGCGTCATCTCGAGGAGTGATGGTACCCGCCGGCGCCGCCCGGGAAGTAGCCCCCACCGGTGCCGGCCTCACCCGGGCGGGTTCTGGCATCATGTCGTCCGTGGACGCCACGGAAGTGATATCTGTAGAACTCGACGAGTCTGAGCGGCGCGTGTTGGCTGCCGGCCTGGACGAGTGGGGAGGACCCGCCCGACCCACGGAGGAGCTTGCCATCGCCTTGGGCTTCGAAGGCCTGGACGACTTCGACCGCGAACGGCCCCGCCTCAAAGAGTCGATCGAGAGCAACTGGCCGCTCAGCCGGCTCGACTGGGCTCGTGTGCTTCTCGCGACCGAGATTGTCTTTGCCAGCGATGTTGTGGGGTCGGGACATGACTGGGTCTTCACCGTCGGTCTGTCCGACGATGAGACTCTGAGATTCCTGCGAACGATCCAACGAAAGCTGACGGGCGAGGTCCGGCCCGTGCTCGGTCGCGGCTTGGGTACCCGACCGGACTAACGAGCGCATCCGTCGCGGCCGGCTCCACGGTCGCAAAGAAGTAGTGATGGGCCAAGGACACGTGCACGGCGAACCCGAGGTTGAAACGGTCCGATTGCTCCGGTGTCGACCTCCCTTGCGATCAGCGCTACTTCACCGCCAGCGCGGCGGCAAGCTCTCCTCCCCACTGGCGGGCCCGGTCCAACTCACCCTCCCGGAGCGGGCCGTATTTGCCCGAGACGTAGAAGCCGGTCGGCTTCCCAATGAGACGATATCCCGCCGCTTCCAAAGACCGGGCGATCGAGGGCGCCGCCTTTCCAAAGGGTCCCCGTACCTGGGTGTCGAATGCAGCTGCGGCCGCACTCCCCGCAGGTAGAGATTCCAGCCAGGATGCCATCGAGGGGTGGGAAAGGTCAGGAGGCGCCGGCGCCGGTCCCGGGTTCTCGCGAATGCTCTCTCTCATCTGGTCAGAGGACATCTTGAATGCGAACACCGGGGAGCCGGCAACGATCAAGTCTGCCCCGGCGACGGCCTCCGGTGTCGCCTCCCCCGTCGACATCGCCTCCGCAACCGGTCCGATTCCTTCAGCGATCGCACTTGCGATCTTGGCGGTGTTGCCCCACAGCGATTCATAAACGACAACGGCATTCATGATCCACCCTCTCCTGGTGCCCGCGCCACGGTAATGGGCGGAGGAAAGCGCCACCAGAGCACCAAGGAGCTCCAAACGGGGTCGGAAGACCCGTTCTCTCGGCCAGTTCTATCGGGCCACGGGCCCGGCTTCGAGTTTTCGTCCCGGGCTCAGCGGAGTGGCAACAATCCGATAACACATCGGCCCCCGACCCGGCCATGTTTCTGAGCAGCCCGACCGCTCCAGCACCACCACGACGGTCAGCGCGGTTAGCACTGCCCACAGGTCTGGTTCGAATTGTACACCCTGCTTGGCGGTCAAACGGGGGCCTTCCACCACCATCGGAACTGGGAGAGGACGCCCGAAGTACTCGATCGCTATCGGCTCGATGGCATCCCAATCACGGTCACGTACCAGTTGGACCGGAACACATCATCGAACGTCGCTCCGGCAGACTCCAACACCTCCTGCTGGTTCTGCTTGCCGACGTGGGCCTGTTCCTCGACGGTCCCCGGTGGGGGCTGGGCCTACATCTGGGACGCTTCCTCCCCGATAGAGATTCATGGGGCCAAACAGCCTTCGGGAATGGTCGGCGACTCGGCGGGAATGCCTGCTTTCAGCGCTTCGATTTCACGGATGTAGGTCGCCGTCTCCTCGGTCTCGGCAAGGTCTGCATAGACCGGTTGGACGGCCACGCGGAGAGCCTCAAGATCGTCTGGAGAAGCGAGTGCGAACTGGCCGCCCATGGAGCAGATTTGATCGATCAGGTCGGCGTCGACGTTCGCTAGCGCCACCGACTGCTCGACCGTTTCGGCCACGGCCTGACGCAACAAATCCATCTGCTCGGCTGTGAGCGCGGCCAGCCGGTCTGAATTGCCGACGAGCACCCCTGTGCCGGGCCACAATGCGACATTGGCTGTCAGGGTGGTGACCAGTTCCAACTTTCCTTCGAAGAACAAGATGGTGTTCTCGAAGCCATCGACGGTCCCGTCTGCCAAACCCGCGTCGCGTGGCGCCCCCGCTTCCCCACTGTATTCGGCTCCGAGTGCCTCGATTGCCGCGGCGTTTCGTGGAGAGCGCCAGCCGTGGAACGTGATGCCGGTGAAATCGTCCGGGTTCCGCAGAGGCCCCGCGACGGCGATCGGTCTGCGGAGTCCGCCGCCAATCACTGCGAGACCGGTCAGCTGCGGGTCTTCGAGCCCGGCGAGCATGCGCCCAGGAATGTCGCTGCCCAGTACGGCCTCCTGAAGCGCATAGCTGTCGATCAGGAACGGAGCGGTGAGGGCGTCGAAGCTGGTCACGTCGAGTTCGGCGAAAGCCCGGGTACCAACCCAACCCAGGTCGAGGTCACCGGCGGTGACGGCTCCGACGATCTGTTGTTCGACGTCGGCGTCCGTGCCCGTGATCGCCCACTCTTCGGCGAACTCGATCACCATGTCCCCGTTTGACAGCTCGGCCAGGGTGTCACTGAAGTGTGCGAACTGGGCGTCAGCGAACGCGCCCGTGATCCCCAATCTCAGCGTTGTCTGGGACGTCGCGGGGACCATGGAGGTGGTGCCCGCGGGAGCCGTTTCGGCAGGAACGGTGGAAGTGGTGTTGGTACCGACAGCGGCGCCCGAACAGGACGCCGCCATAACTGCCGAGACCAACAGTGCTGGCACTAAGTTGCGGGCCAGTCCTCGGGTTGATGACATGGATTGATCTCCTTGTGGCTGGGTATTGAATTACCTTCCGACGAAGTCTGTTCGAAGGGCTACACGACCGGGAAAGACCAGCGAACTGATGAGAAGTCCCGCCACGCCAGCGCGTCTGGTCGATCGGTGGCGGCGCAGCCTGCGCGTAGTTGGCGGAGATGCATGCGGAATCCCCTCTCAGGGAGCCAATCAGGACTGACAGATCCTCACATGACCACAATCGATGAAACGTATCCGACCCGGAACACCCTGTCAATGGAATTTGCCCACGAAAACCACACCTCGGGGCAGGCCAAACGATCGGCAAAGGCGGACAAGGCTCCCGAGGGCTGATCCTGGGTCCGTGACGGTCAGTATTCCTCGATCCTGCTGCCACCGACAATGAGAAACGAGGCCCGTTGGGCCTCGTTTCTCATTGAGTAGCGGGGGTAGGATTTGAACCTACGACCTTCGGGTTATGAGCCCGACGAGCTACGCGTGGCGAGCCGATGTGCGGCTTGCCGAGCCGACTGAAGAGGATGCGCAACATGGCATTGGCGTCGGTGGCGGTGCCGACCGTGGAGCGGACGTCGCCGCCCATGGGTTCCTGGTCGACGAGGATGGCCGTGGTCAGCCCGTCGAGCACGTCGACGTCGGGCCGGGCCAGAGTCGTCATGAAACTCTGCGCGAAGCTGCTGTACGTCTCGTTGATGAGCCGCTGCGATTCGGCGGCGATCGTGTCGAACACCAGCGAGCTCTTGCCGGATCCGGACACGCCGGTGAACACGGTCAGACGTCGTTTGGGAAGCTCGACACTGACGTTCTTGAGGTTGTTGACTCGGGCGCCGGTGACGCGGATGAGATCGTGGCTGTCGGCGGAGTGCATCAGTCGTCGGGAAGAGCCGCGAAAGCCCGTTTCGTGCTCCGATACCAGCCCATTCCCTTGAGCGGGTTCTTCCACCGGCCCTTCATGTCGCTCAACGCACTCTGGTGCGCCTCATCGCCGGCAGCAACGACCTCTTTGAGGTGTGCGTCTTGCGCCTTGATCACGTCGTCGGCAGTCTCTCCGTGGAGCGCCAAATCGCATGCTCCACCCAGCTGCCTACAGGTCATGGTCTTCATGAGTCCCCTTCCGTCTCGGTTGTCGCCCAGAGCCCGGCCCGGCCGTGGGCTGGAGCGCGCGGAGCGTGTGATGTCCATGGCGACACCCTGCGCACCAGGCTCGCCGTTGGCCTCTCCGTTCCCGTCGACGTGGCACAATCGTCGAAGGGAACCCAGGGAGAACCGGATGACGGAACCGACCGTGTCATGGACTCTCGAGGTGGTGGTGGTCTCCGATTTGGGCCGGTGACGGGCGGCTAGCCCCCGCTGAACCGGCCCCAGCACCCAGCGGAGGGGGGCGGTCCAATCGGGACCGCCCCCCTCATCGCGACACCTGGTGCCGCGCTCAGCAATCAAGCGGCGTGGCCGGATAGGTCGTCGTGACGCTGACGTTGCCCGACGGGGTCACCGTCAACCGGACGCTCTCCGCCCATTCGACGCCGCCGCTCGTTTCGGCGATGTAGTCCGAGAACCATACGCACGGCCCTTCTGAATTGGTGAACGCTTCGCTGGGTACGGTGCCGGGAAAGTCCACGAACGGTCCGAGCAGCTGGCAGTGCTGCGTCTCGGTGGCCGATCCGCCTGGCTTCGTCACCCGCTGGACGTAGTCACATTCGGCGAACATCAGTTCGACCCCTGCCGGGTTGTCGGCATACGCAGTCGGCACCACTGTCACAATCGGACCTACCCGGTCGACGGATGCCCCCGCTGAGGCGAGTGACGCCGTCATTCCTATCACGAGCGCCATCACCAGTGAGATAAACGCCACTCGAGCGGTTCTCCGCACCCTCAGATCTCTCGTCAATACCATTCCGATTCCCTCCGTCCTCGTGAGCCGGCTCTCGTTTCCGGCTTCGCTCATGGCGAAGGTACCAACCGGTGATAACAGCGAGACAACAGCGCTCCCCGCGACTCGACCTGGCGGCCTTGTTGTCCATTTGTTATCGCTCGGTTCTACCGTCGGTCCAGACGACGATCGATGCCCACGAGGAGTTGACGGCCGAACTCGAAGACCTGAGCGTCGAGTGCAACGAGGTGGCAACTCGAGCTTCGCATAGCCGGCGGATGGTTCCGGGTCCTGGGAGAGGAGCGGTCCGTTTCCCTGGTGTTCCCTATATTTGACAGAGAGGAGGTGGTGGCAATGCGAGTGTGGGTGCTCGGCGACATCCGGGCGGGCGACGCCGAGTTGATACCCAACGAGCGCCAGAGGCGGATCCTTGCCGCTCTCGTCCTGGCCGGCCCTTCAGGCATCGGGGTCGAGCAACTCGCGGTGAGGGTGTGGGAGGAGACGGAGGAACCGCCCGACCCTGTCCGGACCCTGCGGACCTATGTCAGTCGGCTCCGGGCGGGCATCGGTGACCCGGACGGCGACCTGATCGTCACCCGCCCAGGTGGCTATGCGCTCAGCGCCGATCCAGACGACATCGACGCCTCGGTATTCGAGCGAAGAACTGCCGAAGCGGCTCGTGAGCTAGACCCCTACGTCGCTCTGGAGTTGTACGACGAGGCCCTCAGCTTGTGGTCAGGGCCGGCATTCGGAGACCTGGCGCACGTCGACTGGTTTCGGCCGGAGGCGGCCCGGCTCGAAGAGCTGCGCCTCGCCGCCGAAGAGTCACGCTTGCGGCTCCGTCTCGACGCTGATCGGCACGCCGACGTCTCAGCCGACGCTGAGCGCCTGCTCTCCGAGCACCCCTACCGTGAACAGCTCACCGCCATTCGGGCCATGGCCCTGTATCGGTCCGGCCGGCAGGTGGACGCGCTCGCCGAGCTTGACCGGCTTCGGGGCCGCCTCCGTGAGGACCTAGGCATTGACCCTTCGCCGGAGCTGCAGGAACTCGAGGTCAAGATCCTCGGCCACGATCCGGACCTCGCTCCGGGTGGCTCTGGCGGCCGCAGGTTACGCGGGTACCGGCTGGGGAGCCGGATCGGCGAG
The DNA here is from genome assembly GCA_963752075.1 of uncultured Acidimicrobiia bacterium. Lineage (GTDB taxonomy): Bacteria > Actinomycetota > Acidimicrobiia > Spongiisociales > JAENVV01 > CBDUEV01. The sequence goes on from CAVVWO010000013.1 coordinate 13,913, forward strand.
GGTTCGTATTCAATCGTCTATCGCTCCACTCAGCCGTCGATCGGCCGGGAGGTCGCCGTCAAAGTAATCCGGCGCGAACTGGCAAATGAACGCCGATTCATCCAGCTTTTCCAGGCAGAGGCTCAGATGGTCGCCCGCCTCCAGCACCCTCGTATCGTGCCTCTTCACGACTTCTGGCGCGAGACCGACAGCGCCTATCTGGTGATGCCGTGGTTGGAAGGTGGCTCACTGGCAAAACGACTACGCAACGGTCCGCTACAGCTCGATGAGACTGTTCGTGTGGTGCGCCACGTCGCAGCCGGGCTCGACTTCGCACACAGCCGGGGCGTAATCCACCGCGACGTCAAGCCATCCAACGTGTTGTTCGACGGCGATAACAACGCCTACATCTCCGACTTCGGCATCGCGTTCATTGAGACCACTACCGAGAACGAGAACCCAGTGGTGAGGTCGGCGGGCTCCCCGGCCTATGCCGCACCCGAGCAATTCGCCGACGATCCCCTAGGACCGGGCGTCGATATCTACGCCTTGGCGGTCATGACGTACCAGCTCTTGCACGGCTCTCTGCCCTGGCCCGAATCCGCCACGACCTTGGCGCTGTTGCGTCATCACCGCAACGGGTTGCCTCCATTGCGGCTCGGCAATCATCCCGTGGAGCAAGCGGTCAATGCCCTTCTGCGTCGGGCGACGGCAACCGACCCGGCCGACCGGCCCGCTGCGCCATCGGAATTCGCAACTGAGCTGGCCGCGATCGTTTCGTCCCGCCCCACGCAAACAGACGCAACCGTGCCCGTGAACCCCTATCGCGGCCTCGCCGCTTTCGAAGAACCGGACGCTCCCTTCTTCTTCGGACGAGAGGAGATCGTCGCACACGTCGTCGACAAACTTCGGAGCGAACCAATGGCCCTTCTCGTCGGGCCATCCGGGAGCGGCAAGTCATCGATTCTCCGCGCGGGGGCCATCCCGGCACTTCGCAGACAAGGGTGGTTGCCGATCGTCATCACACCATCTGCGGATCCGATTGGGTCATTGGCGACTGCCCTCGAGTCGATCTCCACCGACTCTCACTCCATACGCGCCGACCTGGAGAACTCGCTGCCGCTGCCTGGCATCGTCTTGCGCGTAGCCCCAGATTCACCGGTAGTCGTCGCCGTCGATCAGCTGGAGGAATTGTTCACTATTGCGCCCACCGAGGATGCCGAAGCGTTCTTGACGACGCTTGCCTCGGCCGTCACGGCCGACAACGCTCAACTCCGAGTCATTGCCTCGATACGCGCCGACTTCTTCGGGCATCCGCTGTCGTCGCCTAGTTTCGGTCCGCTAGCGGGCCCAGCCACCGTCACGATCGGGCCGATGGCGGCCGAGCAGCTAGCCGCCGCCATTTCGGAGCCGGCCCGGTTGACCGGCGTCGAAGTCGAACAAGCTCTCGTCGCCCAGCTGGCAGCTGACACGGCCGGGCGCACCGGCTCACTCCCGCTCATGCAGTTCGCCCTCACTCGCGCCTGGGAGGAACGGTCTGGCACCACGGTCACCGTCACGGACTACGAGCGACTCGGCGGGCTGACGGGCACCCTGGTCGGCTCAGCCGAAACGCTGTGGGAACGGCTGAGTCCGGTCGAACAAGATGCCACCCGTCGCCTGCTCCCGCGGCTCGTTCAGATCGGCGATGAGGTGACCCGGCGCCGCGAACAAGTTGGGGCCACAGTGGCCATCGACGGCGTCGATCCGAATCTGATCGAGACGCTGGTCGCTGCCCGACTTGTGACCCTCGACAGAGACGACGCCACCCGCGAGCCGACCATCGAACTTTCCCACGAATCGCTCATCGGGGCGTGGCCGCGGCCTGGCGCGCTGGATCGAGGACAGCGCCACCGCTCTGTTGACGGCCCAGCGCCTGCGTGCAGACGCGTCGGAGTGGGCCACAGCAGGTCGCCCCGACGACCTCCTGTACGGCGGCGGCCGTCTTCTGGCAGCCCAGGAAGCAGCATCTGAGCCGGTGGTTGCCTTGCCGCCGCACGAAGCCGATTTCCTGCAACGCTCGGCCATCGAGGAGGCCCGGGCTGAAGAGGCTGCGCGGCAGGCCCGTACGGACGAAAGGCGACAAACCCGCCGTCGGCGAATGCTCTCGGCGCTGACGGTCATCGCCGGAGTCGTGGGGATCACCGCGCTGGTGTTTGCCGTGCTGGCGCGGGGTCGCGCCTCGGACGAGGCCAGTGCCGCCGAGTATGCCCAGTTGATCAGCCGAGCCACCGATCTTCAGACGACCAATTCCGAACTGGCCCTTCTCTTGGCCGCCGAGGCGTACACCGTGGACTCGGGCATCGAATCGCAGCGGGCGTTGCTAGGCGCGCTTCAGAACGTGGAAGGAACAATGGAGGTCTGGGAGGCCTCCCGCTTCGACTTCACGACCTTTGGCGGATGCTTCAACATCGTGGGTCCGGGTCAGTTCGTCGTCCAGCCGAACAAGTTCACCAACAACACTCCCGAACCTGGCGGAGGCATTGTCGACATCGCCGTCCTTGACCGGACCGTGCATCGTCTCGAGTCCTCCCGCCTCGAATGCGACGTGTATCGCTCACCACGCGATGGCTCAGGCAGCTGGCTGTACGTCGGATCGGACAACACCCCGACGACGATCGTGCTGGACTCGGACGGCACCGAACTCGGAGCGTACGCCGGATTCGTTCAGGCCTTCTTCGACGCCCGAGGGCGGCTGCTCGCCAAGTCGGGTGAGGATGACGTCGTCGGGCAGTACGTCGAACTCGACCCGCTGACCGGCGAGATCCTGGCCGACGGCCTGTTCGAAGCGGACCGGGCGACACTCACAAACGGCGGCCGATTCCTCTCGGTCGTCTTCGAACGACGCGACGGCCCGGTTCCTGAGCCGTCGGCCCTGCTCGATCCGGACACCTACGAGGTCGTCGTCGACCTCTCGACCCAGACCGGGAGAGCCATCAGCGGTCGCAGCTCACCCGACGATTCCCGCTTCGGCTACGTCACGAGGGACGAACGCCTACTCGTGTGGGACACCGGAACGGGCGAACTCGCCATCGACCGGCCGGTCGTGGGCACCGCTCAGTCGATCGCCTTCTCGCCGGACGGGTCGAACATCGCTCTGGTCGTGGGGAGTGGAACTGTGGAAGTCCGGTCGGGTTCGGATGGGCAGGTCGTCCGAACGATCGACGTCGGTCGTTCGCCCGTGATGGCGATCGACTGGCCACAGGAGAATCAAATAGCCGTGCTGCGAACCACTGGGGAAGTCGATCTCATCGCTCCGGAGGGCGGTGGGCTGTACGAGACCGGGCCGCCGTGCTGTGCACGAAACGAGTTCGGGTTCTTGGTTCCCGACGGGATACCCAACGCATACGCCGTGATCGGGAACTTCGACACGGGTGTGAACACCTACCTTGACGTCGTGACGGGGGACGCTGTCCGAGGTGGACGTGTCCCAGTGGGTGTTCGGCCAACGAGGCGCCGACCTCCACATGACCCGCGATAAGACAACTGTGCTTATCCGCCCTCCCTTCGAGATGTTCCGCATCGAACTCGACGGCACTGCCGAGGAACCCCGCTACCCGTTTGGCGATGAGTTCGTGTTCGACGACAAGGTCCCTGACCACCTGCCCGTCGGCTTCCACGGGGGCGACGAGTTCATGTTCATGAAGCCCACGAAGGGATCGGCGAGCCCCGACTACCGCGGTTTCGCCTTCAAGGAGTTCCAGATCGGCGTGATCGACATCGACACGATGGAAGTGATCGTCGGGCCGAACATCGTCGACGTGGGTGACGAATCACCCACACCTAATCATGCCGAGTTGCTGCCGGGCGGCGTGTTGCTTGTGGGCCAGGAATTGGAGGATGGCCGGTTCCGCCAGCAGTACTTCGACTCTAGTGGCGAGCGATTCCTCGAGTTCTACCTGCCATTCGACACCGGGTGGTGGCAGCTGACTCCGGACCGGCGATATTTGCTCACCGCCAACGCAGCCAACGACCAGGTCCAGCGCTGGGACGTCGAAACGGGCGAAGCGACGGTCCTCCCGGTCTTTTCCGAGCCGGAGCTTCCCAACATGCTGTCGGATGGGCGGTTCATGATTCTGACCCGATCCGGCCAATACGAGCTGTGGGACATCGAGGCGGGCGCGTCCATCGGCGTACTCGCTGACGCCGGCCCGCGCTCGTTCATCGCGCCAGCGGTGCATCCTGACGAGTCCCACGTGTGGATCATCCTCGACGGAACATGGGTAAAGATCCCGCTGGATCCGCAACGATGGTTCGAGATGGCCTGCGAATTCGCCGGCCGTGCGCTCACGGAAGTCGAGTGGAGGGAGTTGGTGAGCGACAAACGGCCGTTTCGCAACGCCTGCGAAGTAGGAACGCCTGGGTAGCGGCCAACCTCGGAAACGCCTACAGGAACCTGCCGACCGGCGACCGCTCCGGCAACCTCAAGAAGGCCATCACCGCCTGCGAAGACGCCCTCGCCATCTACACCAAAGACGACCACCCGCCGCCTGGGCCGCGACCAAGACCAACCTGATCGCGGCGTGCCGTGCCCTGAATGCACTCGGTATCGACGATCCGCGGTGCCATCAAGACTGTCCTCTTCGACCGCTGGCGAAGAAGACCGCGTGGGTTGACGTGAGCAAGCCTGGCTCAAGAAAAAGGAACCCCCAGGTCTGAGCCCTGGGGGTTCGATTCGTAGCGGGGGTAGGATTTAGACCGGGGTCTCGTTGTGCGGTGCCGCAGGTTCGCGTCACGGTGGATTTGTCCGACGGTCCCGCCGGGCTGCGCCCGACGAAACCGTCGGAGCGGGGGCAGGATTTACTGTGCTCATTGTTCTTCGGAACGAGCTCCTCCGGAGCTCGCCTCATCACTGGTTCAAATCCTGCTGCCACCGACAATGAGAAACGAGGCCCAATGGGCCTCGTTTCTCATTTCGTAGCGGGGGTAGGATTTGAACCTACGACCTTCGGGTTATGAGCCCGACGAGCTACCAGACTGCTCCACCCCGCGTCGTGTGTGCGGGTTATGGTACGCCGTATCGCGACGCTACGTCAAAGTGACACTGCCCGATCGACCACCGTGTATCCAGGCGGCGAGATCCTCCGGCACCAGGTCATGCATCCGGCGGTCGTACCGCTGCTTCTGCTCGTCGGTCAGCTGGTCGAGCCACTGACCACTCGCCCCGCTGCGGAAGAACGCCTGGGGATCCTTCCACACCCCCAGATGCGCCTCGGGCGCGACGTCCATGGCCCGAGCCCGGGATCGTTCGATCGACGCCTCTTCCGCCAGTTGCCGAGCTCTCACCGGCGAAAGCTCGATTTGCAGGAAGTCGGCCAGCGGGCCAGCTGACCGGGGCAGGTCGGCCTGGTAGTCGGCGAAATGAAACAGCTCGACGTTGGGGAAGGTCCGGCGCTTCCAGAACGTGGAGTAATGGTGAGCAAGAAATCGGAGGCTCCACGCCGGGCCCTCGGCATCGTCGTCGATGAAACGATCGAAGTAGCGGGCCACCCGCTCCTGGCGGGACAAGGCGGCGGTTTCCGGCGTCTCGGGTCGTCCGGGTTCTGGCCCGGCCTGACGAGTGATCAACTCTTCGAAGCGTTCCCGGTCTATGTTCTCGATGTGATGCACGAACGAGACCGCGGCATCGCGTGGATCGCGTCCGACACAGAGGTAGAAGACATCTTCCCTATCGGGCACCCCGTCGAGAGGGGTATGGCTCTTGATGAAGCGCCGATGAGTCTGCGCGGCCAGGATGGCGTGGGCGTCTTCGACCGAGCGGGTCTGCTGCTCCATCCAGAGCGACATCTCACCGATGGGCTGGGGGAATTGCGGACCGTCGAAGAGGAGGAGCGCCACCAGCAGCTGAGTCCATGTCGTTCCCGATTTGGTGGGGGCGTTGACGATGATGTCGCCGGGACGGAACTCAAACCCCTCCCAACGCGCATTGTCGGAATCTCGTTCTCGATACTCTCGCATCGTTACTCCATCACCGTTTGGCCGAGGGGCCTTTACCGTTGACGAGCTGAGGAGCTCAGCGGATTTCCAGCGTGATGGGTACGTTGCCCGCCAACGCCTGCGACACCGGGCAGCCCACCTTGGCCGCCTCGGCTTCGCTTCGGAAACCCTCGTCGTCCAACCCGGGCACCTCACCGGAAAGCACCAGGGTCATCGAAGTGATGCCCTCTCCCGGGACGAAGGTGGCCGTGGCCACGACGTCGAGGAAGGTGGGTGGAGTACCGGCCTTGGCCAGGCCGTTCGACAGCGCCATCGAGAAGCACGAGGCATGGGCTGCGGCGATGAGCTCTTCCGGACTGGTTTTGCTGCCGTGCTCCTCGGAGCGCGCCTTCCAGTCGACGGCGAGCGGACCGGCCGCCCCTGAGGCCAGCGTTGTCGTGCCCGCACCGGACATGAGGTCGCCTTCCCAATGAGTGGAGGCGGTGGAGTCGAGAGCCATGGCATTCCTTTCGATGAGGTTGCTGCTCCACTGTACCCGGGACGCACCACTTCGTTCCTCACCGCTAGGTTGAGACAACTGACCGACGGAGTGACTGTGATACTCGAACTCGCCGATTTCCGAACCACCAACGCCGAGGACTTCGAGACCGCCATGGCCGAATTGGCACCCGTGATTGCTTCTGGAGCCGGATACCTCGGCCACACCGTCCAGCGGAGCGTCGAGACGCCGGGCAGATACATGCTCATCGTCCGCTGGGAGTCGATCGACGCTCACCAGGCCTTTCGGGCCAGCGCCGCATTCGGGGTATGGACCACCCGGCTCGGGAGCCATCGAGACGGCGCCCACGTCGAACACTTCACGACTCAGCTGACCCACGATTGGGAGCTCGACGCCGCGCTACCAGGCGAAACACCCGTACCCGAGTAGGATCGACACCTATGGATCCCACTCCCCCGTCAGGGGAGCCTTCTGTCATGCCAACCAGGCCTCTCATCCTGGTTGCCGACGATTCGCGCGTCGTGACCGAACTTCTGAAAAGGTGGCTACAGCAGGAGGGGGCTGAGGTCATCACTGCGGCCGACGGCCCCTCAGCGCACCAACTCGGTCTCGAACGACCCATCAATCTGGCCATCATCGATCAGGTGATGCCGGGGAGGGTGGGGGCGGAGGTCGTCCAGTCGTGGCGGAGCCAGGGGGTGACCGCTCCCGTGATCATGGTCTCGGGCGTCGAGGATCGTCGCATGCGTGCCGATGCACTGGAACTCGGCGCCGATGTGTACCTCTACAAGCCGGTTTCGCACACTGAACTGATGACCGAGGTTCGCCGCCTTCTCAACCCGGCGCCGCCGGAGGCGGACACGTGATCGACGTCCTCGGGACGATGCTGGCATTCGTTGCCGGCCTCACCCTGACAACGATGATCGGCCTCTTCACCGCCAAGCTCATCCGCCACTACCGCGCTCGGCGCTCAGCCTTCAGAGCAGCCGTCTACATCTCCGCCCTCGGCGAAATCGTCAGCCGGTCCATGCTCCCGAGTCGGGACCTGACGGCATGGGCCAAAGACCCGGCCTTTCACGACACCCTCATCGACTACTTCCGGCTGGTCGACGGTGAGGATCAACGCCTCCTGGTCGAGTTGGCCCACCAACTCGAGATAGTCGAGCGGTTGCATCGCGACCTCACTTCCTCTCGCCGCCCCTCGGCCCGGCTGCGCGCCGTTTCGGGATTGTCGGTCATCGCTTCGGAGCAATCGCGCCCCCACCTGACCGCGGCGCTTCGGGACAGAGTCCCCGAAGTACGAATCGGAGCTGCCGCCGGGCTCTCCCTGATCGGCAACCACGAGGATGTGAAGGTAGTGCTCGGTGCGTTGGAGCGGGAAGATAGATGGGCGGCCGAGCGCATGGCGGACGCACTGGTCAGGTTTGGGGCCGTTGCCGTGCAAACCTTGTCGAATTACGTGCTCCTCGCCAGCCCTGGCGTGTATCCGATCCCCAATCACCTCGCCATCGCGGTGCGCAGCCTCGGACTGATCGGCGACCCACGGGCCGAAACCGCCCTCCTCACGGCCCTCAACGGGGAGGACCCGCTCCTCAGGATCAAGGCGGCCGCCGCGTTGACCCAACCATGGAACGGCAAGGTCACTCGAGCATTGCTTCGAAGCCTGGGCGACGACGATTGGCGCGTCCGGGCCCAGGCCGCCAAGGCCCTCGCCCGCCACAATGACCCCACTACTCTGCCGTTCCTGGCGCGCGCGCTCCGCGACCAGGCGTGGTGGGTGAGGCAAGACGCCGCCGAGGCAATGATGGAAATCGACGGAGGCGTCGACGCGCTGTTCGAGGCACTCGGCGACGAAGACAGATTCGCCGTGGACGCGGCACTGGCGCAACTCATGGCGCACGGAGCATTGGCCACGGACGACCCGAGACACCAGACCATCTTGGCCAAGCTGGGCCGACCTCATCTCACAGAGATGGAGACCGGCTGATGATTCTGTCCGTCATTTCCATCGCCATCCTGGGCTTCTTCATCGCCATGGAATTGCAGACCGTCGTACTGTTTCTCGCCTCGAGTCGGGCCCTCCGCAGGGACCGGCGAGTCGCCCAGCACGGCCGCGTCGAAGACATGTTGCGTTCCAGTTCCACTCCACCGGTCTCCCTGATCGTGCCCGCCTACAACGAGGCCGCCGGCATCGTCGACTCGGTTCGCTCCAGGACGATCCTTTCGTATCCGCGCTACGACATCGTCGTCGTGAATGACGGCTCCACCGACGACACGCTCGACCGGCTCATCGAAGATTTTCGGCTCCGGAGGGTCGACCTCCCTGTCCGGACCGAGCTGGACCACCAACCGATTCGCGCCATCTACCAATCCAGCCTTCCCATCAATCTCACGGTGGTCGACAAGGAGAACGGAGGAAAGGGAGACGCCCTCAACGCCGGGATCAATGTGGCGCGCTCACCCTACGTTCTGGTGACCGATGCCGACATGATCTTCGAAGAGGACTCTCTCCTCCGCTCGATGCGCCCCTTTGTCCAGGACCGAGGACGAACCATCGCGGTCGGTGGCAATATCCGCCCGCTGAACGGGTGCCAGGTCACCTATGGCCGGGTCACCGAGACCGGCCTTCCCTCCAGCGTCATTGAGCTGAGCCAGGTGGTCGAGTACCAGCGTTCGTTTCTCGCCGCCCGGCCAGGGTGGTCCGCCCTGGGGGGCCTTCTGCTCGTGTCGGGGGCGTACGGGGTGTTCTTGAAGAAGGCCATCGTCGACGCAGGCGGATTCCCCCACGATCATCTCGGAGAGGATTTCGACCTGACGATGCGGCTGCACCGATCGCAACGCGATGCCGGACGGGATTACAGGATTGTGTACGCCCCCCATGCCGTCGTGTGGACGGAGGTGCCCTCCACCCGCGCCGTGCTTCGGAAGCAACGCGTCCGTTGGCATCGGGGTCTTCGACAAGTGGTCGAGGATCACAAGAAGATGCTCTTCAACCCCCGCTATGGCTTCGTGGGAATGGTGGCGTGGCCGGCCTTCTTCCTCTTCGAGTTCGTGGCGCCCATTCTCGAGTTCATCGGTTGGCTGATCGTGCCGGCCGCCCTCTTCCTCGGGTTCCTCGCTCCGGATACCTTCTTCGTCCTGCTGCTCATCGCGTTCTTGCTCGGAATCCTCAACTCCCTTGGGGCTCTCATCCTCGACGAGCAGTTCGGTCACTTCAATTCCCCAAAGGAATCTCTGCTCTTGCTGCTCACCGCAGTGATCGAGAACTTCGGTCCCCGGCAACGCACCGTATGGTGGCGCATCAGGTCGCTCGTCTGGAAGCGTGACACGATCGAATGGGGCGACATGGAACGCGCCGGCGTCGGCAACCTCGGCTGACCCAGTCCGGTCAGTTCGCCCCGGTCAAAACGCCCCGGTCAAGACGCCCCGGTCAAGACGCCCCGGTCAAGACGCCCCGGTCAAGACGCCCCGGTCAATTCGCCCCGGTCAATTCGCAGGAGCAGACTCGCTCTCCAACACCTGTCGAGCCTCATCGATCAACCGACCGGCTTCCTCGGTCTTCGCCTGATAGGTGCCAAGGTCACCCGACGCCAGCGCTGTTTGAGCGTCCTCGAAGGCGGCCGACGCCTGTTCGAGAAGGGTTCTCACGTCGGCGGAGAGCCCCGGGTCCAGCGTTCCCTCGACCGACGGGGTTTCTCCAGCCGCGGGTGTGAACCCAGCGAAGACCTCGGCGAGAGCCAGGTCGAGTGTGTCCTCGAGGGCGATCTGGTTCTGGTAAGCCACCACGACCCCCTTGAATTCGGGAATCTGACCTGCATCTCCCGCCAGGTAGATCGGTTGCACGAACAGGATCGACTCCTCGATCGGCACCACCAGCATCTGACCTTGGATGAAATCGCTTCCTTCCTGACCGAGCAGGGTCCGCAAGGAGGAGAAGTCCGAATCCTGGTTGATGTCCTGTCCCACCAGGGCCGGTCCATCGAACTGGCGATCCCTCGGCAACTGGAAATCGATCAGCTGTCCGTACGAGCCGGGATCGCTCTTCGCAATGAGGAAGGAAATCATGTTCGCTTTTTCGTCCGGCGTGAACGGCTGCATGATCAAGAACGAGAGTTCCTGCTCGTCCGGAAGGCTCAGAAGGAGGTAGTACGGCATCATCAACCGTGCTTCCTTGCCGTCGGCATCCACGAATCTCGCTCTCGTGGCACCGAGCGGCGACGTAGACGGATCGAGGGCGATGTCCCACGGATCGGAGTCGTTGAAGAACACCCGGGCATCGGTGACGTGGTACCGGCGATACATGTCACTCTGCACCCGGAAGAGGTCCTCGGGGAAGCGGAAATGCTCCTCCAGGCCGGCCGGCAGTTGGTCGCGATCGGTGAAGAGCTCCGGGAACGTGGCCCGGTACGATCTGAGGATCGGATCGTCCTCATCCACGGTGTAGATCTTGAGCGTCCCGTCGTAGGCATCGACGGTGGCTTTCGCCGAGTTTCGGACATAGTTGAATCGGTTCGGCAGATAAGGGCCATTTCCCAATTCGGGTAGTCGGCCCACCTGAGCGTATTGACTGTACGGGAAGACATCCGACGTCGTGTACATGTCGAGAACCCACACCAGTCGACCGTCGAGGATCACGAGGTAGGGGTCGGAATCGACCGACATGAATGGTGCCGCCGACGAGACCCTGTCGACCACGTCTTGACGCATCATCAGCCTGGAACCCGGAGTGACCTGGCCCGAGATCAGGGTGTTGAAATCGCCGTATCGCAGGGCAAAAGCGGCCCGTCGGAAAATGTTGTCGAGGACAATCCCTCCATCGCCGTCATAGGAGATGGTGTCGACACTCTCCGCTCCGCCGTCGCCGAGTGGTCGGTCGACCTCCTGTTCGGCGGAGCCGGCAATCACGAAGGATCCCGGCGTGAACGCCTCGCCGAAGTAGATGCGAGGCTGGTCGATCTCGAGTTCGGGATGCAAGGAAAGAGGGGGAATATCCTTGACCAGGTAATCGGGCTTTCCTTCGGACGTCACCTCATTGGCCTGGCTCACGACCGCCCCGAAACCGTGGGTGAAGACGAGGTGTTCGTTGACCCACCCACTGGTGGTTTCCGGTCGGAGAAGCTCGCGGGCGCCGAGTTCTACCTGCGTGGGCTCCCCATCCAACGTGTACCGATCTACATCGATGTCACCGAATTGGTAAAAGGGTGCCAGGCCTTGGCTGCTCTTGTAGGTCGACTCGAGGACTTTTGGATCCCAGAGCCGGAGGTTGTCGATGGTGGATTGGTTGGCGGCGAGATCACCCACGCCGAGATCTTGCTTGGCCGCAAACGAACGGACCTCGACCTCCGAGATGCCGTAGGCGAGCCGTGTGAACTCGATGTTGTTACCGACGTATTCGATTTCCTTGTTGATCTCGTCCGGCTCCACCCGAAGTTGCTGGACGATGGCAGGGATGATGCCGCCTACCACGATGGATACAACGAGCCATGAGGCCACGGCCACGCCCGGCAGGAGCCACCCGCGCCGCCAGATGTTGGCCAGAAGGAGCACAGCGCCCACGACGGCGATTCCCATGAGAAGGTTGAGGGCGGGCCGCTGGGCGACGACATCGGTGTAGCCCGCCCCGACGTTGCCTCCCCGAAGCGAGTAGAGGAGTTCGTACCCATCGATTCGATATGCAACCGCTTTCGAGATAGCCATGGCGGCCAGGATCACGGACACGTGAGCCTTCACACCCGGGAGGACTCGGGGAGGCTGGCCGGGGACGAATCGGATGCCACCATTCAGGTAGTGGACGGCAACCGTCAGCAACAGCACCCAAACCAGCATCTGGAACAGGGCTGCGTTCATGTCTGTCAGGAAAGGCAAACGGAAGATATAGAAGCCGACATCGTTCCCGAAGAGCGGATCATCGATGCCGAAGGTTTCGGGATTCAGGAAGCGAAGGAGATCACCGGCGAAGAGCGTGGCGCTCAATCCCTGGAGAATGCCGAACACCGCGGCTACGAGAAGCCGAACGCGCCGTACTCTCGGTTCGACCCAGTCGCTGAACCTCTCGAGGATCTCCTCTTGCTCCTGCTCATCAGCGGAGAGGAGGTTGATGCGAGGGCTAATCCGATCGGCCACGACGAGACTGCCCCAGACCATGAGAAAGCCGACCACCGCCACCGCGGCACCCAACCCGAATCGCACCCAGAACAGAGTTGTCCACACCGACGCCAGGTCCACGGAATCGAACCAGAGGTAGTCGGTCCAAAGGCGAGCGAGGTTCTGCAGCAGGAAGAACGCCACGACGGCGCCGATGATCCACGGCATGAGGCCGCGACGGGTGGGCGGCCGACTGGCAGGTACGATCGGTTCGTTACGCAGCATGAAGCCCCATTCTATGGAATCTGGGGAGTATCCCCGGCCCAACCGGCAACGACGTTGACGGAACCCTCAGACGGACGGCACGATAGTGCAGGAACACTCGTCGTGAAGAGGCGGCACCAGCTGATCGTCTCCAAACCCGGCATGCGGGCTCACGGCACCATGTTCGGCCATCGTCCGGCAGTCCGGACACCCACGACCCGCCACCAGCCAGATCATGCGCGGGGTTCCCAACGTGGCCAGGGCCCGCGAGACACCGCGATGGTACGAGGAGCGGGCATACCCGCGTAGACGCCGCTCGGCCTCGTCGGTTCGCCACACTCGATAAGTCCTGGAAACCACGGCGCTCACCTGACGCGGACCGTCAACGCCCTCGACGTGGTGGGTGAGGCTCTCGAGCAGCGCGGCGGCGAACTCATCGGAGTACTGGACGATGTCCTCCGGCATGGGCTTCGGGCGGCCGGCCGTCTCGCCGCCCATGTTCTCCACGCCGGCGTACCCGGCCGCCAACGACTCCTGGGCAAGGACCACAAAATCGCCGCGCAGTTCAGCAGCCAGTTCCCCCACGGAGGGCGCCCAGACTCCGTCTGCGACCCGGATCTCCTCGAGAGCGATGTTTTGGGCTTCGGTGAGTTGACGTTTGACGGACCGCAGGATCCGATTCGTGATCGGCAACACCAGCTGATCTCTGAGCTCCATGGCGTCGAGCCCCGGCGGCAACGCCGGATCGCTGCCGACCCGTTCGTTCTCGGCCTGAGCTCGATCCGTGGCGTGCGGTTCTTCGCCCTCGGATGAGGCTTCCACCACCGGTTCGGTCGGCTTGGTCTTGGTGTCCCGGAGGCTGGCGAAGAGACCAACGAGCGCATCAGGAACCGAATCATCGACGAAGACCTCTTCTTCGGCTGCACCGCCGTCCTCGGCCGGGGTGTCCTCGGCGGGGCTGTCCTCGGCGGGGCTGTCCTCGACGGGGCTGTCCTCGGCGGGGCTGTCCTCGACGGGCCCTTCCTCGGCGGGGCTGTCCCCGGCGGGAAGTTGATCGTCTCCCCCATCATGATCGGAGGCAACGACGCCCGGATCGGGCTGGCGTTCCGGAGCGTCGACGTCGGCTTCGGAGAGTGGCTCGACAGTTGGCGGGAGGTCATCCCCGGATGCCCCTGCGGATTGATCTCCGGTCACTCCATCTTCGGACGGTGCCGACTCGGGTGATCGACCCGGGCGTCCATTCACAATCTCAGCCGCCAGAGTGTCGACCGCAGCCTTCTCTCGCATCCGCCTCACCTCGTCGGCGATGACAGCCGCGTCGACCGTGTCCGTATCGTCGTCCTGGTCGACCCTCTGGGCGGGGATGATCCGGACCGACTCCTCGGACCAGTTGGGCTTGTCGTCGGCTTCGGGAGGGAGCACTCGCACCGTAGAGGACGCTTCAGGTTCGGGCTCGAGCACTGCCTGCTCCAGCGCCGTGCGTTTGTTCTCGAGATCGGATTCGACTTTGGCCACCGTCTTGCGAACGGACTCCAACTCCTCCAGCATTTCCGCTCGCCGTACCTCGAGCGCCCGAGCTCGCTCCTGAGACGCCTCGGCGGACTTGCGGGCGATCTCGATGATCTCTTCGTGCTCTGCGCGCGCCTCTGCGAGGAGGCGCTCAGACTCCATCTTCCCCAAACGGAGCAGCTCCTCGGACTCACGGCGGGCACTGGCCAACATCCGATGCGTGTCACGTTCTGTCTGACCGGTCAGCGCCAGCGCCTCTCGCTCGGCCGCCGACCTGACTGCGGCGGCCTCCTGTTCGGCCTCGTCGATGATCGAGGCACTCATCTGCTGTGCGTGGTTCAACAGTTCAGAAGACGTGACCCAGGCGTCGGTTCTCATCGCCTCCGAATCTCTGGCGGAACTCTGGCGATGTTCGGTGACTTCGGCTTGAGCCTCGGAACGCCACCTGGCGACTTCCTCGGCAGCTCGGCGACGCAACCCGTCGGCTGCTTCCTTGGCGGTGGTGAGAATCTGACCGATCTCATGGGAGAGCGCGTCAAAGTCTTGATCTCTACCGCTGGTCTGCTCGAGACGGGCAGCCAACGCTTCGCTCTCATCGCCGAGTCGCTGGATCTCGGTCCCTAGCTCGGTGAGATACCTGCGAACTTCTTCTTGATCGAACCCACGAAACGCCACCCGAAAGGTGCGTTGGGCGACATCGACCGGTCGAACATCCGACATAGGAGCCCACGATACCTGGCCGCTCCGCTGAAACGATGCTTTGGGAACGAGAGTCCCGGCCTACGGGTCGAGTGGGGGCAATGCGGCAAGGAACTCGAGAGCGTCGTCGAGGGTGGCCACCTCGACCAGCTCCACGTCGGTGTCAACCGTCAACGCATCCTCGTAATTGCCGGCAGGCACGAGGATGTACTCGGCGCCGGCCTCGGCGGCAGCCACCACTTTCTGGCGGATGCCTCCGATCGATCCGACCCTCTCGTCCTCGGTCATCGTTCCGGTGCCGGCAATCACATGGCCTTTTGAGAGGTCATCAGTTGAGAGGAGATCCATGATGGTGAGGGTGTA
The DNA here is from genome assembly GCA_963752075.1 of uncultured Acidimicrobiia bacterium. Classification (GTDB taxonomy): domain Bacteria; phylum Actinomycetota; class Acidimicrobiia; order Spongiisociales; family JAENVV01; genus CBDUEV01. Next base: position 29,286 of record CAVVWO010000013.1, read on the forward strand.
CATCAGCCCAGCCGACGGTCCCCCGATATTGCCATCGGAGATATCGATCCCAAACGGGTTGGCGGTCGCCGCCAAGACCCCAACCATCGGCCGCGTTTCATCGTCGACGTGAGGCACCAACGTCACGGTGACACTCAGATCTTCTCCCGCCCGTTCGACGGCCAGCTCCAGTTCGTCCCCGATGGCGTGACCGGAGATGATTTCGATGAAGTCGGATGCTGTGGCTACCGCCTCACCGTTCACCGAAGTGATGAGATCATCGACCTCCAACACGCCGACCACCGGAGAACCCTCGGAGATGCCCGAAACGTACACACCGGCGCCCTCGACGGGGCCTTCGTAGCCGATTTTGCGAGTCGCCACATAGATGGCCACGTTCTTTGACTCGTCCATGCTCCGGCGATTGCGTTCCTGATACTGGTCGTCGTCTTCTTCGGGACTCCGGATCGCTTCGCGTGCATAGAGATCGACCGTCGGATCAAACCATGCCACCGCGTATTCGAGAGCTCGCACCTCCGAAAGTTCCACGGTCAGCATGTAGAACTCCCCGGTGAGCGGATCAGGCTCGTCGAGTATCACCATCTCGTCGACTTCATGCACCGGACCCGGCGAGAAGGCGTAGAAGGGCACCTCGACGGTCATCGAGACTGCCAAAGCGATGGCCAGAACGATCATGAACCCGGCGAGGTAGAGCGACCAGCGGGGCAGAACAGGACGCTGCGCGGTGGAGACGGTACCGGGGTACGCCCCGCGGCTGGTCTCTCCGGTTGACTGGTCAGCATCCATGCCGGCATGGTACCCCCGACCAGCTGCAATCTCGGCCCGAGCCGATCTCGGAGGTAACGTGGAGTACGGTGCCTGGGTCCAAGCAGGCAATCGACACACAGGAGGATTTCGGCATGCTCGCTCACCCGGCTGTTCTCGGCTCTCGGGTCTTACCCCGGTCGTCCGTCATCGGGCTCACGATGATCACCGGGTTCGCCCTGTTGACCGCCCTCCTCGCCCAGTGGCAGATACACCTTCCCTTCACACCCGTCCCAGTGACCGGCCAGACCCTGGGAGTACTGCTGGCCGGAGCTGCCCTCGGGAGCCGAGCAGGAGCCGCCAGCCAGGGCTTGTACTGGATTCTGGGCGCCGTCGGACTCCCCTTCTACGCCGGGGGCACCGGCGGATGGGAACACGCCACTGGGTCCACCGCCGGTTACCTGGCCGGCTTCCTGGTGGCAGCGTGGGTGGTCGGTCGCCTCGCCGAGAGTCGCCAGGATCGTCGGGTCCTCACATCCATTCCGGCCATGCTCACCGGGTCGGCCATCATCTACGCGTTCGGTATCACCTGGCTGATGATTTCACTCAAAACCGACCTACCGCAGGCGATCAGTTGGGGTTTCGCCCCATTCGTGGTTGGTGATCTCATCAAGGTCGTAGCCGCCGGCGCACTCCTCCCCGGGATCTGGAAGCTGCTCGGCGACGCCTGAACGGAATTCACCATGTGAATTCGGTTCAGGAGTCCGTCCTCATCAACCCCCATCCTCCGGAACCTTGCCGCGACATCAATCCCAGATACCGCCCTCCCCCACGTTGGAGAGGCACGCAGAGAGGGGCTGCGGTCTCCCGCAGCCCCTCTCCCTCTATTGGTTGGTTGGTGCG
>CAVVWO010000014.1:0-44240 GCA_963752075.1 uncultured Acidimicrobiia bacterium
GGCGACAATCACCACAAGGGCACCTCGAACGTCCCCACGGTCACCATCCATTCCTCTGGTGAGTTCGCCGCAGGCCACCTCGAATCCGACCCCGAGCTGTGGACCAAGGAGCTGGGCGATTCCGCCCGTCGCCATCTCGCGGCCGACATCGTGACCGCCTCCGGACACCGGTGGCGGTACGCCAAACCTCGCACCACCCTCGGGGTTGGCGCCGTCACCGTGGCCGCCGACGCACCTATCGTGCTGGCCGGCGAGGTCTTTTCCGGCGCCAAGGTGGAAGGTGCGTTCCTGTCGGGGATGGACGCCGCCGAGCGGATCGCCGGCCTGTTGTGAGGATTGCGGAGTTCGGATTCAACCTCGACCTGCGGATCGGTCCGGACCTCACCCGAGACACCTGAGCATCGATGCCCGGTTCCACGGCTCGCTGGCGAGGTCTTGCGCCCCCAGAACAAGGGAAGGTCCGCTGCCGGCGGGCCCGCACCGCCGCCCGAGCCTGACCGGCAGGGCGGGCACCCCGAACGCCGGGGCTTGCCGCAACTGTCGCACAACTGTCGTAGGATCGACGGCGAGAAGTCGTGGGTGAGCCGCGGTGCAGACCGCCGGTGCATTCGATACTGGCGGCACGCCCCTCACTAGGCCCAGGAGTGTGAGATGAGGTGGACGCCGAACTGATTCGGGAGACGAGGACCGCCGGCGGGTGTTCGCAAGAGGAGCTGGCACGAGTCTCGGGACTCAACCTGAGAACGATCCAGCGAATCGAAACGACCGCCGCGGCCTCGCTCCGATCGAAGAGTGCGGTGGCGTCGGCCCTCGATCTCGACATCGCGGACCTCGACGACAAGGAGTCACCCATGTCACCGTGTCCCGAATGCCGATCCGATCGCGTGTTCCAGTACAAGGGTTCCATCCAGACCACGACCCTCAGCGGGGAGCTCGTCCCCAAACTCGCCGGCCGGAGTCTCGCCTCCACCAAGATCCGCCCCGTCGTGTGCGGCGACTGCGGCTACCTGCGGTACTTCGTCGTACAAGCGGCGCTGGACCGACTGGAGGCGTCGAAGCACTGGAACCGAGTCTGACCCATCCGCCTTCCCGCCATTTCTCGGTGAGATCGCCGGCGGACCTGGCATTCGTCATTGTGACGTCGAGGTGCGGCGACCGTCGTTCATCGAACATTCAGCGGTGTGGAGCATTCTGAGCCCGACAACAACCAGGGGGAAATCAGCATGCCGAACCAACCAGCCGAACCCGTCCGTCCGTCTCGACCGATCCTGCTCCTCGGCGCCGTGGCGGTCGTTTTGGCGATGACCGCCTGCGGAGGCGACGACGCCGCACCCGCCGTCGAAGAAGCGCTCGAGACCGCCGCCACCATCGCCGACGACGCCACCCCAGACGAGATCGAGGAACAGGCGCTCGAAACGGCCGAAGAGCTGGCCGAGAACCTGACCGAATCCCTCGAGAACCAACAAGCCGCGGTGGGCGGCGGTTCCGCCACGCTGACGGTCGGCGACGATACGTGGAACTTCGACAGCGTGCTGTGCGCCTTCGGCGAAGAACAGATCGGCCAGGAGGGCGCCGAGTTCGTGCTCTCCTCAATCCAGGATGGCCTCCAGCTGTATGTGTCGATCGACAGTTTCGGGCAGTCAGTGAGCCTCAACGACGTCGCAGACTTCGAGAACCCTTCCGTAGCTCTCCATGCCGACGGATTCTCGGCGGCGACGGCGGGCGGTTCCGAGGAGTTCGTGGTGCTCGACGGCACGCATGTCGAAGCCACTGCGCCGTTCCGCGACGACACCTCCGACAGCTTCGACACCGTGGAAGGCACCCTCCAGGCGGACTGCCCGTAGCGAGGCGGGCCGGCGAGCTGTCGAAGACGGGGGCGTCGGGATCGTAGGAAACGATCAGAGAAGATGTGACGCCAACTCGACGACGTCCGAGACGGACGTTCATCCCTGTGCATCGACGGTCGCGACGGGAATTGCCACCAGGCGCACGACGATCCCTCCCGACTCTCCGATGCACGACGCTCTCGGCTCTCGGCTCTCGGCTCTCGGCTCTCGGCTCTCCTCGCATCTCTCTCCAAGATGCGGCGCGTGCCACCGGACCACAGGCGCCCACGTGCCGCCGGTGTTCGGTTCTTGCTGGATTCGGATGTCCGGGCAGAGGATTCGCATCAGGGCGGGCCGGTCGAGTGGTGGAGTCCTAACCGGCTGGTCCACTCGTGGTTGCCGTCCGGTGTCCGTGAGTACTTCCACCCGTAGAGGTGTTTGATGCGGTGATCGTGGCGGCAGGCGGGGGCAAGGTTGTCGGGGGTGGTGGGTCCGCCGTCGGCAAAGTCGTCGATGTGGTCGAGGTCACAGGCGGTGGCCGGCATCCGGCATCCGGGGAACACACAGGTCGCCGCGCTCGCCCGCACTCTTCGTGCCGTGGCTGTGGTGGGTCGGCGCCGGGTGGTGCCAACCGAGATCATCTCGCCGGTGTCACCGTCGCGGATCGAGTATTCCCATCGGCGGCTGCCGGAGGCAGCCTGGCGGGCCAGGTCGGCGACGACCGGTCCGTATCCCGCCAGTTCACCGGCCCGGTCTTCCAGGCCGATCAGCGTTTCGAGGTCCACCGTGATGTGCGTGGTCGTGGAGGCCTTATCACCTGTACCGCACAGCAGGTCGAGGAAGACGTCGGCCCGAAGCTGGTCCATCGTGCGAACTTCGCCGTCGGTCCTTGAGCGACCTGGCCAGGCGGTCGACTCGGTTCATGGCCTGGGCAGTTCGGAGCGGGTCGAGGTCGGAAGCGAGGAGTTGGGCAGTGCCTTCCGGGTTGGGCAAGATCTCGACGCGGCGCTGGTCGGTGGCGTGTTCGTATCGCTCCGCCGCATCGTCGGGGTCGACCTCCACGCACAGTCGTCGCAGCCGTGCAGCGAGCTGGCCGGTGGTCAGCTGCGGCGCGTCGGGCAGGATCCGCGCAACGACCTGCCGCGCCACAGGCTCGGAGAGGTGCTCGGTGCCCAACACGATCGTCTTGACCCGCGGAACGTCCACGCTGCCGTCCAACAACGCTTGGTGAAGGGTCGGGAGGCGGGTCACCAGGGCCAGGGCGAGGTCGACCGTGACGTCGGCGGTACGACGGGTGAGACGGAGCTGGTCACGGATCTCCGCGGAGGTGGCGCCGTGGGCCATTTCGACATCACCGTCGAGGTCGTTCTCCAGGTACTCGTAGATGGACGTGACTCCGGCGTACAGCCGAGCCTGGTAGTGCGACACCAGCCGCTGCAAGGCGGCCACGGCCTCCACCCGGTCGGCGGCCGGCAAAGCGTCGAAATCGAGACGGGCCACGCCGGCAGCCAGCAGGACCCCCGCCGGCAGCTCATCGAAGTCCGGCCCGGACGGGCTCGCCGCGGCCCAGCCGGGATCGAACGGCTCCAGACCGAACTCTTCGAGATCAGCAACGATCAGATTCGCAGCGCCAAAACCAGCCGCGCCGCCATCGGCAACGGCGGGTTCGATCGTGGCGTCAGGTCGCATGTCCAACATGCATTGAACGTATCACTCGCCTCTGACAGAAAGTTCCGCCGATCGAGCTGACTCAGCCTGGGCCCGATCGAGCCGGCACAGGTTCCGCACAACGTTCGAAACGCCACCCGGGCCCTATTCGATATCTCGATGGAACCCGGGGCGTTCCGACTCGCGTCTTCTCACTGACACCTCGCCAGGGACGCAAGAGGACCTGACTCACTCGCCGGGATCACTGAGCCCTCCGCGCCGCGAGACTGTGGGTTTTGACACCCACAGTCTCGCTCGGAGGGTTCAGGCGCTATGCGATCTCGGCAAACGCTTCCTCGGCTTCGATAGCCGGCCGGAAGCCTGCGATGGCGCTCAGCTTCTGGGCGATGACCGCCAGCATGACGCCGTAGACCGCCTTGGAAGCGATGTCGGCGAAGCTGTAGATCAGGTTGCGGATCACGACACCATCGGCCGTGGCGCTGATCTGCGGCATGAGATACGCCAGCGGATAGATCGTCCACGAGACGAGGAACAGGATCCACACAGCTCCGAAGAGGCGCCGGACACTGTCTGGGGCCGTCTGCTTGGCATCACTGATCGTCTGCCAGGCCACATAGAGCAGCCACAGGTAGAAGACCGTGGAGATCGCACCCCAGATCCAGAACTGGGCTCCGCCGTCGATCTCGTCGAACTGGCCGATGTAGCCCGTCCAGATCATGCCGAGCCCGGCGATCACGAAGGATGCCCAGCGCCTACGGAACGCAGCACCGGTGATGCCGGCCACGATGAGCAGCTGGGTCAGCAGGACGGGAACGTCGATGCTCCAGTTCATGTAGCGGAAGCCGTTGGAGAAGAGGTCGTCGCCAACCAGGGCGAAACTCGAACCGTTCCACGCAAAGGCGCTGTTCCACCGGAGAGCCAAGAGCCCCAATTCGATGACCGCCGAGACCATGACCACGCCGGTGAGGTACGAGGTCAATCGGTAGCGAGGGGCGATGCTGCCCGATGTGGCCAGTGAGTACACCAGCACAGCCGCAAAGACCGCCGCGGTGAGCGTGAATACGCCCAGCACGATCTCGTATTGTGTGGCGCTGTAGTCGAACAGATTCTCGAACGACATGGTCCGTCCTTTCTTCGACTCATGAGCGAACATCGCTCAGTGGTCCCGTGCGTTGGTAGAGGTCCGCGAGTGGGCCTCGACATGCATACGGATCAGCGGAGATACCCGGATGGCCGTCTGGTGGGAGGGAGGTCGATCCCAGGACGACGTCGACGCGTGTGCCGGTCCACCGGACGTCGTGCTCGACCTCGGCCAGGTAGCTCTCGGCCATGCAAGGGCCCTCCCGGCGCTATCCGCTTTGTCCGGGCAAGCCCCGAGGCCGAGGCGATCGGGGCGGCTGCGCTCGGGCGCCCCGATCGGTCAGCTCCGAGCCTCGTCCAGGCACCCATCGACAGTCATCCCAAAACGCTACCCGAACCCCCGGTCGTGTTGCGCCGCGTTGCCACTGATCGACATTCCCCAGCCTTCGGGGGTCGGCCCCCTAGCCTGGACCGCCATGGACGGTTCGATGCGCCAACGAGTGCGCCACGTCATCTTCGAGCACGACACACCGGCAGCCAAGGCGTTCGACGTGGTTCTGCTGGCGATGATCACGTTCAGCGTCCTCTTAGTGATGTTCGAGAGCGTCGAGGAATACAGCCGACGCTTCTCCACCGAACTGTTGGTTCTCGAGTGGATCATCACAATCCTGTTCACGATCGAATACGTCGCCCGACTGGCCACCGTGAAGCGGCCGCTCCGCTACGCCCGATCGTTCTTCGGGATCATCGATCTCCTCGCCGTGCTGCCGGTCTACCTGAGCTACTTCATCCCCGGCGCCCAGTCGCTGCTGGTCATCCGCTCCCTCCGCCTCCTGCGCATGTTTCGGGTGTTCAAGATGGCTCGCTGGCTCAGCGAAGCCAACTACCTGGTGCGAGCCATCCGCTCCAGCTCCCGCAAGATCGCCGTCTTTCTGATCGCCGTCGTGCTGTTGAACATCATCGTCGGGTCGACCATGTACGTGATCGAAGGCCCCGAGCACGGCTTCGATTCGATGTTCCGCGGGGTGTACTGGTCGATCGTGACCATGAGCACGGTCGGCTTCGGCGACATCGCGCCGGGCACCGGGGCCGGACAGGTGCTGGCCGCCGTCCTCATGATCACCGGCTACAGCATCATCGCCGTGCCAACCGGGATCGTCTCGGCCGAGGTGGCCGGTGTGCGACAGCAAGAAGTGTCGTGCCCCGGCTGCGGCTCGGTGGCGCACTCACGAACGGCTCGCTTCTGCGACGCCTGCGGTTTCGCACTCGACCCGTGACCGCCGAACCCAGGGTGTTCCGTCGTCGGGCGCCTGAGGACCCGCCGACCCGCTGACGACATCGAAGGTGTTCCCGAACGCGATGCCGATCGCGCCTCGATCAGCCAACCACCGAACGGCGTTACCCGGCTGGACTCCACGTGAGGACGGCCTCGGAGTAGTCGCCGTAGTCGGCGATCTGCACCAAGGAGGTGGTCGCATCGCTCTGGCCGATCACCGTCGACTCCGACGACGAGACCTCGAGGCCCTGATCGGCGTACCAGCCCTTGTACATCTCCAAGACGTCGGCCGTGTCGTTCGGATCGATCTCGACGGTCACGCTGTACGAAGCACCATTCGCTGTCTCGATCGAAGAAACGTTGGTCACCTCGGCACCGTCGGGGATCGGCATCGGGAAGCCCTCGGGAATCTCGGTGCCGCCCATCACGATGTTCGTTTCGTTCCCCTCCTCATCGGTGCCGGAAATGACGACAGAATCGTCGTCGGTGTTGATGTCAAGCGTGTTGCCGTCTTCGTCCGTGACTTGCATCACCGCTCCGTCGTCGGAGATGTCGACCTCGCCCCCGGTCTCGTTCTCGATGATCCTCTCGGCGATGTTCTCCGACGCGCTGCCACACGCCGCTACGAGAACCATCAGGACTGCCCCCAACACCACTATCCGAGCTCGCATGGAGTCTCCTTTCCCTGATGTCAGTGTATCGACGGCGGAAGGTGGCTCCCCCGCCCTGGCAGGTGGTCTTCGCATTTGGTACGTCCGCTCGGCATCGCTCGATAGACCTACCTCCTCGTGTCGAGGCGAACCGGGGAAAGCGTCACCATCGTCTCGTCGGCGGGCAACCAGCAATCCGACCTCCAGCACCCCGGCGTGGACGGCATCAGCCTCGACTACCCGTTCGACGCCGCCGTGCTGCGAGAGGTCGGCAACGAGTGCGTAGTCGCCCCCGCCGAGCTGCCAGAAGTGGTCACCGTGTCGGCGCCACCCAAAGGACACCGAACTCCGGCTCGGGGTCCTTCTGGTGAATGGCTGACGACGCCGGCTGCGCCCAATCGCCGCTGATGCGGAGCTCGTGACGTTGGCCTCTGTCGCTCTCCCGGCCTCCGTGGAATCGTGATTGCGGGCGAACGGTGGGAGCAGATCGAAGGGGAGAATCGTGAAGATGCTCCGTGTCCTATCTCTGTTGGCAATAGCTGCTGTCGTGGTTGCAGCATGCGGTGTCGGCACGACCGCCACGACCGTGTCGGAGCCCGTTGTTACCACCACCTTGGCTCCGTCAACCACGATCCCACAGACCTCTCGGACGACCGAGGTACCTGCCCCATCGACGACCGAGCCACCCGAAACAGACCGCGGATACCAGCAATCAATGGAAGCTCAATTCGTGCGTTTCTACGACTCGGGCGCCATGGAACTCGAGGTGGTTTCCCCGGAAGGTGGCGTCTCGGGCCGTGTCCTCGACGTCGAGTACACCGGCCTCTCGGCTTCACTAATTGATCAGCTCTGGGCGATGCCATGTGGGTTGCTGTTCGTGCCAAGCAGTTACCGCGAGCCGCTGAGCCCCGACGGTCAAGCGTTCGGCGAGCAGCGGATGATGAACCTGGACAGCGCTGTGTCGTACCTGGCGCCCGGAGAGATCTGGGTGGTCCGTCCCTATGTCATGTGCGTCGACAGCAGCCTCGCCGCTCCCGAGGCCGGCGTCGCCTACCGCATCGAGGGGATTGCCACCGGCGAGTTGCTTGCTCTCGCTCAATGCGTGTGTGATGAAAGAGAGGCCGATGACTTCGACCAACTCGACGGCGACCTCGGCCTCCAGATGGCTGTGTGGGCGGCATCGGAGGGAAGACTCCTGACCGTGAACGATGGGCTCGCTGACGCACAAGGGGTCTTCGGCGACGTGCTGGCGAGTGAACTCGACTTGGAGCCAGAGGTATTGCAGACTCTGTCCGAGCTGGACGGCACTGACCTAGAAACCCTCGATTTGGGCACACTGGGGCTCGGGGATATCGATCCCGAGGCAGTGCTCCAGCAGGCGTCAACGTTCCTGAAAGGGGTTGAAGCGGACGCTCAGGAGTGGCTCGACCGGTGCGACATCGAGCTGAACAATTAGCCGACAGGCAGGGACGTCAGGCCACGACGTCGCGCAGGATGTCGGAGACCCGAACCCAGGGTTCCAGAGCTCGTTGGTGAGGTCTGGTGCCCACAAGCCGCAATGAACCAAGAGACGGTCTCCCTCGGCGATGTCGCCAGTGGTCGAGTCCTCGCCATGCACCACTGGCCCGCCTTCTGGTGAATGGCTGACGGTGGCGAAAGCTGCCACGTAGTAGGGGATTTGGCACCTAGCGTGACCATCGGCCGAAACGTACGGTGCGCGGAGGAAGTGTGGTTGTTCGGGCGCAGTCGCTCCCGGCGACCGGGGGTGGACGGCGTCGTGAGCCCTTTGGGAGGTCCTCATGCGCCGCGTCCGATTCCTCACCCTCACGGTTGCCGTTCTCACTCTCCTGGCCGGTCTCGTCGCCGTTCCGGCGCTGGCCGTGACCGAAGTGGTTGAGACGACGCTCGTTTCGGTGAGTTCCGAGACGACCGAGGGCGATGACCGGAGTGAATCCCCGGCCATCTCCGCCGACGGATCCACAGTTGTGTTCCAGTCCTGGGCATCCAACCTGGCCATCGGCGACGACAACGGGGCGATCGACGTCTTCGTCTACGACGTCGACACCGACACCACCACTCTCATCTCTCGAGCGGCTGACGGCACTCCCGCCAATGGTGAGAGCGGCAACCCGTCGGTTTCAGCAGACGGCGGCACGATCGTGTTCCAATCGGCGGCCACCGATCTGGTCGCCGGCGACACCAACGGCACCTACGACATATTCGCCTACGACGTTGCCACCGGCACCATCACTCTCATTTCGGGCACCATTGGGGATCAGACCGACGGGCTGAGCACAGAACCGGACGTCTCGGCCGATGGAGGAATCATCGCCTTCACGTCGGACGCCACCAACCTCGTCACCGGCGACACGAACGGTGTGTCGGATGTCTTCGTCTACGACGTCGCCACCGGTACGACCACCCGCGTCTCGGTCGATTCAGCCGGCAACCAGGCCACGGTGGGAGCATCGAGCCCGGCCATCTCAGACGACGGCAACAGAGTTGCGTTCTTCTCGGCCACGGTCGAGGGTGACGTATTCCTCCATGACATGACCAGTGGCGCCACCACCCAGGTGTCGGTCGCCACCAATGGGGACCCGGCCGACGAGTGGAGCTTTGCACCCGCCATCTCGGGAGACGGTGGAACCGTCACGTTCAACTCGTACGCCACCAACCTGGTCACCGATCCCACCAACAACACGAGACACGTGTACGCCCACGACGTCGCCACCGGCACGACCGCTCTCGTCTCTGCCACCCCGGCGGGGGTTCCTGGGGACCGGCGAAGCGCCGGACCCGACGCATCGGGAGATGGAAGCATTGTCGCCTACTACTCCGACGCCACGAATCTGATCGTCGGCGACACCAACAACCTCGGCGACGTGTACCTCACCGACACGACCACCAGCACCACCACCCGCCTCTCGGTAGGGCTGGGAGGCACCGAGACCGATGGCTACAGCGGGGGCCCGGCGGTATCGGCCGACGGGTCGATCGTCGCCTACTACTCGGAGGCAGCCAACCTGGTAGTCGATGACAACAACGGGTTCGGAGACGTGTTCGTGCACAACACGGGCAGCGGCACCACCACCCGGGTGTCAGTGACCCATGGCGCCACCCAAAGCAACGGGTTCAGCAATGGCTATTCGATTTCAGGAGACGGCGACATAGTCGCCTTCTGGTCGGACGCCGACAATCTGGTGCCCGGAGACACCAACGGCTACCTGGACATCTTCGCCCACAACATCGCCACAGGAAGGACAACAAGGGTCTCGGTGGCCAGCGACGGCACCCAAAGCAACCACGAAAGCTCGGCCGCGGCGATCTCGGGGGACGGCTCGACCGTCGTCTACTACTCGGAGGCTTCGAATCTGGTCGACACTGACACGAACGGTTTCGAAGACGTGTTTTCCTACGACCTGGCCACCGGGGTGACTACTCGGGTCTCCGTGGCCACCGGCGGCACCCAAGCCGAGGGAGGCTCGAGCTACTCCGCAGCGATCTCCGCGGACGGCTCCACCATTGCCTACTACTCATATGCCACGAACCTGGTATCCCTCGACACCAACGGTGTCGGGGATGTCTTCGTCTACGACGTAGAAACGGATACCACCACGCGGGTCTCGGTGGCCACGGACGGCACGCAATCCAACGGCCACAGCCATAGTCCGTCGATTTCGGCCGACGGCTTCACCATCGCCTACGTCTCGTCCGCGTCGAACCTGGTCGCCGGCGATACCAACGGTTGGCCGGACGTGTTCGTACACGATGTCGCCACGGGCGTCACCACCCGGGTTTCGGATGCTACCGACGGGACCCAGGCCAATGATGCGAGCTACAGCGTCTCCCTTTCGGGCGACGGCTCAGCGGTCGCCTTCATGTCGTACGCCACCAATCTGACCGCAGGCGATACCAACGCCGCACCCGACGTGTTCGTGCATGATCGAGATGCGAGTTCCACGTCACGAATCTCGGTGGCCCCCGGCGGTGGTCAGGCCGACGGAGGTAGCGATTCCCCGGCATTCTCCGCAGACGGCTCGGTGGTCGCGTTTGAATCAGGTGCCGCCAACCTGATAACTGGCGACACAAACAACGCAACTGACGTGTTCACGTATGAAATAGCGACTGGGGAGACCAGCCGCGTCTCCCTCTCCACGAACGGCATTCAGGCCAACGCCGCAAGCGGGTTTCCAGCCATGTCGGCCGACGGTTCGATCGTCGGTTACTGGTCCAATGCCGACAACCTCGTAGCGAGCGACACCAACGACACCAGAGACGTGTTCGTGACGCGGGTGAACCGCTCGCCGGACGCCACCGGCTTCACCAAGAGCCTGGCCGAGGACAAGCCGGTCGGGACCGTGGTCGGCACGGTGGCCGGGTCGGATCCCGACGGGGACACCCTCTCCTACACGATCACCGCCGGCAACAGCGGCGGCCTGTTCTCGATTGGGTCCTCGACAGGCACGATCAAGACCGCCAAAGCGTTGGACTACGAAACCGCCACGAAGCACACCCTCTCCGTGACCGCCTCAGACGGGTCGTTGACCGACACGGCCACCGTGACCGTCAACGTCACCAACATCAACGAAACGCCCACCGCCACCGGGTTCACCAAGACCCTGGCCGAAGACGCAGCGGTCGGCACCGCTGTCGGAACCGTGGTCGGGTCGGACCCCGACGGAGACACTCTCACCTTCACGATCACCGCCGGCAACGGAGGCGGCTTGTTCGCCATCGGCTCGACCACCGGCAAAGTGACGGTCACCAAAGCGCTGGACTACGAGACCGCCACCAAACACACCCTGACCGTGAAAGGGTCGGACGGGTCATTGTCCGGCACCGCCACCGTGACGATCACCGTGACCGACGTCGACGAAACCAGCCCCGATCCAGACGACCCCATCGTCCCGAACCCGGACTATGACCCGTTCGACGACGACAACGGATCGGTGTTCGAGGACGACATCGAATGGCTGTCCCTGTCGGGGATCACTGCCGGATGCGGCACCCGCATCTTCTGCCCCAAACTGACCGTCACCCGGGGACAGATGGCCGCCTTCCTCACCAGAGCGCTCGGACTGCCGGCCGCTACCCAGGACTGGTTCACCGACGACGAAACGTCCATCTTCGAAGACGACATCAACCGCCTCGCCGAATCCGGCATCACCAAAGGATGCGGCACCACCACCTTCTGCCCCACCGGAAACGTCACCCGCGGACAGATGGCCGCCTTCTTGGTGAGGGCGTTCGGGTACACCGACGATGGAGGCGGCGACCTGTTCGGAGACGACGACACGTCCATCTTCGAAGGAGACATCGACAAGCTGGCCACCGCCGGCGTCACCCTGGGATGTAACCCACCCGCCAACACCAACTTCTGCCCCCTCGGCCACGTCACCCGAGAACAAATGGCCGCCTTCCTCCACCGAGCCATCGAATAGACCCGTCTTGCCACGAGGGTGTCACGCCAGTGGTGGTGCCGGCATGAAGGGGTGCAGTCCTCGGATAGGACTGCGGGCAGGACAGGGAAGAGAGTGAGGGGTCGCTGCGGCGGCCCTTCCTCTTGCTGAGACGCCAGTCGGTCGGTCCGCCCCGGTGGTCGTCGACCCCTCGCTGGCCGGGTCGGGTGGCTAGCCCAACCCCAGCTGGTTCAGCCGGACCTCCACCAGGCGCCGCACCAACGGCTCCGGCAAAGGCTCGTCGATCGGGAACCGCAGCGTCCCCTTGTCCCAGTCGTAACCGTCGAGTTGGTCGCCGACCTGGTCGAGGACCGAACCCGAATGCGGGAAGTAGCTGCAATGCGCCTTGAACGAGGCGTACCCGGCCACCGCTTTGCCGCCCATCTTGAAGGCCGGCATGTTGTACGAGATCGTCTCGGTGGCGTCCGGCAGCATCCGGCGCAACATGTCGCGGAGCTGCTGCAACGTGGTCCGCTGCGGCTCCGGGACTCCGGCGAGGTATTCGTCGACCGTCATGGCAGCCACGCTACCGACCGCAGGGGCTCGGCTGACCCGGCCCTGGCCGGCAGCACTCACCTGACCCGCTCAGAGGCGACGGTCCACTTGGGCGAGGATCTCCGCCTCGCGGGCGATGGCACTCGCCTGGAGTTCTTCGCCACGCTTCAGGTACTCGGCGGCCATCGCCTCGTCGGCGAGCTGGCCGGCGTTGATCCGGACGTTGAGGTAGGCCCCCATCACCGCCGTCCGGGCGCACAGCGCTCCGACGCCGGCGTCGGACACCGAGGCGGCCAGGCCCTCTTCGGCCATCGCCGCGATCACGTCGATGGAGTCCACGCTCACCTCCATCACCCGGAGCGGCACCTCGATGGCCCGGCGGGTCGCCGCCTGGATCGCCTCGGCGCGCGACCGTCTTCTCGGCGTCCGAATCCTTCGGCAAGCCGAAGGCGCCCATGAGGACGTTGAAGGCGTCGGTGTCGTCGTCGACGAGGCGGACCAGCTCGTCGTGACAAGCCTTGCCCCGCTCCGCCCAGTCGCGAGAACTCCTCCCAGCGGTCGTCCCAGCCGCGCTTGTGCGACGAGAGGTTGGCGACCATCGTCCCCAGCGCCGCCCCCAACGCCCCGAGCGTCGCCGCCACCGAACCGCCGCCGGGCGCCGGAGACTCCGATGCGGTCTCCTCGACGAAGCGCCGCAGCGACAGGTCGACGAGACGATCGGCGCGGTCGTCGATGGCGTACTCGATGATCTTCTTGCGCGGCTCGAACGGGGTCAGCTCGTCGAGCCCCAGAGACCGGACGGCGATCTTGATCAGCTCGGCGTCGGAGACGCCGGTGGAGCGTTGCTGGTGCCGCAGGTAGTGAGCGGCCGGCCTCGAGCATGGCGCGCAGTGGAATCAGACCCACCAGCTCGGATCCCGTCACCCGTACCCCCCGGGCGGCGGCCTTGTCGACCACCTCGTCGAAGGCGACGTGCACCGGGGTGACGTCGATGTCCGTGAGGTTCATGGAGATCTGGGCGATGCCGTACTCGTCGATGTACCAGCCGATCGCCTTCACCTTCTCCAGCGAGCCGGGGGTCCAGATCTCCTCTCCCTGCTCGTCGAGTTCGATGTCGCCGGTGAGCGGGTGGCCGACCCGCTTGGGCCGGCCCCGTTCCCGCACGTCGAAGGCGATGGCGTTGGCCCGGCGGGTCGAGGTGGTGTTGAGGTTGACGTTGTAGGCGACGAGGAACCCGCGGGCGCCGACCGCGGTGGCACCCGACCTGGCGTTGAAGGTGGCCGGGCCGAAGTCCGGCTTCCAGGCGGGGTCGGCCAGCCTGGCTTCGAGTCCCTCGTACTCGCCCTCCCGCACGTCGGCGAGGTTGCGCCGGGCGGGATCGAGGGCGGCGTGCTCGTAGCAGTAGATGGACAGCCCCACCTCGTCGGCGAGCCGACGGGCCAGCAGCTGGGCGTACTCGACCGTCTCCTCCATCGACACGCCCGCCACCGGGACGAGCGGGCACACGTCGGTGGCCCCGAAACGGGGGTGTTCGCCGGAGTGGGTGCGCATGTCGATCAACTCGGTGGCGGTGGCGACGGCGCGCACGGCCGCTTCCACCACCTCGTCCGGGGTGCCGACGAACGTCACCACCGTGCGATTGGTGGCCCGCCCAGGATCCACGTCGAGCAGCGCCACCCCGTCGACCGTCTCGATGCGGCTCGTGATGGCGTCGATCACGGCCCGATCGCGACCTTCGCTGAAGTTGGGCACGCACTCGATGAGTCTCGGCATCGGTATTCCTTTCCTGACCTCTGCACACTACGCCGCCTCGACCCTCAGGGCTGAAACGCTCGATTGGGATTCTCCGCCGATTGACGGGCGAAATGCCCTGAGAGCAGGGCGGCGAGCGATGTCGCTCGCCGCGGGCTGCGGGGCCTCAGATCGCTACAGCAGAGCGGCGTCTGCTCGACTCGAGTTTGTCGCAGGGCTACGATCGAAGCCATGTCGATTCAGGGCCACGAGCTCGACGATACCGGCTGGCCGTACGGGCCGGTCGTGTTGGGCTGCGGCAACTTCGGCGGGATCGGTGGAGCTCGCGATTTCGTCGGGAGGGGGATGGGTGAGGAAGCTTCGCTTGCCTCGATGGACGAGGCGGCCGACCTGGGGATCACGCTGTTCGACACCGCCGAGCGGTACGCCGACGGCGAGAGCGAACGGATCGTTGGGCGCTGGGTGGCCTCTCGCCCCTCGTCGGTGACGGGGCGGATCAGGATCTCGACCAAGGTCGGACCGCCGTGGGTCGACGGTCGCGACGGACGATTCGAGCTGGAGTACATCGACCGGATCTTCTCCGGCAGCCTCGACCGCCTGACCGTCGATGCTGTCGACGTGCTCTACACCCACGCCCCTGACGACCATCCTCAACGACCTCCCGGCTACGAACCGGTCGGGATCGAGGTCACGCTCGAAGCTCTGGAGACGATCCGTGCGAGCGGACGCGTCCAACGGCTCGGCGCCAGCAACATCGACGCCGATCAACTGCGTGCGGCGATCGACGCAGCCGAGCGCCTGGAGGTGCGCGGCTACGAGGTGATCCAGAACGGCTACAACCTGCTCGACCCGGACGGCGACGCCGAGGTCCGGCGGGTTGCCGCTGAGCACGGCATTGCGTACACCGCCTATTCCGCTCTGGCGTCAGGCGTCCTGACAGGCAAGTACCACCGCGACACCGCACCACCGGCCGGCAGTCTCGTCGACGTCGGCTACCTCGATCCGGTGAGCCCATCGCTGCACGACGCCCTCGACCGGCTGCGAGCGGTGGCGGAAGATCGTGGCACGGCGTCCGGAGCACTCGCCCTGGCCTGGCTCATGAGCCGTCCCGACGTGACTGCGATCACGACCGCCCCCTCGCGAACCAGCCCACATCTCTCCCTCGTGGCCGAGGCATTGCGCCTCGACATCGGCGACGAGGAGGCGGACACGTGGGCCTCATGGTTCCTCGATGCCGCCGCCGAGAGCGAGTCACCAACCTGAGACAGAAGGCGTTCCAGCTAGAAGAGCGCAAGGTGGCTTGGGTAGGCCTGCTGGCGCTTCGACTGCTGGGGTAACCAGACGCTCAATGCGGAGCGCTCGACGCCGGCGCCGGTCGCGGTGCCGATCGCTCATGGCTCGAACGGCCGCTGGCTAGGAGAGAGTTTCGATAATTCGTCGAGCATTCGGTCGAGGGAGCCGATGGCGATCCAGAGGTGGCCCTGCCCGGACCCGAGGTGCACGTTCGCTCCTAGCATCAGGCGGTTCTCGACCACCGCAACAACACCGCACCAATCGAGGCTCCATCATGGTTCGTGTTCGAAGCCACCACCGCCGGACACGAGCGATTCTTCGGCACCGAATGAAGCCACCAGCCGTACACCGGAACTCGGCTGCCCTCAGCCGACCACGCGGTACATCCGGGCCTCGCCCGGGGCGAGGTTCTCCAGACGATGGAAGAAACCGTTGTGGACCAAGCGACGGTCCGCCTCTGTGACGTCGCCGATCGTCGAATACTCGCTGTGCAGTTCGATGTGCGGCTCGAGGTCGGGGATCCCGAAGTAGCCGGAGTCGCGCTCGATGTCGTAGTTGACGACAAACACAAAGCGCTCCTCGTCCTGTTGCGTCCAGGCCGCCGTGCCTCGCAGGGTCGTGGCGTCGGGGGGGATGAGCCAGCGGGTGGTGGTGGCGCTGATCTCGGGCAGGATCCGCTCGGCCAGCTGGCGCATTTCTGTGATGGTGGCGAACAACGCGTCGTTCTCGCCCCAGATGAACTCCTTGCCGAATCTCGCCTTGGACGGGTGGACGTTCGAGTCTCCGGACTCCTTGAACACGAAGAGTTTCGTGTAGCGCTCGTTCTCGACCGGTTCGGCGTGGACGTCGCGGGTCTCGAACCCGAGACCGATGTAGGAAGGCATGTCGACCAGGAACAGGGCAGTGAACATGCGGGCCTCGTTGCCGGCCCGATAGAACTCGTCGAAGCGGGGGTCGTCCTTGTCGGCCGTCATGACGGTGAAGGCGGGAGCCGTCCGGCGGGTGGCCAGGTCGTCGAGGTAGCGGCGGAACCGGCGCAGGAACTCGTGATCCCCGACGACGCACGCCTGAAGATCGCCAAGAGTGGCGTCGGCCAGCGACGCCTCGAGGTGGTCCAGCTCCTCGCCGAACCCGAACACGTCCCGGGCGGGCAGGAAGCTCTCGGCGAAGTAGCCGAACCACGGCGCCGACTGGGTCCGCTGGACGTCCAACTTGACCGAGCCGAGGATGTCATAGAACTCGTCGACCACGTCCGGGACACCGTTCGGTCGCATCTGCACATGCGACATGTCGCCCCGGGCGAAGTCGAAGTTGCCGATGTGGCGGCTCCGACCGTAGTTGCGCCACAGGTACTCCCACACAGGGCGGCGGGGCCGGTCGAAGTCCTTTTCCCAGTTCACGTTGTTGTCGCGGTTCTCGTACAGCTTGAAGCGGGCCAGCGGCGAAAACACTCTCGAAAAAGGCTCCGGCTCCTCGAAGACGTAGTCGGGCCACTCCAAACCGGTGTCGTCGACCACCGTATGGGCAGGATCCGGATCAACCGCAATGCCACGGAACGGCACCCCCATCCCGGCCGGCACCGGCTCGAGACCGTGCTTCTTCAAATGCCGCAGCAGTTCGCTGCGTCGGTTGTTGCGGGCGAACACGTCGTCCTTCTCGCCGAAGAGGAGCCGCAGGCGGGCCGGCTCGTCGAGAACGAACAGCTCAGCCGCGACGGACGGCACCTCGAGATCGCCGACCGCACTCCCCGACCGGCGCAGCCACTCGAAGATGACCCGTTCGACCTCTTCGAGCAGGGTGTCGGTGTGATCGACGATCTGACGATCCACCACTCGCATCCACTCGAACAGGTAGGGGTTGCCGAGCGCCGGCTCCGAGAAACGATCGGTGTGCGGGATGACGTCGAGGCCGATCGACTTGCCCATCACGTGCACCAGGTTCGACACCGCCCGAAGCTGCCGCTCCGTCGAGTCGAGGTGCGGCGCCACCTCATTCAGCTCGTCGGAGAAGAACTCCTTGTTGAGGTTGAAGCTCGCAATCCCGTACAGGCTCGAAACGACGCCCGGCTCCCAGATCGGCAGGAGATGGATGGAGTCGATGGCGGCCGGGAGTGTCATGGCGTACTTCACCACCCCGGCGTAATCGCCCACAGTGCGGACATTCACGCCCACCATGTTGGTGCGCTTCACCCATGATGAATCGGGCTCATCGGCGTGGGGAGAACGTACCGCTTCAGGGAGTTCGGAAAGAGGGAGTTCGAGGTCCACGGCCCGCTCGGACAGGGCTACATCGACGCTGTCGCCGTGGCGACCCCACAGGATCTCCAGCATCCGGGTGAGCGGGGTGGCAAGTGCGTCCTGCGGCCGAAGCCCGACGAGGTAGGAGGAGGATCCGTCCACGTAGCTCGTCTCGCCGGGTAGCGACCCGTCGATCACAGCTTCACGAACTCGACGTTGTACTCTCTCGTTATGACGATGTCGGCGCCGGAGCGGAACTGCGAGATGATCTCGTGCTCTACTTTCAGGACGTCCTCGATGAACGGGTCGAACTGCTCACGGCCCCGCTTTTGGCGATGCTCCATGGTCTCGAGCCGGTTCCGAGCGATGAACACTCGGCGGTCGACGTTCTCGCACAGGGCCGTGTAGACGCCCTCGGCGATGACGACCTTGACGCCCTCCAGCGAAATGGTCTCCTCGGTGAGCCGGTTTTCCCCGTAGATGGACAACGGCTTGGTGATCGACTCTGCGCCGCTCTTGGCCTGGCCGAGGTGCTCGCTGAGAAGGGCGATCTTGACCTCGGTCGTGCCGACCCAGGCGAAGTTGGCGCGCCGCGCCGCGTCATTGAACTTGGGCGGCAGGACGTAATAGTCGTCCTGGGCCAAGACGGCTGCGTGCACACCGCGCTCCTCGAGCGCCTCGGCGAGGGCCTGGCCCGTCTCGGACTTGCCGCTGCCCGATTCGCCGGACACGGTGATGGTGTAACGGGTGTCGCTCGCCTGGATCTCATCGAGCAGACGCTCGATGATCTGACCAGCCGCCCGCTGGTGCTCTTCGCCCACGAGAATGATGTCGCCTTCCATGGCGGGGATTCTAAGCAGATCCGCCCTGGCGTGTTTGCGACAGGGAGCGCCGAGTCGACGAAGCCAACATCATGGCCCACCCGCCGCAATCCATCAGCATGATGCGCCAGTGCGACAAACGAGCTAGCTGGCAAAGCAACCCCACCAACGCCATCGCGCTGTAGGACACCGTGCTGGCTTGCGGTTCCGAGAGCGTCGACTACTCGAACCGCGCTGCACTCTCACAGCCGCTCATCGCATCACCAACGTTCCCTGTTTCAGGTTTCAGATTCGATGAGCGCCTTGATGTTGTCGGCGGTTCCTTGGATCATCCCCTCGAGCCTGGACGAAGCGGCGGGATCGTCGAGCCATGGCATGTCCGCGCTAATGAAGATCCGCGTCTGGTCAGAACCCAGAGGCTCACAGACCATCCGACCGAGCGTCTCTGTTTCACCGTCATGGATGACAACTCCCATGGCATGGTTCTCCTCGAACTCGGTGACCTCCATCGTTCCCTCGACCGGATCACCAAAATGGGTGTTACGTCGGTGGATCACAGTTCCGACACCAATAGGACCGTCGCTGATCTGCTCCAGTTCCATCATCGGGTCCCACCGTGGGTGGTTCCGAACATGGTCGTGGGCGTAGAACCGAAATACAGTCGCTACCGGTCTGTCGATGACTTGGGAGACTTCGACCTTCATCTGCACTCCTCGCTCCGCCATCGCTGAGCCTACGCAACCACCCGACTCAGTGCGCTGGCCGCCGTCCTCAGGGGGACGCCGGTTCCGGCTTCCGGCTGGATTCGGCTCTGCGTTTGACGCCGCCCAGGATGGCGTGGGCGAAGAAAGCGTCGACCAACCCGAGCGGGACGCCGGCGAACCGAATAGCTCTGGGGGCGTAGTTGGCCCTGGTGCGGATCAGCAGTCGACTCGACTGCGCGCCCACCGGGCGAAGGATGAAGGCCCAACTGAAATCGAGATAGGTGCCGCCACCCACCAGGCTCTGCTCGAGCACACGGAGCGTCTCATGGTCAGACGGGTCGATCGGATGGCCACGGTAGGGGTGGCGGATCGAGTGGTACACGATCGCCCGCTCAGGCTCGATGGCCCGCACCCAGAAGTAGGCGGCGTGGTCGGGGCCGTCGGGTACGACGTCGCCCACTGCCAGGCCCTGGAACTCGGGCAGGATGCGATCGGCGTTTCGAGCATCGACCCGCCAGACCACCCGGTCTAGCCACTCACTCGTGTACCAGCCTCCCCGGTGATAGCCCATCTGGACGAGCCATGGCCACACCTCCGCCGGCGACCGCCTGATGGTGGTCCCGCGAGTCCATTCCACCATCGGGTGGGCGATCACATCATCACCAGGAAGCGAGCCAGAGGCCTCCGCTTCGGACACGCCCGATCGAAGGGACAACCGCCGGATACCTGCCGACGCGGCCGCGCCGACCACGACCCACATGCTGGGGCTTCGCGACAACTCGGACTCCTTCGGACTCACCAAATCAGAGAGCCGATACGCTCCGCTAGAGGCCAACGACACGGCACCGCAGGTGCTGCTCCGCCGATCCAGGCGGACCGTGTCGGCAGTGCCGCCTGTTGGTCAATCGGCGCTCAGCGGGCAGTGCGGCCCGGAGTGCGTGCCCGCCTACTCCGAATCCTGGTAATCCGCTGCGTGGGTCTTGGCGTACTCAGCGAGTTGGTCGAGCCACTTTTCGCCCGCTCCGGTGAAGCCCTTGGCAATCAACGCATGAGCAGCCTTGAGCGGACCGCGGGCCTGGAGGCCGTACGTCCAGGTGAGATCGCACTCGGTGTCGGAAACCGGCTCGATCTGCCAGCGCTCTGCGAAAGCTTCGATGACAGGGAGCGGACTTCGTTCGAAACGGAACCCCATGAGGCGGCCGTCTTCCCACTCGAAGAAATGCTCCTCGAGGGTCATACTGCCCATCTTGACCTCCCTGGTCGCACCCACGCCGAGGGGAGCGGTCCAGGTCACTTCTTGGATCGCGTCCAGCCACTGCGGCCATGCATCGGCGTCCTCGAGCACGCGGAAGAGCGAGGCCGCCGAGACGGGCATGCGCTTGGTGAGGGAGGCGCCGACGGGGGCAGATTCGAAGAAGTCGCCTTCGACCTTGGTGTACTCGTACACCTTCGAGCTGCGTTGCTGTCCGTCACCCTCATCCGATGGGGTGGCTTTGCGGCGTTGGAGAGCGGTCACGGCGGCGGCGCCAACCACCACGATGCCCGCTCCGAGAATGAGACTTCTGGTTCTTTTTTGCATGACCCCATGATGCCACGCCTCGATACCCCACCTTCCCGAACCCTGGGTTCCACCCCTCACCAGCAAGCGCTCTCCTGCCCACCGAGCGAGGCGGCGTACCCAGCCCGAGCGGGACGAGCACGTTCGGGACCGCAGTAGAGTCGCACCCATGGTGTGGAACATCGCAGGCAAGACCGTGCTCATCACCGGAGGCAACTCGGGAATCGGCAAGGCGACAGCCGAGGAACTGGCTCGCCGTGGAGCACACGTGATGATCACCGCCCGAAACCCCGCCAAGGGCCAGGATGCCGCCGACGAGATCCGCACCGCCACGGGGGCGGAAGTGGCGGTCGGGAACCTCGACCTGGCCAGCCTCGACTCCGTGCGGACCTTCGGCGCCGAGTTCCTCCGCGATCACTCGGCGCTCGACGTGCTCATCAACAACGCCGGCGTCATGGCGGGAAAGCGCCGCGAGACCCCGGACGGGTTCGAGTGGACCTTCGGCGTCAACCACCTTGGCCACTTTCTGCTCACCGCGCTCCTCACTGACCGGTTGGTGGCGGGCGCGCCAACCCGGATCATCAACGTCAGTTCGGACGCTCACCGAAGCGCCAAGACCGGTCTGGACTTCGACGACCTCCAGATGCGGAACGGCTACTCGTCATCCAAGGCCTATGCCACCTCGAAGCTGGCCAACATCCTCTACACGGTCGAACTCGACCGGCGGCTCCGAGACTCGGGAGTCACCGCCAGGGCACTCCATCCGGGGGTGGTCGGGACGAATTTCGGGAAGAGCGCCGAAGGCTCCAAGACCATCGCTTTCTTCATGACCGCCCTCAAGCCGGTCCTCAAGAAGCCCGCCGATGGTGCCCGCACCTCGGTGTTTCTCGCCACCGCCGACGACGCCATCCTGGGGGCCGGCTTGTACTGGTCCGACGAGGCGCCCCATGATCCGATTCCGCCGGCTTTGGATCCTGACGCTGCCGGCCGCTTGTGGTCCGCAAGCGAACGTTTGGTCGGACTGAGCGCGCCGAATCAGGCCGACTAGCCCACAACCCTGCCGCCGGCCTGAGGCAAAACAGTGCTCGGCTAGCCGTCCTGTTTGTGGCGCCGCAGGATCCTTCGGCCCAGGGACGTCTTATGGACCTCGTCGGCTCCGTCGTAGATACGGGCGGCCCGTTCGTGGCGGTACCACCACGACAAGATCGTGTCGTCGGTCACGCCCAACGCACCATGCACCTGGATGGCGGTGTCGACCGCCTTCAGCATGGTGTTGGCCACCGAGAACTTGATCGCCGAGATCTCATCCCGGGCGGCCTTGGCACCGTGGCGATCGATCATCCAGGCGGCATGCAACGTCTGGAGACGGGCACCCCGGATCTCGGCGTCGAGTTCGGCCACCCAATGCTGAATCGCCTGCCGATCGGCCAACGTCTCACCGTTGGCGTCGATGACCCGATAGTTGGCCCGGGCGCACATCAGATCGAACGAACGGCTCGCAATCCCCAACCACCGCATGCAGTGATGAATCCGCCCTGGCCCCAGCCGCTCCTGGGCGATCGCAAAACCGGCCCCTTCGGCCCCCAACAGGTTGGATTGCGGCACCCGGCACGACTGGTAGATCACCTCGGCGTGACTGGCATGGCCCGACCCGGGCTCGCCCATCACGCTCACGTTGCGCACCAGGTTGAATCCGGGATTGTCGGTGGGGACGATGATCATGCTGGCCCGCTGATATGGCGGGGCCTCGGGGTCGGTGACCGCCATGACGATCGCAAAGGCGGCCCCGTCAGCCGACGACGTGAACCATTTCTGGCCGTTGAGCACATAGTCGTCGCCGTCTTTGACCGCCGTCGTCCCCATCATCGTTGGGTTGGAGCCGGGCATCTCGGGTTCGGTCATCGAGAAACAACTGCGGATCTCGCCGGCCACCAGCGGCCGCAAGAACTGCTCCCGTTGCTCCTCGGTGGCGTGGGCGTGGAGGATCTCGATGTTGCCGGCGTCGGGCGCCTGCACCCCGAACACCAGGTGCCCGAGCGGGCTGCGACCCAGCGCCTCGCTGAGAAGCCCGTGTTCGAGCATGCTCAGCCCCAACCCGCCGAACTCGACGGGATGGTTGGGCGCCCACAGATCCATCTGCCGGACCTTGTCCTGGGCGTGGCGTACCAACTCGTCGAGCGTGTCGGGATCGCCATGCAACATCTCGCCTTCGAGGGGGATGACTTCGGTGTCCATGAACTGGCCCACCATGTCCAGAATCGTGGTCATCTTCTCCGAGATCTCGAAGTCCATGGGCGTGTCATCCTCTGCTGTTCGAAGCGTCGACCCCGAACGTTACCAACCGACCCGGCCCCTCACCTGACCCTTGGACCGCCCTTTTCCCAGGGTCACCAGTGGTTCCTGGACGAAACCACCGACCTGGGTCCAGGACATGGCGATCATGCAGGCGGAGATCTTCGGTCCGGTGGTCGGGATCGCCGCCTTCGATACCGAAGACGAGGCCCTCACCATGGCCAACGATTCCGAACTGAAGTCGGTCTTCATCGCCAACGACTGAGGGCACGATGGGCGCCCGCTGCCGTAATCCTTGATTTTCGCTTCACCGAGGCCGATAGCTAGAGGGTGAAGACACTTCGACGCGCCGAACCCACGGATCCGGCCCCGGTGCCGGCTCAGCACTTGAGAGTGTGGCAGGAGCGCCTGATGGCCCGCTTCGACGCCAACAGTGAGCACCATGTGGGAGATGGTCCATTCGCCTACGTGGAACTGACTCGGCTGTGGCATCAGATTCGCCTCGGGGGATGTGCGGCGGCGATCTCGATCGGGATCCTCTTCGCCTTCCACGGGATGGTGGTTCCTGGTTCGGTGGTCGCCATCGCCGGTTTGGTCGCCCTGGCCGACACCTGGCAACGGATCGGGAATCCTGATGCCGCCCTGTGGCCGAGTTTCCTCATCGACGCCATCCTGATCGGCCTCGCCGCACCGCTCGCCGGCCTGCCTCCCACCTCGTTGTTGGCCGCGTTCGGCTACCTGGGCACTGCTGCGTTGTTCTTTGTCGATACCCGCAAGGGCCTTGCTGCTCGTGGTGGCCATCGGAGGCTGGTTCTTGGCCTCGGCCAGCGTGGCTTCGGCCACCGGATTGGCGAGTTCGCAAGCCTCGCTCGCCGTTTCACTGGCGGGAGGAATCACATGGACGCTCTTCCTGCTTGGGCTGGTGCTGCTGGCAACGCGAACGGTCAATGCAATCCACTCAGAACGCGAAGGAACCCGGCAGCACCTCGAATCCCTGATGCGCTCCAAGGACCAATTCGTAGCGACGATTTCTCACGAGCTGCGCACCCCGATGACGGCCGTGGTGGGACTCGCCCAACAGCTGCGCGACTTCGGCGACACCTTCTCGGCCGAGGAGCGGCAAGAGTTGATCGGACTGGTGGCCGCCCAAGCCGAAGAGGCGACCACCATCGTCGAGGATCTGCTCGTGGCGGCTCGAGTCGAGGAAGGCGAAGTCAAGGTCCAGCCCACCCTGATCGACCTGTCCGATGAGGTCTCCAGCGTGCTGAGGACCCATGGAGAGAGCGATGAGATCCTCCAGGAGTCGGACGGGGCGGCAACCGCGTTCGCAGACGCCGCCCGAGTCCGTCAGATCATTCGGAATCTGGTCACGAATGCTCAACGTTATGGGGGGCCATCCATCAACATCATCACCAGCCCGGGACGAGTGATCGTTCGCGACAACGGGCCAGGCATCCCGCCCGAGGACTGGGACCTCGTGTTTGCGCCCTACGGCCGGTCCGAGGCCCACGATCATGGCAGCCGCTCAGTCGGCTTGGGGTTGTCCGTCTCCCGCAAGCTGGCGCGACTCATGGGTGGAGACCTCACCTACGACGGAACCGGCGAATGGCCGTCCTTCCATCTGGTGGTCCCCGACGCGCCAGGAAGCGGCAAGCTCCCTCTGAGCGGATCCGGGATCCACGTTCGGAGCTCGGGCCATGAAGCGTATGGATGAGCCTCGGCAACAGAGCGTCTGACGATGCCGAAGTTCATGATGGTCTACGAGGGCGAAGCTACCGACATCTCCGACATGAGTCCCGAGCAGGTGCCTGGGCCGGGGACAGCCGCGCGTTGACCGCCGCGGCAGGGTTCCGCCGAACAACCGATTCCGAACGGTCGCCGTCGAGCCCACCCCACTACTGCATGGCTCCTAGAGCCAGCCGTACAGGATCACACCGTAGATGCCATACACATCCGACCCCCACGAGCCACCCAGCGGGGTCGGAGGAGCGCCCAGCTTGCGGCCCCGGAAAGCAATGAGGTGGTCGCCGGCCAGCGCCGTTTCGAGCAGCGTCTGGAGCCGGTGGGATTCGGTGATCACCGCCACCGTGGTGCCGGGAGCGTCGCGCAGGTTGACCAATGCGTGACAGCCCACAAACGTGCCGCTCCCCCAATACGAAGGCAGGTCGTAGCCCTCGACGAGGAGGACGTAGCCGAACAGCTCCTCGGGCGGGCCGTCGGCCGCCACCAGTTCGATCTTGTCACGGAAGCCGCGGGTGACCGCAAGGACATCCAACTCCTTTCGATCCAACCCGGCGAACTTCATTTCCTCGTCTGCCATGAGCAGAACCTCCTTCCTTCCACGGGTGCAGACCTCTCAACCCGGAGCCGGGCCGAGAAGACTGCACGGAACGGGTGATCGAAGTGCCGACCGTTTCATGCAGATGCGCATCACAGAGGCCTCGGAATCAGGTTCGCGAACCTGCCGGATCGGGGCCAGAGGCAGGAGACCCGGTTGATGCTCCGACACTCGAGGCGACTTCGTAGCCTCAACAGCGCGAAGCGTGGGCTCCGGTCGTGACTTCCGACTCCTTGGCAGTCCTCTGGAGATCGACGATATTGAGCGGGAGGACGAAATGCGCCGTGTGTGGGTGCCCGTAGCGTTGGTTGCGTGTCTCGCCGGGTCCTGCGCCGGAGACGGTGGGGCCGGCACCATCCCCCCTCCTACGTCCTCACTACCCACGAACACTACCTCTGAGACCACGAGCCCCCCATCGAGCGCGACGACTCCTGAAGTCACCTCGAGCCCGTCGGATGCTGCGGCCGAGCCTTCTCTGGTGATGCTTGCGTCTGGGCCGGTCTCGACGGGTCCGATTTCGGGGGTAGCGACTGTGGACGGTGATCTCAGGGTGGCGTACGTGTCGTCCGATGGATCACTGCACATGGTCCGGTGCAGTGATCCTCTGTGCGAAGACCCAATCACCGATGTGACCCTCGGCGAGACAGGCGAGCTGCTGGAGATCGACTTGGCGTTGCAGCCCGATGGATCGCCCGTCGTGGTGGCCCAGCCGTGGAGCTCATCGGTCGCATCGGTCTTTGTCTGCGTGGACCCGGACTGCGCGTCTGTGGAAGTGAGCGAGCTGGAGGACCAGGAACCATGCGTCTACCCGGACGGGAATCCCTGCGAATTCTCCGTCGATTTTCCGTCGCTCGTGATCGATGAAGACGGCAAGCCGAGGGTGATCTACGAGACCCACACCAATCCAAGGAGTTTGAAGGTCGCAACCTGCGAGACAAGTACCTGTGCCGACTGGTCGTGGGCCACCATCGACCAACTACCACCCGACACGAGCAGTGGCGCTCCATCGGTGCGGCTCGACAGCACCGGCCAGCTCGTGGTCGCTTACTGGTTCTCGGACCCCTCGATTGGAGATACCACAACTCGGATCGCCGTATGTGGAGACGCCTCGTGTTCCGACCCGGCGAAGCTCTTCACCATTGAAGGCGCTGTCCATCCCCAAACGACTCTCGACCCGGACGGTGGGGGCTTTCTGGTCTGGCATCAAACCGGGAGTGAAGGGCTTCTCATCGAAACGGCCGATCCGGATGCCAATTTCGCGCTCCTCTGGAGCGACTATTCAGATCTCCGGGTCTCGGCCTGCACGGCAGACGGATGCGGTGCCGCCGAGTATGTAGAGGTCGGCGAGGATTGGCTGTTGGCCAACGCCGCCGGAGCCCTTCGGCTCATCACGGCCGCTGACGGCACCACACGGGCCTTCTTCAACCACGCATCTCTCTCGAAAACCGTCCCACAGCTTCACGTCACCACCTGCACGAACCCCGCTTGCGCGGACGGCGTCACCGAAGCCACCGGAATCGAAACTATCGAGGGACCGTTCTTCGACGTGATCAGCGGGTCGGGTGACCCACGGGTCGTCTTCGTCTCGACCGAAGGAAGCATTCAACTCCTCGCCTGCAGCACTCAGAATTGCGCCCCGGCTCCCTAGCCCGATCCCTACTCTCCCCAATGGGTTTCGCCCGACCGGTCCGGCGCCCCGCAGCGACCATTGGACCGTTCGATTGGGACCTTCGGCCGGGGTCGGGCGGCTGACACCCCTCGTAGTGTTATGGCTGACCTTAAGATTTCGCCCGCGATGAGGCAGGTAGCACTAAACATGACGACCGAGCCCGTCACCAGCGAGAGCGAGGAGATGTACCTCATCCATGTCGCCATGGCGGGTGAAGAGGGCGTCGAAGGTCCGGTCGGCGTCTCGCGTTTGGCAGAGATGCTCTCGGTCTCGTCGGTTTCGGCCAACCAGATGATAAAGAAGCTGGCCGGGCGGGGCCTGGTGAACTACCTCCCTTACAAGGGAGTGGAACTGACCTCCGACGGACGCGCCATCGCCGATCAGATCCTGCGCGGCCGGCGGCTGTGGGCGCTGTTCCTCTCGCGGCAACTCGATCTCTCACCGGCTCGGGCCGACTCCATTGCCTGCGACCTCGAACACATCACACCGCCCGACCTGGCCGATCGGTTGGCCGACCGGCTCGGCAACCCCACCGAAGGACCGCAAGGGCGTCCGATCCCCTCCCCCGGCCGGCCCGCTCAGCCGGGCACCTCGATGCTGCTGTCCGAGCTTTCGGTCGGCGCGGCGGGCACCGTGACCCTGGTCGACGGCTCCCCTGCCACCCGCTCCTTCCTCGCCGGCGAAGGCCTGCTTCCCGGCACTGTGGTCACGCTGGTAGCCAAGGGCGGAACGGGTGACTGCCTGGTGGCGGTGGAGTCCTCCGAGGTGCACCTCGGAAGCCAACTGACCGAGCAGGTGGTGGTGGCCGTCCCATGAGGTTGCTTTCCGAAGTGCCGAGAGGGGTGACCGTCCGTCTGACCGGCGTCGACTCGGACCAGCGCACGGTCCGGCGCCTGGCCGAACTGGGCCTGACGCCCGGCGTTGAAGTGACCGTACTGCAGACCTCGAAGGGACCCATCCTGGTGGCGGTCCGCGGGGCGCGGGTGGCCGTCGGCCAAGAGATGGCCACCGCCATCCGGGTCGCGACCAACGGACTGGGTGCACCAGCGTGAGGAAACTGTCCATGGCGCTGGCCGGCAACCCCAACTCCGGCAAGACCACGCTCTTCAACGTGCTCACGGGCTCCCATCAGCACGTCGGCAACTGGCCCGGCAAAACCGTCGAGAAACGGTCCGGACGATTCTCCGCCCTCGACGCCGAATTCGAGGTCGTCGACCTGCCCGGCACCTACAGCCTCGCCGCGGTCTCACCAGAGGAGTCGATTGCTCGGGACTACCTCTTGGACGACCAACCCGATGTAGTGGTCCTCGTGGTCGACGCCGCCAACCCCGAACGGAATCTCTATCTCACCGTCCAGATCCTCGAATTGGGGATCCCTGCAGTCGTAGCGCTCAACATGTCGGACACAGCCGAGTCCCGGGGCCTCCACATCGATCGCCGGCGCCTCGAACAAAAGCTGGGTGTCCCAGTGATCCGGACCGTGGCGCGGAGACGCCAGGGCATCGACGACCTCATCCAGGCCGTGATCGATGTCGCCACCGAGCGAGTGTCATGACCAGCACATTCGTCATCGACTACGGCGCAGACCTCGAACCGGAGATCGCCTCGATCGAGAGCATCATCGAAGAGCATCCCGCCGTTCGGGATCGCTTCCCCGCCCGCTGGCTGGCCCTCGAACTCCTCGAAGACGGAGACGATCTCCGGCTACGCCTCGCCGACCTTCCCGGTGGAGCGGAGGTGTTGGTGGCCGCCGACGAGGCTCACGAACGCCTGCTCGAGCGCTTCGGCATGACCGCCTCGGTGCTGGTGCCCAACGGACGGTACGACTGGATCAACACCCTCGTCACCGAAGCGGTCACCCACGACGACGACCGCCAATCCGCCTCGGACCGAATAGACCGGGTCGTCACCCACCGGTGGATGGGGCTCCCCATTTTCCTGGCGTCCATGTGGGTCGTGTTCAAACTCACCGTCGACGTGTCGGCAGTGTTCCTGGATTGGATCGACGGCGTGATGGGAGGGCCGATCTCCCGCTGGATGGCTTCACTCGTCCAGGCGGTCGGCCTCGCCGGGACCCCGGTCGAGAGCCTGCTCGTCGACGGAGTCGTGGCCGGGGTGGGCGGCATCTTGGTGTTCATCCCGGTGTTGATGGCCCTCTACCTGGCGCTCGGCGTGTTGGAGGACTCGGGCTACATGGCCCGAGCCGCCTTCGTCATGGATCGGATGATGCGCCGGCTCGGCATGCAGGGCAAGAGCTTCCTGCCGATGCTGGTCGGGTTCGGGTGCACCGTCCCGGCCATCTACGCCACCCGCACCCTCGAACGCCGACGAGACCGCGTGCTGACCGGACTGCTCGTCCCCTTCATGAGCTGCGGCGCCCGACTTCCGGTCTACGTGCTGATGGCGGCGGTGTTCTTCCCCCGCTCACAGGGCACCGTCGTGTTTTCGATGTATATGTTGGGCATCGTGGTGGCGCTCACGTTGGGGTTCGTGCTCAACCGGACCGTGTTCCGGGCCGAGGCGGCGACCCCGCTGCTCATGGAATTGCCGCCCTACCGGATGCCCACTCTGCGGTCGGTCTGGCAGCAGATGTGGCGACGGACCTCGGCGTTCGTCCGCGACGCCGGAACGATCATCCTGGGCACCAGCCTGGTGGTGTGGCTGCTCATGGCGATCCCCGTAAGCGGGGGAACCTTCTCCGATGTCGAGGTCGAGCAGAGCGCCTTCGGGTCGATGAGCTCAGCCGTTGCACCGGTGTTGGGTCCCGCCGGCTTCGGGAGTTGGGAAGCGACCGGGGCCCTCGCCACCGGCTTCGTCGCCAAAGAAGTGGTTATCTCCTCGATGTCGCAGGTGTACGGGGTCGACGACGGTGCCGAGGCGGGTGGCCCGACCAGCTTCACGGCTGACGCCAGAGAGATCGGATCGAGCTTCCTCCAAGCCTCCGTCGACACCCTGAAGGCGATTCCGGCGATCGTCGGGATCGACCTCCTCGACGACGCCGACGAACCCCAGCAAGGTGCCCTGCTGACCGCCGTCCAGGAGGGCTTCGAGGAGTCGAGCGGCGGCCACGGCGCCCTCGCCGGGCTGGCGTTCATGGTGTTCGTGCTGCTGTACACACCCTGCATGGCAGCGGTGGCGGCCGAGCGCCACGAGCTCGGCGCCAAATGGATGTGGACCAGCATCGTCGGCCAGACCGCCCTGGCGTGGGCGATGGCGGTCATGGTGTTCCAGGTCGGCAAGCTGATGGGGTGGGGGTAGTCCGATGCTGGACCGACTGCTTTCGAGTATCCGAGAGGCCAACGGGCCGATCAGCTTCGACGAACTGAGCAGCCGCCTCCGGGTCGAACGATCCGCTCTGGAGCCCATGCTCGATCTGCTCGTCCGCAAGGGGCTTCTCGCCGAGTGGAGCGACCCCGAGACCGCGGTCGCCTGCGGCGGCGGAGCCTGTGGCACGTCGTGTTCCGGTATGCAGGGCTGTCCGTTCGTGGTCAGTGGCATGCCCCGGACCCTGGAGATCCGGTCGAGCCAGTAGATCGGCGTGGCCAGGGTGGGCGGAAGGCTCTCGGGGGCGCCTTGATACACTCCCAGCTTCACCACTCAGGAGCACCTCAAATGGCCGACACGATGAAGGCTCTCATCCTCAAAGGCGACGGATACGCCACCGAGCGACCCGAAAACGCTGCGCTGGCTGCCATGGAGCCGTTCGTCCACCTCGGTGAACTCCCGATTCCCGAGCCGGGCGAAGGACAAGTTCGGATCAAGGTGGCGCTGGCCTCCATCAATCCGTCCGACGAGATGTTCATCCAAGGCCTGTACGGCCAGCCGCGGATCGGCGGCAATGCGGCAGGGTTCGAAGGCGTCGGTGAAGTGGTCGCCTCCGGCGGAGGCGCCCTAGCTGACGGCTACGTCGGCCTACGAGTCGCCTTCGTCGCCACGGTTGGCGCTCCCGGCACGTGGAGCGAATACTCCATCGCCGACGCCACCACGTGTATCCCTCTCATCGACGCAGTCAGAGACGAAGACGGCGCCGCCATGATCGTCAACCCGCTCACCGCCCTGGCCATGTTCGACATCGTCAAGAAGGACGAGGCCAAGGCGTTCGTTCTGTCGGCCGGGGCCAGCCAGCTGTCCAAACTGATGATCGGAGTCGCAGCCGACGAAGGGTATCGACCCATCGCCATCGTCCGCCGTGACAGCCAGATCGAACCGCTCCTCGAGTTGGGCGCCGCCCACGTCCTCAACAGCGAGGCCGACGACTTCGCCCCCCGCCTCGCCGCCGTGCTCCGCCAGGAGAAGGCTCGCGTCTTCCTCGATGCCGTTGCCAACCAGGTCAGCGCCAAGGTGTTCGCCGCCATGGGACGACATGCCCGCTGGGTCATCTACGGCAAGCTCGACACCGAACTGCCGACCTTGTTCGAACCCGGCCACATGATCTTCATGATGAAGAGCATCGAAGGGTTCTGGTTGGTTCGGTGGATGCAGGAAACCCCGATGGCCGACAAGATGGCCGCCATTCAGACCACGCAGATGCGTTTCGCCAGCGGCGAATGGAAGACGGACGTGACCGCCATCCTGTCCCTCGAAGAAGCCATGACCCGACTGCCTGAGGAACTGGCCAAGCCCAACGGCAAGGTGTTCATCAAACCCTGACGGAACGGCTCAAGGCGCCTGGGTGCCGGCGAGGCTGCGTTCTACTATGAACTCACGTGGGTCAGAGGGCGGCGTCGTACATCGCTTTGCCCGTGGCAGCGTCGAACCACGTCTCGGACCCAGTCTCGCGGGCGAGGTCAGCCAGTCCGAAGTTGGCTGCCGCCAACGCCGCGCTGGGAGCACGGTTGAGCACCTCGGCCGAGTCGACGTGGGTCAGCACCACCAGATTGTCCGTCCCCGACCAGTAGAACCGGGCGTCCTGAACACCGTCGGTCGCCTTCAGCGCCCGGCAAAGCCCGAGCGCTGCCATACCAAACGCGTTCCGATCGGCTCCGTCGCGTCGTTCCCAATGTGTTACACCTGCGTCCATAGTTCCTCCTGGTAGCCGCCTACTCCGAACTTACGTCCCCAGCGATGCGGCCGCGCCATCGAGTCCGAATTTGTTGGGACAGTCACGCGACGTGGGCTCGAGATACCCGCGACATGCAAGGGCGAGAACCTGTCGTGGTGGAGGGTCTGGTCACCTACCTGGCGAAATAGCCACTGCCCTCCACGGACGTGCAGAGCGAGGGGTAGCTCCAATCGCCAATCGCTTGGTCGTCAGTCAGCACGTACAACGCACGCCGAGTCTCGGCAAGGGCGAGATCGACCCGCAGGTTGAAGCGATGGAGATTCTCGTACAGGAGCTTGGTGAAGCGGACCGCCACATCATCCTGGACCCCGTAACGCATCCCGATGGCAGATGGAACGCCTGCCCGAACCAACGCGGGCCCAAGCCGACTGGCCGTGAAGCAGGTGTTGGTGACGACCAGGTGCAGCGCCGGGCGGCCCTGGAGCATCTGCACGAGTGGCTGGACCTGGAGAACTTCGGTGGCTCCGTGTTCATCCATCAGAACAATGCCTTCGTCGCCGGCGGCTCCAGTAGCAAACAGGGCGTCATAGCCGGCGAAATGCAGGATGTGCGGCTCATACTCATCGAGGACATCGAGCAATTGTTCGCGACTCGGATCCTTCAGTGTCCGGAGCTCGAAGTCGCCCGCCTTGGCAACCGCGGACTCGAGCCAATCCTGTTCTCGATCGAGCTCGAGTGGCGGCTGATCGAGGACCTCACAACGTGCGAACAGGATTCTCAGGGGAGGTTCGAACGGCGCAACACCAGCCTGGCCCGGCTCGTGACGAAGGAAACGACGACGGCCTCCCGCTGCCCCGAGGAAGGTCCCGGTTACGGGGTCCCGCATCATCTCCCACGGAATCGCATGCACATCCGGCGAGTCCGTCCTCACCGTGATCAGCATCGAACCACCTCCGGCTGCCTCTAGCGACTCCCGGTACTGTGACTCGAAGGGCCGGGCGATCAACGCCTCGAATAGCGCAGTCCCGAATGTCTCCAGCTCCGACCGGTCGGAGGCGCCGGATCGAATCAACCTGGCCAGGAACGGCTCCACCTGCGGCATGACCATCTGGGCCGACGCAGAACCGGCCGGAGAACCGATCAGGCGCACCGGGTACGAATACCCTTCGAGCACACCGACATGCAGGGCGAACACAGACGCCTCGCCTTCTGTGGCTGCCACCGGGCTCTCCTCAACGACCTTCTCGACCAGCCGTTGTTGGGCCCGATCCTCATCGCGTCCAAAATGGGGTTGAGTGCCGGGTTGAGCGGCGAACAGGTGGCCGTCGGCCGATCGCATATTGAGGCAGGGCGTGAGCCATTCGACCGTCCCCCGCAGGTGCTTCTGGATGTTCTTGCGGCCCCCATCAACGGCCCGGTCAACCGGTGCTCCGTCCACGAGACTCAGGTAGAACTCGCCTGCAAAATGCAGAGCGGCCTCGTCGGAGATCGGGTAGCGCATCGATATCACGGCCGGGACGCCGGCCCGGGCGACCGAATTGGCCAACCCAGCGAGATTCTGCTCGGTCGAACCTCGACCGCTCCGACAGGCGTTGAGGACCACGACCCGCAGCGCCTCGCTGTCGTAGACGAGTTGACGGAGCTCCCGCTCAGGAAGCGGAACAGCGGCTCCGTCGACACCTTCGAGATACAGCACGCCTTCTCCGGCCGCATCATCGAAATCTCCGTGGCCGAGGAAGTGGAGCACATGGAAGTCGTCGTTACCGAGCGCGTCGTAGAGGTCCTCCGCGGTGGCCCCATCGAGAATCGTGCACGAAGCGCGATCCCCCAGTCTTTCGAGTGCCTGTGTGACGGCGGTGATCTCGCTGGTGAGATCGAGCTCGTCCAATCCCCCCTGCTTGGCATTGGCGGCCACGAGGAGGACCCGCAGCGGCCCGTCGAGGGCAAGCGCTTCTCGGGGAGCAAGGAGATCGACGTATCGGACCACCGTGTACCAGTCGGCGATCGCCAGACTCACCCGGATCTGCGGATGGTGGAGAATCTCCCATGGGATGGCCGCCACCTCCGGCGGTCGGATCCTGAGTCGTATCCGGAGTCCCTGTCGCTTGGCCTTGGCGGCGCGAAAAGAGTCTCGGAACAGGAGGGCGACGTCACCGGCGAAAAGCGCCTCGGCCAGACCCATCCCGAACGCTTCGACTTCGGGCGGAGAGAGCTCATGGCAATGATCTCGGAGGTGGACCATTTCGAGAGTCGACAGCCCGAGCTTCAACTCGCCTGAAGCTTCACCTTCGGAAGAACGGGCCTCGACCGGGTACACCACCGACAACCCGGTCGCAGGCGTGGCCGGCGGGTCGACCTTCACTTCGAAGTCGAGATACTCCAGCTTTTCCATTCAGCCACCCATTGTGCGCCGACGCTCGGGATCCAGTGACGATGCTACCGATTCGGCGGGCCTCTCGGCGGGGCACAAGGCCCGAAGAGCGGACGGGTCCGCCACGACTGGGCCCCGCTCCATCGGTCGCTGACTCTCCCTCGGGCGACATTGCAGCCGCTGCCCCTGCCACCAAGCCATACCAGGAGGACGGTCGGGAGGAGCGCTGGGTTGCGCTGGTCGGTATGGACATTCCTTCCGTCGCCGGACCTCGGATCACACCCCTGGTTCTCGTCCTCATCGTTTGATATGATCGAACATATGTTCGATACT
This sequence comes from uncultured Acidimicrobiia bacterium, assembly GCA_963752075.1. GTDB lineage: Bacteria > Actinomycetota > Acidimicrobiia > Spongiisociales > JAENVV01 > CBDUEV01. The sequence goes on from CAVVWO010000014.1 coordinate 34,825, forward strand.
GATTCAATCCCGGCACACCTCGACGAGATGGAACCAGGCCCAGTCCTGGCAGCCTTCCTGTCGTCGGTTGACGTCACGGAATTGTCCGAACATGACCGGATCGTCGTGTTGCGGGCCCGCAGCCGGATGGTCGCCCACTACACCGCTCAGATGTACGCCGACATGTCTGCCGTCGTCGATGTCGCCGAACGAACTCTGAACACATTCGAAGCCGCCGAATCGGCGTCGGCAGAGATCCGCTTGGCGTTGCGCCTCACTCGCCGCACGGCCGACACCGAGCTCGAACTAGCCCTCCACCTTCGAGAGCGGCTCCGTCGGGTTTGGGCCCTTGCTGGCGAACGGCGACATCGATCTGCGTCGAGCCCGGACCATGGCCCACGGCACGCGCCACCTCCCCATCGAGGTCGCCCGGCAAGTGGTCGAGGAGGTGATCGAGGACGCCCCCACGCTGACGACCGGTCAACTCAGGGCTCGCTTGCGACGTTTGTGTATCGACACCGACCCGGCTGACGCACGGCGTCGCTACGAGGACGCCGTTGCCGAGCGGCGGATCGTCGCCGAGCCCACCGAGTCGGGTACGGCTCACCTGTTCGGAAGCGACCTGCCCCCTCATCGTGTGGCCGCCGTCACCGCGCGGATCAACCGGCTCGCCCGCAGCCTCAAGACCGCTGACGAGGAGCGCACCATGGACCAGCTTCGCGCCGACGTCTACCTGAACATCCTCGCCGGCACCGCCGACGGGCGGGGCGGCACCGTGGACATTCGGGTCGATCTCAACACTCTGATGGGCCTGGCCGAAAGCTCCGGCGAAGTTGGCGGATACGGGCCGGTCATCGCCGACATCGCCCGCCAAGTCGCTGATGAACAGGCTTCCCAACAGGCCCGCAGCCATCGCAGGAGCCAATGGCGCTACACGGTCACCGACCCCGAAACCGATCGACCGCTCCATACCGGCATCACCCGGCGGCGGCCCACGGCCCGGCAACGCAGGGTGGTGGAAGAGTCCTCGGAAACCTGCGTGTTTCCTGGCTGTCGTGTTCCTTCGACAGCTTGCGACCTCGACCACACCATCCCCATCTCAGAGGGTGGACCGACGACCATCGAGAACCTCGAGCCGCTCTGCCGCCACCACCACGGAATCCGCTACCTCCCGGGATGGGCCTACCAACCCCTCCCCCACGGCGACTTCCAATGGACGACGCCGAGCGGCCACCAGTACACCACCAGCGGCCGATCCCCATGAGGCGGGCTAGCGGTAGACCAGTCATATTGGACGGAGCGCCCGCGCCCGGTATTTGCCCTCTGGCTCACCCATGCAGTCGTACTGACTGGTCGGATCACATCTCAGACCTCTCTAGCCATACATATGGGTCGCATGATACGGTTAGCTGTATGAAAACGACTGTGGAGATTTCTGACGACGTCCTGGTCCGGGCCAAGCGGGTGGCATCGGCCGAGGGAACGACGCTTCGGGATCTCATCGAGCGCGGTCTACGCCGAGAATTGGCGGAGCGTGCCGAGGGATCGTATGTCCTCATCGATGGCAGCTTTGCCGGGACCGGAACGCAACCCGGGGTGACCGAGGGCGATTGGGCGACGATGCGGGGCCTCATCTACGAGGGCCGTGGGGCATGATCGCGGTCGACACCAACATCCTCGTGTACGCCCACCGAAGAGACTCCCAGTTCCATGATCCGGCGGTCGAGGCCATTCGCGATTTGGCAGAAGGCCGCCGATCATGGGCCATTCCGTGGCCATGCGTGTACGAATTCCTGGCGATCGTCACCCATCCCCGGATTTACGACCCACCCACCCCCACCGGTCAGGCTCTCATCCAGCTCGAAGCATGGTTGGATTCGCCGACGTTGGTCCTTCTCGGGGAAGGCGTCTCCTACTGGGAGAAGTTCAGGGTTCTCGTCGACGAATCGGCCGTTACGGGATCTCGCATCCATGATGCCCGGGTGGCCGCATTGTGTTCGCAAGGTGGCGTCACGGAACTCTGGTCGGCCGATCGAGATTTCAGCCGGTTTCCGATCAGAGTCTCGAACCCGCTGGTGGCGTAGCCCTCCCGTACGCCTCCTCGAGGCCCGGCTAGGTACTGTTGCGCATCTCGTCTGCGGCCACCTTCAGGTCCCGCCAGTCCGTGACAGCAAGCCGGGCCATCTGAATGAGGCGGTCAACGCTGCCTTCGCTGAGCAGCAGCATGTCGTCGATCACGGTCTCGGGCGGTGTCATCTCGCCGTAGCAATCGTGCCAGGCAATCTCGGTCAACTCGAGGAGATCGAGTACCACTGGCGTCTGCTCATCGCCAAAAACGTCCTGGACGCGTTGCGTCCGCTCTGCTCGCCTCTGCGCCCTACTCACAGCCATGCGGCCATTGTCGCATCCGCAGGCGAATGGTCTTGGCGCCCTTGGTCGCTGAAACCCGACCGGCTCTGGGCGTCGACTGGGGCGTCACGGGCCTGCGTGGGGCTGGCGCGGTGGGATGTCGCTCATCCGAGGGATGGCGCCCATCGACTGCTCGACCGACTCGACATGATTGACGCATTCCGAGATGAGTTCGGTGAGTGCGGACCGGTCGACGTCGTCGAGCCGCTTGAGGTGGACGGTCGACTTGCCGGCGGTGTGCGGCCCCAGCCTCTCCAGGATGTCCTCGAATCCCCGCAGACCCGACATGATGTACAGGGTGAGACGGTCCTTGCGAGGAGAGAAACCGACGGTGAAGAAGTCGCCCTCCTGCCCCGTCTCGTATCGGTAGTGGTACCGGCCGAAGCCAATCGTGTTGGCACTCCACACCCGAGGCTCCTCACCGGTCGCTTCGGCCATGAGGTCGAGCAGGTCGGAGGCGTCGGCCTTCCGCGGTCCGTTGGTGATCTCGCTGATGACGTCGAGGACTGCTTGTCGATCTGCTTCGCTCATCGCCCCAATCTAGAGGGGCACACCGACGCCTATCCAGCCCAGGTCCAGGCGTACCAGAGGATCAAGGCGTCGAACACGAAGCTGACGACGATGAGGAAGTTGTCGTACCAGCCCGGGTAGGGCAGCCCAACCAGGTTGAAGAGGATCTGGAAGATCGCCACTCCGATGACCGTCCAACGGACCGCCGGGAACGGCAGGGTCAGCGACAGCACGACCATGACGATCGGGATCAGCATGATCACGGCCATCCCCAGATACATTCCCGAGCCGACCTTCTTGCCCTCGATCGCTCCGACTTCGAAGTCACCGGCGAAGATCCGCAGCACATCGCCCAACAGGTAGACGAGCATCAGCGCCACCCACAGTGCCGACAGAATGATCCTTGTCTCGTCCAAGGTTCAACCTCCTCTGGCGATCACGCCTCGTCGTCGACCGCCACCAAAATGACGATCTTGCCGGCGGCATGGCCTTCGCCGTAGTGGGCGAGGGCAGCAGCAGTCTCGGCGAGCGGGTAGGTCCGGTCGATGATGGGCGTCACCTGCCCGTCCTCGATCAACTCCGTCATGGCGACCAACTCTTTGCTGTCGCTGGTGGCGGCAAACGGGCGCAGCCTCTGCGACACGAACGGGGTCACCGCAATGGCCCGTGCCGCTCGCGGCAGAAATCCCCCAAGCCACCGACCGCCCCCCTTGTTGGAGTTCGGGATGAACGTCCCCTTGGGTGCAAGGGCTCGGCGGCAGTCCGCCATCGGGCGGTTCCCGACATTGTCGAAGATCAGGTCGTAGCGCCGTCCACCGGCGGTGAAGTCCTCCAGGGTGTAGTCGACCACGTGATCGGCACCGATCGAGCGAACCAGGTCGGCGTTCCGCCCGCTGCACACACCGGTCACCTCTGCCCCGAACACCTTGGCGATCTGCACCGCGAAGGTCCCTACCCCGCCTGCTGCCCCATTGATGAGCACCTTCTGCCCTGGTTGCACCTGGCCGACATCGCGAAGGGCGGCCAGCGCGGTCGGCCCGACCACCGGGACCGCCGCCGCCTGCTCGAAAGTCAGGTTGGCGGGCATGGGAGCCAGGGCCTTGGTGGGAACGGAGGCGTACTCGGCGAAGCCGCCGTGGCGGATCTCGCCGAACACTGCGTCACCGGGCCGGAACCCCTCTCCACCGGCGCCGACTTCCTCGACACGCCCGGCCACAGCCAGCCCCAGCACGTGGTTCTTCGGCTTGACGAACCCGGTCGACGGTCGAAGCACCATCGGCTCTCCGTGCATCACATCCCAATCGCCCGGGTTGACCGCCGACGCCACGACGCGCACCAGTACTTCGCCGTCGTTGGCCACCGGTCGCTCGACGTCCTCGAGCGCCAGCACAGAGGGTGGACCGTACTCGTGATAGGTGACTGCCTTCATTGTCCTAGTTCCAATCTGCCCGTTGCGATGACCACGACAGTCTTCTCCACGAATGCCCCCTCGGGTGGATCTCTTCCACTAATCCAGAGCTGCATTGGTCATGCCAGGGGCCGTTCCTCCTTTTGTGGCCACACTCCGCGCAGTCGACAGTTCGCACGGGGCGGGCAAACGACTCTTGCCTCTCTCGCCGAACGGTGAGACGGTCAGTGTGACGAAAGGGTCTCCATGACCACCCAACAGGATCAAGCCCGCGCCCTCTATGACCGGCTCGCTCCGATGTACGGGCCGATGGCAGGGTGGTGGGAGGGACGCTCCCGCCAGGCCGGCCTGGAGGCATTGGCGGCCCAGCCTGGCGAGCGAATCCTGGAGATCGGTTGCGGGCCCGGGGCGGCACTGGCGATCCTGGCTCGATCCGTGAGACCCGACGGGCGGGTGGTAGGCGTCGACATCTCGCCGCGGATGTGCGCCGTCTCCCGCCGTGCCGTTCGCGGCCTCCCCGTCGAAGTGGTCGAGGGAGCGGCAGCGCGCCTCCCCTTCCCGGAACGCGCCTTCGACGGCTGCTTCTTGAGCTTCACTCTGGAGCTCTTCGAAGAGGCCGACCGCCAGGTCGTGCTCGCAGAGTGCCGGCGGATCCTCCGCCCCAACGGGCGCATCGTGGTGGTCGGTTTGAGTGACGAAGGGCAAGACACGCTGATGCGTCGGGTCTACCGACATGGTCACTGCCGATTCCCCCATGTGCTCGACTGCCGACCGATCCGCGTTGCCGAAGCCCTCCGCCAAGCCGGCTTCAGACAGGTCACGGCATCCGTGATCGGTATGTGGGGCCTCCCCGTGGAAGTGGCCGCCGCCCGGGTGGACTAACCCGGGCATCGACGAACGCAGATTCTGCGGGCGACAGTTCCGGCCAGGATCGAGCGGCGCGCAAACGGACGATGTGGTGGCGTTGGTCGTTCGGCTCACCCGACCGGCCCTCCGGCGAGCACCTGGCTCACCATGACTGCAGCGTGCACGGTCTCACAGGGGATACCGTCGAGGTCGGCGTCCATCCGGTCGGGTTGGCTGGTCAGCGACCAGTACACCAGCGACCAGAAATAGGCCGAATCGGCCGGACGCCCCACCCCGCTGAACGGGTGGGCAAGTACGTCGGGGTCCATGAGGTCCTCGCAGAACAGGTCAGTGCCGGAACGGACCAAGGCGTCGGCCAGTCCCGCAGCCGAGTCGGGCACGTCGGTTCCGGACGTCCAAGCTGCCCGTCCCGTGTCGTCGATCACATAGATCACCACCCCGCCTTCGTCGAGTTGGAGCTCAGGCGCCGTGTTCGGCACCAAGGAGCAGGCGAGGACGCTCCCAACGGCAATCGGACCGGTCTCGGCGCACACCACGTCGCTCGGGCCGAGGACCCCGTCGGGTGGCTCGGATGATTGGTATTCGTCTGCCAACCAGGCCTCGACATGAGCGACTGCGGCTTCGACGGTCGTCAGAGCCGTACTCGCCGTCGTGGTGGTGAGGACTGGGGCGGTCGTGGTCATCGACGCAGGCTCGGTAGTGGTGGTGGATTCGATGGTCGTGGAGGGCTCGGCGATGGTCGTCGAGGCCCCGGTGGTGGTTACGGCGGCAGGCTCTGTCGCTGACATGGTCGTGGTGGTGGTGCCGTCACCGCAGGCGCCGGCAACGACCATCAGGACGATCACACCGGCCAATGCTCTGACACGCATGATGGCCCCCTTGTCATTCCTATCTCTCCAGTTTCGATCGTACTGCGGACCTCGCCGGGCGCTCAGGGCCGTCTTGCCCACTCGAGCAGGCAGAAAAGGCACTGCTCTCATGGGGCCTGGGCGGCGCCGGCGGCCATGCCGACCACGACCGCAGCGGAATCTTCAGGATCGCCGTCGAGCAAGAACGTGAGGCCAAGGACGGTCGGGTTGGACTCAGGATTGGCGCCGGGCAGCGACGATCGCCATCCGAAGTATTCGTCCGGCGCAGAGACGGCCAGCGCATCGCCATAGGTGGCGAGCAATTCCGCACCGGACGAGCCCAGCTCGATGCCCTCTGCGGTGGCCAAAACGAGGGAGGCATCCGGGATCTCGAAGTACGACCAGGCGATCAGAACCGAACCGCCCCGGCCGTCTGGCCATACGATCCCGTCGCTGAACACTGCGGTCATGCCGAGCTCCTCCCAGGTGACCTCGCGGTACCGCCGACCGGTCGGGTATCCGTTGTGGATCCCGACCGGTACGTCCCATTCGGAGAGGCCGTCCTTGGCGGTGGGTCCCAAGGTCCGAGTCAAGACCGCCATCGCTTCGGGTTCATCGTCGCCAAGAGCCACCGGACCGAGTCCGGCCGAACCCAGCTCCAGCTCTCTACACATGTCCCATGCCCCTGGGTACTGGTCTTCGCCGAGAGAGACCGAGCGAATCCGACTGGAGGAGTCGATCAAGGTTCCCGGTCCGCCGTCAGCGCCTACAAACAGGAGCAGAGGGCACACCACGTCGCCGGCTCCGATGCATCGCTCGTAAAATAAGTCACAGTCGGCTTTGTCGATATCCGCACACATCACGGGAGTTCCCCAAGCCTCAGTCAAGTCGCCGACGGTGGCGGTTCCCAGCACGACTCCTCCCTGCATTGCGAATCGAACCGAACTGCCTTCGGGGATCTCGACGCTGACATGCGCGATACCACTTGTCTCACCCTCTGCTTCGTAGGTTCCCACTTGAAGCACAGCCTGCCCGGGCAGATCCCACTGGTGCTCGAAGAACATGTTCTGGTGGGTTCGGCCGGCAGGTCCGAACACTGCTTCTACCTCGCTCAGCGTCGAGTCGAGATAGATGAACCCGATCGACCAGTCCGTCGGAAACACGCTCGGGTCCTCGCCTACCAGCGAGAGGTATGCGTCGGCAGCTGGCTCCTCGGCGAACGGGAGAATGGTCGGGCTCGGGAGAGGTGCCACGGTGGTTGTCGTCGAAGCCAACACCGTGCTCGTCGGAAAGGTCGTCGCCCGAGATGAGGCAACGCTCGTCTGAGGTTCGCGCGTTCCCCCACCTCCCGTGTTGTCGCAGGCCGCCACCAGGAGAAGAAGGAAGATCAAAGCCGATGAGAGGACAAGGCGCATGTTGGCCTCCTCGATTCGATCGTACCTCCGCTCCCAAGGTCAGCTCAGGGTCTTCCTACTCTGGCGGGCCGCGCTTCCCGATCGGGATCCCAGACCGAGATCGCCGGCATCGTTGACAACGTGCGCTTCACCCCGAAAGGGCCTCACTGGCGGCCGTTGCGATGGCGGCATCGATACCTATCACGGTGTTGGATTTGGAGAAGCCCTCAGCAGCCACCCACACGGTGCTCCCGTCGCTCACCACCCCGACGCCGTACACACCATCGAGCCGGATGAGGGTCTGGCGTTCGCTGTCCAAGTCCACCCTGATCAAGAAATGGTCGACGAAGTCGAGATACCAGGCTGCGTCATCGGTGAACGCCAGCCCGGGCCGACCAAAGGCTGGTTCACGAACCAGATCGATCTGCCGGATCACGGCGCCGGTCTCCGAGTCCAGACGGAAGAGCGCTCCCCCGCCGACCACGTTGGCGTCACCCGTGGGGTTGGGAACGTCCGACAGCACCCAGATGCCGGAATCCGTCGCGGCGAGGGCCTTCGGGCCGTCGGCCAGTATCGTGGTGGTGGCTCCGGAGACTTCTTCAACGTATCCCAGGTCACCGATGGTCGACTCGATCACCCGGGAGCTGGCATCGATCCGCTCGACGGAACCGGTGCCTTCAGCGATCGCCCACACGGTTCCGTCGTCGGCCACGATGGACGTCTCTCCGCGGCCGCCCACAATCTCGAAATCGCCCACCACATCGGTCACCTCGTTGGAAGCAAGGTCCACACGGATCGCTTCGCCATACCCGCCGGCGACCGCCCACACCGAGTCGTCCAGGACGACCAGCGACCGAGCTTCCTGGTTGCCCTCGCCGATCGTCGCCAAGGTCGATCCGGTAGCCGGGTCGATGCGAAGCATCGACCCAAAACTGAACTCGTGCGTGATCGCCCACAGGGATCCCCCGCCTGCCACAACTTCGATGACCCCTTCATCGACGGAGAGGGTTCGCTCGACGGAGGCTCCCGCCAAGTCGACCTCCAGCACGGAAAGGGCGTCGGGAACAGCGACCCACGCTCGGTCGCCATCCTATGAGATCGACGCCGGAACCGCGTCGAGAGGAATCTCCGTGAACGGCAGTTCGATGGTGCAGACCTCTTCGATCGGGCAGGCGGCGACGTCGCCGACCGCAACCGTCGAGGTCGCTTCCATCGGCTGGGTGGTTTGGCCGGGTAGAGCAGCTTGATCGCGGGACACGTCGACGACGACCGCGGTGTCAGCCGAGTCCGCGCCCCCACAAGCGGCGAGCAGAACGGCCAATACGAGAACAGCAGCTCGACGCCTCATGGCTGATTCCCCCTGTGCTCGGGGCAACCCGGTCATGCTGCTCAGGTTCTCTTGATCATTTCGCCCCGCTCTGAGGGCCACCGGTGTTGTCCGCTGATTCGCAACGTACGGCTGAGCATTGAAGGCCCGCTTAACCCGGTTTGGCGGCCTGGCTACGGTTCGAGTCCCGCAGGGGCCGAGAGTCCGAGGACCTTCCCATCCGCACTGTGAGCCGACACCGTCCAGGTCATGGACTCATGAACCCAGGCGCCGATCGCGTCAGGCTGGGCATTGCCTCCAACGTTGATCATCGTCTCGGTTCCGGACCATGCCCAATACGGTTCGCCGTCCGCTCCGAGCACCACGACCTGGTAGAGACTTGCCCCCTCGACGGCCTCCCAGGCGAGGAGCGGTCGCGGGCCCGCCTCGGTCGGCTCGGTGGCGATGGGGTCGAAGACGTCCGCCAACGTCAGTTCGACGGAGTCGCCCCCTTCCGGCGCCGGCTGGGTCGAGGTCGACTCCGGCGCTTCGACGGGAGCCTCGGTCGTGGTGACGGCCGACTCGTCCGGTTCAACGGCCGTGGTCTCGTCAGTGCTGCCACCGCACCCGGCCAACACCAGCGCCAGCACGAGCGCCATGACAGTCCGAAGACCTTCCCGTACAGAGGTTCCCGT
>CAVVWO010000015.1:0-59418 GCA_963752075.1 uncultured Acidimicrobiia bacterium
ATCGCCCTCGTCATGGAGGACGCGACCCATTGATGCGGTTGCTCCAGATGCTCGATCGACCAGTCAGGGCGAGCATTGACGACCGACGTCTCGGCGGAGGGACGGTCGGGCTTGCTCGAATTTCTGGCGAGCCAGCGAATCGGCCCGGATCTCGACGAACGCGGCATCGAAACCGACGTCGAGCCGGCGATCGAATGCCAGCATGGTCGTCCAGCACGGCAACATGCGAGCGACCCCCGCCTGGCGACGGTACCAGGAGACACGGACGCCAGGAGTTCGCTCGTCTGCGTGCCGGCATCGTGAGAAGACTCTCGAACGGGCCGGCGGCGGTTCCATCGTCAAAACGCAGCATCCATCCTTCTGAACGGCGATCCACCAGTTCCAGGCGGCGGCCGTAATGAGCCTCGATGTCACGTCCCAGATGCTGTGCGATGCTGCTCATGCCGGAACGCCGACGTAGCGGGCTGATTGGATTGCTGGTCGCTCATCGTCTGATGTCAGTGATACGACACGGCCCTTCCACTCGGCGACGATGCCTTCTTGCCGCCAGGATCTGACGTGACTGGCGAAGATCGGCTCGCGAGCCGTGAAAGACTGCGCCGTGATCGAACTGGTACATGTCCTTCCGCGTCGCGGCACGTCCACCCGGACCACGCCCCTTGTCGAAGACGACGACACTCAGGCCGTGATCTACGAGACATCGAGCCGCGCTCGTCCCCGCGACGCCTGCACCAATGACCGCAGTGTCGGCCGAACTGACATCTGACACGGGTTGTCTCCGTTCGCAAGCTGGTCAATCGGTCGTCCGATTCCGGGCCACGGCTCTCCGCCAGGTTCCACTGCTCCTGTGCCCGGCACCCCCTCCCCGCGTTCGCTGCACGAGGCGAATCCAGATTCTCATCGTGGACGAAATCTCGCCAGACGGTAGAGTTATCCACATTTCACCCGGAGCTTGGCTACGTCGTCAGCCTGCCCCGGATACAGAACCGCTTGGATGCGTTATCACGCCTGGCTCCGGCCCGTGGATCAGGTGTCGGGCGACCAGAAAGGTTTCGATCATGACGAGACGGACCAAAGGCAAGTTCCTATTCCTCGGTGCCGCCGGTGCTTCCTTCGTTCTCTCCGTCTCGCTGTGGTTCAGCGGAGACCGTGGGAGAACGAGGTCAGTTCGTCGGCCTTTGGGTGCCAAGCATCCTTGTGCCGTGACCGAGACCTGATCCAGCGACACGCCGCCTGGCACCACCAGGCCGAGAACCTGGTGGTCATCGGCCCGCCACGACCTCGACACGACCGACCTGACTCCCGAGCTTCTGGCCGCCAAGGGCTTCCTGCCGGACGCCCGCAGAGATCAGCGAGGCTCCGTCCGACTTCCGCCGGGTGTTCTACCGGCGCACCAACGACCTGCGGGCCGGTGACGAAGCCTTTCGGTCGCTGGTGTCCTCCAACTTCTCCGATCAGACGGCCGGGTTCCTCGAAGTGGGAGGGTTCGCCGATTCGTTCACGCGATGGGGCGGCGAGGACACCGAGTTGGGCTGGCGGCTGCTCGTGGCCGGGTTCTTCTTCGTGCCCGAGAACGCCGCCGTCATCTTTCACCAGACTCAGGAGGACGGCGAGGAAGGATGGCGCCAAGCGGCCCGAGCCGCCAACGACGCCCACATCCAGAACATCATTCCCCACCGTTTCTACCGCAAGTCGAAGCCCGGCCACATCTACGCCGTTCCCAAGGTCACTTGGGTCGTCACCCCGGCTCCACGCGAGAGTCGCCACCGTGTGGGAGGAGATCCTCGCCCAGAATCACACCGACTTCGAGGCCATCTTCGTGGGCAACGGACCTCGCGGCGTTCTCAGAGGAGAACGACGCCGACCCTCGCCTGCGGTGGTGCCCGACGTCGAGGCCGCCCTCCGCCAGGCGCGCGGCGAATACGTCGCCGTCGTCCACGGCTGGGCTTCGCTCGACCACCGCCTGATGGCCCGGGCCGTTCGTCGACTCGACCAGCGCCCCGGACCTCGCTGCTCACGGTGGGCTACGAAGTCCCGGCCGAGCCAGCCCCCTCCGTTTCCGTCGATCCGAGACGTGGCGGCGATCGACGAGGCGTGGGGCGACGAGGGACTCCCGGTGTTCGCCGTCGTCCGCCGCCGCGAATGGTCCAAGGCACTCGGTGGCCCAAGAGCCTCACCGAGGCGTGGGACATCGTCCGGACGGTTTCGGTGGCTCAACATCTCGGCGACTGCCTGGTGGCCCTTCCTGCCGTTGCGCCGTTCGACGGACTGCCGGTCGATTTTCGAGGTTTCGTCGGAGACCGGAGCGCCCTGGTCTCCGACCTCCGCGAGGCCCCAGGAGTCGGCGCCGCCCTGCCCAACGTGGCCAGGTTCGTGACGACCCGCATCTCCGACGAGCCGTATCGGGCCAAGCCGGCCCCGGCCTACGGCCGGCCCCCGTGGCGGAGCGAACGTCCGACCGTTCGCTATGTCGGCTGGTCAGGCAACGACAATCTCGGCGACGAAAGCATGCTGACCGCCACGACCCGACTGCTCGACTGGGGACGATCTCCACGAGCGGCGAGGCGAGCGATCTCCTGTTGCTCGGCGGTGGGACGCTCATCAACAGCAAGAGCTACCTCGGCATCCTGCGTGAGAAGGACTCCCCCGCGTCGAGCGAGCCGTTCTCGGGACGGGTGTGGCCCATCCCGACTACTGGGGAATCACGGAAGACACCAGCCAGTGGGTCGAGTTTCTCGGTCCTGTGTATACGTGGGCGTCCGCGGCCCACGTTCCGAAGCGCTGCTCCGTGAGTGGGGCTACGACGGACAACTCGACGTCGTCGGCGATCCAGCCCTGGCCTTGTCGGCCCCGGCAGACACGCCGAGCGCGATCGGGTCATGTCGTCATCTCGCCGGCCTGGACGCGAGGCGACTCTGGGGCGAAGACGACTCCCGGGTCTTCGACGCTCTGGTCGATCTGATCCAGGGTTTCGATACGGAGGGACGTGAGGTCACCATGCTGTCGTGCTTCCCGGCCGACGACCGTCCCATCATGGAGATCATGCGCCGGGCCGGTCGACCAGACCTCCCTTACCTGGCCGGGTACGCCGACGCCGACGGAGCCCTCCGTCTCCTGGCGAGTTCCGGCTTCGTGATCGCCGAACGTCTTCACGCCGCCATCCTGGCCGCAGCCTGCGGAACCCCGTTCGTCGGATTCGGAGTACCGACCCAAACTCCGGGACTTCGGGGCGTCCATGGGTTTGGAGCGCTACATCGTCCGAACCGATCGGCTTGCGGAACTGCCCGATGCCGTAACCGAGGTCGAGGCCAGTTGGGACACGGTCGCCTCCACGATCGTGACCGCGACCGACCGATTCCGCGAGCAGTTGGAGGCGGCGTCCGAGACCATCCGAAAGGCCGTTGTGTGAAGGTCTGCATGTTCGTGAAGAACTCGTTCGAGTACGACGCTCGCGTCACCAAGGAAGCGCGCGTCCTGATCTCGGCCGGCCACGACGTGACCGTCGTGGCGATCCATGTCCCGACGGTCACAGCGGAGGAGGAAACCCAACCCGATGGCATCCATGTCATCCGGATCAGTCGCCTCCACCTGGGGTTGGGAGCGCTGAACCGAATCGCCGGGCGCTACGCCGGGACCATCGAGGAGCGCCACGCCCGTCTGACCGGCAACGAAGTCGACCATGCGAAAGCTCGGCAACTCTCCAACGTGGTACCGGCGTCGACGGCCACCCCCGGCGCCAATGCCGCAGCCCCTCAGCGGCTCAGAGCGGCACCGGCTCCCAGTGGTGACCCGAACGCATTGAAGCGGCTTTGGGCCGGCCTGACCACGCCCGTCCTGCGGGGCGTCGCACACACGGCCCGGTTCGGGTTCCGGGTTGCCAAAGGTCTCCTCGGCCGCCAGGGCAGCGCCCTGAAGACCTGGGCGATCAATCGACGCATGATTGAGATCGGGGTGGCCAGCGGAGCAGACGTCTTTCACAGCCACGACCTGAACACGCTCTACGTGGGCGCCCGGTGCAAGAAGGCAACGGGCAGCCCCTTGGTGTACGACTCTCACGAGTTGGCCACCGAAAGAAACCGAATGGGTTATTGGTGGCGGACATGGGCGACCTGGAACGAGAAACACTGGCTTCCGCACGCCGATGCACTCATCGTGGCCAGTCCGTCCTGGAGCGATTGGCTGGCCAAGAAGTACGGTTCCGTCCCGCCGCTCGTGGAGGCGATCATCAACGTACCTCCCCTCGAACACGTTTCCGAACCTCGCGACCTTCGAGGGGAGCTGGGGATCGTCCCCAAGGACCGCATCCTGCTCTACCAAGGATCGATCCAGGAGAATCGCGGCATCGAAGAAGCGATCGAGGCGACGCTCCAACTCGACGACGCCGTCTTGGTGGTGGTCGGGTACGGCTACCACCGCCCGGTCTTGGAACGCATGGCCGAAGACCGGGGCATTGGGGATCGCGTCAAATTCTTCGGCCCCATCCCCAACCATGAGCTGGTCGAGTGGACCGCGGCCGCTGACATCGGAATGTGCAACATCATCAATTCTTCGATCAGCTACTACACATCACTCCCCAACAAACTCTTCGAATACATGATGGCCGGCGTCGCGGTCATCGGTTCCGACTCACCCGAAATCGGCAGAATCGTGGAGGAGACAGGAGTGGGGATCGCCTGCGATCCGGCTGATCCGGATGCCATCGCAGCTGCCGCTCGGACGATCCTGGCCAACCCGGAGCCCTATCGATCAGCCACCGAACCGGCGACGGAACTGTACAACTGGGGAGTCGAAGAACGGCGGTTGCTGGGCCTGTACGGGGCGTTGACGAACGGCTCCAACGAACAATCCTGACCTGGTCATGCGACCGGCGTCGGCCGGACTGGCCTACCGCGGCCGGCGCTTCTGAGCCGCCGGCAGCTACTGAGCGGCGGCGTCTTCGAGGTTGATGGCCCGCACGATGAAGCTGGCCATCTGACCTCGCTGAGCGTCGTGGCGGGGCAGAAGCGATCGTTGGTGGGCGGGTTGCAGCCGAGCGTCACTCCGACGTTGGCGAGCGCATTGATGGATGCCTCGTATTGGACGCCGTTGTCGTCGACGAAGAAGTCGACCCCGTCTGGGTTGGTGTACCCGAATGAGCGAACCAGAAGCTCCGCCATCTCATTGCGAGGCAGGTCCGCTCCGCTGCAGAATGCTCGTTCGTCGCACCCGAAGCCGATCCCGACGTCCGTCAGCGCGTTGATGTCACCTTCGAAGAGGGTGCCGTCGTCGTCGTCGTAGTAGTCGACATCGGTGTCGGGAAGATCGAGGTACCGGCGAAGGAATGCGGCGACCTCACCCCGGCTCAAAACGCCGTCGGGACAGTATTCGTCATTGATCGGCGGGTTGCAGCCCTTGGTGATGCCCAATGACGCCATCACGTTGATGTCGTCTTCGTGAACCGAATTGTTGTCGTCGACGAAGAACCCGTCCGGATGGTCCCATCCGAGCGGAGCGGGAGGCTCGACCTCGCCGGGCTCGGTGATCACCTGCGCGGCCAGGAGATGAACGTAGGGATTGATGGCTTCGCCTGAAGGGTCGTGGAGTTCGAAATGGAGGTGCGAAGCGGTCCACTCGGCGTTGCCGCTGTCTCCAACGAATCCGATCAACTGCCCCGCCTCGACGTGGACACCCGGCTCGATGCCCTCGGCGAAACCCCACCCGAGACCATCGTCGGTTCCGGGGGTGTCGTTGTTGAGATGGATGTACCACGAAGACCAGCCGTCGTCGTGTTCGAGTGTCATGGCGCAGCAGTCACCATCGCCGTGGAACCATCCGCCGGCCCCGTCGGGGCCGTAGTCGCCGCCGATGGTGCCATCGGCCGCCGCCACCACCGGAATCAACTTGTCGGCCATGATGTCGGTTCCGGCGTGGGTCCGTCCACCACTCCGAGCGGCTCCCCAGGTGTCGGAGTAGTAGTTCTCGCCGGCGAGCGGGAAGATCAGTGGGTACAACGACTCGTCCTCCTCCTGGGCGGAGACAGGAAGCGCAGTCAGGAGGGAGGCGACCAGCGCGAAAACGAGTAACAGGTTGATTCGTCGCATAAGGGGGTATCGGAGAGTGTAAGGAAATCTTGAGCGGGAGGGCAAGTCCGGACGCTGCCTGCCTGGCGTTGTGCGAACCTGTCGGGTCGACATACACTGCGGCCGTGGCAGATCAGCCCCTTCTTTCCATCGTGGTCCTGAACTGGAACGCACTCGACCTCACCCGGACGTGTGTTGCGTCGCTGCGCTCCACCACCGACGTCGACTACGAGCTCGTCATCGTGGACAACGGGTCCGAGCCGGAGGTGGCAGCGTGGGTGAAGGATGCGGCCGACGTGCCCGTCCTCCTTCCCGAGAATCTCGGTTTCGCGCCGGGATGAATGCCGGACTGGCGGCCGCCTCGGGCGTCTTCATCATCTTCGCCAACAACGACACTCGCTTCCCTCCGGGGTGGGCGGGATTGCTGCTCGAGACGGCCAGGACCCATCGGGGGATCACCGCGCCGGCCGTGACCGCGGCCGGTGGCCCGTACGGTGTTCGTGCCGAACCGGGAGATGAGGTGGTCACCGTTCCCAGGTTCCGGCACCTGCCGAGCGGCGTGGCCTATCTGACGGAACGATCCCTGATCGAGAGCCTCGACGGCTGGGACGAACGTTATGTGACGGCGGGACGCGAAGACCTCGACCTGCTTTTCACGTATTGGGTGAACGACCTTTCGGTCACTCTCGACACGCGGGTGCTGGTGCATCACGAATCCAGCGCCACCGTGGAGCGACTGGCGGAACGCTCGGCTCTGTGGGATCGCAACTGGAAGGCGTTCGTCGAGAAGTGGACCGACCCGGACTCCGTGGTTCCCCGCTTGGAGACGGTGGCCGTCGATCTGTTCGAGAGCCGTCGGACAGAAGCGGCGACGGTGGCGACATGGATGGACCGGTGGCACGACGCCGAAGAGGGTCGCAAGGAGGCTCGACGGACGGCGCGTACTCTGGAGGCTTCCCACTCCGTGATGCAACAGCGCCAGAGCCGGATGGAGTTGCCGCGCCTCGGGAGGCTATGGTCTCGCCTTCGTGCCGGTGTCCCCGGTCCGATCCGAAAAACGTTGTTCCCTCTCGTGCGCGGCCTCTACTACCGGGCGTTCCCCGGCGGCCGTGCCGGCGACTGACCACCAAAGGAATCAGCCCATGCTCGACAAGATCCATGCTGCACTCGAATTGGCCGGCCGGGCTCTCGAGCCGTTCACGCCGGGAGCGATCGAGGCCCACCGCAAAGAAGGCGGCGACCCCGTCACCGCAGCCGATTTGGCGGTGAATGCGGTACTCGAAACGTTCCTCCCGGAACCAGGCGACGGCTGGCTTTCGGAGGAGACGGTGGATCGGCCAGATCGTTTGGAGTGCCGCCGAGTGTGGGTGGTCGATCCGGTCGACGGGACCAAGGAGTTCGTCATGGGTCTACCCGAGTGGTGCATCTCCATCGGGCTCGTCGAAGACGGTGAGGCTGTCGCCGGAGGGATCTACAACCCCGCCGCTGGTGAGATGGTGATTGGCGGGAGAGGCGAAGGCGTCACCCTCAACGGAGCCCCGGTGGCGGCGGCTTGGGAGCCGACGCTCGAAGGGATCACCGTACTGGCGAGCCGCAGCGAGGTCGGGCGGGGCCAGTGGGACGCCTTCGGCGATAGCGGCTTCGAGATACGGGCGATGGGTTCGGTGGCCTACAAGCTGGGTCGGGTGGCTGCAGGCCTCGACGCGGTCACGTGGACCCTGGTCCCCAAGAACGAATGGGACGTGGCGGCAGGAGCAGCGCTTGTCGAAGCTGCAGGTGGCACCGTGTTGACCAAGGAGGGTGAGCCTCGTCGGTTCAACCAGGCCGACACGCTGCTCTCGGGATTCGTGGCGGCCGGACCGGGACTCGGGGAAACGGTCTTGGACTACCTCGGAATCGTGGCTCAGGGTTCGGCTACACGATGACAAGTTGCCGATCGGATTGGTTGAAGCTCTCCACTCCATCGTCCGTAACGGTCACGATGTCTTCGATTCTCATTCCAAATCGACCCGGCAGGTAGATCCCGGGTTCCACCGAGAAACACATCCCCGGTTCGAGGAGGAGTTCGTTTCCTTCGATGATGTAGGGGTGTTCGTGGGTGTCGAGGCCGATGCCATGACCCGTTCGGTGGATGAAGTACTCGCCGAAGCCCGCTTCGGTGATGATCGCCCGAGCGGTCCGATCGACGTCTTGCGCCGCCACGCCAGGGCGGACCGCCTCCACCGCGGCTTCCTGGGCTCGACGCAGCACCGCAAAGGCATGGGCGAAGTCGGAGCTCGGCTCTCCCACGTGAAAGGTCCGTGACGTGTCGGAGGCGTAGCCCTCCATCGACCCTCCGAAGTCGAGGACGATTCCATCGCCGGAGGCGATGGTCCGGTCGGTGGCCTCGTGGTGTGGTGACGCACCGTGGGGCCCGGAAGCCACGATGGCGAAGTTCACAGAGTCATGGCCCTCTTCGAGGAGCATCTCCCCGATCCGCCGAGACAGGTCACGTTCCGTCCGCCCTGCGAAGCGCTCCGAACGCAGCCGATGGGCGACACGATCGGCAGCAGCACCTGCCGCCCGGAGCGCCGCCAGCTCCGCTGGGTCCTTCCGCAGTCTCGGACGCCGGGTGAGTGGGTCGGCTGTGTGCCACTGCACGGCCGGCAGGCGTTGCTGGAGTCCGAGCAGAAAACCCGCCCATGTTTGGTCCGCCACAGCAACGTGACGTGACGCTGCCAACTCGCCGGCGATGAGATCGAGCGGATCCTCCCATTCATTCCAAGGGCGGATCGTGAAGCCTCCGGTCGCCTCCACGCGGGGGCTTCCAGCTCGGGAACGAAGAGGACGGGCTCGCCGTCGCCAGGGACGACCAACATCGTGATGCGTTCCAGGGCCATCGCCCGGTAGCCGGTGAAGTACGGCAGGTCGCTTCCCAGCGAGAGAAGGACGAAGTCTGTCTCGGTCGCCTTCATCTCCCGGCGAAGCGCTTCGAGTCGTTCCGAAAAGGTCATGGCGATGGTCATGGCCACAGCCTAGAACCCGGCTTCGCCACGGTGGAACGCAACTGGGCAGTGAACCGGCGAAGCGCCATCCCCGAAGCCTCACCGCCACCAGAAGGACCCAGCAAGCAGCGCCCAGCAAGCAGCGCAGGGAACGCTGCTTCGCCGAAGCCGGGTTCCCTTACCCTTTGGTGATCCTGACGATGAGGTTCCCATTGGCGTCGACATCCAGGCTCCCCGATGTGGCGGTCGAGTGAGCGTCGGCCTTGAGCAAGACGGCCATGCGGTGCCCGTCGGGCCAATCCTCGGGAACCGAGTAGACGGTTTGGACCGCCACCGGCATGTGGTGTCGCTGACGATCGACGTTGTCGCCGTTGGACGGCCCGATCCGCCACTGGCGGGCCGTGTCCCCGTCGAGATCATACGCCCACAGGTGCCCACCCACGCCGACGTTGGCCGACGTTTCGTTGGTGACCCTGAAGTAGGCGGATACGTCGAGCGTGTCGCCACTGTCGACGGGGGTCGAGGTTCGCAGCACGACCTCGAAGCCTTCTCCAGCGACGGCGGTGACCGGCAGCGAGTCGATCTCGACGGCGTTGGAGTGGGCGTAGAGCATCACGCAGCGGTCGATGGCACCGTCGACCGCCCCCACCGGCATGACGCCGCACACGACGGGTTGGTTGGCGAGGTCCATGGCGATCGTATTGAGGTCCTGGGCGTTGCACCTGGCAGCGCGGGCAACGTCCGAAACGCCGGCCTCGCCACCTCGGGGTTCCTCGGGGCAGGCGATCTCGGCAGCTTCGGCAAACGACGTGATGATCGACTGGTATTGCGCTTCGTTGGCGGTGGCCAGGTCATCGACGAGCGCATCGAGTTCCGAGTCGAGCGCGGCGCGGGTGGCGGCCTCGGTTTCGAGCGCTTCTTGGGTTGCACTCAACTCGGTTTCGAGGTCCCCCAACCTGGCATCGAGTGCTCTTCGTTCCTCGTCAGCCGAGCGATCGAAGGGAGACGGGATGTAGATGAAGGCGGTCGTGAGGCCAACCACGGCCAGAAGGCCGACGGCGACGAAGGATCGGGGTTTGCTCATGCGTTTTGAACGGTGAGCATGCTTCATTGGTTCCCGAGCATCCTAGGGACGCGCCCCGATGGTCACAGGCACTTCGGTCCGTCCCAGCCCCGCGGAAGAGAGAGAATCCTTGGCGTGGTAGCTCGACCGGACCAGCGGACCTGACTCCACGGTCTCGATGCCCTTTCCCTCGCCGAAGGCTTTGTATTCGGCGAATTCGTCGGGATGCACGTATCGGCGGACCGGGGCATGCCGTGCCGTCGGGCGAAGATATTGACCGATCGTGATGATGTTCACGCCGATCGCACGCAGGTCGGCCAACGCACCGAGGACTTCTTCGCTCTGCTCCCCCATGCCCACGATGAGTCCGGACTTGATGGCCGAGGCGGGATTCATCCAGCGTGCCCTCGCCAGGAGGGCCAGGGACCGGCCGTAGTTGGCCGCGGTCCGGACATCTCGCTGCAGGCGAAGCACGGTCTCGGTGTTGTGGTTGAGCACCTCGGGGGTCTCATCCATCACGGTTTGCAGGGGATGCGCGACCGCCCTTGAAGTCGGGGATGAGGACCTCGACGGTGCATTCCGGGGTGGACCGTCGGATTTCTCGGATGGTCGCAGCAAACACGGCCGAGCCGCCGTCGGGGAGGTCATCACGATTGACCGACGTCACGACTGCGTGGCGGAGCCCCATTGCCTTGACCGCCTCAGCGACCCGGAAAGGTTCGAGGAGGTCCAGACCCGTGGGCTTGCCGGTCTGCACGTCACAGAAGCTGCAGGCACGGGTGCAGAGATCACCCAGGATCATGACGGTGGCCGTCCCCTGACTCCAGCATTCGTAGATGTTCGGGCAACCGGCTTCCTCGCACACCGTGTTCAGTTCGAGGCCCCGCATCAGCTTCTTCAACCCGAGGTAGTCGTTACCCATCTCAGCTTTGACCCTCATCCATTCGGGTCGTTCGGGTTCGCCGGGAAGGCGTCCCCGGATCGTGACGGGTTCGGGATCACGTGCACCTGGCGCAAACGTCCCTGACTCGAGCAGCTGATCCACGGTATAGGTACGCGGTCGACCCTGGCCCCGGGCGAACGCTCCCAGTTGGATTTCGTTGTCGATGTATCCGAACCGTGCGGCGAATGCGTCGATCACTACTGGCACGACGTCTTCCAGGACGACCTGTCGTCCCAGCAGGGCCGCCATCGAGGTGACCGGCCGATCGGTGATCCCACATGGGTGCATATGACCGAAGTAGGACAGGTCCGGGTCCACGTTGAGGCCGAAGCCATGCATCGACACTCCTTTGGAGACCCGGAGGCCAATGGCCGCCACCTTGCCCTGGTGGGTCCAGACGCCGGTGTAGCCCTCTTCTGACCACGCCTCGATGCCGAATTCGGCGAGGGCGTCGATCAGCGCCTCCTCCATCTTCCTGACGTGTGGCACGATCTGCTTGGGGTCGGACAGCTGCATGATCGGATAGCCGACCAGTTGGCCCGGTCCGTGATAGGTGATGTCACCGCCTCGATCGACACGATGCATGGTGGCTCCGAGTTCGGCGAGGCGACCACCACTCACCAGGAGATTGGCGTCGTCTCCGTTGCGCCCAACGTGTACACGTGGGGGTGTTCGAGGAGCAGCAGGTAGTCGTCTACCGAACGCCCTTCTACCCGACCTTCCCAGAGCGCCCTCTGCAGATCCCATGCCTCGTCGTAGGGAAGTCGACCAAGCCATCGGGTGCGCAGGAGCGGCGCGGAGCCCGGGCCGACCAACACTCATGTCGAGTTCCTGTTCCCAATCCCAGCTCTCGAGATTCTCCTTGATCTTTCGAAGGAACAGCACGGCGGTGCTGCCGTCGAAGGCGCGGTGGTCCCAGGTCAGTCCGAGATATCCGATGTGCCGGATGGCGATCGTGTCCTGGCCGTCCGGCGTGGTGACCACGGTGGCTCGCTTCGTGACCGTGTCCGTCGACAGAATGGCCACGTTGGGGACGTTGATGATGGGCGCCGACATGAAAGAACCGAACGGTCCGGGATTGGTGATGGTGAACGTCGAGCCGGAGATGTCGGCCGGGTCGAGCTTCCCGCTCCGGGCTTTCTCGGCCAGTGTCTTGACGCCTCGGGCCAGCCCGACCAGGCGCAGCGTGTCAGCCGCCTTGATGGCGGCGACCACCAGACCGCCTTGGTTCAGATCGATGGCGATTCCCAGGTTGACCGAGGTGTGGAAGACCGCTTTCTTCTCCGGCAGGTAGAAGGAGCTGTTGACGACCGGGTATTCGTTGAGCGCGTCGATGGTGGCTCGGGCGATGAACGGCAGGTAGGTGAGCGAGAAGCCCTCGGTCGCCTTGAACTCTGCCTTGTGGGCTTGCCGGACTCGCTCGACCCGCTCGAAGTCCACTTCCACCGAAGTCCATACATGCGCGGCAGTCTGCTTGGCCCTGATCATGTTTTCCCCGATGCGGGCCCGCAGGCGGTCGAGGTCTTCCACCCGGTCGCCGGCCATGGTTGGAACGTCCGCCACGGGGGCGGCGCTGGCAGTCGCCTGGGGAGACGGGGCCGGGGTCGACACCGTCGGCGGGGCCGGCGCAGCAGGAGGTGCCGCCGCGGGAGGTGCCGCCGCTGGAGCGGGAGGTTGTGGCACCGAAGACGCCTCAGGTGCCGAGGCAGGCTGCGGTCCCTTGCGGGCGATGAAAGACTCGATGTCCTTGCGAGTGATCCGGCCGTCCTTGCCGGTTCCCTCCACATCGGACAGATCGACTGCGTGTTCCTTGGCGAGCTTCCGCACCACCGGCGAGAAGAACTTCCCCTCCGGAATCGGTGACGATGCCGGCACGGCAACGGCGGCCGCGACGGGAGGTGGGGCTTGCGCCGGCTCGGGCGTCGAAGGCGCAGCAGGCGTCGTCGGGGCGGCCCCGGCGGCACCGGCTTCTCCGATGACGGCCATGGCGGTTCCCACCGCCACCGTGTCACCCTCGGCCGCCAGGATCTCCAAGATCACCCCCGCCACCGGCGACGGGATCTCCGTATCCACCTTGTCGGTGGAGATCTCAACCAGCACCTCATCGACCGCGATCGTGTCACCCACCTGCTTCGCCCAACCAAGAATGGTTCCCTCGGTCACCGTCTCCCCGAGCTGAGGCATCGACACCGTCGTCGACGATCCACCGGCGGCCGCGGGAGGCTGGGGGGCTGGCGTCTCCGGGGCTGGCGTCTCTGGGGTCGGCGCCTCTGGGGTCGGCGCCTCTGGGGCTGGCGGCTCTGGGGCTGGCGGCTCTGGGGCTTCAGGCACGGGAGGAGGAGTCGCATCAGCCGTTGTCCCCGCCTCGGATGCTTCTCCGATGACGGCCATGGCGGTTCCCACCGCCACCGTGTCACCCTCGGCAGCCAGGATCTCCAAGATCACCCCCGCCACCGGCGACGGGATCTCCGTATCCACCTTGTCGGTGGAGATCTCAACCAGCACCTCATCGACCGCGATCGTGTCACCCACCTGCTTCGCCCAACCAAGAATGGTTCCCTCGGTCACCGTCTCTCCGAGCTGAGGCATCGACACCGTCGTGGCCATATGTGCTTTCTCCTTTACGTACCGGTTCTCAACCTACGCCCGCTCGGGCTTGTTCCGCCATGTGCTCTCACCATGCTCCACCACCGTTCATGCAAGCCCCGACTAATGCAGGCTCCGACCGGTCGAAGCGAGGAGAGTCTCACCAACCGCCTCGGACAGCGTCGGGTGGGCATGGATGAACGCGGCAGCCTCCTCGGGGAGTGCCTCCCATCCCACGCTGTACATCAACTCGTGAATCATCTCACCCGCCTGCGGTCCGACGACCGACGCCCCGAGGATCGGACCGTTCTTTTCGGATACCACCTTCACCAGGCCATGGTTCTGCCCGATGATCTGGGCTCGGCCAACGCCGAGGAACGAATGGGTGTGGACGTCGACCTCATAGCCGGCTTCGATCGCCTTCGCCTCTGTCAGACCCACTTCGGCCATTTCGGGGTGCGTATAGACGACCAACGGAATGGCCCGGTAGTCCACAGGCGCGGTTTCGCCGGTGGCGATGTAGGTGATGGCAGAAATGGCCTCTGCAAATCCAGCATGAGCGAGCTGTGGGACGCCGGCCACGATATCCCCAACGGCATAGATCCCGGGTTCGGCCGTCTCTTGGGTTTCCCGATTCACGTGCACATATCCGCGTTCCACTTCGGTCTTCACCGTGTCGAACCCGACGTTGTCCGTCAGCGGGGCTCGACCGACGGCGACGAGAACGACATCGACCTCGATCCGCTCATCGCCGAGCGGAACCACCACTCCGGATTCCGTGATCTCGGGCGCACCCACGCTGGCACCGAGATGGAACTTGACCTTGCGGCGCTTCAGCAGTTTCTGGAGTTCAGAAGCTGCCTTGGCGTCAGCGCCCGGGACGATCTGGTCCATGAGTTCGAAGACGTGGACATCGGCGCCGAGGTCGGTGAGCAGGCTGGCGAATTCACACCCGATGGCGCCGGCCCCGATGATGGCGACCCGGTCGGGCCGGTTCTCCCAGTCCAGGGCGTGGTCCGAGGACACGATGTGCACCCCGTCGAAGTCGTAGTTCGGGATGGCACGTGGCACCGACCCTGTGGCCATGATCACGGTTCGTGCTTCCAGGACCCGCTCGCCGTCACCGGTTTCGACCACCACCTTGCCAGGGCCGTCGAGCCGGCCGAAGCCATCGACGATCTCGACTTTGCGGGCTTTCAACAAGCCGGATAGGCCACCCACCAGACCTTCGACGATCTTGTTCTTACGGGCCAGGGCCGTCCCCCAATCGAACGACGGTGCGTCGACCACGACTCCGAAGTCGCCGGCCGAGGCAACAGTGGTGTAGACCTCGGCGGCCTGGAGCCAGGCTTTGGCAGGAATGCATCCCCGCAACAAGCAGGTGCCACCCACCCTTTCCTTCTCGACGAGGGCCACTGAGAGACCAAAATTGTGGGCATAGAGCGCCGCGGCATACCCGCCCGGGCCACCTCCCACGATCACGACGTCGTACACGGATCCTCCGCACCTTCGAGAACTGTTCGTTCGGCCAGCCTAGTGGTCTCTCTGCCAAGACGATTTGGCGATATGTCGTCGGGCCGCTCTACCCTGCCACCGTCATGCAGACACGCTATCTCTTGCTCTGGTCGGTTGCGTTGGCCCTCGCCATCCTGGCGGCGGCCGCGTTCAAATTCTTCGTGCAATTCGGTTGAGAGACCGCGTTTCACCGGAGGAGACGCATGGATATCGAAGACATCCGAAGAGATCTGGGCGGCGAACAGCAGGCTCTCGACGATGTCGTCGCCGAGCTCTCCTCTGACCAATGGACCATCGCCACCCCCAGTCCACGATGGACGATCGCCCATCAGATCGCCCATCTCGCTTACTTCGACCACACCGCTGTCATCGCCATCACGGAGCCCGAGACGTTCAGTGATGTCGCCGCCGAGTTGTGGGCCGCGGCGGGCGCCGGCGAAAAGGCGGTCGACGAGCTCACGTTGGCCCCGCTCATCGAGTTGGGCGCCGAGGGGCTCCTGGACCGCTGGCGGACCAACCGGAACCATTTGGCATCGGCGGCGGCGCGATTGAACGAGGATGCAAGGGTGCCCTGGTACGGGCCGTCGATGGGCGCCCGGTCGTTCCTGACGGCTCGCCTCATGGAGGTCTGGGCGCACGGACAAGACATCGTGGACGCATTGGGCGTCAGGCGCCCTGCCACCGACCGGATCCGGCACGTGGCGCAGCTCGGATTCATCACTCGGGGTTGGTCGTTCGCGAATCGGGGCCGGCTTCCTCCCTCCGCCGAGGTGCGGCTCGCCCTGACCGCCCCGTCGGGAGCGCGGTGGACCTGGGGTTCGGAGGGTGCTCCGGATTCGGTCATCGGGTTGGCGGAGGAGTTCTGCCTCGTTGTCACCCAACGGCGACACCTGGATGACACCGCGCTGGAGGTCACCGGTCAGGGAGCTCGAGACTGGCTTCTCGCCGCCCAGGCTTTTGCGGGGCCACCGACGGATGGGCCCCCGGCAGGAAGGTTCTGACCGGGCGATGAGTCCCGGCGGACCCGGTCTAAGTCACCTCCATCAACACCGCTTCGTGGGGACCGAGGAGGAGGATCTCTCCCACCGACCTCCGCGTTGGGTCCGTCGAGAGAACCAATCGTCGCCCCTCGAATCCCTCCACCTCCGCCGGAATCTCGGAGTCTGAGAAGCTGGCCGCCACCATCAGAGTCTCCCCACCCAGGCGGCGCCTGAAGGCCAATACACGGGCATCCGATTGTGGGACGGTCTCGTAATCGCCGAGCTGGAGGGTCGGTGAGTGGCGCCGGTACTCCAGGAGCCGTCGATAGAGCGACAACATCGAGCCAGGGTCCTTCAGCTCAGACGCGACATTCCGATGCTCGACCTCAGGACCTGTGGGAAGCCAGGTCTGTGGGTTGTCCGAGAACCCTCCGGTCGGAGTCCACTGCATCGGGGTGCGACATCCATCGCGCCCCAGTCCCGGAACGTTCTTGCCCCATGGGTCATGCGCCAGTTCGGGCGGAATCTCGGCCTCGAGCATGCCCAGCTCATCGCCGTAGTAAAGGGTCGGGGTGCCTCTCAGGGTCAGGAGGAGGAGCGCCGACCGGCGCGCCCAAGATCGCCAAGGCGCGTCGCGAGGCGTGCTTCGTCGTGGTTGCCGAGGACATAACTGGGCCAGCCGCCAGGCGGCACTGCCGTTTCCACATTCTCGACGACGGCCTTGAACGCCTGGGCCTCGTGGCCGACCCCGAGCAGCGCGAAGTTGTATGGCTGATGGAGTTCGTCCAGGTCGGTGCCGTAGTAGGCCGCCCACTCCTCCCAGTCGGAGACGTGAATCTCGCCGACCGAGTAGCGGTCCGGGTATTCATCGAAGACCTTCCTCATTTCTCGAAACAGAGGGTGCACATCGGGGTGACCTTTGTCGTGGATGTGGAGCTGCGTGTCGTAGTCGCCCATCGACTTGTGCATGCGAGCGCCTGCCGGGGCGTCCGGGTTGTCACGGAGATCGGGGTCCTTCATCACGTAGTGAGCAACATCGAGCCGGAAGCCGTCGACGCCTCGTTCCATCCAGAATCGCAGCGCGTCGAACATCGCCTCCTTCACTTCAGGGTTCCGCCAGTTGAGGTCTGGCTGCTCCACCAGGAACTTGTGGAGGTAGTACTGCCCCGAGGCAGGATCGAACTCCCAGGCACTGCCCCCGAACACGCTGAGCCAGTTGTTGGGCGGTCCCCCGTCCGAAGCGGGGTCTCGCCATGTGTACCATTCACGCCTGGCAGAGTCCATGCCTGAACGGGACTCCAAAAACCAGGGATGCTGATCGGAGCTGTGGTTGGGCACGAAGTCGACGATCAGCTTGATCCCTCGCTCGTGAAGATCAGCCAGGAGGCGATCGAAGTCCTCCAGAGTTCCGAACTGAGGATCCACCGCGATGTAGTCGGCGACGTCGTAGCCGAAGTCGGCCTGCGGCGACGGGTAGAAAGGCGACAGCCACACCGCGTCGACGCCCAGGGTTTCGGCCAGGTAGGGCACCCTTTGTCGGACGCCTTCGAGGTCGCCCGTCCCCGATCCGGTGGAGTCGGCGAAGCTGCGGGGATAGATCTGATAGATGACGGCTGTCTGCCACCAGTGCGGTTGCTGCATGGTCGGAGCCTACCGGCCGGTCCTGTGGAATCTTCTGGAAGCCCCCGTCGTTGGCAGCGATATGCGAATCGAAGTACTGCATTTCGACGACTGTCCGAACTGGCAGACGCTGACCGAGCTGCTCTCCGAGGCGTTCCGCCTCGTTGAAGTCGAAGCGGCAATCGAGTTCGTGAAGGTGGACACCCCAGAACTCGCCGAGCAGTGGCGGTTTCGTGGGTCCCCGACGCTGCTCGTCGACGGCGAGGACCCCTTCCTCGACGAGAACGCTCCGGTCGGGCTCTCCTGCCGGCTCTACCGCACCTCGGTCGGTTTCCAGGGAACACCGACCCTCGAGCAACTCGTGGTGGTACTCACCCCTGCCGGCTGATCGTCACCCGCTTCTGCGGTAGTGTCGGGCTTCCGCGTAGAAGGAGTGCACGTCAAACGGATCGTCGTCGTCGCCAATCGCTTGCCCGTCTCCTGGGACGGCACGAAATGGGAAACCAGCCCGGGGGGGCTGGTTCGCGCTCTTGGACCGGTTCTGAGGGATGTCGATGGCTCGTGGGTGGGCTGGCCCGGCATCGCCGATTTCGAACCGGGGCCGTTCCTGCACGAGGGAATCGAGCAGCGGCCGGTTCCTCTCAGTGAGGAAGAACTGGAGGGCTTCTATTTCGGGTTCTGCAACGGAACACTCTGGCCTCTCTACCACGACGCCGTGTCCGCCCCGGAATTCCACCGTCATACCTGGCGGCCCTATGTCCAGGTCAACGAGCGCTACGCACGCGAGGCCGCCGCCGCCATGGGCCCAGAAGACATCGCCTGGATCCAGGACTACCAGCTCCAGCTGGTCCCATCGATGCTCCGTGAGATCAATCCGGAGGCCACGATCGGCTTCTACCTGCACATCCCGTTTCCGCCCATCGAGTTGTTCGCCCAGTTGCCGTGGCGACGCCAGATCGTCGAAGGCCTGCTCGGCGCAGATGTGGTCGCCTTCCAGCTCGCCAGAGCGCCGACAACTTCGCCGAGCTGCCCGTCGATTCGGTCGGCGCAGAAGCCCGGGGAAAACGAGACCTGAGATGGCCGGGATCGCAATATCCACGCTCCAGCCCGCCCCCATCGCCATCGACCCCAAGGGTTCGAGCGGATGGCTCGTTCGGAAGGGGTTCAGAACCGAGCCAAGGAGCTACGTCACGACCTGGGCGACGTGGACACGATCATTCTCGGCGTCGACCGCCTCGACTACACGAAGGGCATCGACCTTCGCCTGCGGCGGTCGCGGTCTCCTCGAGAACGCACCTGATCGACGAGTACGTCGTATGTGCAGGTCGCCGTCCCTCGTCGCGAGAGGGTCGACCCGCCTATCAAGACCTGCGCGCCCACGTCGAACAGCTGGTGGGACGTATCAACGGGGAGTACGGCACGGCCGGATGGGCACCGATCTCATACCTGCTACCGCGTCGTTCCGTTCGAGGAAATGGTGGCGCTGTACGTGGCGGCCGACATCATGTTGGTGACCCCGCTCAGGGACGGCATGAACCTCGTCGCCAAGGAGTACGTCGCCTGTCGGGTCAGCGGTGACGGGGTGCTGGTATTGAGCGAATTCGCCGGAGCCGCCGAACAGCTCACGGCCGCCTTGATCGTCAATCCTCACGACGTCGACGAGGTGGCCAGGACCATCGCAACCGCCGCCACGATGGAGGAGTCCGAGGTCCGCCTCCGGATGCGGAAGCTCCAACGCGTCGTGAACAAGTTCGACGTCTTCGAATGGGCCAACGTGTGCCTGTCCGAGCTGACCAACCGATGATCGACCCGCAGCTGGAAGCCGCTTTGGCGGCTGCCGCCAGGGTGGGAGTGTTGTTGGTGGCATCTGATTACGACGGCACCCTCTCACACCTGGTCGACGACCCGTCGGCGGCACGGCCCCACCAGCCTGCCCTGGCAGCGCTCTCGGGTTTGGGACGTCTCCCCGGCGTCGTGGCGGTCCTCATCTCGGGCCGATCCCTGGAGGCTCTCGAGCACCTGGCCGGCAGCCCGCCCGACGTCCAGCTGATCGGCACCCACGGGACCGAGAGCTCAGACACCCGGACCAGACCGGAAATCCCCCGCCTGGTCAGCTCGGTCGTGTCCGACCTGAAGGCAGTGGAGCACGCCTTCGAGGGAACCCTCCTGGAAGAGAAGCCTGCCGGAGCGGCGCTCCATTACCGGCATGCGACGGATCAACAGGGCGCTGCCGAGGCGGCCAGAGCGGTCGGCGCCCGCCAGGGCGTACGAACCATCGATGGAAAGATGGTCGTCGAATTGCTGGTCGGCGAAGGCGACAAGGGGACCGCCCTCGAGGCCGTGAGAGACGCATCAGGGGCCGAGCGATTGGTCTTCTTCGGGGACGACACCACCGACGAGGACGTCTTCCTGGCCGCACGGCCAGGTGATGTCTCCGTCAAGGTCGGCGATGGGCCGACCGCTGCCCAATATCGCGTGGACGACCCTCGCCAAGTCGGTGAAGCTC
Source organism: uncultured Acidimicrobiia bacterium (assembly GCA_963752075.1). Classification (GTDB taxonomy): domain Bacteria; phylum Actinomycetota; class Acidimicrobiia; order Spongiisociales; family JAENVV01; genus CBDUEV01. The sequence continues at coordinate 20,257 of CAVVWO010000015.1, forward strand.
TGGCGATCCTCCTCGAGGTTCGTCAGTCTGCATCGGGCTGATCCAGCCCGATTAGCCGCTGCACGCCCGACATCGCCACCTCGATCCAATCCGGGCGATTGTCCAGCTCCCAATGAAGCTCGCGCAGGGACCGAGTGACGGCGTAGGCCTCGAGCAAGGCATCGATGTGGTCGGGTTCGTCCGGCAGGGCGGCGGAGCCCTCCATTGCTTCGAGGTAGGCGCCCACATACCGAGCACCTACCGTGGCCGACCACCAGGCGGCCCACTCGGAGGCCGCCTCCCCACCGCCTTCGATCCTGTCGCGGGCCGCGCTGGCCGCGACGTAGTCGATCGAACGGACCATCTGCGCCACATCTCTGAGCGGCGAGGCTCGTAGCCGGCGTTCGCTCATCGGTTGGCTGTGGTCACCGGAGAAATCGACGATGAAGAACTCATCGTCGACGATTTGAATGCCGTCGAGTCGGAAATCACCGTTGACGCGGATTCGCTGACCGGCCATTGGCGTCCGCCGAATGGAATCGATACGCCTGAGAATGGAGGACTCGGCCGCCGCCACGGCGCTGATGCGCTCAGCCAATTCCGAATCCACGCCACCCAACGAGCGTCGAATGGCCTCCAGCTCCTGTCGGATCCGGGCCCGCAAAGACTGGTACAACGACTGTTGATACAACGACGAGAACGGTAAGGGGTGGAGGTCGGGGTCCTCGCTCAGCGACCCCATCGCCAGGTGAAACTCCCCGGTCATCCTGCCGAGCCGCTCGGCATTCTCGAGCGCCGCTCCGAGCTTCTTCAAGGTGGAGTCCGGCTCGATCCCGGCGCGCGCCCAGTGATTGGAGGAAGGAGGTGGGGGCGGTACAGAGCCTGCGACGGTTTCGAGCCAATCTGAACAGAGCTCGAGCATGAACGTCCAGGCATCCTGCCCTTGGGGCAACGTGCGTTGGAGCACTCCGAGCGTCGACGCCTCGCCAGATTGGTATTCCAACGAGCCGTAGGCCTCCGAAAGACCCCTGAATCCGGTTCGCTCTGTGAGGAAACGTCGGAGTTCCAGGTCGGGATTGACCCCTGGCTCGACGCGCCGGAACAACTTGATGGTCAGGTCGTCACCGTACCTGACGTAGCTCTCCCCCTCTGTCGTCTCGGTGACTTCCGCGGAGGGACCCAGCAGCTCAGGATGCACCATCGGTGGGATCGACAGGCCGGGGTGGCAAGTGATCGTTCCCGAACTGCCGAAGATGGTGCGGCCATCGAGCAAATCGGTCAGCATCCTGGTCCGGAACGCCGGATCCATGAGCGCGTCATAGAGCACACCGGTTTCTCCATCGCGACGGACTCGGGCAACGACGGCTGACTCGGCGAGCTCGAGATCGTCGTCGAATCGGAGACTGACGGGAACCACATACCGCTCGTCGGGACCATTGGCATATTCGACGTCCAGCAGGGTGATCCAGGTCGAGGGACCGATCTCACCAGCATCCACCGGGACGGCATCGAACACGCTCACGGAAATCCGGCGACGATAGCGACCCTGGTACCAAGGTTGCCGTGCGACGTACCCCAGAAGGTACTCCGTGAGTGGCTTGCCTGGCTGGAAGGCCTCTTCGAGCGGACCGTCCAACACCAGCTCTCCGTCTCGGGCTACCTCGCCTTGGGTGTCCGGGGTGATGGCGAACCAGTAGAAACCGTAAGGACTGAGGGTGAGCAGATAGGGAAGTTCTCCGACCATGGGGAACTCCGTTCGGCCGAGCAGCTCGATCAGCTTGTGGCCGGCGAATCTGCTCAGGTCGAGCTCCACGAATTGGGCGTGGCGGCTCAAGTTGACGACCACCACAATGGTCTCCCCTTCACCCTGACGGAGATAGGCGAGAACATGGGGGTTCTCCGGCGACAGGAACTCGATGCTCCCCCGCCCGAAAACCGGATGAGCCGCCCGTCGGCCGATCATCCGGCGGACCCACCACAGGAGAGAATTCGGATTGTGGTGTTGCGCCTCGACGTTGACCGTCTCGTAGTGGAACTGCGGGTCCACCACCACAGGCAGGTAGAGCGACTGAGGGTTGGCTTCGGAGAACCCGGCGTTGCGGTTGTTGCTCCATTGCATGGGGGTCCGAACCCCATCTCGATCAGGAAGGAACGTATTGTCGCCCATCCCTATCTCATCCCCGTAGTACAGGACGGGGGTACCGGGCAGCGAGAACAGGAGGCTGAAGAGAAGTTCGATCCGGCGTCGGTCGTTTTCGATGAGCGGCGCCAGGCGGCGTCGAATCCCCAGGTTCAGTCGGGACCGGCGGTCGGGGGCGTAGGTTCGCCACATGAAGTCCCGCTCCTCCTCGGAGACCATCTCGAGGGTGAGCTCGTCGTGGTTTCTGAGGAAGATCGCCCATTGGGTGCCCTCGGGGATCGGTGGGGTCTGTTCCAGGATGTCGATGATCGGCAACCGGGTTTCCCGCTCCAACGCCAGATAGAGACGTGGCATGAGTGGGAAATGAAACGACATGTGACACTCGTCGCCGTCTCCGAAGTACGCAACCGAATCCTCCGGCCATTGGTTGGCCTCGGCCAGGAGCATCCGGTCCGTGTAGTTGGCGTCGACATGGGCACGGAGCCGCTTCAGCTCTTGGTGGGTTTCAGGAAGGTTTTCACCGTTGGTTCCTTCGCGTTCGAAGAGGTACGGGATGGCGTCGAGTCGGAGCCCGTCCACGCCCAGCCCCAGCCAGAAATCGAGGGCCTCGGTGACTGCATCACGCACGAGCGAATTGTCATAGTTCAGATCAGGCTGGTGAGAGAAGAACCGGTGCCAGTAGTAGGCGCCGGCCACCGGGTCCCAGGCCCAATTCGACGTCTCGGTGTCCTGGAAGATGACGCGGACGTCGGAATATCGGTCCGGCGTGTCACTCCACACGTAGAAATCTCGCTCGGGCGTCCCGGGTTCGGCCCGGCGAGCACGCTGGAACCATGGGTGCTGATCCGAGGTGTGGTTGATCACCAACTCGGTGATCACCCGCATGTTGCGAGTGTGAGCAGCATCGAGAAAAGCGCAGAATTCGTCCAGGGTTCCATAGCTGGAATGCACATCGAAATACTCGGCGATATCGTATCCGTCATCGCGGAGCGGCGAGGGATAGAACGGGAGCAGCCAGATGGCGGTGACCCCGAGCCGGCTCAGGTAGTCGAGTCGCGAGGTGAGCCCGACGAAGTCTCCGATCCCGTCTCCGTTGGAGTCGGCGAAGGCTCGGACGTGCACCTCGTAGATGACGGCATCTCGGTACCAGTCTGGAGAGGGGGGAAGAGGTTGGTTGGCAGTCACGGCGAACGGGATGGTAGTGCTGCGTCGGCGCGCTCCGCCCTTCCCACCCGTGATCTCATTCCGACTCCGGAGGCCGCCGGAGCTTCTTGCGTTCGCTGGTGTGCCGCTTCTCGTCGAGGCGTTTCTGGCGCTGCGACCTGCTCGGCTTCGTGGGCCTGCGCGGCGTAGGCCGGATCATCGCTTCGCGAAGGCGCTCGGCCAGACGCTTTCGGGCAAGCTGTCGGTTTCGAAACTGGCTGCGCGAGTCCTCGGCGATCACCGTGACGATCCCGGCTCGGTGAGATACCTGCCTCAGCATCCGCTCCTGCAGTTCCGAACCGAAGACCTCTGATTCGCCGAGGTCGAAGCGCAGCTCAGCGCGACTGTGGGCGCGATTGGCGTGCTGCCCGCCCGGGCCACCCGTGGGTCCGAATCTCCAGTCGAGTTCCGCGGCCGGGATCACATAGCGCCCATCGACCGTGAGATCATCGGCCATCGGCTTGCTCCGCCCAACTCCGGACCGCCACCCGATCCACCTTTCCCAGCGCGTTTCGAGGAAGCGCATCGACGATCACCCACTGTTTGGGGATCTTGTAATCGGCGAGTCGTCCACGAAGGTGGGCTTCCAGATCCCCAGCCTGGCGCGGACGTGGCCACCACCGCCACCACCGCTTCTCCCCACGTACGGTCGGGAATGCCGACGACAGCTACCTCATCGACCTCATCGACTTCTTCGAGGAGGGTTTCGATCTCGGCGGGAATGACATTCTCGCCGCCCGTGATGATGAGATCTCTGGTCCGGCCCAGCACATGGAGGAAGCCTTCATCGTCGATCCGCCCCAGATCACCGGTCGCCAGCCATGTCGAGTGTCCCGGCTCGCCCAGATACCGTTCAGACACCATGGGACCCGCCACCTCTATCTCTCCCCCGGGAGCGATCCGGATCTGCGCCCCGGCCAGAGGAAGCGCTCGGCGACGAGGACCATCCCCGAGCGGGGCCGTGGCGATTTGTGAAGCCGTCTCCGTCATGCCGTAGGTGGACAGGACCGGAATCCCGGCTCGAGTGGCGGCATCCAGCAACGGCTGGCTGGTTGGTCCCCCTCCGACGAGCACCGCCTTCAGCCCGGTATAGGGGCCGGCATCCACCGCCAAGATGGGACCGATCATGGAGCCGACCAACGAGGCGAGTGTGACCTCGTGAAGGGCGGCCGCCGCGGCAGCCGGATCGAACCGGGAAGAAGCACCACCTCGGACGCCTGCCGGGCGGAGCGCCAGAGAATCGAGGCTCCCCCGACATGGAAGAGCGGGAGAACTGCCAGCCATCGGTCGGAAGCCGAATGGGCGAGATGTGCGGCAGACGCCTCGGCGGAGGCGGCCAGATTCCCGTGGGTCAGGATCACGCCGCGCGGCGAACCCGACGTCCCGGAGGTGAAGACGATGACGGCCTCGTGGCTCTTTCCCGGCTGCCGTCGGTCCACAGGAGCCGCTCGTGAGGACGCCGAGACGGTGGTCCGTCCACCAAGAGAGAGGTGGGGTTCGGCGGCCACGACGATCTTGGCGTTGGCCTGATCCAGCTGTGCCTCCAGCTCCGGTGCAGCAAGGCGGGTGTTGAGGAGGAGCAGCGTGGCGCCTGTCCGGGGAACCGCCAAGATCGCTTCTACCGAGCCGATGTCGTTGCCTGCCCACACTCCCACGACCTCACCCTCGGCCGCTCCGGCGTCACAGAGCGCGCCGGCGAGGCGGGCCGCCGCGTCATCCACCTGAGCGAACGACCACGACCGCTCAGGCGTGGTGATGAAAGGGGCGTCGGGTGTCGAAGCGGCCGCCGCGGCAAGCCAGTCGGGATCGGTAACCATGTGGATCACTACAGTATCGAGGTTGCCGAAAGAGGACACCATGGTCTCAGAACTGTTCGATGCCTCGGCGTGGAATCCTGTCGAGGGATTCGAGTTCACCGACATCACCTATCACCGCGCCAACGATCAGGGAACGGTCCGGATCGCTCTCGACCGGCCCGAGGTGCGCAACGCCTTTCGACCGCACACGGTCGACGAGCTGTACCGAGCGCCTCGATCACGCCCGCATGACGTCGGACGTCGGCTGCGTGTTGCTCACGGGCAACGGACCATCCCCCAAGGACGGCGGCTGGGCGTTCTGCTCTGGCGGCGACCAACGCATCCGGGGCGCCGACGGGTACCAGTACGAAGGCGACGACGGAATCGATCCCGCTCGACTCGGCCGGCTCCACATCCTCGAGGTCCAGCGACTCATCCGGTTCATGCCCAAGGTGGTGATCGCCGTCGTGCCTGGTTGGGCGGTCGGCGGCGGCCACAGCCTCCACGTCGTCTGCGATCTCACGCTGGCCAGCACCGAACACGCCATCTTCAAGCAGACCGACCCCGACGTGGCCAGTTTCGATTCTGGGTACGGATCGGCCTACCTGGCTCGCCAGATGGGCCAGAAGCGAGCCCGCGAGTTGTTCTTCCTCGGCTTCGAGTACTCGGCCGAGGAGGCGTGTCTCGATGGGCATGGCCAACGCAGCCGTCGCCCACGCCGAGCTCGAGCCGACGGCGCTCGAGTGGGGTCGCGATCATCAACTCGAAGAGCCCAACCGCGATGCGGATGCTCAAGTTCGGGTTCAACATGCTCGACGACGGGCTGGTCGGCCAGCAGATCTTCGCCGGCGAGGCGACCCGACTGGGCTACGGAACCGCCGAGGCCCAGGAGGGCCGCGACGCCTTCCTGGAGAAGCGCCCCCAGGACTACTCGGAGTTTCCGTGGCACTTCTGAGCCGATGACTTTCACTCCCTGGATTCAGGCCGCTCGCCCGCACACCCTGTGGGCTGCGGTGGTCCCGGTGCTGGTCGGGTCCGGCCTGGCCGCCGGCGACGGCGCCTTCCGCTGGGACGCCTTGGCGGCCGCACTGGTGGCCTCGGTGGCCATTCAGGTGGCCGCCAACTTCGCCAACGACGTGTTCGATGCTCGCAAAGGCGCCGACACGGACGACCGGATCGGTCCCGACCCGGGTGGTGGCGTCGGGGATCCTCTCGGACCGGGCGGTGTGGGTCGCGCACCTGGGTGGCCGTGGCTATTGGCGCCCTCGCCGCCGTGTGGCTGATCGTCATCGCCGGATGGGTGGTGGCTCTGATCGGCGTCGTCTCTGTGGTCGCCATGCTCGGCTACGTCGGCGGGACCCAGCCCGTACGGATACCGCGGACTCGGCGAGGTCTTCGTGTTCGTGTTCTTCGGCGTGGTGGCGACGGTGGGTAGCCGGTACGTCCACGACATGACCGCGCCGCTCGACGCCTGGCTGTTGTCCATCCCGGTCGGTTTCCCGGTCACGGCGATCCTCGTCGCCAACAACATCCGCGACCTCGAGACCGACGCGTCCAGCGGGGAAACGCACCCTGGCGGTGATGCTCGGTCGGGACCGTACGCGGAAGCTCTACGCCGGCCTCCTCATGGGCACCTTCCTGTCCCTGGCCGTGTTCGTTGCCGGCGGATGGGTCCCAACGGCGACGGCGATGGCTGTGTTCTGGGCGCCTTTCGCAGTGCCGCTGATCCGGACGGTCTCCACCGAAGTAGCCGGCCCGCCCCTCATCGGCGTCCTCAAAGGCACGGCCCGACTGGAACTGCTCGTCGGGTTGTCGATGACCGTCGGGGCCGCCTTGGGTTAGCAGGGGGGGTGTCACCCGTACGGCATCGCGCCCGTGCGACAATCCCCGGATGGGTCCTCTCTGGGCGTTCGTGAAACTGGCCCGTCCGCACTTTCTGCTGGGCGGTGCGCTTCTCTTTGCGCTCGGCACGGCCGGGGCCGGCGATATCGCCTGGCCCGCTTTCGCACTCGGCCAGGCCATGGTCACCTCTATGCAGATCACGGCGCATTTCGTCAACGAGTACGCCGATCGTGACGCGGATAAGGCGGTCGACCGACGCACGATGTTTTCTGGAGGGAGCGGTGTCTTGGTCTCGGGTGATCTCAAACCTGAAGTGGCCCTGCGGGCGGCGTGGGCCTCAACGATCATCGGCCTGATCTTGGCTGCGGTGGTCGCCGTCGGGTCCCCGCTCGCCGCTGGCGTCGGAGTGATCACCCTCGCCGTATCTTGGGCCTATTCGATGCCCCCGATTCGCCTGCTGGGGACGGGTTGGGGTGAATTGGCGACTTCGCTCGTGGTCGTCGGGGCGGTTCCTGTCATTGGGTGGGCTGTTCAGCAGGCACCGGCCAGCGTCGCCCTCTGGTGGGCGGTCGGAATCTTGCTCCCAGTCCACATGGCGATGATGCTCGCCTTCGAACTCCCGGACCTAGAGTCCGACGCCGCATCCGGGAAGCGGGTACTCGGGGTCCGTCTCGGAGAGGCCCGATCAGGTCGAATGATCGTCATCATGCTGGTGTTGGCCGCGGTGATCGCCGCGATGGGTGTAGCTGTGGGCGGGATCGCTGCCGGCGCCGGGTGGGCGGTTTTGGCGGGGCTGATTCCAGCCCTCGTCATGCTGGGAGCCGCTCGAAAGCACCACTATGCCGCCACGACTCTCGCTGGGGTGTCGACGCTGGTCGTCGCGACAGGAGTTCTTGTGTTTGTTGTCACCGGCTAGCTACCGATCGGCAGGGCCGGCGCGGACGTTACGGCGACTGCGAGAGAGATCACTATCAAAGGCGAGCGAGCGAAGGTGCTGCAACGAGTGCTCCCCGACCGCGGGCCCTTAGGGCCCGAGCGATCATCTCCTCAACGCCTCGATGGATCGGTTGTCTGCAGCCACACGCTCGGCAAGGATGCGGGCGATGAAAAGGTGGAGGGTTGCCGCCGTATCGGGATCCTCGGTCGAAAGGCGCGCGAAGTCGCCAGGAGACAGGACGCGGATCAGGCAGTCGGTTTCGGCTATCACCGAGGCGGTACTGGCAGTGCCCCCATACAGCCCGATTTCTCCAACCACCGTCCCGGCATGCATCGTCCGAAGGCGAAGGGCAGCCTCGTCTGGACGATCGATACTGACGGTCACGCTGCCCTCCTCGATGAAGAACAAACCTGACGACGGGGCACCCATCTCGATCAACCGGGTCCCGGCCGGCAGGACGACGCGGTCGAATTGATCGTCGAGCACGGTCGGATCGACACATTCGGGAACGACTGAGACCACCGCGTCCGACAATGTTGTGCTCCGAACGCGCTCCGTCCCGTGACGGCCGACGAGGAGTTCCTCCTCGCACCACTGGAGACCGTGATCGAGATCCGGCGACGTTCCGAACGCATCGACGCCAGGCGACGTGAGGTGAAGCAGCGTCCGACCGACGTTCGCATCCAGATCGGTGAGCCGGACCTGAAAGGCGTGCTGGGTCGCGAGACGGTGGAGTTTCTCGAACGCCATGACCGCCGAGGAGTCGATTCCCGTGACACCGCCAAAGTCCAGAATCAAGAATCGCAGTTGGGGTCGCGTGTCGTTTCTCAGGCGTGAGGTGACCCGGTCGATGAGCCTCGTGGCGGTGCCGAAGAAGAGAAAGCCTTGAAGTTCCATCACCAGCGTCCCGCGCCCTGCGACGTCGAGCAAGGCGCGATCGTCCCGGGACCGGTCCACGTTGCTCGGGTACTCGGGCACTCTCGTCTCGTGTCGAATCATGCCGACCTTGCTGTAGCGATACACGAACAAGAAGACGGCCAACACCAGCCCGAACACCACCCCTCGAACAAACCCGAACACCACCATGAACAGGGTGATGAGCAAGATCAGGACGTAATCGGAGCGCGCTACCCGGAGACGGGTCTCCCACGCCCACTCCACCAGAAACGTGCCACCGATGAACAGGAGTACGGCTCCAACCACGGCAGTCGGCAACAGAGCGAAGATGGCCGAACCTGCGACGAGGGCCAGGCCGTTCAGGAGGGCGGCAACGATCGCCGTCGCCCGTTGCGGACCGGAGATGCGGGCAGCCAGGACCGTGTTGCTGAGGTACGGGTAGGCGGGAGCGCCACCCACCGCACCTGCAACGAGGTTTGCCAGACCCAGACCACGGAGGTCCCTGTTGACATCGATCTCTCGACGCGTCTCGAGTTCGATCGCTGGAACGTTGAGGAGAAAGGTGATGGCGGCCAGCAGCAGCACCGAGGCAAGAGTGCCGACCTGGCCGCCGATTGCAGCCCAATCCGCGGTGGTGAAGGCGTCGAACGTGGAAGGTTCCCACAGCGCCCCTTTCGGGAAAGGGCCGAGCAACCATCCGCTGGCCTGTGCCTCCGAGACTCCCACTCCGAAAGCCGCGCCGATGCCGAGGAGTACCAGCGGGCCGACCAGAAGAACGACCGGGACGGCGAGTCGATGAGCGTGGCGGGAGGCATACCCCAGCACCGCTGCCAGTCCGAGCCCGACGCCCCAGGAGAGCAGCGAATCCGAATCCGGGAACGAACCCAAATCACGGCCCTGCCCGAGAATACCGGCGGCTCCTTTCACGACCAGCGCTCCGGTCCCAGCCAGGAAGCCGGCCACGACCGGGAACGGGATGTAGCGGACCAACCCACCGAGACGGAAACGGCCGAGGACGTAGAACATGGTGCCGACCGACAAAGTCGAAAGGGCGATGGCCGCCACAACCGTCGAGACTGCCCGGTCCGGGGTCACGGATTGGGCGATTTCGGCGGTTGCCAGGGCGAGCACAGCCGCCGTACTGCCTTGAACTCCCGCGATCATCCCCGGAAAGGAACTCGTGAGGGCCGCGATCAACCCCACGATCAGTCCACTGATCAGCACCAGTCCAACTCCCAGAGGCAATGCCGAGGCAACTGGGCCGCTGAAGATCAGGCTGGCCAACGAGATGCCAAACGAGATGCTCACCACACCGCTCAGGACCCCGGCCGTGAGCATGGGGGCGAGCGCTCTGGGCGAGAATTTCGCCCTGGCACGATGCGACACGTCCTGGTCTGTCGGGTCTGATGGGCCGGAAAGGGGTTTCTGCACCCGACTCAGTATGCATGAATCCGACGTCAAGCCAGCGGATCCCTGCGCCGAGGACCGCCATCCCCGAGCCCAACGGGCGGGAGCCGAAGGCCGGGCACTGTGCTCTGTCGCTGCAATAATCGTCTTCCATGAGCGACCACTACGACACAACGGCCTTGCTCGCGTGGAGGGCTGAGCGCGACGAGCATTTCAAAAACCACTACGCCTCGCCGATCCCCGAAGAGCACCTCCCGACGTTCGAGGGTCTCCGATATTTCGAGCCCAACCCTGCACTGGCGATGCGGGGAACATTCACGTCGGCCCAGGGGACGGTCGACATCACCTCGTCTACGGGGGGCGTGATGGGCTACCAACTCGCCGGTCATGTCGCCTTGACTCTCGACGACGAATCGGTACGGCTGGTAGTACTCCAAGGCGAGGAAGACGACCTGTTCATCCCGTTCCGCGACGCAACCTCAGGCGTCGGGTCGTACGGGGGCGGCCGCTACGCACCTGCGGTGACGAACGACGGTGGGGATGCCACCGTGGACTTCAACCGGGCTATCAATCCCTTCTGCGCATATGACGAAGAGTTCTCTTGCCCTCTGCCCCCGCCCCAGAACTGGTTGTCGGTTGCGGTTACGGCGGGAGAAATGCACTACGAAACAGACTGATCCGGCAGTTCAGGAGGTTTCCCTATGCCGAATTTCGAGAAGACCGATGGTGATCTTCTCGACGAGGTCGGACGGGATGGGCTCGGCCAGCGGCAATCGCACGGTGTCCTTGGCCCCTCTGAAGCGGGCGATCTCCTCTTCGAGCGGTCCGTCGAACACGGGAATCGGGTAGAGACCGATGTGCTGCGTCCACGCGGCGACGTGAACAGCCAGCTCTGCGAACTTTCAGATCTGATGGCGATCAATCTCGTCGAGGTCTTTCAGTGCCTTCTCGGCAAAGTCAGTGAGCTCAGAGTTTGGTTCTGAGGCAAGTCGTTCAAGACCGGTGCGTGCCCTATCGCTGCCGATGCTGGCAAGGACATCGACGAGCTCAGTCGCAGAGGCCCCCGCCACCAGTGCCTCGGTGATCAACGGCACAGAACGATCACCTGCCCGAACAAGAAGAATTCCAGCAAGAGACTGCTCGTTCTCATCGCCTGATGCCATTGAGCTGACCAGAACGCGCCCGGCTGCCTCGAGGCCTGTGACCCGCCAGATAGCGCTGGCGGCGGCGACCTTGGCTGAGGAAGCGAGACTCATGCTGTCAGCGTACCTCCGGGGCCGTCACAGCTCGTCAGCGAGACCGTACCGAGCCCAATAGGCCGGTTCATGGGTATCGCCATGATCGAACCAACCGTTCACGAGCGATGTGACCTTGCCCCTCTGCGCAGCCGGGACCTTCAGCTTCTGGCCACCGCGATCGGCGATGATCACCAGGTCCCACCGCACCCGGACGTCGATGCACCGCCGGATCCTGGCGAAATCTGGGAACCATGCTCCGTGCACGGGCCAGCTCAGCAGGAACAAGCGATCGATCTCGAGACCGCGTCGCGTCGCCAAGTTGGCGACGGTCGCGCCATGGCTATGCGCGAACACATCCGGCTTCTGCAGTCCCTGGTCGATCACCCAATCCGCCATCCGTTGCGCCGCCAGCTGCCGAGCACCGTCGGAGTAGAGCCCGGTCCACTGGAAGCTGGGGTCGTGAGGGTTGAGCGCCGGGACCAACCCGCCGAGGTAGCTGTGGAATGTCCCGCCAGGACGCCACCACCTGCTTCTCGCTGCAAACGTTCCGTGAGTGAGCACCGCGGTGTGAGACTCCCGGTCCGTACCACTCAGCTCGGCTTGGCGTCCGATCACGTGCCGCAATGCATCGTGACTCGGATCGACCCGGGCGAGTCCAACCCTTCCCAGATCGTGGATCAGAGGATCGCGAGACCGAGCGCCCTCCACGAGCCGCTCCACCACGTCTTCGCGCGGACCCGTCGTATCGAGCGCCGCCGCCGCGGCCGCGGTCCGCACCAGCCGGCTGTCGCTGTGCAGATTGGCTTCGACGAGCGCCGCCGCCGTGACCGCCTGAGGTTTGGCAATGAGTCGCTTCGTGATGTCGGCGCTAGCCGACGCCGGGATCCGGAGCTCCGGGCGACTCAGATGAGTGGTGACATCGAGATCGAGAGGTGCCACTGCTTGGCCGACCGGCATTTTCCGCTCCCGTTCCACCCGATGCAGTTCCCTCGGTAGATCGAGATCACTCGGCGGGCCTAGTCGGTGCATCTCCCCACCGACAGCTGCCCCGGCAGTCAGCACGATTGCCGCTTGGCTGAGCCGGGCATCACGGCTCCGTTCCTCGAAGGCCTCAGGCCCGGTTACGGGTGTGACCTCGCGGTACTCGCTCAATGTCGTCCCCTTCTCCGCTCTCTCCAGTCGTACTCCACGAGCCGGCCGATGTCAACGACGGGCACTACCGCTTTCCGCTAGCCGAGGTAGCGGACCAGCACCTCCGCAACGGCTTCGGGCGCCTCGCCGACCACCGCGTGGCCGACGCCGTCCAACACCACGAGTTCTCCATCGGGGATCAGGTCGGCGAGCCCTCTTCCCTCGTCGTAGTACTTGCCGTCCTCGGAGCCGACCACAACGGTGACCGGCATCGTCAGGTCTCCGACTCGGTCACCGAGGTATTGCTGGACACCCTGCCCGAAACCTCGAAGGGCCGCAGCCAGACCGGCGGCCGTGTTACGGAGACGCAAGGCCTTGTCCGCGGCCCGCCATTCCTCGTTGCGCCGTCCCAATCCCGAGAACAAGGGAAAATTCACCCACCCCTCTACGAATCTCTCGAGCCCTTGAGCCTCGATTTGGCGGGCGAGCCGATCGTCGCTTGCCCGCCGAGCTGCCCGTTCCGACTCGCCGGCAACACCGGCCCCCGCCGCCACGACGATCAGACTCCGCACGAGGTCGGGCCGGGCCAGCGCAGCCTCCATCGCCATCCGGGCACCGGCCGAATAGCCGAGCAGCACCGCTGGGGTGCCCGTCGTCCTTTCGACCTCGATGAGCGCCGCCACGATCCGTTCGGTTGCCGTGGCAACATCCACGGGTCCGTCCGATTCGTCGTGACCGGGAAGGGCGGGACAGAGGGCACCTTGGCCTACCAGCCCGACCAGTTCGCTGAACATCTCCGGTCGTTGGGTGAATCCATGGACACCGACCCAGGTGGCCGGCTGGTCGCCGAGTGGGGTGATCGTGGTCATGGCCGGTATTCTCCCAGACGTGGCGAATCCGAACTACCTCTTCACTCACACCCTGGCGCGGGGCCTTCGGGACCTGGGGATGTCCGACGCAGTGGTGACCCCGGGCTCGCGCAACACCCCGCTGGCGTTGGCCTTCGCCTCCACCGACGGGATCGAGAGCTGGATTCACCACGACGAACGCTCCGCCGGCTTCTTCGCCTTGGGTTTGGCCAAGACGACCGGGCGGCCCGTGGCCTTGGTATGCACTTCCGGAACGGCCGCCGCCGAGTACCTTCCTGCGTTGACCGAAGCTCGGTTCGCCCGAGTCCCCCTCATCGTGCTCACCGCGGATCGGCCGCCGGAGCTGAGGGATGTGGCGGCGCCGCAGTCCATCAACCAGATCGCCATGTATGGCGACGCCGCCAAATGGGCTCACGAGGCGGGGACCCCCACCTCCGATCACGCTCCTGGACCGTACGCCGCCCGCCTGGCGTCGGCAGCCTGGGCAAGAAGCCAAGATGCCCCGGCGGGGCCGGTGCACGTCAACTGCCCCTTCCGCGAACCGCTGGCCCCAGTCGATCTCCCCGACGAGGAGGCCCTGACCAAAGTGGCTCCCGTCTACCTCGGATCGGTAGCTCCGGACTCGGCCTCGCTCACCCGTGTCGCCGAACAACTCTCCGGTCGCCGAGTTCTGATCGTGGCCGGGGAGATTCCCGCCGAGGCGGTCGGGCCGGTCACGGCACTGAGTATCGCGTTGAATGCGCCCGTGTTTGCCGATCCACTCTCCGGTCTCCGGGCCGGCGACCACGACCGTACCCGAGTCATCACCGCCGGCGACACGCTCGCCCGGGCCGGCCTTCTCGACGGCCGCCTCACCCCCGATGTCGTCGTCCGATTCGGGGCGCCGCCCACATCGAAGGCGCTCGGCACACGCCTGTCGGGGCAGCCTCCAGTCCCCCAAATCGTCGTGGACGACGCCGAATGGCGCCAGCCGACCACAGGATTCACCACCATGGTGCGCGGGGCCCCCGCCGCCACCGCAACCGCCCTGGCACCCTTGGTGTCGCCTGCCGAACCGGACTGGATGGAGCTGTGGCGGGATGCCGATTCACGGGTTCAGCATCTGTGGAGCGAACTCGCCTTCCCCTCCGAGCCGGCGGTCGCCCAGACCGTGGCGACACACCTTCCGTCCGGCTCTCGACTCTGGGCCGCCAGCTCGATGCCCATTCGCGACCTCGACAGCTTCTTTGGTTCCACCGATCGAACCATCGAGATCCTCGCCAATCGGGGTGCCAACGGAATCGATGGCTTCCTCTCATCTGTCTTGGGCTCGGCGGCCTCCCGGTCGGCGCCCACCTACGGGTTCTGTGGTGACCTGTCGATGCTCCACGACCTGACCGCTCTGGCGGGCGGGGTTCGGCTGGGCTTGGACGCCACCATCGTCTTGGTCAACAACGACGGCGGAGGCATCTTTCACTTTCTTCCCCAGGCCGACCACCCCGAGTTCTTCGAGTCCCATCTCGCCACCCCCCACGGCCTCGAGTTCGGCCCGTTGGTGGAAGGATTCAACGCCAGGTACCAACGCGTCGAAGATCAGCCGACGCTCGTCGAGGCGATCAGCGCTCCCCCGGAAGGGATCCGGGTCCTCGAGATTCGTACCGACCGGCACGCCAACGCCTCGCTCCATCGCACCTGGTGGGATCAGGCAACCCAAGCGCTGAGAGTGACCTAGAGAAGCTCGCCCGGACCCACCAAACAAGGCCAGACGCAGAAACGCTACGCGTTTCCGCAACCCGACGACGAGCGTTCAGCTCGCAGCACCCACCAAACAGGCCAGACGCAGAAACGCTACGCGTTTCCGCAACCCGACGACGAGCGTTCAGCTCGCAGCACCCACCAAACAAGGCCAGACGCAGAAACGCTACGCGTTTCCGCAACCCGACGGCGAGCGTTCAGCTCGCCGGACCCACCAACAGGCAGGCGCAGAAACGCTACGCGTTTCTGCAACCTGACGGCGAGCGTTCAGCTCGCCGTCAGGCCTCGGTAAGGATCTGGAGCAGCGTTCGGAACTTGAGTCTGGTTTCTTCGAGCTCCAACGATGGCACGGAATCGGCCACGATCCCGGCTCCGGCGTAGAGAAACGCACGATTGCCGCGCAGCAGGGCGCAGCGGAGAGCGACGGCGATCTCGCCGTCTCCCCGGGGCGACATCCAGCCGATTCCTCCGGCGTACCAGCCACGATCGAGCCCTTCGCACTTGTCGAGAAACGCCAGAGATTCCTCGCTGGGGCTCCCTCCGACCGCCGGCGTCGGATGGAGCGCCCCGGCCGCATCGATCACCGTCATCGGCTCGACGAGGTCCCCGGCCACCTCGGTGGAGAGATGCTGCACGTGGGTCAGCTTGCGAAGGCTTGGGTATCGATCGACATGGAGTTCGGTGACCAGGGGCGTCAATCGGGCGGCGATATCGTCTACCACGACGCGATGCTCGATTCGGTTCTTGGAGCTCGCCATCAACTCGTCGCCGAGGGCCCGGTCCTCCTCGTCTCCCTCTCCGCGCGGCGCCGACCCGGCGAGGGGGTGGGACCGCACCCGCACGTCGTCGACGGCAACGAGCAGTTCGGGGGAGGCGCCGACGAACACGCCGTCCCCTTGCTGCCAGCCGAAGACGTAGCAAGCGGGATAATCGTGGCCGAGTCGATCGACGAGATCGAACGGCCGTGGCGTGATGTCGGAGGTGACGACGACCGATCGAGCCAAAACCGCTTTGATCATCCCGCCGGTCCGGATTTGGGCGACGGCATCCGCCACCGTCTGTTCGTACTGGGCCGGGGACGGGCGGGACTCGATGGCGTGGTCGGTGGCGTTCGGTCCAACTCGGGCGGGCGGAGTCTTCAGATTGGACAGAACCTCCGCCACGGAGTCGAAACTCCGACCGGGGGGCAGGGCCACGACCAGCCTCGTTTGCTCACCCTCGCGGATCGCGGCGATGAGTGGAACGACGGCGCTGGTGGGCGTGAAGCCGTCCCATTCGGGACGGCGCCCACCCTCCGGAGAGAACGAGAAGCCCAGCAGTATCCGCAGATCGGGCGAAAGGGACCCGAACTGCCTGACCTCATCGCTGAGATCTCGGAACCGTTCCGAGCCGAATGGGGCGACCGTCTGCCAGGCAGCGCCAAGTCCGGCGATCTGGCGCCCGGCCGGGGTGCTGAGGTAGCCGGCGAAGGGGAACTGGTCGCAGCCGGACCGGAGAAGATCGAGAGGGCGCAGATCGATCGGGGTGGATACCACCCTCAACGCATCCGCCTCGAGCGCGCCAATGTCTGCTTCCAGGGACGCCAAGAGCGACGGTTCGATCAACACGCCGGGCAGTCTATTGGCGACCGGCACTCAACCCCAAGGTCGGTCAGCGGTTCAAGGAGAGAATCTCTCCATGGATCATCTCGGCGAGGGATGCGGGGGCCTCCATCGGGACGAAATGGCTGGTGCCCGCCATCACCACGGAGCGACCCTCTCCGAACCGGCCTGCCAGGTGGGCCGTGTATTCGGGGGTGTGGCTGGAGGAGCGCTCCCCCGCCACGACGAGCACAGGGATCTTCACCTCACCCAAACGTTCGTAAGCGCCGTGAGCGCCGGCGGTCTCGTAGAGTTCGGCTTCGTCCTCCGGGAGGCAGGCGAGGACCCATCGATCACCCTCGGGCCTGAGACCGCCCGCTATGTACGCGTCCAATGCTTCCGGTGTCCAATGGGCAAAGACCTGCTTCTGGCCGAATTTCTCCAGAGCTTCCTGTGGTGAGGTGAAAGATCGTCGCCGGCGACGGGCCGCTCTCGCCATGGCGTTCTCTTCCGCGGCGCGCCGATACGGGCCGGGGAACACGATGGGCTCGACGAGGACGAGCCGTTCGAACAAGGTGGGATCCTCGATCTGGGCCATGATGAGCGCCGCCGATCCCATCGAATGCCCCACCCCGATGCGGGGAGCCGGTTCCGCCACGGATACCGCTCCCGCTACCGCACCAAACGACCACCAATCGATCGGATGCGGGGCCTTGGGGGATGCACCGTGGGACGGGAAGTCCCAGGCAACCGCAGGAATGGCCTGGTCCAGAAGGCGCAGTTCGTGAACCACTGGCTCCCATAGCTCTTTGGAGAACCCGTTGGCGTGCGACAGGCAGAGCGTTCCCGGTCCTTCTCCGGGCCATCGCTTGATGGCGATATCGCCCACCTAGCGAGGGGTCCCAGCGGCGCGCACGTGGTGGTCGAGCCCCTCGAACAGCCGGATGAAGCCGTACACCTCATCCTGCGTATCCTCGGACCAGTCATCGAAATACAGAACTCTGGTCCAAGCCACAGCCGCCCCCAAATGCGGAGTGCCGGTGGCGTCGACGATCCCCGGATACTCGGTCAACAGGAGGTTGTCGCCCGGGAAGTCCTTGACGACAGCGTCTCGCAACCCGGTCACAATGTCATCACAGCCGTCCGGGCAATCGTACGTGAGCACCACGCCCCCGTCCTCGAGGTTGTGCAGGAAGATCTCCGGCCGGACCGGCGCCTCTTGCTCACCCCACGCCGCCAGGAAGCCAACATGCGGGCCCGACGACGGCGGACTGCTGTTGTAGGGGACGTGAGTATCGAATTCCGAGGCCAGATGGTCGTTGCCGAGACTCGCGAACACCTCGCCGGGTGGTTCCGGCTGAAGATAGATATAGGTAGCGAATGCGGCCACGGCGAGCAGCACACCGCCTGCCAGGGTCAGGTTCTTCCGTCGGGCAGCGGTGTGTTTCTCGGCGGCCTTCCGTTCTGCCTGTTCGATACGCTCGCGCTCGGCAGCTCGACCTCGGGTGCGAGACATCCGATGGACTCCTCTGTTCTCGGGAGCCGGAATCGTACCGGATTGGCGGAGCTGTGTCGGTCAGCCGGCCGTCAGAGGTCGACCGGTCGGTCGTCGTCCACCTCGTAGTCGGTCGCGTTGTCCACTCGGACCACACCGTCGAGGCGCCGGGTGAGCTCGTTGAGGAGCCGTACGTCCGATCGACTGGGCAGGGTTCCGGACATGACAACCACGCCTTCTTCGACGGAAACCTCAATGGTGTCCGGATCCACGAACAGCACCCGCTTCAGCACATCTTGACGAATTTCCTCCTCGATCACATCGTCGGGGCGCGTGAAGGCGTTGACGACGTCGGCTCGCGAAATGACGCCGAGTAGCTTGCCCTCATCGTCGACGACGGGCAACCGTTTCACTCCATGCGAGACCATGACCCTGGCAGCCTCGGTGAGGCTGGCGTCCTGGTAGATCACGGTGGGGTGGGCCGTCATGGCCGCGCCCACGGTGTTGTCGTCGGGCTCCGGTTCCCCTTCGTGGTAGAGGGCGTCGAGGAGCCGTCTCCGACCGCCTGTCTCGGACCGATCCGCCTCGCGGGCGAGGAAGTCCGCTTCTGTGATGATGCCAACCAGCAGACCATCGGAATCGAGCACCGGCAAGCCACTCACACCCCGGCGGACCATTCTCCGGGCCGCTTCCTTGAGAGAGTCCTCCGGCGCGGCCGTTTCGACGTTCATGGTCATCAGGTCAATGACTCGCATCGGTTTCCTCCTTCACGATAAGGACGTCACATGGCGCAAAATGCAGCACGCGATGCCCGGTGCTTCCCAGGAAGAAGGCGGCGAGTTCGCTCCGCCCTCGTGATCCGAGAACGATCATCTCAGGTTCGTGTTCTTCGGCGTAATCGAGCAGCGCATCCGGCGGATAGCCTCGGACATTCGCCCTCGCCACCGTCATGCCTTCTACTCCGCTAGCCGCCAACACCTCATCGACTTGGCTCCACGTGGCGGCGGCCGAATCATCCTCGAAGGATTGAACGTCCAGGGGCGTCTGCCCCAACGCAGCGATCACCGTCGCCGGAAGATGGACGGCGTGCACGACGTGAAGATCCGCTCCAAGGGCATCGGCCAGACGGATCGCTTTACGCAGCGCGGTCGCGCTGTATCGCTGTTCATCGACTCCGACCATGACGATCATCGGCGTCTCCTCTCAGGTCTCCCACGATTCCGACGGGTACTGGTGTTCTTGTTTGGCGGCAAGGCGGGCGGCGTAGGCGGCGGCCTCCGATCGCCGGCTCATCTCCAATTTCGACAGGAGATTCGACACGTAATTCTTGACGGTCTTCTCCGCCAGGAACATCTCCTCGGCAATCTGGCGGTTGGTGAGACCGTCAGCGATATGGAACAGGATCTTCGACTCCTGGGGCGTCAAGCGCGCCAGCAGCGGATCGTCCGGCTCGTCGCCTCTCAGTTTGCGGAACAGCTTCTCGGTCATCTCATTGTCCAAGAGTGACTCACCGCGTCCCACTTTGCGGATGCTCTCAACGAGACTGACTCCGTCGATCCTTTTCAGGAGATAACCGGAGGCACCGGCCATGATCGCCGCCATGAGGGCCTCTTCGTCGGCATATGAAGTGAGCATCAGCACCTTCACCGATGGCCAGCGAGAGCGGATCTCGCGACACGCCTCGACCCCGGTCCCATCAGGAAGCCGAACATCGAGGATGACCATGTCCGGCGTGTCGAAGCCGACCCGTTTCACGGCGTCCGCGACAGTCCCCGCTTCTCCCACCACCTCCATGTCGTCCTGGGAGTCGATCAGTGCTCTGATGCCCTGCCTGACGATCTCGTGATCATCCACCAATACCAAACGCATTCAGTCCTCTTTCCGAGCTCGCCCACTGGACGAACCGTGTCTAGCCCTTCCCATCAGGCTACCCGGGCCACGGTCGGAGTACCTGGGCACTTGCGCCGCATCATCAGAGGATTTAGTCCCATCACCACCGCCGGTTAGCCTTTCGGCCATGACGTTGCCGCCTGCACCGGACTTCCCGGCGCTCATCGCCGCCGCTGCCTCCGTGGTACGGGAGTCTGACCTCACCGACGTCTTGACGAAGACCGTGGAAACCGCCATGCAGCTCACCGGCGCACGCTACGGAGCACTCGGAGTGATCGGCCAGCACGGCACGCTGATCGAGTTTCTGCACCGAGGAATGGACCCGCAGACGGCTGCCAAGGTGGGCCCACTCCCGACCGGCAAAGGGGTCCTCGGCACGTTGATGAAGGCTGACGGCGCGGTCCGGCTCGACCACATCTCAGGCCATCCTGAATCCACCGGCTTCCCCGCCCATCATCCCGAGATGGACTCCTTCCTCGGCGTACCCATCCAGATGGGCAACAGGGTCTTCGGCAACCTCTACCTCACCGACAAACCGGGAGGCTTCACCGAAGAAGACGAACAGATCGTCGAGTCCCTTTCCCTCGTCGCCGGCTCCGCCGTATCCACCGCCCGGCTCCACGCGCGACTCCGTCGGGTCGCCGTGGTGGAGGATCGGGAGAGAATTGCGCGGGACCTGCACGATGCCATAATCCAGGACCTCTTCGCCGTGGGACTCTCGCTACAGGGCCTGGCTTTGCGAGTGACGGAGCCGGACGTGCAAGGAGCCCTCGACGACGCCGTCCACCGCCTCGACGAGGCAATCGCCTCTCTCCGCCGATTCATCTTTGGCCTTCGTCCCCCCGTCTGGACAGACCGCAACCTGGTCACCGAGGTGGCGGACCTCCTGGGGCAGCTCGCTGCCCCGTACTCGGCCAAGGTCGAGCTGATCGCCGGCAAGCTGGAGACGGTCCCAGGATCGATCGTCGAGAACTGCATTCACATGATCAGAGAAGCGACGAGCAACGCTCTGCGACACTCGGGGGCGTCGACCATCCTCGTGACGATCGATCGAATCGACGACGAGATTCTCGCCACCATCTCAGATGACGGGATCGGCTTCGATCTCGATTCGGCCCAGCGCGGCCTCGGCCTGGATAATCTCGAGATGAGGGCAACCGACCTCGCCGGCTCGGTCGCCATCAGGACCCGGCCAGGGGCGGGCACTGCCGTCACGATCCGGATCCCTACCGAGGATTAGGCCGCCGCTTCCAAGCCGGCCAATCGACCTGGGCCAATCAACCTGGGCCAATCATCCTGGGTCGATCAGCCTGCGTCGGCGAGCGCATGCTCCAGTGCCGCCGAGACCCTGTCGACGAACCCTTTGATCGATGCTTCCGCGATCCGGTGAAACACTGCTCGATCGAGAGCCTTGCCAACCGCGCCCAGCGGCGGCTCGTAATTGCCCCGGAGGCTCACCTGGCAGGAGTGTGGGCCGATGGGGGCCAGGACGAGGTCGGCATCGAGCCGGGGAAAGAGGCCGGGAGTTCCCGTCGCCGTCCAGGTGAGAGGGATCGTGATGTGTCGGGTACCTCGGATCGGGTCACCGCTGGACAAATGTACCGCTTTGGCCAAGAGATGCCCGTCGTTGACCTCCAGGCGCCCGCGCAGGGTCTCGCCCTCGCGGTAGGCCGCACCCGCCCACTCCTCGAACGGCAGGGTCACGAACAGATCTCCGATGTCCCGAAAGCCCCGATCGACGTTGCCGAAGTAGTAGATGAACATCCTGGTCTCCACTTGTGATCCGCCGACCCAGGCGCGAAGCGGCCGGTCTGCATTCACCATATTGCGCGACCTTCCGAGCTCCTAGGGCCTGTGGTCACCAGCCTCTAGGGTCGGCGGGCCTTGAAACGCCAACGGCTCGACCGAAGCATGAATACTGGGTGGGGTATAATGATCACGGAACCATTCTTCGAGAGGAACCCAACATGGATCAACAACGCTACGGGATGATGGTGCGCACAGACTTGTCGATGAGCGAAGCCGAGGCCGCCATCCGATCGGCGCTCGAGGGACAAGGGTTCGGCATCCTCACCGAGATCGATCTGGCCGGCACCCTGCACAAGAAGCTCGGCGTGGAGCGGGCACCGTACAAGATCCTCGGGGCCTGCAACCCCACCCTCGCCAATCGCGCGGTGGAAGCCGAACAGGCCATAGGTCTCCTCCTCCCCTGCAATGTCGCCGTCTACGAGGATCAGGCGGGCGGCACCGTCGTGGCGGCCATGGAGCCCGAGCTCATGGCAACCATGACCGACAATCCCGAGCTGGCCGAGGTCGCCGCCGAAGCCAAACAGCGGATCGTGGTTGCGTTGACCAGTCTGGAACGCTGAACCGGGGAAGAACGGCCAGGCGCGAAGGGCCATACGTCCCTAGGCGAGCAGGGCCTGTTTGACGAGTCTTCTGGCATGCAGATGTTGGATGCGGAGTTCGAGTGGCAGAAGCAGGCGGCGTGTCGAGGCATGTCACCCGGGGTGTTCTTTCCTCCTCAGGGCGACAGGCGAGCCCTCAAGCTCGCCCGGTCTGTGTGTGAAGGATGCCAGGTGGACGAATACTGTTTGATGGCCGGTTGGGAACAGAACGAAGGCATCTTCGGAGGCAAGACGGCCACCGAACGTCGACGACTACGCCGGCAGGAATCGATAGGTGCCGGGTAACAAACCCCGGTTCGGAGGACTGAGTTCCTTCGAGCACGTGTTGGCTGTGGTGGCACATCCCCATGACGAGGCGCATGGACTGGGAGGCCTCATCGGCCGGTTGACCAAGTTCGGGGCAGTGGTCGACATCCTCACCATGAGTCGCGGAGCGTCGGGATCGGAAGACCTGGCGCTCGAGGAGTATCAGGAAGCCGCGGCCTTGCTCGGGGCGCGCTCAGCGAGGGTCGCTGCCATTCCGGACGAATCGCTCGAGCACGTGGAGACTCGGCGCCTGGCCGGCGCCATTCAAGACGCGATCGCCGATCTGGGAGTGGAAGCGCTTCTCACGTTCGACACCACCGGCGTGTCCGGGCACCTCGATCATCGCAGGACCACCGAAGCAACCCTCCACGCCGCTCGCCAGAACGAGCTCCCCGTCGTCGGCTGGACGATCTCCGCCCGTGTTGCCCGATCCTTGAACCTCGAGTTCGGCACCGATTTCAAGGGCAGGAGCGAGTTCGAGATCGACTTCGTCGTCCCCACCGGCCGCAAGAAACAGCTCCAGGCCATCGCCGCCCATCGAAGCAAGGCTGACATCGCTCCCATCGTGTACCGGCGGCTCGAGCTGAGTGGGCCGATCGAATGGACTCGATGGCTCAGGCGACCGGATGGAAAGCCAGTGGCGGACGGATGGAAATGACGACGGCGGGCCGATCGGCCCCGGTCTGATGGGGATGAAGCCCCTGTGTCCAAACCCTTCGAGTCCGTAGCGTGAGCAAGTCAGCAGAGGAGGGCGACGACACATGGCCATGGTGGTCCACCATCAGATCGACGCCCGGGACTCGAATTGCCCTGGGCCGCTCATGGACCTCATACGCGGGATCCGGAACGCCAGGGTCGGCGAAAGCGTAGCGGTGCTGTCTTCCGACCCGGCCTCGGCGACCGACATCCCGGCGTGGGTGAGCACTGCAGGACACGAACTCGTCGCCAAAGAAGTCCTCAGCGGTCACGTTCGGTATGTGGTCAGAAAAGTGAGATAACAGTTTGGCAGAGGCTGCCTCCGTGGCAGCCGGCCATCGGCGGGCCGATCTCAGCTAGCCCTCAGATCGGCAGCCACAGAAGACCGCCCGGGCCCACCACCGGGCGGTCTTCGCGTCCACACCCGGTCACGGCACGTAGGTCGTCAACGCCTTCATGTAGTTCTGGCGCTCGAACGCCGAGGGATAGGGGGCGTTGATCTGACTCATCGATCCCCGGAGTTGCTGCACTGAGCTGTATTCGTTCTCTTCCAGCCACTCGGTCAAATCGGAGACGAGACCCTGCAAGTAGAGAGGCCCCCGCTGGAGCAATGCAGCGGTGGTCATCGTGACGTCGGCGCCGGCCATGAGCAGTTTCACGGCGTCTCGGGCCGTGTGGACACCGGACGTTGCGGCGAACTGCGTGTCGACCCTTCCATACAGCATGGCAATCCACCGCAGAGGCAGGCGCAGGTCCGACGAGGTGGACAACTCCAGATTCGGCTCGACCTCCAGTTCATCTGGATCGATGTCCGGCTGATAGAACCGGTTGAACAGCACGAGCGCATCGGCGCCCGCCGAGACCAGTCGGGTTGCCATGTTGCCGAACGAACTGAAGTAGGGCCCAACCTTGACCGCCAGAGGGATCGAGATCGCCTCCTTGACGCCCGCCACCAGTTCGAGATACTGCTCTTCCACCATTTCGCCCGTGACATGGGGATTCCCCGCCACGAGATAGATGTTCAACTCCAGCGCATCCGCCCCCGCTTCTTCGATCGTGGTGGCGTAGCGGGTCCAGCCGCCCAGGGTGGTGCCGTTGAGGCTGGCGATCACCGGTATCTCCAGCGTTCGCTTTGCCACGCTGATGAGCCCCACATAGTCGCCGGGTCCGGTGTTGTAGTCGTTCAGCTCCGGGAAATAGCCCTCCGCCGATTCGGCAAACCCTCCCGCAGTCATCTCGAACAGATCGGCGAGTTGAGTCGATTCGTGTTCGATTTGCTCCTCGAACAATGACGGAAGAACCACCGCCGGCGCCCCGGCGTCCTGCAGGACCCTGAGAGAGTCCAACGAACCCGTGATCGGCGACGCTGACGGAACGATCGGATGAGCCAGCTCGAGGCCCAGATACGTCGTTGAAAGGTCGACCGTCATGGCTGCTCCTCCTCCACTACCGGTTCATGCGGCTCATCGGGGATCAGACGATCCACCTGCGCCAGCTGTTCGTACAGACTCCAGCGGGCGTCGATGTCCTCTTGTGCGAGCGTGAAGAGCCTCTCGGCCTCCTGTGGATCCGACCTTTCCAGCATGAGATAGCGCGCCTCCTGTCGGGCGAAGCTCCTGAAGTCTTGTTTTGGTTTGCGACTGTCCAGGTGGAACGGGTGGTGACCATCCGCCACCAGTCTTGGGTCGTAGCGATACAAGGGCCAGTAGCCCGAGTCGACAGCTTCCTTCTGGTGCGACATTCCCGTGCTCATGTCGATCCCATGGGCGATGCACTGGCTGTAGGCGATGATCAACGACGGTCCGTCGTATGACTCGGCCTCCACGAAGGCCTTGACCGTTTGGGTGTTGTTGGCACCCAGGGCGATCTGAGCGACATATACGTTTCCGTACGCCGTGGCGATCATCCCGAGGTCCTTCTTGCCGATCTTCTTCCCGCCGGCCGCGAACTTGGCAACCGCTGCGCGCGGAGTGGCCTTGGATGCCTGTCCACCCGTGTTCGAGTACACCTCCGTGTCGAGTACCAGGATGTTCACATTCCGTCCGGATGCCATGACGTGGTCGAGACCCCCAAAGCCAATGTCGTACGCCCAACCATCACCTCCGACGATCCAGATGCTCTTGTGCACCAACACATCCATGATCGCTTCCAACCTGCGGGCTCTCAGGTCGTCGATGCCGGACAGGACTCCTCCAAGGGCCTCCACTCGTTGACGCTGGACGTGCACGGCTTCCTCGGAGGCCGAGCGGCCCTCCAGGAGTCCGTGAACCAGGTCCTCGTCGAGATAACCCGCCAGTTCCCGGACGAGACGCTCCGCCTCGGCGATCTCCTGGTCCAACGCCAGTCGGAAACCGAGGCCGAATTCTGCATTGTCCTCGAAGAGCGAGTTGGCCCAGGCCGGTCCTCGTCCATCAGAGTTGGTCGTCCATGGGGTGGTGGGCAGGTTGCCCGCCGTAGATCGACGAACATCCCGTCGCGTTGGCAATGGTCATCCGATCGCCGTAGAGCTGCGAGAGCAACTTCAGATACGGCGTCTCGCCACATCCGGCACACGCACCAGAAAACTCCATCAGCGGCTCGAGCATCTGGCTTCCCTTGACGGTCTCGACTCGGATCGTCGTACGGTTCTGCTCGGGTAGGTCGAGGAAGAAGTCGAAGCTGGTGCGCTCGGTCTCGAGATGATCCAGCTTGTACTCCATGTCGATGGCCTTGTGTTTGGCCTGTTCCTTGCTTCGGGCCGGGCAGACGTCCACGCACACGCCGCATCCGGTGCAGTCGTCCGGGGCAACCTGAATGGTCGTCGCAGCTCCCGGGAAGTCCTTGCCGGACCAGTCTTTCGACTTGAATCCCTGCGGAGCATCGTTGAGGAACGCCGGGTCATAGACCTTGAGTCGAATGGCGGAGTGGGGACACACCATGGCACATTTGGCACAGTCGATGCACAGGTCCGGATCCCAGATGGGGATGTCTCGAGCGATCGAACGCTTCTCGTACTTCGTGGTTCCGACGGGGAAGGTTCCGTCGACAGGCAAGGCACTCACCGGGAGCAGGTCGCCCTGACCGGCCAGCATCATCGAAGTCACCTTCTGGACGAAGTCGGGAGCCGACTCCGGCACCACGGGCCGCCGGGGCGTTCCCGTGACGGTCCCCGTGGGTATCTGCACCCGGTGGAGGCTCGGCAACGGCGGCGTCCACCACCGCCTCGTTCCGCTCCACGACCAGCTCGCCGAACTTGGCGTAGCTCTTGCGAATTGCTCCCTTGATGGCCTCGATGGCCGCTTCGCCCTCGAGGATGCTCGACAACTCGAAGAAGCAGGCTTGGAGCGCCGTGTTGATCCGACCGCCGAGACCTGCATCGGCCGCCACCTTCGACGCGTCGATCACGTGGAGGTCGATGTTCTTCTCGATGATCTGTGTCTGGACCTCACGAGGAAGGTGGCCCCAGACCTCATCGGGTGCGTATGGACTGTTCAGGAGGAACGTGGCGCCCGGCTGGGCGACGCCAAGGATGTCCATCTTCTCGAGAAGATCGAACTGGTGGCAGGCCACGAACTCTGCCTGCTGGATGAGGTACGTGGCGGCGATCGGTTTCGGACTGAACCGAAGATGTGACGTCGTTACCGAGCCGGCTTTCCGCGAGTCGTACACGAAGTAGCCCTGAGCGTACATCTCGCGGCCACCGAGTTCCGACGCCTCGGCTTCGCCGACGATCTTGACGGTGTTCTTGTTGGCGCCGACTGTGCCGTCTGAGCCGAGGCCGAAGAACACTGCCCGGATGACTTCTGCCGGTTCGCGGAATCTGCTCGCGTCGAACGGCAAACTCAGACCGGTCACGTCATCGGTGATTCCGATGGTGAAATGGGGCTTCGGGTTCTCCGAAGACAACTCGTCGAACACGGTGGCCGCCATCGCCGGGGTGAACTCCTTGGAGGAAAGCCCGTATCTGCCGCCGATCACGCGAGGGGTGGTCTTCCAGGCGACTCGGCCGGCGACCATCTCTTCCATCAGCGTGGTCACCACATCCTGATACAGAGGCTCTCCAACCGCTCCCGGTTCCTTGGTTCGATCCAGAACGGCGATCGACTTCACGGATGCCGGCAGTGCGGCTACCAGCGCTTCTGTGGGAAGCGGCCGGTACAGCCGCACTTTCAGAAGACCCACCTTCTCGCCTTCGGCGACCATCTGGTCGACGGCCTCTTCCGCGGCGCCAATGCCGGAGCCCATCATCACGATCACCCGCTCGGCGTCCGGCGCCCCGACATAATCGAAGAGGTGGTATTGGCGCCCGGTCCGGGCAGCGAACGCATCCATCGCTTCCTGCACGGCATCCGGTACGGCGTCGTAGTAGGGATTGATGGCCTCCCTGGCCTGGAAGAACACGTCGGGATTCTGGGCCGTGCCACGGATGACCGGCCAATCCGGACTGAGGCGGCGCATCCGGAAATCGAGAACAGCTTGTTCGTCGATCAAGGCTCGGACATCGTCGTCAGTGAGCTGGTCGATCTTGGCGATTTCGTGGGAGGTTCGGAACCCATCGAAGAAATGCATGAACGGAATTCGCGTGTCGAGCGCCACCGCATGAGCGACGAGGGCGAGGTCGTGCGCCTCCTGAACGGACGAGGAGGCGAGCATGGCAAACCCCGTCGACCGTGCCGCCATGACATCGCTGTGATCTCCGAAGATGGAAAGGGCATGGGAGGCAAGCGATCGTGCCGCCACATGGATCACCGTCGGAAGGAGCTCTCCGGCCATCTTGTACATATTCGGGATCATGAGCAGAAGGCCCTGCGATGCCGTGAACGTCGTCGCCAGCGCACCTCCCTGAAGCGCACCGTGCAGCGTCCCTGCGGCACCGGCCTCGCTCTGCATCTCGATCACGTCGGGAACCGAACCCCATAGATTGGGCCGACCCGCGGCCGCCCACGAATCCGAAATCTCGCCCATCGGCGAAGCGGGGGTGATCGGGTAGATCGCCACCACCTCGCTCAAGCGGTATGCGACGCTCGCCGCCGCCTCATTCCCATCCACCGTGACTTTGACCACCGTTACTCCATCATCGACGAAACGTCATCGTCCCTCATCGTCCAGGTCAGATCAAGGGTCGCTGGTCCTACCCGGCGGGGGCAGAGGTCACCAATGGGCCCTATGACCCTTGCGGGCACCATCGATCAGCCGGTACAAGGAGGATGGTTCAAGGAGTCGGAGCGAACGGTGCGCCCCAGGGGGGGCCGGGGTGCCGGGTTGGCGGCCTCAGGTCAGCGGAATACGCCAGCCTGCCTCTCAGCGAGGCGTTCGCCCGGCTCCTTTCTCGGTGCCTGCAGGCTCACCCAGTGTGCGTGCCGGCCACGGACGGAACATCGATCAGCTCCGGCGACCACCCTTCCGCGATCGGCACGACCCTCATGCGGGCATCGACGACGACCGCGCCCTCGCCGGGGGCGAGAACCTTGACCGGGTTGAGATCCATCTCCACGAGTTCGGGGACCGCCTCGATGAGTGCCGAGATCCGGAGCAGCGTCTCCTCGGTGGCAGGGACGTCTCCCGGCGGGAAACCCCGATACCCATCGAGAAGCCGGGATGCCTTGATCTCGTGAACCATCTCCGACGCTTCGCGATCGGTGATCGGATGCACTCGGAACGAGACGTCGCCCAACAGCTCCACGTAGACCCCGCCGAGACCAAACACGATCAACGGACCGAAGCTGGGGTCCTCGGTCATGCCGATGAGAACTTCGTGGCCTCCGCTGATCATCTCCTGCACCAGCACGCCTTCCGGGTCGGGCACGGCGTTGGTCACTCGCTCGTAGGCGGCCCGAACCTCGTCATCGCCCTCGCGGTAGAGCTCGACACCCCCGACGTCGGATTTGTGCAGCGCCGACGGCGAGATGACCTTCATGGCCACGGGCCCACCGATCTCGGCGGCCATGAGCACCGCCTCATCGGGGGTGAGCGCGGTGGCCGATTTTGGAAGCCTGATGCCAAAAGCGCCCAGAGTCGCCGCCACTTCGTCGGGTTCGAGCCATCCACCTTCCTCCCCCAGACGGTCGACCGCTTCCTTGACCACTGCTTTTGCCGCGGCAGGATCGACATCGTCGAAGACAGGGATCTCACCGACGGGGGTATTCACCCACTCGGCGTATTCGGTCGCCCGAACCAGGGCCAGCGACGCCGCCTCGGGGAACTCGTAAGCGGGGATCGTGATCGCTTCACTCGAGAGGGCGGCGCCCGCCTGGGATGACTGCATGAGCACCGAGATCATGGTCTTGGAGTCGTCGCCGTATTTTTGCCGATGCCTCGTGGCAACTTCCATGACGGCCGCGGCGAATGCTGGCGCCGGGATCGTCGGTGGTGGGAATGTGGATCCCGATCACCGCATCGATCTCATCGCTCTCGAGCAGCGATTCGATGGAGTGCGCGTACGCGTCGGGACCGGCCGAGGCGATCAGATCGACCGGGTTGCGGGTCGACGCTTCTCGCGGCAAGACCTTCCGGAGGGTCTTCTGGAGCTCCGGCTGAACTCGGGCAAACTCAATCCCGCAGATTCGATGGCGTCAGCCGCCAGGATGCCCGGACCGCCGGCGTTCGTCACGACGCCGACCCGTCTGCCTCTCGGGAGCGGCTGGGACGAGAGCAGCGAGGCAACGTCGAAGAGCTCCTCGATGGTGGTCGTGCGGATCACACCGGTCTGGCGAAAGAGGGCGTCGACGGCCATATCGACGCTAGCCAGAGCACCCGTGTGACTGCTGGCGGCCCGGGTTCCCGCCGCGGTGCGGCCGGACTTAACCGCCACGATCGGCTTCTAGCGAGCGACTCGTCTTGGCGAGCCGGGCGAACCTCCGCGGATTTCCGAACGATTCGAGATAGAGCACGATCACGTCGGTGGCCGGATCGTTCTCCCAGCTCAGCATGAGGTCGTTGCCCGAGATGTCGGCCTTGTTCCCGACCGAGACGAACGTGGAGATGCCGATGTTGTGCGCCGTGGCATAGTCGAGGATGGCGATTCCGAGCGCACCGGACTGTGACAGACATCGCCACGTTGCCCCGAGGCGGGTAGACCGGGGCGAACGTGCCGTTCATGCTCACTGCCGGATCGGTGTTCAGCACACCCATGCAGTTGGGGCCGACCATCCGCATGCCGGCCGTGCGGACGATCGACGAGCAGCTCGCGCTCGACGTTCGACACCCTCCCGCCGAGTCTCCGAGAATCCTGCCGAGATCACGACGAGGCCCCGCACCCCTTTCTCTGCGCACTCGCGCGACCACGTCGAGCACTAGGTGGGACGGCACGACGATGATCGCCAGGTCGACTCGCGTCCGGAATCTCCAACACGCTCGGAGTAGGCCCTGACCGAGTTGACGACATCCGAGGTGGGGTTGACCGGGATACAGACACGCCTGAGAAGTCGGTCTTCATGAGGTTCTTGAACAGCCGGCCGCCGATGCTGGCGGGGTTCCGGGAGGCTCCGACCACGGCTACCGAACGCGGGTAGAAGATCGGAAGGATGGAAGCAGCAACCGCCCGTTGCTCGCGCCGTGCTCCCGCGGCGCGCGCGTCCTCTCCGTGTGTCGAGCGGGAAATCGACGTTGTAGACACCCTCCTCGAGGGTGCGATGCAGCTCGTAGCCGCGAGTTTCGAAACACCCTCATCATCTGGAGGTTGTCAGGAAGCACGAAGGCACTGAATCGTTCGACACCGTGGACACGGGCGTAGGTCGGTCAGGAGCTGGAGAAGCTGCGTTCCGATCCCCCGCCCCTGTTCCGTGTCGGACACGAGTGAAAGCCACCTCTGCGACTTTGGGACGTCGTCGGTGTCCCGGTCATAGCGACCGACACCGACGAGGGCGTCCTCGTGGTAGACGACAAACGCCATTCGGTCGACGTAGTCGACGTGAGTGAAGTACTCGACTTCCTCGCGGTGTCAGCCGGTTCTTGACCCGGAAGAAACGGAAGTAGCGACTCTGCTGACCCAGCGTGTCGAAGAACTGACGAGGGCTTTGGCGTCGTCGGGTGTGATGGGACGGAACTGGGTGATGCCCCCGTCACGAAGGACGATGTCGAATTCGTAAGCTGATGGATACATCTCAAAGTGTACGCGGTCGGACGGCGCCAAGGCCGGGACGATTGGACTCATCCCGGAAGCCAAAGGCCCCGTGGGTCATCGACCTGTCGCGGGCGTCCTTCCAGAGGGCGCGAATCTCCGCGCCGGGCTCGATCCCCAGTTCGTCGCCGAGGAAGGTGGCGAGCTCTTCGTAGGCTCGGATCGCTTCCGAACGCCGGTCTGACCTCATCAATGCGGTGAGGTAGCAGAGCCACAAGCGCTCATTGAATGGAAACTCCTGCACGGCGTTCCGCAGGCTCCCGACGATCTGGCGATGCCGGCCGAGCGCCAGATCGGCCTCGACGCAGGTCTCGAGGCCCGCCATCCGAATTTCGTCCAACCTCATTACCTCGAGCCGAAGGAACTCGCGGTCGGCCAGATCGCCGTACGGGACTCCCCGCCACATCTCGAAGGCCGCCAAGCAACGTTTTCGAGATTGAGCAGGATCCTCTGCCTGTGCGGCCGACTGGATGAGGGTTTCGAACTGACGGGCATCCACCTCCGCCGGGTCGATACGGAGCAGGTACGAATGATCGATCTGCTCGATGAGTTCGGAGCCGATCACGCCACGGAGGCGGGTGATTTGAGAGTGGAGCCGATGTAGGGGTTGACTCGAATTGTCTTCCCACACGTCGAATACGAGCCGATCGTACGAGACCGAACGTCCGGCGTGAAGGAGGAGGTCGGCCAACAGGGCACGAGTCACGGCGCCCCCGGGACTGACCTCCTGTCGGCCCGAGCGGACCACCACCGGGCCCAGGACGCAGAATCGCGGGAACATCGGCAATGTCACGCTACCTATCCCGAAGGCGGCGACCAGCTACGAAAGACCTCTCCGGGCGACCGCCCGGTGACTTTCCCGTGTGAGAACGGTGTGCGCGGTGGGGGATCCTGGGGGTAGCAGCGTTATGTACCGGCGAAGGAGGTTGCCCATGACACTACTGAGAGAGCGGACAGAGATTCGCGAGGTCCCGAAACTCCAACGGCCTCGCCGGCCCTGGTTCGGATGGATCGTCTCGTTGGTCGTCCTGGTCGTTGCGGGGGGTATCTGGCTGATGGTTCGAGACACCGGGACGAGCCTCGACGGCAGCTTCGACGTCAACGAACAAGCCCGCTTCGAGAGAATCGGGGTAGTGGCCACCGAAGTGGCTCCTGTACCGGACGGATTCGATCTGGCTGAAACCCAGCGGTTCGAAGGCTTGGGAACCGAGCCCGCCTCAGAGTCGACCAGTTGCCGAGCCTCCGACCCTCGACCCCCGAGCTCGCCCAGGCAGCCCGGATACGCGCTCAGGGACTCAACGAAGCGCTGCGACGGGCCGAGGTGTGCTTCTCGTGTGGGACGGAAGGATGGGGTACGGGGTGAGGCTCTCATGGGCGAACCTTGCGTCGAGCGTGGCTCCGCGCGAGAGCGAAGCGTTTGAGGCAGGAAACAGAGAGGCGACCCTCATCGGGTCGCCTCTCGCTGAGCAAGACTCTGGTCAGACCAGTTCGATGACCGCCATCTCGGCGTTGTCGCCGCGTCGCGGCCCGATCTTGACGATCCGGGTGTATCCACCGGGGCGATCTTCGTACTTGGGGCCGATTTCGTCGAAGAGCTTCGTCACAACCTCGGCGTCCTCGATGAACTTGAGCACCTGCCGGCGGTCGTGGAGCGAGCCACCCTTGGCCTTGGTGATGAGATGCTCTGCGAAGGGCCGGACGGCTTTGGCCCTGGTGACGGTTGTGGTGATCTTGCCCTCCCAGAAGAGGGAAGCCGAGAGGTTCGACAGCATCGCTCTCTGGTGAGCCGAGCTGCCGCCGAGCCGCTTGCCTTTGGTGGGACGTGGCATCAGGCGTTCTCCGCCGATTCAGAGCCGGTGGACAGCGACAGGCCCAATTCGTCGAGCTTGGCGATGACCTCTTCGAGGCTCTTCTGACCGAAGTTGGTGATATTGAGCAAGTCGTCTTCGCTCTTGATCACCAGTTCGCCAACCGTCTTGACCTGGGCGCGGCGAAGGCAGTTGCGGGGACGTTCGGAGAGGTCGAGCGCTTCGATCGGCAGATCCAGGTCCGGAGAACCCGATTCAGGGACCGATATCTCGCCGAGCTCGAGTCCGATGCCTTCTCCCATATCGGCGAAGAGGCCGAGGAGTTCACGCAGGGTCTTTCCCGCCGAGGAAACGGCCTCGCCTGGCGTGAGGGAGCCACTCGTCTCGATGTCGAGTACGAGTCGTTCGAAGTTGGTCATCTGGCCGACCTGAGTGCTCTCCACCTGGTAGGCCACCTTGTGCACCGGCGAGAAGATCGAGTCGACTGGAATCACCCCGATGGTTTCGGTTCCTGGACTCTTGAGTCGCCGTGCGGTACCCAACGCCCGGTTCGACGGTGAGTTCCATCTCGAGACGACCGCTCGACGACAACGTGGCGATGTGGAGATCCTTGTTGATGATCTCGACGCCACTCGGGCACTTCGAGCGCTCCGGCGGTCACGTCGCCTGCGCCTTTGGCGGACAGATAGAGGGTCTGTGGCTCGTTGTCCTCCATCGACACGACGATCTGCTTCACGTTGAGGATGATGTCGACGACATCCTCGACCACGCCCTTGACCGTGCCGAACTCGTGCTGGGCACCCTCGATCTGCAGCGTCGTGACCGCGGCACCCGGGAATCCGAGAGAGCAAGGTCCGACGCAGGGTGTTGCCGAGGGTGTAACCGAAACCGGGCTCGAGTGGTTCGACAATGAACCGCGAACGATTGTCGGATACGGTCTCTTCTTCGATTTGGGGACGCTGAACAATCAACACAGTGGGTTCCTACTTCGAGTAGAGCTCAACGATGAGCTGTTCCTGGATGGGTGTATCGATCTGCGCCCGGTTCGGCAGGTCGATGATCGAGATCGTTCGAGAGTCCTTGGCGACCGTCATCCACTCGGGGGCACTGGAATCGAGGGTGTCCACGGCGTGCTGGATGATCACGAGGTCCTTGCTTCGTTCCTTCACGGTGATGACATCGCCGCCCCGCACCTGATAGGACGGGATGTCGACCTTCTTGCCGTTGACCTTGGAAGTGGCCGTGATTGACCAGCTGGCGAGCCTGAGCCCGGGTGGCGGCCAGACCGGCGCGGTAGACCACATTGTCGAGTCGCGACTCGAGGAGGGTCAAGAGGTTGTCGCCGGTGATCCCTTTCTGGCGGGCCGCTTCCTGGTAGTAGCGACGGAACTGACGCTCCAGGACCCCGTACATGTAGCGGAGCTTCTGCTTCTCGCGAAGCTGGATGAGGTAGTCGGTCTCGCGAACGCGGCCTCGGCCGTGCTCTCCTGGCGGATAGGGACGTTGGTCGACCGGGCACTTCTTGGTCTGGCAGAGCGGGGTGCCGGCACGACGGCAGGGCTTGTGGGTGGGACCCGAGATACCGAGCCATCAGCGCATCCTCCGCTTCTTGGGGCGGCAGCCGTTGTGCGGAATCGGCGTTACATCCCTGATACCGGTGACTTCGATGCCCATGTTCTGGAGGGTGCGAACTGCGGTGTCCCGGCCCGAGCCGGTTCCGGTCACGATGACGTCGAGCTTGCGGATGCCGTGCTCGCCGGCCCGGCGAGCGGCCTCTTCGGCGGCGACCTGGGCGGCGTAGGGGGTCGACTTGCGGGATCCCTTGAAGCCGACTGACCCACCCGACGTCCAGACGACGGTGTTACCGCCCTGGTCGCTGATGTTGATGATGGTGTTGTTGAAGGATGCCTTGATGTGCGCAACACCGTGGGAGATGTTCTTGCGTTCCCGTCGGCGTACTCGACGCTGCTGTTGCTCGGCCACGTATCCTCCGAAACCTTACTTCGTCACTTTTTTCTTGCCGGCGATGGCGACCCGCTTGCCCTTGCGGGTGCGGGCGTTGGTGTGGGTGCGTTGTCCGCGCACCGGGAGTCCCCGCCGGTGACGGATCCCCTGATAACAGCCAATCTCGACCTTGCGCTTGATGTTCTGCGATACCTCACGCCGAAGATCACCTTCGACGCGATAGTTCTGGTCGATGAACCTGCGAATGCGCAGCACTTCATCCTCGGTCAGGTCACGAACCCGGGTATCCGGGTCCAATTCCAGAGCGGCGATCATCTGGTTGGATCGGGTCAGACCGATTCCGAAGATGTAGGTGAGGGCGATCTCGAGACGCTTCTCGCGTGGGAGGTCAACTCCGGCAATACGGGCCATACTTCACTTACCCCTGTCGCTGCTTGTGGCGAGGATTCGAGCAGATCACCCAGACGCGCCCATGGCGACGGATGATCCGACATTTCTCACACATTTTCTTGGCGGAAGGACGTACCTTCATATCAAACTCCGTGTAGAAACACGCACACGCGTGCCGCAAAAATCGGACGAGCGGATGGCTGGACCATGGATCTGCGTGCTTCGTTCAGGCATGCGAAACGAAGCCCCAAGACCGAAAGGAAAGACTAGCCTCCTCAACCTTCGCTCCACAAATCGGACGGGATTTCGGCAGGTGTGGTGAGGACTTTGATGCCGTCCTGGGTGAGCGCCACCGTGTGCTCGAAGTGAGCGGAGAGGCTCTTGTCGGCGGTCACCACCGTCCAACCGTCCTCTTCAACTCTGGTCTCGGCGCCGCCCATGTTGAACATCGGCTCGATGCAGATCGCCATGCCGACTTTGAGTTTCATCCCTTTGCCGGGTGTCCCGTAGTTGGGGACTTCGGGTTTCTCGTGCATGCTACGGCCTATACCGTGGCCCACATATTCACGAACGATCCCGTAACCGCCATGTTCACCAACCGCTTGGACGGCCGCTCCGACATCGCCGATCCGGGCTCCGACCTGAACCGACGCGATGCCGGCCCACATTGCTTTCTCAGTGGTGTCCATCAGGTCTTGAACGTCCTGAGGCACCTCGCCCACGCCGAAGGTGACGGCGGCGTCGGCGTGATATCCCTGGTAGATGGCCCCGGCATCGATGGAGAGGATGTCGCCTTCCCTGATCGCGGTCCCGTTGGGGATGCCATGGACGATCACCGAGTTGGGAGATGTGCAGATATGCGCCGGAAACCCGTTGTAGTTGAGGAAAGAGGGGTAGCAGTCGTGGTCTGCGATGACCTTCGCAGCTACCGAGTCCAGCTCGAGCATGGTGACGCCGGGAGCAGCTGCCTCCTTGACGGCTGCATGGACCGCAGCGACGCAGCGCCCCGCCACGGCCATCTTGGCGAAGTCATCCGGCCGCTTGATCGTGATCATGACAACCTGAGGGTGGAGGCGACCGCCGCCTCGACGTCTGCCAGTTCACCGACGCCCTCGATCTCGTGCAGCGTGAGCCCGGCAGCCCGGTAGTAGTCGACGAGCGGCTCGGTCTGAGCTCGATACACCTCGAGACGGTTGCGCACGACCGCTTCGGAGTCGTCTTCCCGCTGAAAGAGCGACTCGCCGCAGATGTCGCACACGCCCGCTTCGGCCGGTTGGTTGTCGTCTATGTGGTACACGTGCTGGTTTGGACAGGTGCGTCGGCCCGAGATGCGGCGGACTATCTCATCATCCGGAACAACGATGAGGAGCGCCGCGTCGAGGCCATGTTCGCCCAGCCAGCCGAGTACAACCACCCCGTCCTCAAGGAAATCACCGAAGAAACGCACGGCGTGATGGTCTACCAGGAACAGGTCATGCAGATCCTCAACCGGCTGGGAAAAATCCCGCTCGCCGCCGCGTACACGTGCATCAAGGCGATCAGCAAGAAGAAAGAAGAAATCATCGCCCGGAATTACGAAGAGTTCATGAAGGGCTCCCAGGAACAGGGGATGAGCAAGAATGAAGCTCAAACGCTCTGGAACATGATTCTCAAGTTCGCAGGTTACGGATTTAATAAGTGCTTGGTCGCGGAAACTGTAATACAGGATGCCAATTCTGGGCAACGTACCACGATCGGCGATCTGTTTCACAATCGACGGCCTTTTGTCGTTCACTCGCTTGACGCGAGCGGAAAGCTGAAGAAGCGAAACGTCACGGACGTGGTGTGGAACGGACGAAAACGAGTCTATCGTTTAACTACCGCGAGCGGACTGATGTTACGGGCTACCGGTAATCATCCGTTAAAAACCTTGGAAGGCTGGACGCAACTTGAGCATTTGCGGCCGGGCGACCGCATCGCCAAGCCACGCAATTGAAGATCGAAGGCGACCTTGATTGGCCCGCGCATGAAATCATTTCACTCGCTCAACTCCTTACCGAGGGGAACACTTGCCATCCGACGTGTCTTTATTTTTATAACAACGACGACAACATGATCGGGGACTTTGTCACGGCCATTGAGCAGTTTCCAGATTCGAAGGCTCGGACCAGCGTTCGCAGAGCAATACGATGGTTCAGGCGTGCAGTAAACATGTCACATCGTCTTTCCCAAAAACAGCGGTTCTTGGAATTCTGCGCACGGTTCCCGCTATAATCCAGCGCGGCAGTAACGGCAGGCACTGACGGGCAATGCCCGTTATAATTGCGGTCTGCCGGTTACAAGGTAATTACCTGGAAAGGTGGCCGAGCTGGCTGACCAAATCGCCGGGAGCGATTTGGAACAGCTGAGCGTAGCGATGCTGGCCGAAGGGCGGAGGGCAGGATGCCCGGAGTAACGCGCTCCCCTGCTAAGGCAGTCCTGGGTCTCAAGCCCATCGAGGGTTCGAGCCGAGCGCCGCAGGCGCGAGACAGCGTCGTCGCGAGCGACTGGCCACCCAGCGGGGCGGAGCGCTGACGCCGAAACAGAATCCAGCCGGGCTCATGAGACGGCTGACATGAATATTTGCTTCTCCACGGTCCGGAGCGGCCGAACGGGCGGCTCAGGAGCATTTGGGTGAAGCGACGAAAACGGGCTGACAACGCTTATCGAGGGTTCGATCTGCCTTGTGTGAGTTCCACTGTCACTGCCATGACAAGGAACGGGTTTTCTGTATAATCCCTTTCTCCAATTTATTGCGCCCGTAGCTCAGCTGGATAGAGTACCTGGCTACGAACCAGGCGGTCGGAGGTTCGAATCGTTCCGGGCGCGCCATAAAACAAAAAGACCCGCTATAGGCGGGTCTTTTTGTTTGTTGGGTATGTTGGTGGATTCGAACCTCCGACGTAATCAATTAGGTGTTCGACAACCGACTGGAAGTCGGTTGAACGCCGGAGCGTAGCGACGACGGCCCGAAGGTCGAGGGGGTGGAGCCCCGAGTAATCCTTCCGGGCTGCTATTTCAAATATAAAAACAGCAGGTTAGAGAAGACTTCACAAACTTTCCCACTCGCTGTTTTTATCCTGCCTTTTTCCAGTTCTCACGAAAACAACGGATGAACTGTTAACCGGACTACCTGGTTAAAACCAGTCGGTCGGACAACTCCTTAGGGTACTTCTGTACTGCCTGCGGTGTTTTTCCTCAATCCTGAACTCCCTGCCATGTCCCTGGCAAAACGCCAACGGTCTGAGTAAATACCTCCAAATTGGGATATTCCTGCTTGCTCCCATGGCGGGAGCATGCTAGGGTAGCAATAACTGAACCAAGTAGTATACATA
>CAVVWO010000016.1:0-22589 GCA_963752075.1 uncultured Acidimicrobiia bacterium
GCCTGGTGGGCGAGTACCTCGCCACGGAATGGGAGACGGGGTGGGAGGATTTCGCCGCTCCTGAGGACCATCTCGAGATCCTCGAGCTGCTGAAAGGCCGCGACGGGGTCAGCGGCGGCAGCCTTCTACAACTCCCTGGATGCCGGCGGGGACCTACCGGACGGCCAATGTGGCACTCAATGCCTTTTCCACCGACGAGCACCAGGCCGAGGACGATGATTCGCCTGCTTTCGGAGAGCCTGGGAACCGCCACCTTGGTCGGCGAGCTTTCCGTTCTCAGGGCGCGGATCTGATCAACGGCGTCGGGCTGGATCCGATGATCTTCAATACGGTCGACCCCGCCTGGCTGTTCACCTACGGGACGTTTCTCCGACGAGTTCCTGGTGAGCGCCACCGTGGCGGCCGTGGCGCGCGGTGAGGTCCCCGCCAACACCGGAATGCAGCACTTCACCCCCGAGTACGAGCCCGAGCACCAATCTGGGAGCGGTGGTCGATGCCCGCGTCATGCTCCTGCAGCAGTTCTCCGACCGTCCGACGCGTCGGTGACATTGGTCAATGCGCTGGCTCAGCGGGTCTGCTCGAGCGGACTGCTCGACACCGGAATTCAGGGACGACGGAGTGGCCTCGGCGACATCTGGCCAATCTCATCGACGTGCCCGGGCCGGACGGCATGTCTGCGACGGGGCGGCCGTGATGGCGCTTGCCTCGATCGAGGCACGAGGGTCATGAGGTCGAGCCGGGTGTGGCGATAGGCGCCTCCGTCATGATCGCTCCTCACATCGATTCCTTCGTTCCCTCTGCGGCGCGTCAGCGTGAACTGGGCACGTTGTACATCCCGGGTGAGCTTCCGATGGGGGCCCTCCGGGCGTACCTGGAATCGGAAGGGGCGGACTCCCAGGCCACGCTCGAGGCACTCATGCACGTGGTGCTCGCCGACGATGCGGCGGCTGAGGTGTTCATCACCTCGATGCTCCTCTTCAACTACGAAACGCTCGGAGGCTTGGCAGATCCCTCCCAACCGGAGCTGCGCCACCAATACACCAATGACCTGGCCGGGCTGGAGGGACTCACGTCGGCCATCTGGATCGACGAGCACCTGCTCGGATGCTGCCGACGAGGACGCTCGGAATAGCGCGCTCCGTCGGTGGACCGGAGTCTTCGCCGCAGCTGCCGTGACCACCGCCGCCTTCTTCTTTGCTCCCGCCACGGTGCTCGGCTCGGCCGGGTATGCGGCCATCGCCAAGTTCGGCGTGGGTCAGGTCATCGGCAACGGAGTCAGGGAGCTCTACACCAACGAGGCCTTCCCGGTCGACAACCTGGAAGCAGCCCAGATGGATGCCATCGTGGCGCTCACCCAACGGGACCCGTACGGGTATGCGGTCCTCCAGGCCCTGTCCGATCAGGGGGCTCTGGTCGACTCGACCAGCGGAGAGGCCGTGACTCTCGAGATCGACCTGGCCGAGCTCGATGCGATCGACAATCACGAACTCGGCGAGCTGCTGAGCACGCTGACCGTCATCGACCCCGCCACCGGACTTCCGTCGGCCGAGCCAGAGCCGATCGACTGGTTCATCGGTGGATCGTTCCTCACGCTCCAGGAGATCTCGGAGGTCGTCGGTTCCTACCTCGAGGAATAGGGCTACCGGAAAGGGTCGCCACGGATCGGCCCGGCGAGCTCAGGTCAGCAGGAGGTCCCGGGTGATCTCCATCTGTCCGTGATGCTGAGTCAGCTCCTCCAGGACATGGACGAGAGCGGCTCCCTGGGTGAGCGGTCGATCCGGTCCCTGAAAACGACCGGGCGGTGTGGTCCTGGGAGGTGCAAGGGAGTCCATGGCGGCGAGGTCCTGGCGCATCTGGGTCTTGCCGATGTGCCACTCGGTCGGTCAGATCCGCGACGGTGGCCACG
Source organism: uncultured Acidimicrobiia bacterium (assembly GCA_963752075.1). Lineage (GTDB taxonomy): Bacteria > Actinomycetota > Acidimicrobiia > Spongiisociales > JAENVV01 > CBDUEV01. The sequence goes on from CAVVWO010000016.1 coordinate 1,907, forward strand.
GCCGTGAACTCGGCATCCCGGTCGCGGACAACGGCTCTGCCGGCGATGACGGCGCCGGTCCAGAACTCGACGACGCCGAGGCAGTGGACGAGGATCGCCACCGGCGAATTCGCTCCAGGGAGCTGCGGAGCCACATTGGCGAGTTCGTCCCCGAGGTCGGCGACGATGGCCATCATGCCGTCGAGGGCGCGGTCGGTGAAGTAGAGGAATTCCTCGAGGTCGAGTTCGAAGCGCATCCAGCGAGTCTACGGACCCGACGGAACGATCGCCTCGCCGGCCTCGCTCGGCCACTAACCTCGCCGCATGTCAGAGCTACTCGAACAGGTCTCGATGCGGCCCGGCGTCAAATGGACGCACTATCCCCCTGATGTACTGGCGGCCTGGGTGGCCGATATGGACCTCCCCCCGGCAGAACCGATCGCCGAGGAGCTTCGGGGCTACCTCGACGGCGGCGACTGGGGATACGTGAACCCTCTGGTCCACCACCGGCGGGTCACCGAAGCCTTGTCGGCGTGGGTGGCGGACCGGCACGGCTGGCAACCGGTGACGGATCAGCTGCGCGTGGTCGGCGACGTGATGCAGGGTGTGGCCGCATGCCTGGCGGCCCTCACGGAACCCGGAGACGGAATCATCATCCAGACACCCGTCTATCACCCGTTCGGAATCGCCATCGAGTCTGCCGGTCGGCGGATCGTCGAGGCTCCACTTTCCGATCGCGAGTCGGGATATCGGGTTACGGCGGAGTCGCTGGAGTCGGCGGTCGCCCAGGGGGCTCGGATGATCCTGCTGTCCAACCCGCACAACCCCATGTGGCCGGGTGCTCTCCTTCGAGGAACTGGGACTCATCTCACGCCTGGCGATCGAGCACGATCTCGTGGTCGTGTCGGACGAGATCCACGCCGATCTCGTCTACGAGCCCCATCGTCACATCCCCTTGGCCGTGCTCGGAGCTGATATCGCAGCACGAACGGTCACCCTCATGTCCGCCTCCAAGACCTTCAACCTGGCCGGGGTGGGATGCGCGGTGGCGAGTTTCGGCTCGGATCGGCTTCTGGCCGCTTTCCAAGACCTCCCGAGCAGCCTGATGGGGCACCCTTCGGGGGTGGCGGTGCGAGCAACCGCGGCCGCATGGGAGTCGGGTGGCCCATGGCTTGCAGAGACCCTTGCTCTGCTGGCCGCCAACCGCAGTCGGGTTGTCGACTGGGCGAACGGTCGGGTCGGTCACCGGCCCCCAGAGGCGACCTACCTGGCGTGGCTCGACTTCCGAGCATTGCGGCTGGACCGAGGAGCCCGACGAGTTCGTGCTTCGTGAGGCGAAGGTGGCGCTCAGCCCCGGAGCTCAGTTCGGAAGCGGAGGTCACGGGCATGCCCGACTCAACTTTGCGACATACCCAGAGGTGCTTGCGGAGATCCTCGAACGTCTCGACAGTGTCGTCCCGCCGGGCTGATCGGCTGCAAGTCCGCCGGGTAGGTCTTCCTAGGCGGGCGGGTGCTCCTCGGCGCCAGGGCTCGGTTCGTCCACGAACTGACGGGCTGAGAGTTCGGCGTAGAGACCCCCCTGCTCGATGAGGGCGTCGTGGGTTCCCTCTTGCACGATGCGACCGCCGTCCACGACGATGATACGGTCGGCGTCCCGGACCGTGCTCAAACGGTGGGCGATCACCAGGGAGGTCCTTCCCTCCATGAGTCGCTCGAGGGCTTCCTGCACCAGGGCCTCCGACTCGGAGTCGAGCGAGCTGGTCGCCTCGTCCAGGATGAGAATCCGAGGGTCCTTGAGCAGTGCTCGAGCGATGGCAACCCGCTGTCGTTGACCTCCCGAGAGCTTCACCCCCCGTTCGCCCACCAGCGTGTCGTAGCCGTCGGGAAAACTCACGATGAAGTCGTGGGCATTGGCAGCCAAGGCTGCTTCGTGCAACTCGGCGTCGGTGGCATCAGGTTTCGCCACTCGCAGGTTCTCGGCGATGGTGCCAGAGAACAGCTGGGTTTCCTGGGGACGGCAGCCATGTGTTTCCGAGCTTCGATCGTGGCGAGATCTCGAAGGTCGACGTCGTCGAGCAGGATGCGACCCTCGGTGGGGTCGAAGAAGCGAGGAATGAGCTGCACCATGGTCGATTTGCCCGCTCCGCTCGGCCCGACGATCGCCAGGCGTTCACCTGGCTCGACCTTGAGGTGATCTCGCTGAGCACGTCGACATCGCGATCCGAGTAGGCAAAGGAGACGTTCTCGAAGGACAGGCGGCCTTCCACCTCGGATAGTTGGACGGGATTCTCGGGCTCCACCACGTCGCTTCGTTTCGTCGAGAAGCTGGAAGATCCTCTGGGTGGCGCCGAGGGTCTGCTGAAGCTGGGCGTAGAGGCCGGTCACCGAGCCGATGGCACCGGCCACGGTGACGGTATAGAGCAGAAACGTCACCAGGCTTCCGGCGCTGAGGACGCCATCGAGTACCTGGCGGCCACCAACCCACATGACCACCGCCAGGGTCCCGAAGGCGACGAACGTCACCGACGGGCTGAAGATCGCCTGGAGCTTGGCCCGTCGCCTGGCGACTTGGTAGGAACGGTTCACGGCCCCCGCGTAACGCTCGATCTCGATATCTTCGGCGGTGAACCACTTCACCACTCGGTTGGCCGAGATGGCCTCCTCGGCGTAGCTGTTGGCTTCTGCCACCCGATCCTGGAATTGCGGTGGAGATCGATCGGAGTCGACGCCCGAACAGGCGGGCAGCCACCACGGCGATCGGAAGGAACGACAGCACCGTCAACGACAGCCGCACGCTGGTCAGGAACATGAGCACCACGCCACCCAAGAGCGTGAACCCCTGAGCGAAGGCTTGCGCCAGGCGCCGTTGAGACCGTGGCCTGCACGACGGCGACATCCGACGTCAGCCGGGAGGTGATCTCGCCCGTCTTGCGCTGATCGAAGAAGGTGACGGGGAGCGTCATCAGGTGGCGGTAGACGCCCTTGCGGAGTCGGCGACGATGGCCTCTCCCATCACGCCGGCGTAGTACACCCGGAGGACGTTGAAGAGGGCTTGGCCGGCGAACACGGCGATGAGAAGGAGCGCGATGCGATCGAGTTCGGATGGTGTCGTTGTTGTCGAGGCCGGCCAAGGCGGTGTCGACCAGCGGTACCCATCACCTGGGGAAACACGAGCCCGAGGACGCTGGCCGCCATGACGCCGAGCAGGGCAAGGGCCAGAGTACCGGCGGTACGGCTTGACGAATTGACCGAGCCGCCGAACTGGCCCAACGATTTGCGGTTCACCGGCTGGCGGGCTTGACCTTCCCGACGGCTGCGCTGCTGCTCCGTTGGCGTGCGCATCTGCTCTTCCGTCATTCCCTGACCGTTCGGGTTGCTCGACATCCGAGAGATACTAGGTCGTTCTCGGTTGGCGCATCTAAGGGCGCGACCCGCACCGGGGGTTCTTGGCCGCTCGGAGAAGTGGCCGATTCCGTCACACCCAGCCGGTAAGGTTGCGACCGTGAACGAATCAACTCCGGACACCACGGCGAGCTCTGCCGGAACCGTCGGCTCGAAGCGAGCAAGTACCACCACGTCTGCCTTCGGGGTCGGACGGCGGGAAAACCACGACGCCTCGGCCTTCTACGCCAGATTCGCTCCACCGGAGCTTTCCGACGACGACGAACTCGGTCCCAAGCCCGAGCGATCTGCGACTTCCCGACCCGCCGGTGATCCTCGGCGACGCCCGGGTCATGACCGATCTCCCTGATCGTTCGGTGGCTTTGGTGGTCACCTCGCCGCCCTACTTCGTCGGAAAGGAGTACGAGCAGGCGGTGACCGGGATCCGGCTCCGACTCGCGGTGGAGCTGCCCCGCCGGAGTCGTATATCGAGTACCTGGAGATGCTCCGCGACGTGTTCGCCGAGTGCAAACGGGTACTCGAGCCGGGAGGCCGGATCGCGGTGAACGTCGCCAACCTCGGCCGGAAGCCGTATCGCAGCCTCTCTGCCGATGTGATCCGTATCCTTCAGGATGATCTCGGACTGCTGCTTCGAGGGGAGATCCTCTGGGTGAAAGCCGACGGCGCTGCCGGATCGGTGGCGTGGGGATCGTTCCGCAAAGCCACCAACCCCGTACTGCGGGACCTGACCGAGCGGGTCATCGTCGCCTCGAAGGGCCGCTTCGACCGGGCGAGGAGCCCCCAGCAGCGCGAGCAGGAGGGCTATCCGTACAAGAACACCATGTCGGTCGATGAGTTCATGGAGGCGACGCTCGACGTGTGGCGGATCGACGCCGAGAGCGCGCGCCGCGTCCAACACCCGGCACCGTTCCCTCTCCAGCTTCCCCGCCGCCTCATCGAGCTCTACACCTATGAGAACGATCTGGTGCTGGATCCGTTCGTCGGGTCGGGAACGTCCCTGGTGGCGGCCGCCCGTTCCGGGCGTCGGGCGGTTGGCTACGACCTCGAGTCCGGCTATGTGGAGACCGCCCGGCAGCGCTACATCGGCCGAGGCGACCCGGGTTCGTCCTCGCCCTCTCGAGGTTCTGTCGACCGATCCGCTGCCGCTCGAGTTGCCGGAGTCGCACGACGAACGCGCCGAACACTTCCAGGCGCGAGCCACCTCGGAAGGGAAGAAGGCCCAGGATCTGGCCCGCAAAGTGCTGGAGGAAGCGGGTTTCGGATCATCAAGGAGCCCTACAAGATCCCGAAAGTCGGTGTTCAGTTCAATTTCCATGTGATCGACGCCAACGACGACCGCGAGTACCTCGTCGACGTATCCGGAGCGTTCACCACCGTCCGGCCCGGGCCTCATGCGGACGGACACGCTCTGGAAGACGCTCGGCCGAGCCCACGTGCTGAAGGCGCAGGATCCGGCGGCCCGCCTCCTCATCCTCACCTCGAACCTTCCACGACCTGCCAGCCCGGGCGACCGCGCGCTTGCGGGCCGTGGGACCATGGAGTGTCTTCGATGCGATCGAGATGTTCGACCCGCGCGGCCAGGAACGCCTCCGGCGCTACGCCGAAGGATCCGGACGAGGCGATGCCGGGCTTCTGGAGCCGAGGATGATCTCGCCTCGGTCGACCAGTTCGAGACACCCGCCGTCGCCGATCCGTGATGACCGGTGTCGCCTACTCGGTTGTTCGGTTCGATCCCGCCCGAGGTGTTCCTCGCCGAGGACATCGAGGTCCTGCAGCGGGTCCTGGCTTTCGAGCTGGTGGCCCGCACCGATCCGGGTGAACTCGCCCCCGGCGGAGCCGAGGAACTGCGCCAAGCCCTGCTCGAGGAACGTTGGGGCGACGCGGTGGTGATGTGGATGGAACTGCGCGGTGTGGCGGTGGACGTGTACACCTACCTTCCCGGTCTACACCAGTGAGCGGCTGCCTCGCCGACTTGATCGGCGCCCAACTCCAATTCACCCGCCTGTTCCGAGACGGCTAGGCGATGCCGTCGATCCGCACCGAGATCTCCGAGATCGTCACCGGCTTGGCCATGTTCGGGTTTCCCAGTGTCGAACATGCGCTGGACGTGCGACCGGAGAGCTTCGTGGGCGTGACGACGGCCGAGTACGATCGACTCGCCGACGGTCAACAGCACCGGGTCCGAAGCACATCTCTTCGCCACCGCCTGGCGAAACGGCACCCAGTTCGCGCGTTCGACGGAAGGGCTGCGAGGTCGACCGCCGTGGGTCGTCGAATGGAAGGGTTCGCATCGACCGCCCGGCTACGACCAGATCCCGGCGGACCTGCGGGTCGATCACGTCTACCTGGTGTCCTGCAAGTACGGCTCGAACATCCTCACCAACTCCTCGCCGATGAACCTCTTCGACCGGCTGCTCGCCGACCGCCAGGAGGAACGAACGGATTGGTTCCTCGAGGTCGCCCCGCAGGCCTACCAGGACTTCTATGCGGTGTGCCGTGCCATCGCGGATGACCGTCGGTCTCCCGATCCACGTCGCTGATCTCACCCAGGCGGACCGTGATCGACTCAAACGGCTACCTCGCGGGGCAGGCTGGCCGGGCGACGCCCTCGTCGCCTACCGTGCCTTCGTGCCCAAGGTCGCAGAGGGATCGAATCGACGGTGGGACGGCGAGCTTCGCACCAAGGGTGCCCGCGAACAGATGGTGTGGCGGCTCCTTCGGCTCCAGTCGGCTCCCTACTTCGTTCTGGGTGAATCGGCTGAGGGCCACCCGCTCGCCTATCGGGTCGGGACACCGTGGGATCTGAGGTCTCGCTACGAATTCGTGGGCCTGGACCACTGGGCGGATCGCGACCGTGGGCAACCGGTCGTGGGCTGGCGGGCCCGCTTCAGGGAGAAGGCGTCCGGCGAGCGGGTCGACGTGGTGGGCCATGTCGAAGTGCGGTGGAGTCACGGTCGATTCGCCCAGGTACCGGAAGCGAAGGTCTACCTCGACACGCCCCATCATCACGTGCCCGGTTACGTGGCGCTCGAGCGACCCATCCGCCACCGACGAGATGGTCCTCTTCCCTGATCGGTGAACCCGATGCCGCCAGTCCAGGGCGGCGACACTCGTATGGGCCGGCCTCAGACCCGGTCGGAGTCCCGGGAACTCAGTTGAAGAAGGTGGCGGCGAGGTCGTAGAGGTCGTCTTCGACGCCCTTGATCGACTCGCACGCTTCGGCGAGGGGAACGGCCACCATCTCATCGGAACGAACAGCCACCATCACCTGGCTCTTCGCCGGCGATGGCCATGTCCACGGCCGCCGCGCCAAAACGAGTTCCCAGGACACGATCGAACGCAGTCGGCGTCCCACCTCGTTGGAGGTGTCCCAACACGGTCACTCGCGTCTCGAAACCGGTTCGTCTCTTCGAGCTCGGGGGCGATTTGGTAGGCCACGCCGCCGAGCCGCTCGAACCCGAAGGCGTCGAGGCGATTTGTTCGGATGCCGTGACCCTGCCGGGGGAGCGACGCCCTCGGCGACGACGACCACGGAGTAGGTCCGTCCTTGTCGGTGGCGCCGCTTCAGGTTCCGGGCAATGTCGTCGAGGTCGTAGGGGATTTCCGGAATGAGCAGTGCATCGGCACCACCGGCAATGGCGGCATAGGTTGCGATCCATCCCTTGGTCCGTCCCATGACCTCGACCAGCATGATCCGGTTGTGCGCCTCTGCGGTTGTGGCGATGCGATCGACCGCGTCGGTGGCGATGCTCAGCGCGGTATCGAAGCCGAAGGTGTAGTCGGTGGCCGAGATGTCGTTGTCGATGGTCTTGGGGACACCGACCACCGGGTAGCCCCTCTTCGGAGAGTTTGAGGGCGGTGCGCAGCGTTCCGTCGCCTCCGATCACGATGAGCGGAGGTGATGTCGTTGCGCTCGACGGTTCGCCGAACGCTTTCGTACCCGTCGCCGTGGACGTAGGGGTCCTTCCGGGAGGTACCGAGGATGGTTCCGCCCCGCTGCAGGATTCCTCGCACGTCGTCGCGGTCGAGCGGCCTGGTTCGGCCGTCCATCAAGCCCTCCCAGCCGTTCATGATGCCGACCACCTCTGCACCGTGGTGTTCGACGGCCCTACTCACGACCGAACGAATGACCGCGTTGAGGCCAGGGCAGTCTCCGCCCGCGGTGAGCACGCCTATGACTTTGCGCATCAGTAGAGGAACATCGGTTTGCCGGTCACGTGGCGTACCTTGGGTCGGTATGCGTCCCGGTCGTAGAGTTCGTCGACGTCCACCCGTTTCACGCCTTCCTTGGTGACGGAGATCGGCACAGCGGTGTAGGTACCGCCGCGCAGGGCAACCATCCGACCGGTGGCTCCCTCCATCGCCAGCTCGGCGGCCATGACCGCGAAGTTGATCGCCACCATGAGGTCGAGTGAGTCGGGGCTACCGGAGCGCATCAGGTATCCGAGGCGTTGCTCGATGATGCCGATACCGGTCCGCTCCTTGATGAGTTCGGCCGTGAGGGCGCCGATGCCGCCGAGCTTGCGGTGACCGTAGGCATCGGATTCGCCACTCTCGATGATGTCCCCGTCGATCAGTTGTGCACCTTCGGAGATGGTGAGGATCGCGTATTTGCTTGGGTTCTTGGCCCGATCTGCAACGAGGAAATCGGAGAGGCGGTCGATGTCGAAGGGAACCTCCGAGATGATGGACCGATCGACGCCGGACAGGTAGGCCGTGACGAGCGACGTCTCGCCGCTGTTTCGCCCGAACAGTTCGACGACCGCGATCCGCTCGTGCGAACCGGTCGACGTGCGGAGGTTCGTGATGAACTGAACACCTCGGGTGACGGCGGTTGAGAAGCCGATGCAGTACTCGGTACCGTGCACGTCGTTGTCCATGGTCTTCGGGATGGCGATGACCGGGAACCCTTCTTCGTGCAGTCGCTGTCCGTAGGACAGGGTGTCGTCGCCACCGATCGGGATGAGCACGTCGAGCTTCTGATCTTCGAGGACCCGGAGCACGTGGTCGGTCAGATCGTGAGGACCGTCGCCCTCGACCTGGTCCGCGCAGGAAGTCGGGGACGTCTGCTGATCGCCGGACACGCTGAGGGTTGGTCCGCGAGGTGTGCAGCATCGTTCCGCCGCTTCGGTCGATGGTTCTGACGACGGTCGGGGTGAGGTGCAGGAAATGGCGGTCCGCCGAGGTGGGGTCGTCCGGGTTGTGTTCCGACAACTCCCGCCCAGCCTCGTCGAATTCCGATGACGTCGTGGTCCTCGGTCGGCGACGCGGTTGACGACCGCCTTGATGCAGGGGTTCAGTCCCGGGACGTCGCCGCCACCCGTGAGGATTCCGATTCGCATGATGCCTCGCTGTCCGTGTTGCTTGTCTACTTCGGTTTGCCACTCGCGACGATAGTTGAGACGGCGGCACCTCTAGGAACTCGCCGCCCCTGGAGATCGTCGCCGGTGTTCGAAGCGGTCGGGTTCACACGACCGGGGCGAGGCCCGCGAGTGTTGCCATTCGTCACTGGTTCGCTGAGTAGGGACCGGCTACGGTGACGGACGCTGATGCTCGAAATACAAGCGCTTTCCAAGCGATATGGCGATGTGGTTGCACTCGATGGGGCAAGCTTTCTGGTGCCGCCGGGTCGCATCGTGGGTTTTCTGGGCCCGAATGGCGCCGGTAAGACCACCGCCATGCGGTGTATCTTCGGCCTCGTCCAGCCGGACGCAGGGAACGTTCGTCTGGAACGACGAGCCGGTGACGCACGAGGTCCGCCTGCGTTTCGGGTACATGCCAGAAGAGCGGGGACTCTACCCAAAGATGAAGATCGGCGATGAGCTCGCCTATTTCGGAGTGCTGTCGGGCTTGCCGCGCCGAGCGGCCAGCCGCGGCGGCAGACCACTGGCTGGCCCGCCTCGGGTTGGCGGATCGGGCCACGTCGCGCCTCGATGAGCTTTCTCACGGCAATCAGCAACGGGTGCAGCTGGCGGCCGCGCTCGTGCACTCGCCCAAACTGCTCGTTCTCGACGAGCCGTTCGCCGGTCTGGATCCGTTGGGGATCGCGGCGATGTCGGCTCTGCTCGTGGACCTCGCCGACGAAGGCGTCGGCATTGTCTTCTCGAGTCACCAGCTCGACCTCGTGGAGGACGTGTGCCAAGACGTCGTGATCATCGACAATGGCCGGGTGGTGCTGTCCGGCGAAGTCTCCGCATTGCGCTCGCAAACCGACCGTATTCGGATCGAGGTGTCGGTGGATGGAGCCGCTTGGTCACCGGACATCGACCAGATGGTTCCGGCGACAGGCAATGCCGCGCGGTTCCGGGTTTCTGGTCCCGACCGGCATTCGTCTCGAGGATGTCCTTGCCCGCGCCGCGGCCGAAGGTGAGGTGACGGAATTCTCCTACGGGCCGCCGCATCTCTCGGATCTGTTCCGTCAGGCGGTCGGACAGTGACTCGATGGCGCTCGATATTCGAGGTGGCCAGGCGGGATTTCGTGCAACGCGCCCGGAGTCGAATCTTCCTCATCGCCACGCTGGCGATCGTGGTGGCCATCTTTGGTGGAGTTCCCCTCCTCGCCAGGGCGATCGATGGACCGAGCGCCATCCCGCTCGGAATCGTGACGCCAGCCTCGTCCGAGTTCACAGCGGCTCTGGAAGCTGCATCTGGAGCGGCGGGAATCGACCTGGATGTGGAGAGCTTTCCTTCGCGAGCGGCGGGTGAGGCCGCTCTCGACGATGGGTCGGTCGACGCCCTGGTGGACGGCCGGCAGGTCGTCTACCGCCAGCAGGCTTCGGGCACCCTCCAAGCGGTCTTCGTGGCCGCGTTTGGGTTGGCCGATCGTCAGCTCGCCAGCGTCGAGCTGGGGTTGTCGCCCGAGGACTTGACCCAACTCCTGGCTCCCGAGCCGCCCGAGGTGGTGACGCTGTCCGAGCCCGACCCGGACGCCGAGGCGCGTTCGGCCGCGGCCTACGTCGGTGTTCTGCTGCTCTTCATCTCGATTGTCATGTTCGGTCAGTTCGTGTTGCTCGGGGTGCTCGAGGAGAAGGCAGGTCGAGTGGCCGAAGTGGTGCTTTCGAGAGTGCGGCCCATTGGAGTTGCTGTCGGGCAAGGTGATCGGCATCGGCCTGCTCGGCCTGGTCCAACTGGTGGTCATCGGCGGATCGCTGGTGCTGGTACTCAATATGATCGACGTCGCCGACCTGCCGGACCTGGGCGGGATGGGTCTCGACATCCTGCTGTCCGTGATCATGTGGTTCCTGCTCGGCTATGGCCTCTACAGCGTCCTCTTCGCAGCCGCCGGCTCGCTCGTCTCGCGACAGGAGGACGTCCAATCGGTGTCCTGGATTCCCATCGCCATCATCCTCCCGGGATATTTCATCGCCCTCGTCGCCACCGCCGACCCGGAGACGACCCTGGTCGAAGTGGCGTCGATGCTGCCCATCACAGCACCCATGGTCATGCTCGTTCGCTCTGCTGCGTTGGAGGTCCCGGCTTGGCAGTTCGCGGTTGCCATCGCTTCCACGGTGTTGAGCACCATCGTCCTCATTCGGATGGCGGCTCGCATCTATCGCGGGGGCATCCTTCAATCCGGCCGGACCAAGCTTCGTGAGGCTTGGCGCCACGCAGACCTCTGATTCCCTCAGCAGGCTCAAGCCGCGGCGATCGGAGCCGATGAAAAATGGGTATGAAGAAGCTCGGCATGGTGCTCGTCGTTGAGCCTTCGCAACCAGGCACCCTGTGTCGGCTGGTGGAGAGTTCTGGCAGCGCCGATGTGATTAGAACGGCGAGGTCCCTCGCCGAAGGGTTTACGGCGCTCCATGAGCGCCCAGCCGACGCTGTGGTCGTCGACCTGGGAGTTCCCGACGCCGACGGCATTGGCGGGCTGCGCGCCGTTCGTGCCATGATCGGCCGAGCCCCTCTCATTGCAATCGTGGATGATCCACTTGTCGGAGAGGCGGCAATGCAGGAAGGTCGCGCTGACGACAGTCTCAGTCGCGACTCGGTCAACGCGGCCGCCCTGGGGCGGGCGATTCGGTATGCGGACCATCGCCGGCGAGCGACCGCCGAACTCGGCGCCTCCGAAGCCCGGAATGGGCGGCTGGCCGCCATCATCGAGGCTGCCGACGATCTCGTCTTACTCATCGACGCCGCCGAGCGGGTGTTCTTCATGAACACAGCCGCACACCGGTTCCTCGGAGATCCGGACCTGTCCGCCCTCCCGAGTCTGCGGGCTTCGGCAGTGTTCGCAACGTCTGACAACGAAGACTTCTGGTATTCGGTATTGCCCGATCTGGTCCTCGATGGTTCGTGGCGTGGCGATCTCCATCTGGTCAACGTGCACGGCGTGCCCATCCGACATGCAGTGACCCTCATGCATCACGAAAAATCGGATCACGATGACCAGGCCTATTTCTCGGTTGTCTGCCATGACCTCTCGGCGCTGGCGGCGGCCGCCGAGAAGGAACACATGCAACGATTGGTGGAGGCGAAAGACCAGTTCGTGGCGACCGTGTCCCACGAGCTGCGCACGCCACTCACTGCTGTGCTCGGATATGCCGAGATGCTATGCGGCGGCGCATTCGGTGATGATCCCGAAGGCCATGATGAGGCCGCTCGGCTGGTCTTCTCTCAGGCGCAAGAGGTATCCGACATCATCGAGGACTTGATCATCGGCGCCCGTGCCGACCTGGGAACCGTCAGCGTCGACCCGCAGGAGATGCATCTGAGTGTCCAGGTGGCATCGGTGTGCGAACCGCTTCAGCGCGATCTGGCCAAGGAACTCGTGGTGGCGTCGAGCCCGGCGTTGGTGTTCGCCGATCCTCTCAGAACCCGCCAGATCATCCGGAATCTCCTCACGAACGCGGTGCGATACGGCGGTGAGATCGTGAGAATCGAAACCGTGCAGGAAGGCGAAACGGTCACGCTCGTCGTGAGTGACAACGGGAGCGGCATCTCCGAACAGAATCGCCAGGTGGTCTTCGAACCGTTCCACTCGACGGGTGGGCCGTCGGACGCGGTGGGCCTTGGGCTGGCGGTGTCGAGGCGGCTCGCCAGGATGATGGGCGGCGAACTCACCTATGACTACATCGACGGGTGGAGCGAGCTCCGGCTCACCCTGCCCACCCCCCGGGCAGCCACCCAGTCAGTTGAATGTCGAGGCACGTGACGCCGGCGGCTGCCGGGTGCTCGAATTCCTGGGTCAGGCCTCGGTCGGCGGTGAGCTCAGGATCGTTCTGACGCGATCGATGGACTCGGGAGGGAGTTCGACACCGGTGGCGCCGAGGCTTTCCTCGATCTGGTCGGTATGTGTGGCGCCGGTGATCGCCGACGAGATGGATGGTGATCTCAGAACCCATGCCAGGGCAAGTTGGGTGCGCGTGATGCCGAGGTCGTCCGCCACCTCGCGCAGTGCCACCACCCGGCGTCGGTTCGCGTCATTGATGAGCTGCTCTCGAAATCCGTCATTGGTGGTCAATCGGGCGCCATCCGGCATACCTTCGTCGTATTTGCCCGTCAGCATCCCCATTGCCAGAGGACTCCAGACGACGACACCCATGCCGGCCGAGTCGGTGACCGGGAGGATACGCTTCTCGACACGTTCGCGAGAGAGCATCGAGTATTGCGGTTGTTCCACCACCGGCGGGTGGTATCCCTGCCCGTTGGCAAACGCCACCGCTTCGGCAATTCTGGCGGCCGGCCACTCCGAGGTGCCCCAATAGAGGATCTTTCCCTGGTCGACCAGGCCGGAAAAGGTCGACACGATCTCTTCCATGGGCGTCCCAGGGTCGTAACGATGGGCGAAGTAGAGGTCCAGATAGTCGACCCGTTGCCGACGCAAGGACTGGTCGATCGAATGGCGCAGGTGTTTGCGGCTCAAGCCCCGATCGTTGACGTCGTCGGACATGGGCCAGTACGCCTTGGAGGAGAGGACCAGGGTGTGGCGAGGGAAGTCCGCCAGCACCTCTCCCATGACCTCCTCGGCCTTGCCGGTTGCGTAGACGTCGGCGTTGTCGAAGAAATTCACCCCGGCGTCGTAGGCGATGCGGACGATGTCCTTTATCTGAGCGAGGTCGCGAACGCTGTCCCCGTAGGTCGTCCAGGCGCCCAGCGACAATTCGGAGACCTTCAGTCCCCATTTCCCCAAAGCTCGGTACCGCATTCGGTTTCTCCCTCTTCGACGATTGGTCGGGAGCCTACCCCGCCCGGCTGCTACTGCTCTTCGACCCGTCCACGCACACGGGGAAACTTCACCGGGGCGTGCACATGACAGAACTCCCGCTTGTTGTATCGAGAGAGCTTGGTGTCGCAGCCGAATCCCGTGCAGACTCGGCCCGCTTCGTAACTCTTGGGGCGACGCGGTCTACCAGCGGGTCGTGTGGCTGAAAATGCGTGGTCCATGCGGTTTCCTTTCAAGAGGTGGCGGGCGATCGGGGAGGGAGAATCCGATCGCCCGCACGCTTGGCTGTGGCCGGTAACGAAGGCTTGAGACCTCGACGGTCCTGTCCATGTCCTCCCCTCTTCTCCGGCCAGTCTTCGTGTGGTGTTGGCTTCAGTATCAACAACGGTTCTGAACGCTTCGTCAACGGAACCTAAGAGTTGCATGAGAAGCCGAAGGTGGCGGTCAGTCCACATATCCGAGAATCGTCTTCAGGGCGGGCTTGATCAGCCGATAGAGAAGGAGATGCGTGATCGTCCTGTGCGAATGCAACGCGCCCTACCTCGGGCGTTTCGGCTCTGGCTCATTCTGGGTCTGGTTCTGCTGCAACTCGTGGCCGTCGGGGCTCTCCTGGCGTCGTCGCGGTTGGCCTCAGAGGGTGTCCTGCTCACTCATATGAGCGAGATCCTGGGAGGCGCAGCTGATCGATCGGTGGTTCGAACCCTGGGATTCCTCGATCCGGCGGTTCGCACCACCCAACTGGCAGAATCCTTGCTCGAGACCTCGACGCTCGATCTGAACGAAGTCGAACAGGTTGAGCAGTTCTTCCTCGAGGTCCTGGATGCGAACCCCGAGTTCGACGGTGTGTACTTCGGAGGGGCCGACGGATCGTTCATCTTCGTGAGTCGTGACGCAACGAAAGCGGGTGCGGAGTATCGGCTCAAGCACATCGAGGTCGACGCCGACGGAAACCGGAACGTCACCCTTTCGTGGCGAGACGCGCAGCGTCACCCGATTTCGGCCGAGGAGGCCGTGGACGATCCCTACGATCCGCGAGTCCGGCCCTGGTATCTGGCGGCAGCCACATCGGACGATCCGGCGTGGACCGAGCCGTATGTGTTCTTCTCATCACAGGAACCGGGCATCACGGTCGCCCAGGCAGTGTCGTCTGCCGAGGGGATGGTGGGAGCCGTGGGAGTGGACATCAACCTCTCGGATCTGTCAGGGTTCCTTGGATCGCTCGATATCGGCGAGAGCGGTTCGGCGTTCATCGCCGACCAAGACGGCCGGATGATCGCCTACCCGCTCGTGACCCAACTCGGCGATCAGACGCCGGCAGAACCGGAGGACAGCGACGAGGCCAATGTCGGTGCCTCCCGGGCTGCATACGGGGCGTTCGTCGCAGCGGGAGGCGCCGACGCTCCCATGGATCAGTGGACGCAGGAATTCAGCTACGAGGGCGAGGATCATCAAGCTGCGTTCGTGCCATTCACCATCGACGATGCCACCACATGGATCATCGGGGTCCACGCCCCGGAGGTGGACTTCCTCGGCGGCTTGCGAGATAACGAACGCAACAACATCTACCTAGGGGTGGCGATCTCGATCGTGTTGGCCGGTGCCGGTCTGTGGATCGCCCGGCGGGTTCTGGCGCCGATGACCGAACTCCAGGGTATCGCCGACACGGATTCACTCACCGGCTTGGCAAATCGGCGCCATCTGCTCGACACTGCCGCTCAGATGGCCACCCAGGCCGCGGTTCGAGACCACCCCATCACGGTTGCCATGGTCGATGTCGACAACTTCAAGGTGATCAATGACACGTACGGCCATACCCTGGGGGACGAGGTCTTGGTGGCTCTGGCCGGACGGCTCCAGAATGCCGTCCGAGAAGGTGACCTACTCGCACGATACGGAGGCGAGGAGTTCACCGTGGTCATGCCGGACACCGACCTGAAGGGCGCTTTTGCGGTTGTCGATCGCCTTCGAAGCACGGTGGCCGAAACGCCGATCCGGACCAGCGGCGGGCTCATCGACATCACCCTTTCTGCAGGTGTGGCCGAGCTGTCTTCGGACGTGCCGGACTTCGACAGCCTCCTTCACGAGGCCGACAAAGCCCTCTACCGGGCGAAGGATCTCGGTCGCAACTGTGTGGTGGTCGCCGGCGTCTAGGTTCCGCTTTCTTCGTCTTGGACAGGAATCGTGAATCCGACCACCGTTCCGGCCTCCGTCGGCGTCTTCGACGAATACGGTGCCTCCGTGCGTTTCGGCGATCTGCTTCACGATCGCCAGTCCCAAGCCGGAGCCTGGAAGGGTTCTTGCCTCAGTCGATCGATAGAACCGGTCAAACACACGTTGCTTCTCGGCGTCGGGGATGCCCACGCCGTGATCGGTGACTCGGACGCTCCCGGAGCGGACTGCAACTTCGATGGGACTGCCGTGATCGCTGAATTTGGCGGCGTTGTCGAGGAGATTCGAGACGGCGCGCTCGAGCAGGTTCGGGCGTGCCTCCACCAGCACGGGCTCGGCCGCCACTTCGATGGGGCGGCCCCAGCGGCGTTCTGCGCGTTCGGCCACTCGCGCCACGAGTTCGTCGAGGGCGATATCGCGCAAGGGCTCTTCGGTCGCTTCGGCGTCGGTGGCGAGTTCGACGAGTTCCGACACCAGCGACGTCAGCTCCTCGAGCTCGAACGTGGCGTCAGCGAGGATCTCCTTGCGATCGTCTTCGGGGAGCTCGGGAGCTCGGGTGAGGAAGTCGATGTTGGTGCGCAGTGCGGTGAGGGGGGTGCGCAACTCGTGGCTGGCGTCGTCGATCAGCCTCTCTGCTGTTGCTTGGAAGCCCCCAGCGCCGCCAGCATGGTGTTGAAGCTGCGGGCCAGGCGGCCCAACTCGTCGTCACGATCCACCTGGATCGAGGCCGTGAGATCCTGGGTGGCGGCCACGTGCTCGGCGGTGCTGGCCAGCTCGTCGACGGGCGCCAACGCCCGATTGACGACCAACCATCCGATCATGCCGGCGACGATGGCACCAAGAAGCCCGATCAGGGTGAAACGGACTCGCAGACCGTCGAGGATGGCCTCCTGCTCCGACAGGTCGCGGGCGAACATGATCGCGCCATCAGACAGCGGAACGGTGATGACCCGATAGTCGCCCTCGTCTGGTCGAGACCGTGTGGATGGGCGAGATCGTCTGATCTTCGAGGGCGGCGAGATCGAGCGATCCGACCGGTAGCGGATCGTCGAGTCCGCCGATGGCAAAGGTGATCCCCTCGGCGTTGAGAAACTGGACAGGGTCCGACCGATTGAAGAACCTTCGATCGTTCCCGTCGCTCTGGCGACCGATCGGAAAGTCGTCCGACGCGAAATCGGCTGCTCGAGCTCTGCAGCACCTGATCGGCCTCTTCGCGTACCTCCCGAACGGCCGAGGCAAAGGCCGCTCCAGCCACCAGCGTGACCGTGACGATGACCGCTCCCGACGACGAGCAGGGTCAGCCGGGTTCGGAGGCTCATGACTCTCGGAGGGCGTAGCCGACGCCGCGAACCGTGTGAATGAGGCGCGAGGCGCCGCCCTCTTCGGTCTTGCGACGCAGGTAGCCGATGTACACGTCGAGCGAGTTGGATGACGTGGCGAAGTCGAACCCCCAGATCCGGTCGTAGATGACGTCCCGAGTGAGCACGATTTCGGCGTTGAGCATCATGAGCTCGAGAAGGTCGAACTCGGTCTTGGTCAGCTCGATCCCGGTTGTCGCCCCGGGTCACCTGGCGGGTGGCGGGGTTGAGGACGAGGTCGGCGTAGACGAGTTCGTCGGATTCCTCCTGCGGATCGGTCCGGCGGAGGAGCGCCCTCAGCCGGGCGAGAAGCTCTTCCAGGCGTAGGGCTTGGCGAGGTAGTCGTCGGCGCCGGCGTCGAGACCGGCCACCCGATCCGAGACCTCCTGGCGGGCGGTCAACATGAGAATCGGGGTGGTGGATCCCTTCGTTAGCGGAGTCGGCGACAGACGGTCAGTCCGTCGATGTGGGGCATCATCACGTCGAGGACGATCACGTCCGGTTCGTGATCGACGCACGGCATTCGAGGGCGTCGGCGCCGTCGGTGGCGACCACCACCTCGTAGCCCTCGAACCTCAGGGCGCGTTCCAGTGACTGGCGTACCGCACGGTCGTCTTCGGCGATCAGGACCTTGCTCATGGACGAGACTGTAACCAGCTCGGGTAGGAACCGGCTGAGGGCACTCTAAGAAGAACCTAAGAGCTGAACCACCGCATCTTCCACCGGCGCCGTCGCAAGCGGCGGTCGATGGGCGCCGTCAGCGAGGTTTTGGAATCTGTCCTGCGGCCGAGGTGGCATAGATGCGGAGCCTTGTCAGAATGAGACCATGAAGAACCTTCTCACCACTCTCGTTCTGTTCTCCCTGGTCCTGGCGGGCTGTTCGGGCGACGACACGCCTGCAGAGGATTCGATCGCCACGCTCGAGACCACCGCCACGACCTCCGGAGGGTCGACCACGACGGTCGCCTCCGTCGACATGGAGGCAGCCGCCCTCGAGGCCGTTGCGTGTTTCCGGGAGCAAGGTGTCGATCTGCCCGACCCGGTCGTCGACGCCAACGGGAACGTCCAGTTCAGTCAGGACATCGATCCATCGACCCTGGACGAGGATGCCTTGGCGGCGGCGCAGGCCGAGTGCTCCGAAGAACTGAGCCGGGTGATCACCGGTTTCATCGGGACTGACCTCACCGGGTTCCAGGATCGATTGTTGGAGTACGCCCAATGCATGCGAGACAACGGGTTCGACCTTCCCGATCCCGACTTCACGAGCTTCGCGTCCGGTGGATTGGCCGAAGGGCCGTTCGGTGAAATCGATCCCGAAGATCCGGATTTTGTGGAAGCCAACCAGGCGTGCGAGGACATCCTCGCCGATCTCGCTCCGGGCGGTTGACGTCCAGACCGCGGGCTTTCTCATCGAACGCTTCAGGGCGCGCTCAGCACTCGCTTAGGTGGCCGGTCAACACTGCGAGCGTCACATTCGGACGAGGAAACGAGTCATGGTGAAGAGAGTCATGTGGATTGCTGCCCTGGCGATGATGGTGACCGCGTGTGGGTCGGGCTCCGCATCCACCGACGACGGTGTTGCCAGTCTCGAAGCAGGCGTTGCCGCCGAGACCAGCGATGGCATCGAGACGAACGACGGAGCAGCCGGGGAAGCCGCGATCGTCGACCCCGAGGAGGCGCTGCTCGCCTTTGCCGCCTGCATGCGCGACAACGGGGTCGAGATGGCCGACCCGACCGTCGACGCTGACGGGAACGTCCAGCTGGCTCGCCCTGGCCAAGGCGGCGAGGAGGCGCCGAGTTCGACCGGGAGGCCGTGGAGGCGGCCCGGGAGACGTGCGGCGAGTTTCTCGACGGCGCCCGGCTCGGCTTTGAGCGACCGGATATCGTCGAACTCGAGGACACGATGATCGAGTACGCCCAGTGCATGCGGGACAACGGCTTCGACATGCCCGATCCCGACTTCTCGAGCTTCGGTCCCTGGCGCCGGTGGAGACGGTGAGCCTGGCCAAGGCGGCCCGTTTGGGGCACTCGACCGTGACGACCCCGACTTCATCTCGGCTCAGGCGGCCTGTGAGGAGATCCTCGCCGGGTTCGGCCCAGGTGGCGGTGGCTTCGGAAGGGGACAAAACTGATGGACACGATGACGACTCAATCGCACGCAGCAACCGCACCACCACTGTCTACCACCGACCCCGTCGCCGGGTAGGGCAGGTGGATTCTGTTCTTGGTCGTCGTGGCGGCGGCGACGGTCGGCTGGTGGTACCTGAGCCAGGAGGCCGACACTCCCGTCGAACCAGAGAGCAGAGGTCGGCTCTCGTTCGCCGAGGTGGTCCGTCGAGACCTCGTCGAGGTGGAAACCTACGACGGCACGCTGGGGCGATCGGACGGCGACGCCATCGTCAATCGCGCCACGGGCACTCTCACGTCGGTCGGTCTCCCCGGGTGCGACGGTGACGCGCGGGCCAGGAGCTGTACCGTGTCGACGATTACCCGGTGGTCCTGCTGACCGGGTCGACCTGCCGGCCTGGCGTCAGCTGGAGGAAGGCGTCGACGAGGGCCCGGACGTCGAGCAGCTCGAACGGTCATTGGTGGACCTCGGGTACGACCCGGACGAGACCGTCACGGTCGACGAGGATTTCACGACGATCACCGAACACATGGTGCAGCGGTGGCAGGAGGATCTGGGGGTCGAGGACGACGGCGTGGTGGAGTTCGGTGAGGTGATCTTCCTTCCGGGCGACGTCCGTATCGCCGACGTCACCGCTGAACTCGGCTCGCCCGTCCAGAGTGGCAGCCAGTTGCTCGTCACGTCGTCCGCCGACATCGTCGTGCATGGTCGACCTGCCGACTGCGGACCAAGGGGTCCTGGAAGAAGGCGACTTCGGTCACCGTGGTGCTTCCCGACGACACCGAAACGTCAGGGACGGTGACCTCGGTGGGGACGATCGCCACCACCGACACGCAGGGCTCCGCGACCGTGGAGGTCGAGGTGAGCCTCGACGACCCGTCGGTCGCCGGCAACCTCGACGAGGCTCCGGTCGAGATCGAGGTGGTTGCCGACTCGGTCGAGGGTGCGCTCGCCGTGCCGGTGACCGCCCTGGTGGCGCTCTCCGAAGGGGGATACGCGGTACAGGTCGCCGACGGCACCGACTCGCTCAGGTACATCGCCGTCGATCCAGGGTTCTTCGCCGACGGATTCGTCGAGATCGACGCCGACGGTCTCCAACCCGGCGACCAGGTCGTCGTCCCCTAGGGGAGACATGGCACTCTTCGGCCGCAACGGCGTACCCGAGGTTCACGACGACGGCCTCGTGCTCGAGCTTCGCAACGTCGTCAAGGAATACCCTGGCACGCCTCCCGTTCGAGCGCTCGACGGCGTCGATCTCGCTGTCCGTCGCGGTGAGCTGCTCTCGGTGGTGGGTCCGTCTGGTTCGGGCAAGTCCACGCTGCTCCATATCATCGGAACGCTGGATCGACCGACCTCGGGAACGGTCCGGGCGGTCGGGTATGACATCGACGACTTGTCCGATCGGCAGCTCTCGGCGCTTCGTTCTCGCAACATCGGCTTCGTCTTCCAACAATTCTTCTTGCTATCCGGCTACAGCGCTCTCGA